>JAIBCL010000056.1 GCA_019694165.1 Verrucomicrobiaceae bacterium | reverse complement strand
AGAGGAGATCGTGCTTCACGCAGAGCGCGGCGATTTTCTCCAGCTCCTCGGGCGGCATGATGCCGCCGGTGGGATTCGTGGGGAAGTTCAGCGCGATGACGCGGGTCTTCGGCGTGATGGCTTTCTCGACGTCGGCCGCCATGAGGGCGAACTGATTCTCCTCCCGCGTCTGCACGGCCACGGGCACGCCGTAGGCCATCTTGATCGTGGGATTGTAGCTGACGTAGCAGGGCTCGTGATAGATGACTTCGTCGCCGGGATTCAAGACGGCGCGGAAGGCGATGTCGAGCGCCTCGCTGACGCCGACGGTGACGAGGATCTCGCTCTTCGGATCGTAGCTGACGCGGAATTGCTTCTCCACGTATTCGGCGATGGCGACGCGGAGCGATTCGAGGCCGAGGTTCGAGGTGTAGGAGGTCTGTCCTTTCTCGAGCGAGCGGATGGCCGCCTCGCGTATGGGCCATGGCGTGGGCTTGTCGGGCTCACCGACGCCGAGCGAGATGACGTCGCTGCGGCCGATGACGAGTTCGAAGAAATCGCGGATGCCGGAGCGCGGCAGGTCGCGAATGTGGGAGGCAATCTTGTTGGTGTAATCCATGGCGGTGAAAAGTGGTGCAAGCCGCTGGCTTGCACGCTTGAGGCGGCAACCCGGCGGGTTGCGCCACTTTCAATCAGGGTGAGACCGGAAGTCGATCTTCATCTGGCGCGGGTTGCGCGAGGAAGCCGCCTTGTTTGTAGGCTTTGAGCTGGAAGCGTGTGGCCGTGGAGAGCACACCGCCGAGCGTGCTGAGTTTCTCTGCGACGAAATTGGCGACATCGAGCAGATCCTTCCCCTCGACGACGACGGCGAGGTCGTAACCGCCGCTCATGAGGAAACAATCGCGCACCTGGTCGAACTTTGCGATGCGCCGCGCGAGACGATCAAAGCCGCCGTCGCGCTCCGGCCGGATGCTCACTTCGATGAGCGCGGTTACGCCCGAGTAACCGGCCTTCTGACGATCTACCACGGCGTGGTAGCCGAGGATTACACCATCCTTTTCGGCGGCGGCGATCCGCTGCTTCACTTCGCTCTCGGAGACGCCGAGCGCGGCGGCGAGCTCGGCCGGAGTGCGGCCCGAGTTTGCCTGGAGGAGAAGGATGAGGGGATCGACGTTGGTTTGCATGACGGGCGCAAATTCTGGCGCAGGAAGCGCGCGGCGTCACTTGTTTTTCAGGCGGCCGGCCAGGCGCGCCAGGGCTTACGCATGAAGACATTTGGAGTGGATTCCCACAGACTCAGGACTCCGCAGATTGAATTCCAGCTTCATTCCATCTGCGGAACCCTGAATCGGGGCAACTCGGAAGCACCAGACTCACAGAGGCATTTCATGCGCAACCCCTCCAGGCGCGCGTTCGCTTCCGCCATTCTGCCGCGAGGCTCGATTGGCATCGGCGGGACTGCCGCATTCGCTCGCGGCGGCGTCAAACTATGGAGCAGTAATCCAACAGCCCCTGCCTGCCGCCTTCACGCCCGAAGCCGCTCTCCTTGTAGCCGCCGAAAGGGCTGGTGGGGTCGAACTTGTTGTATGTATTGGCCCAGACCACGCCGGCTTTCAGCTCGGTGCTCATTTTCAGGATGCGGCTGCCTTTGTCCGTCCACACGCCTGCGCTGAGACCGTAGGCGGTGTTGTTCGCCTTCTCGATGGCTTCCTCGACGGTGCGGAAGGTGAGCACGCTGAGCACCGGGCCGAAAATCTCCTCACGCGCGATGCGGTGGCTCATCGTCACGCCGGAGAACACGGTCGGGCGAAAATAGAAACCCTTTGCCGGCAGCTTGCACGGCGGCTGGTGCATCTCGGCGCCTTCCTTCACACCGCTCTGCACCAGCTCGGTGATCTTCGTGAGCTGCTCGCGCGAATTGATCGCGCCGATGTCGGTGTTCTTGTCGAGCGGATCGCCCACTCGCAGCACGGCGATGCGTCGCTTGAGCTTGGCCAGCACTTCGTCGGCCACGCTCTCCTGCACGAGCAGGCGCGAGCCCGCGCAGCAGACGTGACCTTGATTGAAGAAGATACCGTTCACGATGCCTTCCACGGCCTGATCGAGCGGTGCGTCGGCGAAGACGATGTTCGCCGCCTTGCCACCCAGCTCCATCGTCATCTTCTTCTCCGTGCCCGCGAGCGAGCGAATGATGATCTTCCCGACCTCCGTCGAGCCAGTGAACGCCACCTTCGCGGCCAGCGGATGATTCATCACCGCCGCGCCGGTCTCTCCTGCTCCGCTGACGATGTTCACCACGCCCGGCGGCAGTCCGGCCTCCTGCAAAATCTCGCCGAACTTCAGCGCCGTGATGCTCGTGGTTTCCGCCGGCTTGATCACGATGCAATTCCCCATCGCCAGCGCAGGCGCGAGCTTCCACGCGAGCATGAGCAGCGGAAAATTCCACGGGATCACCTGCCCCACCACGCCGTGCGGCTTCACGCTGCGACCCGGCGCGATGTATTCCAATTTGTCCGCCCAGCCTGCGTGATAAAAGAAATGCGCCGCAGCCATCGGCAGATCGAAATCGCGAGACTCCTTGATCGGCTTCCCGCCATCCATCGTCTCGGCCACGGCAAACTCGCGCGCGCGATCCTGCAGCAGCCGCGCGATGCGGAAGATATACTTCCCGCGTTCGCGCCCGGGCATCGGTCCCCACACTTCATCAAAGGCCTTCTTCGCCGCGCGATAGGCCGCATCCACATCATCCGCTCCGGCCAGCGCGATCTCCGCGAGCTTCTTCTCCGTCGCCGGATTGATCGTATCGAAATACTTCCCGCTCTTCGGCGCGACGAACTGGCCGTCGATGAACAAATCATACCGCGCCTTCAGCTTCGGATCCGCCGTCTCCGGCGCGGGATCGAATTCCCAAAGATCACCGAAGATGAGTTCGCGGGACGAAATGCGCGTCGCCGCCCCGCGCTGCTTGCCGCCATTGGCGGACACGCCCGGGTTGGATTTCCGGCCTGAGCGTGCAGCGGCTCGTTTCGTGATCGCGGAAGATTTTCGCATGACGGAGCCGAGTGTGACGGCTGCCGCGCAAACCGTCAAGCATCGTGACAAGGCCGAGCAGCAAACGAGGTGACGAGTGTCTGAATTCAGGAGTCACCCTGCACCGTGGACGTGTGCCCAATTGATTCCTCGTCCGCCCCTGAGGACTTGCTTGGCCGGTTCGACCCGCTTCGGCTCGGTGGTCCGGGTTTGTCCGGTGCGGTCATTGATGAGCAACGGCGTGCCAAGGAAGCAGTCTTCGGCGAGGCCGAGGGTGAGTTCGTACTGCCGGTTCGCCTTCGCATCGCCGATGGCATTCGGCGGCTCCAGCGCCATCAGCAGCGCCTACGGCTCCCAGAAATCATCGAACCCCTTGGCCCGAAGGCCCTTTTTCAATTCGTCGTCCTTGGTCCACAGCTTCGCGCCGAGATGCAGCGTCAGGGCCACATAAGGTGTGTCTTTGGGAACCACGTCCTTGGTGAGACGATATGCCTCGACCCATGTGCCGAGCGCGATGTCAGCCTCGCGAATGAAGGTCAGGCATTCGCAAAGCTCATGCAGCGCCGTGAGCGCCTCCTCTTCGGAAAGGCCGGACTGCCGCTGAATGCGCTCCTTGTGCTTGTAGAGTTCGACCAGCACAAAGAACGGCGCGAAAAACTCACCGCTCCCCGGAGAATCCAGCCTGGATCACAAGTCACCACTCCCACGCGCAAGCGCACGAAAGGCGATGTTGGCATCCACGACCACGCGCATGGCAGTCACTCACGAATATCGGACGGCAGAAAACGGTGCTGATTCTCCGCCCACCATTGCGCCTTCATGTCCTCGGCCATCCGGTCAGCCTCTTCGTCCGTCATCCTGCTGCCCGAAACCGCGGCCTCCAGGCGCAGCGGACGCAGCAGATGCTCCAGCCGCACCGGATCCATTTCATCGCGCGGAATGGAAACGCGGACTTCCTTATCGGTGGATTCGATGGTGATCATGCGCCGGATCGTACCACCCGATGCCGCACGGCGCAATGGCTTGCGCGGGCGAAGGCGGAATCACACGGGCGAGGACGTGACGCATCTGCGCCCGCAAGGGCGTGGCCGGATTGCCGCGCGTCGCCGGAATGATGTGCTGGGGTAGGGCGGGCTGTCCTCAGCCCGCCGCGAAAGAAGGCAAACCATGCGGATGGTGATCCCTGTGATCGAATCCTCAGACTGTGCGCATGACGGCGCTGTGAGGACACAGCGCCCTACCCGCACCGTAGGCGCGCCCGCCAGAGCGCGATCATTCCTCCCGCCCCATTCGTCTTCTGGCGAAGCCGCCTACAATTCCCCCGCCAGCTTCCGATACGCCTCGTTCTCGGGCGCGAGCCTCATCGCCCGCGCGAGGACTTGCTTCGCCAGTTCGATCCGCTTCGGATCGGTGGTCCGGGTTTGTCCGGTGCGGTCATTGATCAGCAACCGCGCGCCGAGGAAGCAGTCTTCGGCGAGGCCGAGAGTGAGTTCGTATTGCCGGTTGGCCTTCGCATCGCCAATGGCATTCGGCGGCTCCAGCGGTGTCAGGTAATGCGGCTCTGCCAGCAGACGGGAGACGGCGTGCTGCCTCAGCCAGGAGGGATCGCCGTGCTTGCCCAGCTTGGCGAGGCAGATCAGGACAAGTGGATGGTGTTGAAAGGCGTCGCGGGCATCGCGCAGCAGTCTGGCTTTTGTGTCGTTCACGTCGTCATCGGGCCAATCGAGCAGTTCGCGGATGCGGCGGCGGACGAAATCGGGAACGGTGATTTGAGAACTGAGACTAATGCAGCGGGCGAAAGGGTCGTTCCACCACCAGCGAAGCAGGTGATCCATGTCGGGCGAAGTGTCGAAGTCCCGTCGAAGATTTTCAATGTGGACAGGAGGGACAGGCTCGAGCAGTCCACGCTCATTGAGGCGGTGGCTACCAATGATTTCGAGCACCTGCCTTAGGCGCACCGTGTCGATGGAAGAAAGTCCGCCGATAGCTACATCCCACAGTCGCGCATTGAATCCAGAAGAGACGGTTAGAATCCGCTCGCCATTGGGGCTGAATACTGCGGAGCTAACTGGGTAATCATGCATCAAAGATTCCGTGAGCGGCTGGCCGGTGGTCACGTCCCAAAGCCGCGCAGTGCAGTCAGCCGAGGCGGTTAGGATCTGTGCGCCGTCGGGGCTGAAAACCGCTGAGTTTACCCCACTTCCGTGCCGCAAGGGTTCTGTGAGGGGCTGGCCGGTGGCAGCATCCCAAAGGCGGGCGGTGCTGTCAGACGAGCCGGTTACAATCCTCATGCCGTCGGGGCTGAACATCGCGGAGTTCACACCACCCTTATGCTGCAATGGTTTGGCGAAGGACTGGCCAGTGGCTGTGTCCCAAAGTTGAACTCTATTATCATACGAGATGGTCAAAGTCCGCACGCCGTCGGGGCTGAAAATCGCGAAACAAACGGGGACTCCATGCACCAAGGAGTTTGCGAGCGGCTGGCCGGTGTCCGTATCCCAGAGCCGTGCGGTGTTATCATCGGAGGCAGTGACGATCCGCATTCCGTCGGGGCTGAATACCGCAGAGCTAACCCTGTTTTCATGCCGCAAGGGTTCCGCGATCGGCTGGCCAGTGGTCGCGTCCCAGAGCCTCGCAGTGTTGTCCCACGACGCGGTTGCGATTTTTGAACCATTGGGGCTGAATACTGCGGAGAGAACTCTTCCTTCATGCCGCAATGGTTCTGTTAAAGGCTGGCCGGTAGCCGTGTCCCAGAGCTGCGCGGTATTATCCCACGAAGCAGTTAGAATTCGTGTGCCGTCGGGGCTGAATACTGCGGAGCTAACCCTGCCATCATGCCGCAAGGGTATCGTGAGAAGCTGTCCAGTTGAGACGTCCCAGAGCCGCGCTGTGTTATCGTCAGAGGCAATTAGAACCCGAGATCCATCGAAGCTGAACACTGCCGAATTGATCAAGTTTTCATGCAGTAATGGTTCCGCGAGGAACTGTCCGGTTGAGAGGTCCCACAGCCGCGCTGTGTTGTCCTCCGAGGCAGTCAAAATTCGCGTATCGTCGGGGCTGAACACTGCGGAAGTAACTATGCCTTCATGCCGCAGGGGTTCAGCGAGCGGGTGGCCGGTGGCAGCGCACCAGACCCGCGAGGTATGGTCCTCGGAGGCGGTCACAATGCGCGTGCCGTCGGCGCTGAACACCACCGTGTTGATCAAGTCCTCATGCCGCAAGGGTTCGGCGAGGGGCTGGCCGGTGGCTGCGTCCCACAGCTGCGCGATATTATCCCATGAAGCAGCTACAATCCGTGTGCCGTCGGGGCTGAATACTGCGGAGTAAAACCCATTTTCATGCCGCAAGGGTTCGCCGAGGGGTTGGCCGGTAGCCGCGTCCCAGAGCCGCGCGCTATTGTCCCACGATGCAGTTAGAATCCGCGTACCGTCGGGGCTGAAAAGTGCGGAGCGAACTTTGTTTTCATGGCGCAAAGGCTCGACGAGGGGCTGGCTGGTTGCTGCGTCCCAGACCTGCGCGGTGTTGTCCCACGACGCGGTCAGAATCCGCGTACCGTCGGGGCTAAACACTGCGGATATAACCACATCTCCATGCCGCAAGGCATCGGCGAGAGGCTGTCCGGTAGAAGCACACCAGAGCTGTGCTGTATTGTCCCGCGAAGCAGTCAAAATCCTCGTGCCGTCGGGGCTGAACACCGCGAAGTTGACTGTATCTTCATGCCGCAAGGGTTCGCCGATAGCCTGGCCGGTGGCAGGGTCCCAGAGTCGCGCGGTATTATCCTGCGAAGCGGTCAGGATGCGCGTGCTGTCGGGGCTGAACACTGCGGAGTTAATCGTGTCTTCATGCCGCAAGGGATCGGCGAGAGGTTGTCCGGTGGACGCACACCAGAGCCGAGCAGTTTGGTCAGAAGAGGCGGTCAGAATGCGCGTGCCGTCGGGGCTGAACAATGCAGTATTCACCCGACCTTCATGGAGGTAGCGCCGGAGCGCGCCGCGGTTTGCCCGGCGGCGGAGATCTTCCAGCCCGAGCACAGTCGCAGCGCAGTTCTCCGGATCATTTTCGATTGCCTTCGACAGCCGGGCATTGGCGCGCGCCCGGTCTTTCAAATCCAGCAATTGTCTCGCAAACAAAAACTCGGTGCGGCTCAACTCCTGCCGTGCGCGTTTCAACTTCTTCTCGGCGTGGCGTTTGTCGCGCTGGGTTACTTCGCCGAGCGGCAGGCCGATGGCTCCGGCGATGATCTTCATCGTGGCGAGCTGCAACTGCTCCTCGTAGGCGGTGCTGAGGCGTTCGATTTCCGGTTTGGCGAGGCTCTGGCGGGTGAGTTCCTCGCGATAGGCTGCGGCGGTGGTCCAGCCTTGGACGGGCTGGTTCTGCGGACGGACATCGGCAGCGATGGGCTCGGTGCGTTGCGTCCAGTCAATGCTGCCGTCTGCGCGCGGGACGCCGTAGCGCAGGGGTTCGGGCAGGCATTCCTGCTCCGGGCGGATGCCGATGCGGGCTTTGCCGGGATCGTCGGTGGCATTGGGCTCGCCATCGATCATCAGGGCGAGGATGTGGCCGGCTTTGCAGAGTTCCTTGAAGAAGCGGATCTCGTCGGCGACGAAGCGGGACTCGACGGCGCGCGGGGAGCAGAGGACAACGAGGAGGGCGGAGTGCCTCAGCGCGCGCTCGATGTTGGCGGAGAGGTCGGCATCGGCGGGCAGTTCCTCTTCATCGCGGAAGACGGGATAGAGCGAGGCGGGGACTGGCTCGCCTCGCAAGTTGGTGCAGCCCACGAGATCGGGTGGGATTTCGTAGGTCTCCAAGGTGTGGTGCAGCCAGGTGGCCCACTGGCGGCCCTGCTCTTTGTTGTCGGCATGTCGGTAGCTGATGAAGACGGCGTAGTTCCGCTCGGGCGGGGAGGAAGAAGGGGTGCTCATGCGTTGCCATGCTAACGGAGCGGCTCGGCGGCATCAATAACTCTCAGCCGCCTCGCTGAAGTAATAAGGTGCCTGATACGCACCGGTCGTTTGCTTCTCGATCTGGCGGAGTAGGTCGTTGAGCAAGGATGACGCGCCGAAGCGGTAGCGGGTGTTGTTCAGCCAGGCATCGCCGAGGGTTTCTTTGACGGCGATAAGAAACTGAAGTGCCTGCTTGGCCGTGCGGATGCCACCGGCGGGTTTCATGGCGATGGGAGTGCCGGTTTCCAAATAGAAATCGCGGATGGCTTCGAGCATGACCTGGTTGTTGCCGAGCGTGGCATTGAGCGAGGTCTTGCCGGTGCTCGTCTTGATGAAGTCGCCGGGCCGCAGCACGCGCATGGCGATGAAGCTGGCGGCGCGGATGTTGTCGTAGGTTTCAAGCTCGCTGACTTCGAGGATGACCTTCAGCGTGGACTCGCCGCACGCCTCGAGCACGGCGGCGATCTCGTCCTGCACGAGCGAAAACTCACCAGCGAGGAATGCACCGCGATTGATCACCATGTCGATCTCGTCCGCGCCATCGGCTACGGCGGTGCGCACTTCGGCGAGGCGCGTCTTGAGAGGCGCCTGGCCGGACGGGAATGCAGTGGCGACGGACGCAATCTTGATTTTCTCGGCTCCCAAAGCCTTGCGCGCGTACTTCACCATCGATGGATAAACGCAAACCGCAGCCACCTGCGGCACATCGGCACCGTCATGCGGCGTGATCGCCTTCTGGCAAAGCGATGCCACCTTGCCGGGGGTGTCCTTCCCTTCCAGCGTCGTGAGATCGACCATTGAGACGGCGAGCCGCAGGCCAAACATCTTCGACTGGTTCTTGATGCTGCGCGTGGTAAACTTCGCCACCCGCTCCTCGATGCCGACAAGATCGACGGTGCCGATCTCATGGTGCAGTCGGCGGAAGGCGCTGGTTGCGTGTGCGGCGGTCATGGCGGCCATTTAGTCATGCCACGTTCCAGGAGGCAAGACTCAAATCAGTGTGGAACTACATCGCCTTGCCTGCTGGCGGGACATCCGCCAAGCGCGGTGCACGTTTTGCTGCCGGTGGCATTCAAGTTTGTGCCTCGGTCGCGGAGCTTCCTCGGCGCAGTCCCTTGCTGCGAGTGTTGCCATGAAAAGTAGCGGGGTGCCTTTTTCATTCATGGAATCGGCAATTCCATCGTAGGCAGAACCGGGCTGCCGGGGGATGGAGAATGGACCGGGTAACCCCGCCGGGAGAAGACGGGAAGGCGAGACATTGTTGGAAATAGTTTTGCCAAACACCGTGCAAGTGGTGTCTAATGCCGCCGATGTCCGTCCGCACGTTTGTTTCATTATCATGCCTGGTCACGGTTCTCACATGTGTCCAAGGCTGTGCCATGAAGCCGTCGTATGCACCGGTCTCTGACGCGGTATTTCGCAGGCTCGAAAAGCAGGCCAAGACTGATTCCGAACTCGGTGTGACGAGACGCGGCGGTGCCATCGCTTACGACGCGAGGGTGGAGGGGCCTGCCGCCGTGACGGTGCCCCTGGCCGTGAACTCGGTCATTCCGACCTTGCGCTGCTGGATCAATGGTTCGAAGAAACCGGTGGCGCTGATGTTTGACTCCGGTGCCCAAGTGTCTCTCCTCGATGCGGACACGGCGCTGAAGAACAACCTGGGGATCGTAAATCCGGGCACGACGAACATCACGGTGATGGGGGTCATGGGGAAGGAGAAGATGCTTGCGGGGATATTCAGCCCGCTGGACTTTGGGCAGGCACGACTCACGAGGCAGCTTTGCCTGGTGCGGACGAGTCACAATGAAACCCGCTGGATGGGGCCGCTCATGAAGGAGAAGGTGAGCATGGATTTGCTGGGCTTTGACATGGTGCGCCAGTGGTGCCGATACGTCACGCTGGACTATCCAGCCCACAAGATGACCTTTGGCTTCAAGGCGGACTTCAAGCCGCCGCCTCCCGGACCGCGTGTCTGGAAGATGCCGCTGATCATGGAGGGCGGGCTGCCGAATGTTATTCTCGAATCTGGAGGCATTCGCTGGCTGTCGCTGGTGGACACCGGTTCTGCCTTTGGGGTGGAGATCGACGAGAGCCTGGCGGCGGAACTGGACGTGCTGCGGACTGCCAGGCCGGTCGATCCGGGGATGGTGAACACCGCCATCGGCGGCATGTCCGACGTGAACAAGGCGGGCGTCAAGCTTGCCATGCTCAAGAAACTCGAAGGGCTGGGACCCAGTCATCAGGATGCCGAGATCGCCATTTCCCCTGGAGGTGCCCGTGTGGGATCATTCTTTTTCAAAGACTACCGGCTGACGATGGACTTGATGCGCCAAGTCTTCTGGCTCGAGCGCTGAGTCGGGCCGGGGAAAGTATCGGCGGGGCCTGTTCGGGCGACCGGAAGGCCCTTGCCGGGCCTCGGTGAGACCCGCTGAGGCCATGGCCCAGGTTTTTTGAGAAAGGCTTTTTTGTGATGGACAAAAACGCGGCGAATTGCTTCTATTGGAGGTTCAATCACCATTAATTCCCCGACCTATGAGGTTTTTGTCCCCCCCACGCAGCCTGTTCCCGCCTTTTCTTGTCGCAGGACTGGCCGCAGCGGTTTTCCTTCAAGGGCACTCGCTCTTTGCCCAGTATGGAGCCTCGCCTTCACAAACGGGCATGTTTTTCAATGATCTCAGGTCGCGAATCCATCAGCAGGAGCAGCAGGCTGGAGTGCGGAGCGGTGAGGCGGTCTATGACTACAGCCGCGGGGTGTACATGGGCAACGTCAACGAGGAGCGTCCGATGGGCGAGGAGGCTGCATTCTCGTCCAATGAAGCTGTGCGGCAGATGGGCCAGCCTGCCGTGCGCAGCGGATACGCTGCCTACTCGGCGCGTGCCGCCGGCGACTATACACAGTATTCCGGCCCGTATCCCGCCACGTCGTCATTCTTTGCGCCCACCTACGTGTCGGATCCCTTTCTTGGGGGTCGGCGCAATTTGAAACTGGGGCCAGTGAATGTCGGGTTCGGGCTGTCCGGCATGCTCGAATACAACGACAACGTCACGCGCGCTCATGACAACCCGGTCTCCGATTTCATTGCCAGCGGCTTTCTGAGCGTCGACGCGAACTACCAGATCACGCGAAATAACGCGCTTTCGATCACCACCACCGTCGGTTTTGACCACTACTTCGACCACCCGGAAGTGTCGCCTTATGGCGGCGATTTTGTGCTCAACATTCTGCCTGGCAGCACCATCGCTTTTGATGTGAAGGTTGGCCCGGTCAATTTCGTGATCTATGACCGCATGTCCGTCCGCCCAGCCGCGCAGAATGACTTCGCGCTCGACGCGACCGAGGTCTTCGGAGTGTACCAGAACGACGCGGGTATCGCCGCCTCCTGGGCCGTCAACTCGGACATCAATCTCTCGCTCAATTTCATGCGTTCTGACGCGATCGCCATGGAGGACTCCGCTAGCATCTTCGACCGTGTGATGCATTCTGTTCATGGCTCCCTCGGATGGAGTCCCCAGCACACTTGGACGCTCGGCGTGGAAGGTGGGGTGACCTGGGTGCATTACCCGGAAGGCTACAACAACGATGGCACGTTGGTTAATGCCGGGGTGTTCTTCTCCACGCCTCTGGGCAGGAACACCTTCCTCCGTGCATCGGGAGGCATACAGGATTTCAACTTTGACAATGCGCCGTCGTTCTCCCGGTCCGTGTCCGATGCTGACATCGCATCGACTCAGTCCCAGATCACGTCGTTGCAGAGCGAACTGTCGCAGACCACCGACGCCACCCGACAGCAGGAACTCACGGATCAGATCAACAGTCTGAACACTACGCTGGCCCAACAACAGGCCACCCAACAGACGGAAAACAGCCTGTACAACACCAACAATCGTGACAACAGCGATCTCTCAGATTACTACTACAACATCACGCTTACGAACCAGTTGAACGCCCGAATCAGCCAGTCACTGAGTTTCGGCCACGAATCGGCGCTGAACACGACGTCGAACTACATCACTGCGGACTACGTGACCTACGGCGTGGGTATCATCGCGTGGCGCGGCAGTCGTATCTCTCTCAGCGGCTATTATGAAGATGCCTCCGAATCCGGCGGCACAGAAAAGGAGGATCTCGTGCAGCGTGGTCTGGACGCATATCTCAGTCACCAGCTCAGTTCCCGGGCTCGAGTTGGATTCGGCTACCATTTCGGAGTCACGTCTTCCAGTTTGCCTGATCGCGACTACATCCAGCATGCGTTCAACGTGGACGTGAACTTCGCGGTCACCCGCAAGTTGAGCGTGGCCCTCGGGTACCGCTTCTGGACCACCAATGCGGACAATGACGTCAACGATTTTGATCAGAATCGTGCCATCGTGCAGGTGAATTACAATTTCGGTCCGTAGTTACCGGGCCGGGCTCGTGGGGCTTGGTTTCTAACGGCCGGCGGGTTTGCCGGTCTAACGTGGCTCCACCATCTTGTTTGCTTTATGAAAGCCCATATCTTCCTCGTCACCTCATGCCTTGTGGCAGTCGGCAGTGCATTGTCTCAGGACCCCACGTTCCGTCTCCCTGAGACGCGGCGTTCCTCGGAGGCGGCGGCACCGACGATCGCGCCTGGCGAGACGCTCAAATCCGCCAGTGTCATCAACGACATGAACGTCGTGGACAACTCGACGCCAATCCGTGCCGGTGACCTGATCAGCTTGAGGATTGTCGAAGACAGAAAAGATGCGATCCAGCTTCGAGTCGGTGTGACTGGGGACATCAACGCGCCTCACATAGGTTTGGTCCGTGCAGCGGGGCGGACATGCCGTGAACTGGCCTTCAGCATGAAGGGCCAGCTTGAGAAAAGCCTGTACAACACCGCAACCGTCATCGTCGCGATCGATCAGCGTCCTGAAGACATCGGTGCGCGTCGGCCGGGAATAGGGACCAGGGAGGAAGAGCTTGATGTGATTACCGTGTTCGGTCAGGTGATCAGGCAGGGCAAGTATGAACTTCCGACCAACGAAGACATGACCATCAGTCAGGCCATTCTGCTGTCGGGTGGGTTCGCCCAGTTTGCCAACCCGAAGAAAGTGAAACTCGTGCGCAAGACGCCGCAGGGCAACAAGACCATTCTCGTGAACGTGGATCAGATCATGCGTCGGGGAAATCTCGACAAAGATATCTTCCTGCGTCGTGGTGATGTGATCATTGTTGACGAAAAAACCGTCAACTTTTAGCGGCTCCTGATCGGGAGGTTTTCCTGAACCGCGGGCGGTTGACTGGCATGATGGCGTCCCGCCGGAATTCTTGAAAAAATGTTCGCTGACGGGTGCGAGGCACCCCAAGAAACGCGGCCCCACCCCGTATATCAAAAAAATCTTCCCGAAATGGAAAAGTTTAGTATGATGTGAACAACTTGCGAACTGACGCGACTGGCCGGAGCGGATGCTTTTTCCGTGTTTAAGCGATCAGATCGAACACCGCACCCCACCAGTTTTCTGAGAAAGAAACACCCGCCTCTCTATGGAACAATCCCTCTCACTGCCAGGACAGTCCGCCACGCTCAGCCGCATTCACGAGACGTCGGCGAAGTTCCAGCGCTACAAGATTCTGCTTCGTCGCAGGTGGTGGTTTCTCCTGCTGACAGCCAGCATCGGCGTCTGCGTGCAGGCGTTGCGCATCACTGGCAAGCCGCAGTCCTACATCTCTCTCGCCAAGATGGTGGCCGGCGGGCGCATGATCGGCACTGGTGGCGGCTCGGGCGTGGGTATCCAGTATCTGGACTATCTTCAAGACTTCTACGGCACCATCATCGAGACAATCGAAAGCAGCGAAATGCGCCGTCGTGCTCTCGACCGCGTGCGCGCGCTGCACCCTGACATGAAGGAAAGCGATGTGGAGATCCAAGTGTCGCAGAACCGCGGTTCAGCCATATTCAATGTGCGGGCGTTTGGTACGGAGCCAAAGTACACGCGCATCTTCCTCGACGCGCTGCTCGACGAGTTCATAGCCTTCCGGAACCAGATCCGCGAGCAGCAACGAAACAAGGCGCTGACCACGCTTGCTGAGGATGTCGTGCGCCGTGAGAAAAACCTGCAGGAAAAGCAGGACAAGCTGACCAGCTTCGAGAAGGCAAACAACATCGTGCTCATTACTGCGGGCAACAACGAGGCCGCCCAGGCATTGCGCAAACTGAAGGACGAGCGTGACACCGCACTCACCACCGTGACGGACATTGACCTCTGGCTGCAAGATGTGGATTCCGCCATGCAGCAGCGTGAAGTGAAGCTCAAGAGTGCCAAGCCCGCTGAGGCCGCACCCGGTGCAGCCGCCCAGGCTAATCAAGCCGCGGACCGGGATGATCTTGGTACCGGCCTGACCCTGAATGAGCGGGAGTATTTGGAAACCCAGCGCTTCATCAATCAATTGCAGTCGGAGCGCACGAAGCTCCTCAAGTCGATGAAGCCCCAGCATCCCGAGGTCGTGGAGATCGACGAGAAGATTTCAGATGCCACGGCCCTGCTCAAATTCTACCAGGACAAGATTCTGGGACAATTGAAGAACCAAAAAAGTGCTCTAGACCGGCGCATTACCGCCCTCGACGGACTAATCAAAGTAAAAGAGGCGGAGGCGATTGATCTCGGCTCAAAGATCGCCATGCACGACGGCCTTACGAAAGACTACAGCGACAGCAAGAAAGGCTACGATGAAATACTTGATCTGGTCCGTCGCTTCACCGTCGGCGAAGACATGACTTCGGACCATGTCACGATCATGGAGCGTGCCTCCGGAGCAGTTGAAGATCTCCAGGAATGGATTCTTCCGATCGTCGTGGGGCTTGCCGCCGGTCTGGGTGCCGGCGTGGTCATCCTGCTCCTGTTTGACCGCCTGGATGACCGTATGGACTCGTTCAGCGAGTTTCAGGCCCTCTTCCCGAACGAGGCTGTGCTTGGGCAGATCCCGGAACAGCGCCAGCGCGGAGACGTGCAGCTCCTTCGTCCAAACGATGACCGGCACCTCTATGCAGAGGCATTCCGCAACATCCGCTCGTCGATTCTCTTCAAGAACTGGCGCGGAAAGGCTCCGAAAGTCATTCTGGTCACCAGCGCCGTGCCGAATGAAGGAAAAACCACCTGCGTATCGAACCTCGCCATTACCATGGCGCTTGCCGGTTCCCGCGTACTTCTGGCCGACTGCGACTTGCGCCGCGGCGGCGTAAACGAGCTTTTCAAAGCGCCCGTTGCCCCGGGTCTCAGCGAGGTGTTGCGTGGCAAGACTCACTGGCGTGATGCCGTGCAAGAGACAAGCACCCGCAATCTCGACCTCCTCGCTCGTGGCGAAGTCCTCGACCAGACCTCCGAGATGCTGCTTTCCAAGACTGCCGAGGAGATGCTTCGTGAGATGGCAGACGAGTACGATTACGTCATTTTCGACAGTGCTCCGGTGCTTGTGGCCGATGACACAGCCAGCTTCGCACCGAAGACTGACACCGTGCTCTTCGTGGTCCGCATGTCCTCCACCATGGCGCGCCTGACCGGGAAGGCTCTTGATCTCCTCTACGAGCGCCAGGTCAATGTCGGCGGCGTCATCTTGAACCGCTCCAGCACGAACCTCAAGGAGTACACCTACTACAACTACGCTTCCTACTACTACACGCCGAAGCCTGCGGCACCGTCTCCGGCGCCCGCGAATCCGTAGGGCTTGGCGTCGCGTCGCGGGGTCGTCTTTGCTTTGATCGGGAGGGAAGCTGGAGTCAGCTTCCCTCTTTGATTTTCGCCTTCGGACTCAGCAGGCCGAAAATCAGAAACGCCGTGCCGATGCCGACCATGAACGTCGAGAAGAACTGGCCCTTGGTCATTCCGAAGACTGGCGCGGCACCCGAGTCCGGCTCGCGGTAGTTCTCCAGTGCGATGCGCACCACGGCATAAAGGATGAAGAACAGGCCGGTGAGCACACCGTGCGGCAGGCGAGGGAAGCGTACGCGCAGGAAGTAGAGCACGGCGAAGAGAAGCAGGCCCTCTCCCGCCGCCTCGTAAAGCTGCGATGGATGGCGCGGGTGGAGAATGGCCTCCAATCCGGACTTGCTTCCACCTTCGCTTTCATACCAGGCGATGATGTCCGGGCTGTGCATCACCCCTGGCGGCAACATCATGGGCTGCCCTCCCTGACGTGCGAAGTCCTCGTGCAGCAGCTCTGTCGGGAATTTCACCGCCCACGCTACCGTAGTCACCCGGCCGAAGAGTTCACCGTTGATGAAGTTCGCCAGCCGACCCAACATCACGCCGAGCGGAGCACCGCATACCACGGTGTCGCCGATGCCCGTCCACGAGATGCGGTGCTTGCGTGCATACCACAGAGTAAAGATTGCGATACCGGCGATGCCGCCGTGGCTGGCCATCCCGCCCTTCCAAATCTTCAGCGCCTCCCATGGCGTGTCCTTGTACTCCGTCAACCCGTAGAGCAGGATGTAGCCCAGCCGCCCGCCGAGCACCACGCCGAAGATTGACACTCCCGTGATGAAGTCCGTCACCTGCTCCGGCTTGATCTCCGAGAGACCGCGCTTCGCCAAATGCCACATCACCAACCCGCACGCGGCAAAGCCCAGCAGATACGCCAGCCCATACCAGTGGACGCCGAAGGAATCCGTGAAGCGGATGACGAACGGACTGAGATCGTGAAGATAGTAGGCAAGCATGGTCGGGATGGAGTGTGGCGCATCCTGTCGCCCGGGCAAATGGTGCGACGAATCAATCCAAGCGCCCGCACCGGAGTTCGGTGATGCCGGCGCTCGCACCGCGTGGCACTGGGAATCGCCCGTCCAGCATCCGGATCGCCGATGATCGGCGGACTGAATGCACGTTTGCCTTTCTAAGCCGGCACCGGTAAGTCACACGCGTGTTTGTCGATCAAATCAAAGTTCATGCGCGCGCCGGCAAGGGCGGCGACGGCTCCGTGCATTTCCATCGAGGGAAGTTTCGCCCGAAGGGTGGTCCCGATGGAGGCGATGGCGGCCGCGGCGGCAATGTGATCCTGCTGGTCGATCCCAGCACCGACAGCCTGCGGGGCTTCTTTTTCAACAACCGCCTCATCGCCGAGGATGGCCAGGGTGGCATGGGGAATCAGTGCACGGGTCGCTCCGGAAAGGATGCCATCTTCAAGGTGCCCCCTGGCACCGTGGTCAGCCGTCTCGTCGATGCCGGTGACGCTGACACCGGCGAGATCGTCGCCCCAGCGGAAGTCGTCGCTGACTTGACCGAGACCGGCTCCAGCTTCGTGCTTTGCAAAGGAGGCAGGGGAGGGAAGGGGAACGTTCACTTCAAATCCTCCACGAATCAGGCCCCGCGCCAGTTTACCGCCGGCACACCGGGGGAGGAAGGCGACTTTCACTTCGAGCTGCGCTCCATCGCCGAGGCCGGCCTCGTCGGCTTTCCGAATGCCGGGAAGTCCACCCTCCTCTCGAAGCTTTCCGCCGCGAAGCCCAAGATCGCAAATTACCCCTTCACCACCCTCCAGCCCATGGTGGGCGTCATTCATTTCGACGAGTTCCACCGCGGCACCCTCGCTGACATCCCCGGCATCATCGAGGGTGCGCACGCGAACATCGGTCTCGGCCACGAGTTTCTTCGCCACATCATGCGCTGCCGGCTACTGATCTTCGTCGTCGATGCCGCCGGCAGCGAGGGCCGCGATCCCGTTGCCGACCTCGAGACGCTGCGCAAGGAGGTGAAGCTCTACTCCGCCGAGCTGGCAAAGCGCCCCTGGTGCATCGTCGCGAACAAGACCGATCTCCCCGAAGCCGCCGCGAACGTCGAACTGCTCAAGGAGCGCTTCAAACGCATCAAGACCATCCCCGTCTCCGCAAACGACGGTACCGGCATGGACGCACTGCGCAAGTATCTCGAGGGAAAAATCGCCCGGCCCGTGGCCTGAGGCTGGCATTTTCGTGCCGGCCCGCTACATACCGTGCCATGACAGCCAGACAGGTCATCTATTCAGGCCGCGTGCAGGGCGTGGGCTTCCGTTACTCCACCAAGCAGATCGCATCAGGTTTCGATGTCACCGGCTGGGTGCGGAATCTCGATGACGGCCGCGTCGAGATGCAGGTGATGGCGGCGGATGCGGATGAACTCGACGCCTTCCTCGAAGACATCCAGCAGAGCAATCTCGGCTCCCACATCAAGGAACGCGTCATCAACAAGGTTCCGCCGCTGACTGGCGCGCGCGGATTCACCATCGTGCGCTGACTGCTTCTCAGGCAGTTTCGACTTCGGCGCGACTCAAGCCCCGCCGTTTCAGAAGCTTGGTCGCGCGAATGCCTCACAGGCGTCAGTTCGCCGTCCGGTCCAGCCTCCATGCAAGGAAGACCACCACCGTCGGCGCGATGTTCGTGGCAAAGGCGGACACGAGAAACGCCGGATTCAAGTGCGGCGCACGCATGAGGAAGTCGAGCCAGCTCATCCCTGCGATGACGATGCCCGGCACCACGTTCATCCACTTGTTCGTCTTCGGATTCGGGATCACGAAGACGAGAAACGCCATCACCACCGGCACCACGAGCGAAAACGTAAACGCCGCGATTTGCGCACCGCTGATCACCATGTCGCCGATGCGGCCCTTTTGAAGCTGCTCGATGAAGCCAGTGCCGAAGAGCGACAGCACGATCTGCACGAGATCGATCACCGTGTTCGCCATCCAGAGGATGGAGATTCTGAGTTTGAGTTCGAGGTTCATGTGAGGCGTCCTTTGAGTCCCTCAAAGGACAGAAAGGACTGAGGGGGCACAAGGGACTTTTCGCCTCGATGCGCGATGGGATCATATTCCAGCTTGCCGGAAAGAACCGGACCCGCTACGAATTTAGTTCTTCCCATGCCAGACGATCCCTCAGCACCCGCT
>JAIBCL010000011.1 GCA_019694165.1 Verrucomicrobiaceae bacterium | reverse complement strand
AGCAGCTCGAAAGCACCCTCACGCAAAAGAACCGCGTGCCCGATGCGAAGACGGTGCGGGAGTATCGCGAGGCATTGGGTAGGGCGGCTGGTCCTCCATCCGCCGCGAACGCTCTGCCGGGTGCGAAGACATCGAAGATGGCGTTGGCAGGAGCAAGCGCCCCACCCGTTGGTGCGGTATCCGTCGCCGATCTCAAAGGCAGTTCATGGCGCAAAGCCGCCGAGTGGGCATTGAGTCTCGGGGCCACGCTCGAAGTCCGGCCAGGAACCGGCACCACAATGAGCGTGAGCACCGTTTCGGCATTGCCACCGGGCAAGTTTGAGATCACCAAGGTCGATTTCCTCAATGCTCCGGCAGATAAAAAGGCATTGGTAACCGATGAAGGCATTGCCTTGCTCGCAGGTCAGAAGGAACTCAATCTCCTCAAGCTGTCGAAAGCCTCGGTGACTGACAATGGCCTGGCCATCCTGGCGAACTTCCCTCACCTCGACGTGCTGAATCTGGAGGGGTGCGGTGCCGTCACGGATGGTGTGTTCGCCCACATAAAAAAGGCGTCCAAACTTCGCACCATCAATTTGTCGGCCACGGCAGCAACGCCGTCGTCACTCGGCTTGCTGAAGCAGTATCGGCATCTTGAAGAACTCGTGCTCGACACTCTTAACTGGCAGCCGAACGGCTACGAGGCAGTCGAGGATCTTCAGGGGTTGCAGATTTTTGCGGCCCGCAGCAGCGCCGCGTTGCCAGCGGACATCCTCGCCACGATGAAAAAGCTGCCGAAGCTTTACATCCTCAAGCTGTCCAACAGCCGCAACCCGTTGTCCGATGACGACTTTGCCGACATCGCCTCATTCACGCGGCTCATCACGCTCTGGCTGCCCGTCGGACTCGGCGATGCGACATTGGAACGCATAGCGACGTTGCCGATCCTCCAAGAACTGCGTCTGAGCCGAGGTGCGGTGACCGATGCCGGACTCGCCTCTCTCAAAAAGATGAAGAAGCTCACTTTGTTCAGCTACGACGTGAACAACAAATTCAGCGAAGCCGGGCTCGCTGATCTGCAAAAGGCGCTGCCGAATCTGAAGATCGAGAAGCAATGAGCCGCGTCACCGACGCCTTCAAGAAAGCGTGGCCCGATGTGACGGCGACGCGGTGACCCGTAGGCGCATTCGCCAGAATGCGAGGGATCCCGGCTTCATCGCATCGTTTCCCAATCCCCTCGTTCTGGCGAACGAGCCTACGGCGTGGGGTAGGCGCATTCGCCAGAATGCGAGAGGTTTCCAACTCCACCTAACATGCGATCGCCGCTCTCCAGAAAGCGCGCCTGGAGGTGACGGTGACACGGTGATCCGTAGGTCGAGTGTGTCCCGCGAAGCGGGTCCGCTCGACTGCTGGTGCGTGTGACGGCCAAAGAACGCGCGGGACAGCCGGGCGGTGCTGCGACGAGGGCTTATTAGAAGATCCCGTGCTTCTCGCGCAGCACACACCCAGCCTACGCAACATTCTGCGCCGCCATCGCCGCCTTCCAGAAAGCGCGCCCGGATGTGACGGTAACGCGGTAACTGTGGTGGTAAGGATGCGCTGCGTCTCGTTCGTGGATTCGTGGGCGAAGGCAGCGCGGAGCACGCCCTTGCTCGAACGAACACCGAGACAAATTCCGCCCCACCTGCCACCTCCGCCCATCCGCTTCATGTGCCTGGAAGTGACGGGACCGCAGCGGAGATGGGGAGACTCCGAGACTTGGAGACAGGGAGAGGAGCGACGATGAGGGTGCATCGCGTCACGACAGCACCTTGATCTTCAGATTCCGATACCAGACGGGCGCTTGCGCTTCGCCGCGTGGAGACGGCGGTGAAGCCAATGGCGATGACCAGGCCGCTGAACGCCGGAGGACGGGGGGTGAGGACGATGAACAATCGCCTGAGCGGGCGGATGTCAGGGGACGATCGGCAGTACCACCGCCGACGGATGATCTGCGTCGTGCAACACGGTATTCACCGCCGTCTCCACGCGGCGATGCTCGGCGAGCGGCTCGCCGGTGTTGGGGTTCACATCGAAGCGGGGGAAGTTGCTGCTGGAGATGTCGAGGCGGATGCGGTGGCCTTTTTTGAAGACGTTTGAGGTGGGGTAGAGCTTGATGGTGATGGGATATGCCTCGCCGGGCTTCATGAGCTTCTCTTCCTTCAGCGAATCGCGGAAGCGGGCGCGGACGATGCCGTCGGTGATGTTCAGATCGAAACCGCCGGGCCAGTCTTTGCTGGCGGGATAGACGTCGATGAGCTTCGCGGTGAAGTCGGTGTCAGGTGCGGTGGACGAGGCCCAAAGCTTCACGCTGATCTCGCCGGTGACTTCGGTGTCGGTGGTGAGCGGTTCGGTCTGGAAGACGAGGATGTCGTTCCGCGCGGAGAGGGGCAGGGGAAGCGTCCAATTCCAGATGTGCTGACCACCGCGTTGATCCCAGGCGCCTTGTAGCATGATGCCGTCGCCGCTTGAGATATTGCCGCCGATGGTGGGCACGGGGCTTCTGGGATCAAAGGTGAAGCTGGTGAAGCCCTGGGGAGTGCCGGGGGCCGCTTTGCCGCCGAAGAACAGGTCGAGCAGCGTGAATTTGCCTTTCGGTTCTTCTCGAAGCTTCCCATTCGGGCCGAGCAAGAAGCGTGTGGCCTTTGCTCGCGCGGGCGGCCATGCCGCCTCATCGTGCCAACGGCCGCCGTGATGAAGCAGGCCGGCTTCTGTCTTGTGCCCGTCACCGGCGCCCATGGTGAAGATGCGGACTTTCGAGGCGAAGGGCGCCGTGTGGCCCACGCTGTTTTCTTTTCCCCAAAGCCAGTGGTCAAACCACTCCAGGCGCCACGCGAGTTCGTCGGGGATGGCGGCTTCGGGACCGAAGTCCACCTGGCCGTGCGTGCTCTTGCCTTGCTGGCCGTGAATCCACGGACCCATGATCAGATACACGTCGCTTTTCAGACGCTTCGAGAGCGTGAGGAAATTGTTCGTCGTGTTGCCCGCCCAGGAGTCATACCAGCCTCCGACGAGATAGACCGGGATGTCCTGATAGCGGTCGCTGTGATCGATGATGTTGTTCTGCTCCCAGAAGGAGTCATTCGCGCCGTGGCGCATGGCCTCGACGAGCCAGTTCTCATATTCGGGCGCGAACTTGAGCGGCGTGGTGCCGCGGCGCAGCGGGAGATTCAAAAGGTAGTGCAACCGGTTGTCCGCCATCTCCTTCAACATCGCGCCGGTGGCGGGATCGGCGGCCTGATTGCTGCCTTTGCCCGCATTGAGCATGATCCAGTTCCAGAACCGCAGCTCAAACGCGCCCGCATTCCGCATCGACTGGTAGCCCATGTTCGACACGGCATCGACGGGGATCACCGTCGCCAGCTCCGGCGCGTGCTCCATCGCCAGGGCATGCTGCGTGCCGCCGACATACGACGTGCCCATCATGCCAATCTTCCCATTGCTCCACGACTGCCGGCCGATCCACTTCGCGCAGTCCGCCCCATCGCGCCCGTCGTCGGTCATCCAGTGCCACGTTCCCTTGCTCTTGTAGCGCCCCCGCGTGTCCTGCGCGACGAAGACGTAGCCATGCTGCGCGAAATACTCGCCGTGCTTCTTCGCTCCGTCCTTGTTGTAAGGCGTGCGCGTGAGGATCACCGGCAGCTTCTCGGCGATGGGCTGGCCGTCTTTGGCCGGCAGATAGATGTCCGTCGCGAGTTCCACGCCGTCACGCATCGCGACCATGATGTTCGTCTGCACGACGACATTCGCTGGCGGTGGCGGCGCGTCTATGGCGGGGAGGAGGGAGGGAAAGGACGAAAGGAGCAGGAGGCATGTGATGAGAGCGGTGGTCGGGCGCATGAGGAGGTGAGATTGTGGCAGGAAACGGGAGCGACGAAGCGAAGCATTCAGTATTCCGTCTCCGTCCGGTATGGGAGGAGTGAGGGCGGGCGGCCATGCGCCGGCACCATCCATGGCGGCGATGGACAGCCCCGAAGCACAACTGGAACCATGAGGTCATCGCAAAATGATGTTGAGTCCGAGGCGCGGTCACTTGTAAGGTGAAAACTCCGCCAGCCACGAAATACAGCATGAAAACCAGCCCGCACACCACATCCCGCCGAAGGTTCATCGTCTCCAGTGCCGCCGCGCTGGGTTTTCCCACGATCATCCCCGCAGCAGCCATCGGGCGCGGCGGAAGGCCGGCTCCGTCTGAGCGCATCACGGTCGGTCTGGTCGGCTACGGCACGATCGCGCTGGGCTGGACAAAGAATTTCCTCGGAGACGAACGCGTGCAGGTGGTGGCTGCGGCCGATCCGATGAAGGAGTCGGGCCACTACGGCTACAAAGGCGAGCTGCAGGGCGGGCGCGATGTGGCGCAGCGTCATGTGAATGACCACTACGCTCAGGCGCAGAGGAAGCCGGCGAAGACGTGCAGCACGTACATCGATTTCCGTGAGATGATGGACAAGGAGGACCTCGACGTGGTGCAGGTCTCCACGCCGGACCACTGGCACGCCTTCATGGCGGTGTATGCGGCCCGCAAGGGAAAGCACATCTACGGGCAGAAGCCTCTGAGCCTGACCATAGCGGAAGGAAGGCTGATGGCGGACGAGGTGAAGAAGTCCGGCGTGACGTGGCAGACCGGCAGCCAGCAGCGCAGCGATATTTATTTCCGCATGGCCTGCGAGTTCGTGCGCAATGGGCGGCTGGGCAAGGTGAAGCACATCCGCGTGGGGCTGCCGGGCGGCCACACGAACTGGAACCAGATGGGCGATCAGCAGACGCCCTGCCCGCCGCCGAAGGATTTTGATTTCGATCTCTGGCTCGGTCCCGCGCCGGAAATGGACTACCGGCCCGCCATGCTGCCGCTGAACTGGAGGCACAACTACCATTTCTCCGGCGGCATGATCACCGACTTCGGTGCGCACCACATCGACATCGCGCAGTGGGCCATGGAC
Organism: Verrucomicrobiaceae bacterium; assembly: GCA_019694165.1. GTDB lineage: Bacteria > Verrucomicrobiota > Verrucomicrobiia > Verrucomicrobiales > Verrucomicrobiaceae > JAIBCL01. The sequence goes on along the minus strand of JAIBCL010000011.1, from coordinate 216,806 downwards.
ATGGACTCGGGCGGTCCGGTGGAGTTTGCGGACATCAGCGGCGAGCTGCCTGCGCCCACGGAGTTTTACAACACCGCCACGGCCTTCAAATGGACGTGCAAGTATGCGAGCGGGGTGGAGATGGTCGTGGCCGATGCGAGTCACAAGCTGATGCCCGAGATGGAAGGCAACGCGGTGGGCGGCAAGAACTTCGATCACACCGGCATCTTCTTCGAAGGTGAAAACGGCAGGTGGCTTTGGGTGAACCGCGGCAAGATCACGGCAAGCTCGCGCGAACTGCTGCAGGAGAAGATCAGGCCCGAAGAGATCCACCTGTACGAGAGCGCCGACCACACGCGGAACTTCATCGACTGCATATACAGCGGGAAGCCGACTGCGGCGCCGATTGAGACGGCGCACCGCACGATCTCAATCGCCCACCTCGGAAACATCGGCATCCGCCTCGGGCGCAAGAGCCTGAGATGGTATCCACAGACCGAGCAGGTGGAGGACGACGCCGATGCACAGAAGATGCTGAAACGCGAGTGGAGGAAGCCGTGGGCCGTTTGATCCGACCTTCCGCCCGATGTGGTCATGTCCGCCGGCTCGCGAGCGTGGTGCTCGCTTTCGTGGCGTGGTGCTTCGCCGCGCTGGTGCAAGGGCAGCAGGCACCGGCCGGAGGGGTGGCTGCTCCCGCGGCACCGCTGGCACAGACACCTCCCACGCCGCAGCCAACGGCAGCTCCGCCACCCTCTTCGGTACCGGCTGTCCGGCCGGTGATTGCCGCCACGTTCATGTACGTCGCGCCTTATCAGGTGCGCGTCGAAGCCCTGTTCAGCGCTGAGACCTTCCTGGGCTGGCTCGGGGAGAAGACGGACGCCGTCGCTGCGCTTTCGGCGGATGTGCAGAAACAGATCACCGGGAAGGCCGCACAGAAGGCGGAGCGCTGGTGCAGCCTCAAGGAGAATGGCGACACCGCCCGCGGCCGGTTGGTGGCGGCGTCCTTTGTGAAAGGCGAGCCCGGTCGCACCGAGCCGCTGAAGGAAGGCGAACCGGTGGCGGCCAGGCAGAGCATGATCGGGTTCGTATGGGAGTTCGCCACCAGCCCGGCGCCGCAGACCCTGGAGGTGCAGTGGTGGGAGTGGCAGCCGGAGTTCACCACGCTGCCGATGAAGATATTCTTCGGCAGCCAGTCGGACACCGTGGAAATGTCCCGGGCGCTGCCCTTTGCCAAATGGCGCAACGAGGGACGCCTCGCGCCGCCGAAGCCGCTGGCCGAAGTGCCGTCGCTGCCGCCGCAGACGTATCTCCCGGTGCCCGTGGCCTCCGCCGTCTGGCTGGTGATCGGGCTTGTCTATTACGTCATGCGGAATCGCACCGGAAGAAAGCCGCGCGGCGGATGGCTCGGGATGGTGATCGCGTGGCTCTTCGTCGCGCTGCTGCTCAGTCCGATGGGTGTGATGCATGTGCGCAATCCGGCCGACAAGGTGGCCGCGCCCGTCACCACGGCCAACGATGCCTCCCGCATCGCCGGCCCGCTGCTGCGGAACATCTATCGCGCCTTCGATTACCACACCGAGTCCCAGGTTTACGATTCCCTGGCGCGCAGCGTTGACGGCGAGCTGCTTCGCAAGCTCTACCTCGACACCACGCAGGCGCTCGCCATCGACGACCGCGAGGGCACGCGCGTGAAGGTTTCCGATGTGGACGTGCAGATCGACAAGGTCACTCCCGGCAGAGACCTCGCCTTCACCGCGGAAGGGCAGTGGACCGCCATGGGCACCGTTGGTCACTGGGGGCACTCGCACACGCGTGTGAACCGCTACAACGCAAAAGTCACCATCAAACCTGTCGGGTCCGAGTGGAAGATCAGCGGCATCGAGGTGCTGGAACTGCGCAGGCTCTGAACTTTGTTGAAGCCCGCGGTTCCGCCTCGCTTGCTCACTTGCCGCCGTGCGCATGGCGCACGGCGACGTCCGGAAAATCGGAGAAGAGTCCGTCCACCTTTGCCACGTCAAAAAGCAGATGGAGCAGTTCTTCCGTGGACTTCGCCCACTTCGGCAGGTCGTCGATGCGCAGCGTGTAGGGATGCACCTGAAGTCCGGCTGCATGAGCCTGCGCAACAACGTCCACGATGTCCGCGCTGATCGCAGGTCCGATGCCATCGGCGACTTTTGCGATTTCGGCGAGCGACGGTTTCTCATTCGTCACCTTCTCGCCCTTCTTGAACGAGCCCATCAGGTAAATCAGCCGGCCTTCCCAACCGAGTTCCGTGCGGATGCGTTTCACCTCCTCAAACTCGAAGCACTGCACGATGCAGGCGTCGGTCTTCGTGGCATACCCATGCTTCTTCAGGATCGGCAGCACAATGGCGCTGATGTCGTGCCCTTCGCTGCGATGCCACTTCGGCTGTTTGATCTCCGGATAAATGCCGGCCGCGCGACCGGTGCTCTTGTTCAGCCCTTCGATGAGTTCCAGCTCTTCTTCAAGCGTCGGAATCTGAAACGACGACGCGCCTTTCGGAAAACGCTTCGGATACACCTGCTTCCCCGTCTTCTCGCTGAACCGCTCCGTCGCGTTCAATTGCTTGATCTCCGCCAGCGTGAAGTCGAGGGCGTAGTAGCGGCCATTCGCCCGGTGCCGATCGGGGAACTTCTGCGCGACATCGCTGATCGTGTCGAGATAGATGTCATGCATCACGACAGGCACATCGTCCTTCGTCAGCACGATGTCCTGTTCGATGAAATCCGCACCCATCGCATGAGCCATCGCCTTCGCCTCCAGAGTGTGCTCCGGCAGATAACCGCTCGCGCCTCGGTGCGCGATGACGATGGGCTGCGCGCCGGCAATGCCGACGAGCGCCGATGAAAGGGTGGCGATGGTTTTCATCATGCCGAAGTGATGGAGCGTTCCGTTGCCTGGGCAAACGGCAAAACACCGGGTGATTCCATTTTTTGCCCGCCATCATTCTGCCTCTGCGTGGTAGAAGCGGCGCCTCGCCGCTTGCCCCGTGCCCGCGGCGCCCGCGTCGCGAGCGTGATTGGGCGACGAGGCTTCGCCCGCACCGGGGAGAGCGACGAGGGCGTCGCTTCTACAGTTGAAGAGCAGCTTTCCAGATCTATGATGCGCCCATGTCCGCCGCCTCCATCAGCCAGAGCCTCCTCGTGCTGCCCGTTGCCGAACGGGTGGCGATAGCTGATCAGCTCTACGCGAGTGTGCCCGAGAACTGGCAACGCGAAACGGATCATGCCTGGTTGAACGAAGCCGGGAGACGGTCGGCAGAAATGGATGAGAATCCAGAGATGGAATTGTCGCACGAAGAGTTCCTGGCGGGCATTCAGATCAATCAGGGCCAGGCATGAAGCTGGCTTATCATCGCCTCGTGAGCGTGAGGTGAAAGAGGCGGTCCGATGGTATGAAGATCGCAATGAAGGGCTTGGCGATGATTTCTTTTCAAAGCTCACCGCCGTCCTGAATCAAATTCTTGCCAACCCGGAAGGCTATGGGTTCTGGCTCGGATCGAAGACGGTCCGCCGAGCGAAGTTGAAGCGATTTCCGTATGCTGTGCTTTATGAGATACGTCCTGGAAAGATTCGTGTCTTGTGCGTGAGGCACGACAAGCGCCGTCCGAGCTACGGGCTGGACAGATGATGGTAGCAGCGGTGATCGTAAAAGCGGCGCCCTCGTCGCTCACCCGGTGCCCACGACGCCATCACCGGCACGATCCACGCAATGGCCCGTGATCACACGCGACCCTCGAGGTGGTTCGCGCCCTCACGGTCCACTCATCGAACCGGCGCAGCCGCACTTCAGATGGTGGGATGCCCGTGAATCTGCGGACGCTTCGCCGCATCGATCAAGGCGAGGAGGCAGTGGATGGGGCTGTCGGCGGGGATCGTCGTGGGGGCTACGGAGCTGGAGCCACGAAGAATTGGATGAACCCCTTCTTGCGCAGTCCGATCTCCGATTCCTTGTCTCCGGTCCAGAGGAGGCCATTCAGTTCGAGCGTCAGAGCGACGTAGGCAGTGTCGTTTTCATCCACGTCTCGACAGAGACGCCATGCCTCCGTCCATGAACCAATGCTCACAGCGTCCTCGTCAAAGAAGTGGATGTGCTGGAGCAGCGAATGCAACACGGAGAGCAGGTTCGCTTCGTCCAGGGCCGTCGCCGCCGCGATGTCTTCCTTGTGCTTGAACAGTTCGATGAAAACATACTTGGGGCAAAAGAACTCGATCTCAGGGTGCACTTGAAACAAGGTCCTCAATCGCTGCCGCCCCGAAATCAGTTCGCTGAACAACCGATTGGCGTCAATAATGACCGCCTCGCTCATGCCTCGCCGATCGACCTGAGGATGCGTGTCTTGTTTTGCTGCCACCAGCTAGCGTCTACCTTGTCAGCGAGGTGCTTGGCATCGGCTTCGGTGAGCTTGCTCTGTCTCGCGAGCCACTCAGCTTTGATGGTCGAGATGAAATCATCACGCATCGGCGCAGGAACGGACGCTTCGGGAAACGTGATCACGAAATACCCGTCGGAGGTAAAGGCATTGAGTGCTGCGGTCATGCCGTGAGGATAGCCTGCAAGCGGGTTTTGGCAATGCGCCGACGCGGGCTACTTCTTCGCGGCACTCTCCCGCAGCACCTCCAGCCACTCCTGCGTCGCCACCTCCTCCAGGCGTTTCAGCAGGTCGGCGTGGGGAGCGCTCATGTCGGGGCTGTCGTCTTTCGCGAGGGTCTGCATCAGGGTCATCATCGCCAGCGAGATCGTGGGCGTGGCCAACATCTCCGTCGTCAGCACGGGCACTATCTGCGTAGCGGTCTGGCAGATGGTGGGATGACCGTGAATCTGCGGATGCTTCGTCGCATCGATCAAGGCGAGGAGGTAGAGGCGGCGGATGGGGCTGTCGGCGGGGATCGTCGCGGGCGCTTGATCTTTCGGCACGGTGGCTCCTTCAAAAGCGCGCCACTCACCCTGCAACAATCGCTGCCACAGCGCGGTGGCGGCGCGGAACTGGCTGGACTTGGTGCACAGTTCCATGCGCAGCTCGGCGCGTCGCTCGGGGGTGAGCTTCGGATCGGCGAGCTGGGCGCTGACATCATAGCGCACGGGGAGCATCTTGGTGGGGCCTTTGATCTCAGGACACTTCAGTTCTCGACCAGCCAGAGCAAGCAAGCCCTCACGCAATCGGATAGCGAGGTCAGGCGGATCGTAGTTGGTTGCATGAGTGATGATGACGGCATTGTCCTTGTGCTTGACGATGATCTTGCCGTCTGAAGCGATATCGCGGTTCGAGGCTGCGAGCCATTGCTGGGCGTTTACTCGGCTCACATCGTTGGCTTCGATCTCCTCAAAACTAGCAATGTCCCACAGCTTGATGTCGCCGTAGGACGTGCCACTGACGAGTCGGCTACCGTCGGGACTAAATGCCAGACTCAGCACATGCTTGCTGTTTCCGACAAATGTAGCGAGTTCCTTGCCCGTAGCTGAGTCCCAAAGTTTGACCGTCTTATCGTGAGAGCCGCTGGCAATACGCTTGCCGTCAGGGCTAAAAGCTATGCATCTCACTGAGCCGTTGTGCCCAGTCAAGGTGGCGAATTCTTTGCCTGTTGACGCGGTATCCCACAGCCTGATCGTCCGGTCATGTGAGCCGCTGGCAAGGGGTTTGCCGTTAGGGCTGAAGGTAACAACAAGCACAGCAGCCGCGTGTCCCGCGAGGGTGATGATCTCCCTGCCTCTGGCTGTGTCCCATATCTTGATGGTTCTGTCATGCGATCCACTGGCAGCCAGATTGCCATCTGGGCTGAGGGCTACGCTCCACACATGGTCTGCGTGTCCAGCCAAGGCAATCGACTGCCTGGATTCTGTAACATCCCAAAGCTTGACGGTTTTGTCATAGGAACTGCTCACCAAGCGGCTGCCGTCAGGCGCAAACGCAATGCCACACACATCCTTTGTGTGCCCGTTAACAATAGCAAGTTCCTCGCCCTTGTTGGTGTCCCAGAGTCTGATTGAGTGGTCCCTTGATCCACTGGCAATACTTTTGCCATCCGGGCTAAACGCCACACACCTTACGGCATCTGTGTGCCCGGCAAGAACAGCCAATTCCGTGCCGCTTGCTACATCCCATAACTTGATTGTCGCATCAGCCGACGCAGTAGCCAAACAATCGCCGTCTGGACGGAATGCTATATCCATTACGCCTCTGGTATGTCCGGCAAGCGAGGCAAGTTCTTCGCCACTCACCGAGTCCCACAACTTCACCGTCTCATCCGTTGAGCCTGTGGCTAGGCACTTGCCGTCAGGACTAAACGCAACAGCCCGCACCTCGTAATTATGTCCTGAAAGGGTGGCCAGTTCCTCACCTGTCAACGCATTCCACACCTTGATAGTTTTATCGCCAGAGCCACTGGTCAGTCTGCTACCATCAGGACTGAATGCCACACTCCATACTGATTTATCGTGACCACTAAACTGTATCAGTTCCCTCCGTGAATTCACATCCCAGAGCCTGACGGTCTTGTCATGGGATCCACTGGCTAGGCGACCACCATCAGGACTGAACATAAGGTTCCATACGGAATCCGTGTGCCCTGCCATCATCCCAAGAAGATCTCCCGTTATCGCATCCCACAACGATACTGCATTCTCATGAGAGCCAACGGTAGCCAAATAGCGGCTATCGGGGCTGATCGCGACACAGGAAAGATAAGGAGTAGCACAGGCCCAAATCGGAAGGAACGTGGTTTGAATGCCTTCAGTTAAGCGTGCCAACTCCAACAACTCCTCCTGGCGTTCCTTTTCTGAAAACCGATCAGCCATTGGTTTGCCGAGCAAAAGAGGAAACGCATCGCTGAAGCTGTCGCTCTCTTGTGACACTCGCCCATAGCCTTGGAAGCCAACGGCGCGCCCTGCGAGCATGAGGGCACTGAGGTGGTCACTTCTGTTTTCAGCCGCCTTAGCGCGCTCTAGCCAAGCGCGACCTTCTTCGAGTTGAGAGCGTTCAAGCTGCCGTTGTGACTCGGCAAGTGCTGCTTCGGCCTGCTCCTTTGCCGCAAGAGCTTCGGCCGCTGCTTCCCTTGCCTTTGCTTCGGCAAGGGTGAGTCGCTCATTGAGTGCGCGAAGGCGCGCTGCCTCTGCCTCCGCGCGAGCGAGTTCCTGTTTCGCGAGTTCTGCGCGATGGGCCGCATCACGATCTACGAGTTGCCCGAGCGGCACGCCGAGGAGTCCTGCGATAACTTTGATCAAACTGTGCTCAAGCTGGTGGCGATACGAGTCCGTGCGCGCTGCGATTTTTTCCGGGGTGAGGCTGCTGTTGAGCGTGAGGTGTTCGCGGTAGGCCTCGGCAGTGACGAAGCCTTCGGCACGGGTGCCGACGGGGCGCAGGTCGGCAGCGAGAGGTTCGGTGCGGATGGTCCAGTCGAGCGTGCCGTCCTCGCGCACGGCTCCGAAGCGCAGTTCTTCGCAGAAGCATTCTTCGTCGCGCAGGATGCCGTCGCGGGCTTTGGCGGGGTCGTCAGCGTTGGGTTCGCCGGCGATGATGATGGCGAGGATGCGGTCGCTGCGGCCGAGTTCCTTGAACTCGCGCACTTCCTTGCGCACCCAGGGGCTGACGGCGCTGCGAGGGCTGCACAGGACGATGAGGTGATCGCTCACCTCCAGCGCGGCGCGGATGCCGGTGGCGAGGTCGGCGTTGGCAGGGAGTTCGTCCTCGTCGCGGAAGATGGGGTAGAGGGAATCGCGGATGGGTTCGCCGCGCAGGTTCGGGGTGCCGATGAGATCGGGCGGGACAACGTATCGCTCCAGCGCGCGGTGCAGCCACTCGGCCCAGCGGCGGCCTTCCTGGGTGTTGTCCGCATGACGGTAGCTGATGAAGGCGCTGTAGCGGCGGGTGTGGGTGGCAGGGGGCATGGCGCGGGGAGCAGGGCGAAGGGCTGAGAGCAGAGGACGGAGAGGGGGATCAGGCTTGCGCCGAACTTTCCGCGCGATGGCCGAGCGTCAATGCACTGAAGAGCATGGTCATCACGGCGCAGACCAGCATGGCGATGATGACGCCATTCCAGCCCCAATGATCAGCCAGCCAGCCGACGCCCGCACCGGACACCGCAGTGCCGAAGACGTAGCCAAAGAATCCCGTGAACCCCGCCGCGGTGCCGGCGGCTTTTTTCGGCACCATGTCGAGCGCTTGAAGACCGATCAGCATGATCGGGCCATAGATGAAGAAGCCGATGGTGATGAGCGCGCTGATGTCGATCCACAGAGGGCCATTGCGATTCAAGCCATACACGGCGAGACCGATGATCGTGGGCACCATGAAAAGGATGGTCGCAGGCGCGCGGCGGCTTCTGAAGTATTTGTCCGACATCCAGCCGGCGAGAATCGTGCCCGGCACGCCTGCCCACTCAAACGCGACGATGGCGTTCTTCGAGTCGTCGGCGGAGAAGCCTTTCGCGGTTTGCAGATACGTCGGAATCCAGTCAGCGACGCCGTAACGCATGAAGTAAACGAAGGCGTTCGCGAACGCGATGGCCCACAGGAGACGATTGGTGAACACGTGCTCCATGAAAATCTGCCGGAAGCTCAGCGTGGACTCGAACTGCGCGTTGTAGTTCGGCGGGTAGTCGTTCTTGTGCGCCTCAATGCTGGGGAGGCCGCAGCTCTGGGGAGTATCGCGCATCAACATGAAAGCGATCAGCGCGACGATGCTGGCGACGATGCCGTTGAAGTAAAACCTAGCGCCCCAGTCGTGGAAAATTGCCACGCCCCATGTCGCGACCACGGCCATCATCGCGCCTCCGACGTTGTGCGCGAGATTCCACACCGAGACCACGCGTCCTCGCTCACTCGTGCTGAACCAGTGCACCATCGTTTTGCCACACGGCGCCCAGCCCATGCCATTCAGCCAGCCATTCAACGTCTGCAGAACGATCATGAGCGTCAGCGACGAGTAGATGAACTTGAACCATCCGAAGCACATCATGAGCGCGCTGGAGAGCAGAAGACCGAGCGGCAGGAAGTAGCGCGGATTGCTCCGGTCCGACACGCTGCCCATGAGGAACTTCGAGAACCCATAGGCCACGGCGAGCCCGGTCAATGCGCTGCCGAGTTCCGCCTTCGAATACTGCGGGTATTCTTTGAGGATGTCCGGCATCGCGACGGAAAAGTTCTTCCGCACGAGATAAAACCCTGCGTAGCCGACAAAGATGCCGATGAAGACCTGCAGCCGCAGCCGCTTGTATTCCGCATCGATGCGATCCGCAGGCAAGGGCGTGATCGAAGGCGCTGGCTCGAGAAAGGAAATCATTCGGCATGCATCCTGACAGGCGAGCAGGCGTGGCGTCAAGCAAACCGTAGGCCGGGTGTGTGCGGCGGAGAGAGCATTGTTTTGCCACCGGCACTCTTCGCCGCGTCGCCCGGCTTTTCGTCCGGACGGCGAAGATGAAGGGGATGGTGGTTGGCGTCCGCACACGAAGCCGGGCGGGCTGCCGCCACACCCGGCCTACGACTACGGCGGGCACGCCCACGCTACGACGCTGCTTCCTCTGAACCAGTACGCGCGTTCGTGTTGGCGTTTCGTATGCCTTCACAAAACCACACGGCGGCCTCGTCTTCTCCGAGGCGGGCTTTCATCGGATTCTTTGCGATGTATCTCACCGTGGTGCGGTAATGCCCGGCATCGCGGATGAGGCGATCAAAGTTCTCCTCCTGCCACAGCGGGCCGGTGCGGCACAGCGCTTTCTGGATTTCCTGCGCCGTGAACCATTTCCACGACCCGCACAAATCCTCCAGCCAGTGCCCTTCAATCGGCCGGCAGAGGACATGGACATGATTGGGCATCACCGCATAGGCCAGCATCTTGCAACGTTGACCGACAAAATGATGGAGCGCGCCGGTCACGATCCGCCGATGCGCCGGATCGCGCAGGAGACACTCACCGTGCCCTTCGTCGAGCTTGGATTCCAGTTTGCGCAACCGCGCGCGTTGAAACTCCTGCCACGCAGCAATCTCGTCCGGCCGAAGCCTGCCATTGGCAGCGGCAGCGGCTTGGGCGAGCCGCTTCTCCCACTGCTCCTTTTCTTGCTTCATTTCTTTGAGGATTGCATGGGGAATGGAATCCCGGAGGCGAAACGTGGTGAAGTAACACGCGCCCGGAAGCCGCCAGTGCGGAAGATGGCGATCATAAGCCGTGAAGCCCTCGGCGGGCAGTGACGATGTCGGATCAAAGCCGATGAAATCGTCCGGCAAAGAAATGACAGTTGGGACGCACCAAGACATGAGTGAAGTCTTTGCGGAGTCGGCGGAAGCGCGAGCATGGAAGCGGGTGATCCATGATGTCGTGAAGTGCTCGCCGCCATGCCGTAGGCCGGGTGTGTGCGGCGGAGGAGCCTCTTTCCGTCACTGGTGTTCGTCGCCGCGCCGCCCGGCTGTTCATTCGGACGGTGGAGATGAAGGGAATGGTGGTCGGCGTCCGCGTACGAGCCGGGCGGGCTGTCGCCACACCCGGCCTACGGCAAAGCCATGCGCACCTCACTCTCTACCCTTGCCCTCCGCCGAAACGCGAGCGTGCAGCTCATGCACCTTCTTCGCGATGCGATCCTCCACATCGTCCGCCCAGCCTGCGGCGGCTTCGTAGCCACCTTCCTTCAGAACACGCAGGCTCGGGACGTAGCCGGTGTAGTCGTTTGAGTAGCCTGCCACCCAAAGCGCGGCCTTGCCCGCGAACTCGCGTTTGAAGCGCAGGCTGTAATCCACCACGACCTCACTGCCGAGCGCGATGATGGTCAGATCGTCGCCGAGCTTGATGACCTGCACGGGGTAGTCGTGATCCGGTCGTTTGTTGTTCGCATACGACAGCTTGATCTCTTCGTAAGCAGCGCGGATGGGGCCGCTGATGCCGCGTGGATTGGCGCTGATGGCCATCTCGGCCGCGTTCGAGAGCGACCGGCCATGCTGCTGCGCGAGTTCGAGGTCGGTGATGCCTGGCACGACATCGGACCGACGCGGATACGGATTCTGATCAGCGCCACAACCCATGAGAAACATCGCCACGCAACCAGGGCGATACTGCTGCAGATACTCCTGCGCGTAGCCCGCGTAGTCGCCGCAGTAGTTGAAGAAGCCGAGGCAGGTGTTGTGGCACGCGTAGCCGAAGAGAATCGCGCGCACTTCGCCTTCGGGCGACTCGACTCGCAGCGCGGGCACCTCCTGATCGACGGGACCATTCGGATTCGGCGCTTTGTTGGCATTCGGATCATCGGGGGCAAGCGTGTAGTCGCGCCGACGATTCATCGCGAAGCCGCAGCGCGCCTTGTTCCAGGTCAGCCGCGCGGGCTTGAGTTCACCGAGCGCCTTTCCGATCACGCCGACGATTTTCTCCTGCAACGCAAGCGTGTATTCATAGGCGTCCTTCGTCAGCGGCCTTTTCAGTTCCTCCTCGGTCGGTGCAGTCGAGCGCATCGAGGGGCCGCTGTGCGTGTGCGAGGCGTTCATCAGCAGCGCGGCGGGCGGCAGCTTGAAGTCTTTCTCCACGCGCTCGGCCACGAAATGACGAATCGTCTGCGGCACACCGATCAGATCCATCGTCACGATCACGAGCCGGCCGCCTTGTTCGTCCTCGAGCGCGAGCGCCTTCACAAACAAATCCTGCACCTTGCCGACCGACGGCGTTTTCCGCGATGCGTAGCCCGCCATGAAGAGATTCTTCTCCGGCGTCACCACGACCGATGCCGCCCCTGCCTTCCAGTTTGCCGGCACATGCGGCGCGATCGACTTCACCGGCCCCGGAGGCGACAGAGGCGTGGCACCAGGAGGTGCTGCGTTTGCAAGCGAGGCACAAAGAGCAAAGGCAGCGACAAGGGTGAATCGGAGATCGGGTACAGTCATGCGATCCAAAACGCCAATGCGACTGCTCATTCATCAATGGCAGCCGAAGATCGGCCGACAAACGGACGATTAGTTTTCTCCATGAAGCTCTTCGCCCTTTCCCTGCTCTTCGCTTCCGCATTCGCCGCCATCGCGGTCGCGGCAGACTCGGATCCCGTTCTGCATCCGAAGGGCCATCGACTGCCATTCAGTCATCAAGGCCCGTTCGTCACCACGGCCGATGGCGGCGTGCTTTGCATCGATGCGCAGAACGCGCTGCACAGCTCTGATGAAGGCAAGACCTGGAAGACCACGGCGCTTTTTCGCGACCCAAAAAAGTACAATGTGAGCAACGAGCGCGCCCTGCTCCGCACGCGCGAGGGCATCGTCATCGCGGCATGGATGAATGGAGCGGAACGCGGCGCACCTAAAGGCTGGCATTGGGGCGAGCCATCGGCGAAGTGGCAGGACTTCGTCTTGCCGACTTATGTCTGCCGCAGTCTCGACGATGGCAAAACGTGGGAGGAACCCATCAAGCTGAACACGCCGTGGTGCGGATGCATTCATTCGCTGATCGAGACGAGCAAAGGCCGGCTCGTTCTTGTCGGTCAGGAGATCATTCCGGAGTGGCGGCACGCGACGGTGATGTTTGTCTCCGACGACAAAGGCAGAACGTGGCAGCGGAGCAACGTGCTCGATTACGGAATCGGCAGTCACGATCACGCGGGTTCCATCGAAGGTTCGGTGATCGAGCGCAAAAACGGTTCCCTTTACCTGCTGCTGCGCACGGAGTCGGGCTATCTGTGGGAGGCCATCTCGAACGACAGCGGATCGAGATGGGAAGGGCTGATGCCGTCGAACATCAAGTCCGTGACGTGCTGCCCGCAGATGGCGCGGCTTTCAGATGGCCGCATCGCGCTGCTGTGGAATGCACCGCCACGTCATCAGTCGGCGAATGGCACGAGCCGCGCGGAGTTGTCGCTCGCGTTTTCATCTGACGATGGCGCGAGCTGGACGAAGCCGGTGATCGTCGCGGCAAACTACGCCGGAGGTGGCCGCGTCTCGTATCCGTATCTCTACGAGCGCAAACCCGGCGAGCTGTGGATCACCACGATGCAGGGCGGCCTGCGCATGGCCGTGAACATCGCCGACCTCGACAAAGGGGAGATTCCCATTCATCAGCCGCCCGCAGCCGTCGCGCCGAAGCCCGGCGGCATCATCATGTTCGGCGACTCCACGACTGCAGCTCGCCCCGGAGCTGTGGAGAAGGTCTATGCCATGCGTGTGGGTGAGAAACTCCAGAGCATCGGCTCCAGCCTCACCGTTCACAACGCCGGCATCGGCGGCAACACGACGGCGAGTGCGCGCGCGCGCCTGGCCAAAGATGTGCTGGCTTACAAGCCGCGGGTCGTGGTGATCCAGTTCGGCATCAACGACGCCGCCGTCGATGTGTGGAAGATGCCGCCGGCCACAGAGTCGCGCGTCGGCCTCGACGACTACGAGGCAAACCTGCGGTTCATCGTCGCCGAGCTGCGCAAGATCAAAGCGAAGCCTGTTCTCATGACGTCGAATCCCGTCCGCTGGACAAGCCGGCTGCGCGAGATGTACGGCAAGACGCCTTACGATCCAGACGCGGCCGACGGCTTCGACAAGCCTGTGCTATCCCGCTACCGCGATGTCATGCGTACGCTCGCCAACGAACTCAAAGTCCCGCTCGTCGATGCCAACGAAGCCTTCATGTCGCACGATCCCGACAAACTCCTGCTCGACGGCATGCACCCGAACGACGCCGGCCATGCGCTCGAGGCCGATCTGCTGCTGCCGGTGATCCGGGAGCAGTTGCGGTGAAGTTTCCCGACTGAGAGGCCAACAGGCCGGCCGATGCCTGCAAAGTCGTTCAAACGGCAAACTTGGTCTTCGACACGAGCCGCATGTCGGTGATGCGCATGTCCTTGTCCACGGCCTTGCACATGTCGTAGATGGTGAGCGCGGCGATGGAGGCGGCGGTGAGAGCCTCCATTTCCACGCCGGTCTGTGACACGGTCTTGGCCGCCGACTGGATGAGGATGCCGGCGGGTTCGATGGCGAAATCGACGCTGACTTTTGAAAGCGGCACCTGATGGCAGAGCGGGATGAGAGCCTGCGTCTGCTTTGCCGCCTGGATCCCGGCGATGCGGGCGACAGAGAGCACGTCGCCTTTCTGAATCTCGTTCTTCCGGATCAGCGCGAGGGTTTTCTTGCCGAGGAGGATGCGGCCTTCAGCCACGGCCACGCGGAGCGAACTGGCCTTTGCCGACACATCCACCATGGATGCCTGGCCGCTCTCGTCGAGGTGTGTGAGCACGGCGGGATTCTTCGCCTTGGCCATGGCTGAGCCGGGATCAGTTGGAAGACGCCTGCTTGGGCTTGTCACCCGTCTTGGCGGTGGTGGCCTGGGTGCCGCCGAGGTCGATGAGGTCGCGCATGATGTGGATGGTCTCGAGCTTCACGGGCTCGATTCCGTAGGGGAATTTCGATCCGCCGCCGGAGCCGTCATCATCGTCGCGTTTGGTCATCCTCATGCCGGTGCTCTGCTCGCGAGTGAAGTCGGACTCGAGCACCAGATCGGGCTTGTTCACGTTGTCGAGCGTGAGGTGGTAGGTCTTCAGGCCACCGCTCTTGAGGGTCTCCGCCACTTTTTTCGTCCGTTCGGCACGGTCCTGCTCCTGTTGCTTGCGGCGGGCTTCGTTGTCCTCGCGCTCTTTCTCCCGGGCTTTTTCATTCAGGCTGACGGTGTTCCGGTCAATTCGCTCTTTCAGGCGCCGGGACTCATCAATGATGAGCTGGAACTCAGGATTGTCGGCGATGCGACTTGCCACGCGCGACCTGAGTTCTTCGGCGGGGAAGGGCGACTTGCGGAAGTAGGTAAAGGTGCGTGCCGGGATCGTGTCGTAGGGCAGGGCATTCTCAGCGGAAGCCTCGCCGATGTCCATCACATCACGGATTGAGGGGAGGATGACGTCGGGGATCACACCTTTGAGCTGGGTGGAGCCGCCGGCTATGCGGTAGAACTTCTGGATGGTCACCTTAAGGGCACCGGCACGGGACTTCTGGGCGAAGAAGGGCATGTAGCGCTCGACGGGAAGGATGGTCTGCACGGTGCCTTTGCCGTATGTGGATTTGTCACCCACGATGAGAGCGCGGTGGCAGTCCTGCAAAGCGGCGGCGAGGATTTCGCTGGCGGAGGCGCTGGCCTTGTCTGTGAGCACGATCATCGGGCCTTCATAGACCGGGCGCTCGTTCTCACACTCGCGCCAAGTGATGTTCTCGCGCCAGTCCTTGGCCTGCACGACCGGTCCTGCGGGAATGAAGAGGCCGGTGAGCTTGATGGCTTCTTCAAGGGAGCCGCCACCGTTGCTGCGGAGGTCGAGCACGAGGCCTTCGATGCCTTCCTTCATGAGCCGGCGCAGCAGCTTTTCCACATCGATGGTGGTGCTCACCTTGCCTTCTTCCATGTCGGCGTAGAAGGACGACAGATTGATCCAGCCGAGCTTCATCGGCTTGCCGAGTTCCGGCGGGGTCTGGAGCAGTTCGGCGTTTGCCAGCTTTTCCTTCAATTCGACCTCGCCACGCGTGATGGCGATTTCCTTCGTGGCAGTAGGATCCGTGGCAGGCACGATCTTGAGGCGCACCACCGTGTCCGGCTTGCCGCGGATCATGTCCACGATGTCCTGGAGCTTCTTGTACTTTACATCGACGTAATCGCCGGAATTGCCCTGGGCGACCGCGACGATGCGGTCGTTGAGCTGCAGTTCGCCTTGCTTGTCGGCCGGGCCGCCGACCACGATGCCCTGGATCTCCGCGCCATCGTCCTTCTTGCCGAGCAGCGCGCCGATGCCGACCAGCGAGTGCTTCATCTGGATGTTGAAGTTGTCCATCTCGTTCTGGCTCATGTACTCGGTGTGCGGGTCGTAGGCCGTTGCGAGGCAGGAGAGGAAGTAGTTCACCACTTCCTCCTCGTTGGAATTCTCGTTCACGCTCTCAAGCAAGCGGTCGTAGTCCTTAGCCACACGCTGCTGAGGAGTAAGCTTCGCGTCGTCTTCATCATCCTTGGCTTTTGCCTTGATGGCCGGCACCGCGGCGGGTTTGCCGGTGGAGGCCACTGCCTTGTCTTCCTTTTTCTCCTCCGCCTTGCCGGCCTGCGGGGCATCCTTGTCCTGTTCTTTCTTCTCGGCAGCCTTTTTCGCCTTCTCGGCTTCGCGCTTCTTCGCTTCGTCGGCGCGGTTCTTTTCGATCATGTGCTCCTGGATGAGGTTGTCCTCAAGCAGGTCGTTCCAAAGGGCGTCAGCGGCAGCCTTGTCCTTGGGCCACGGGAGCTTGTCGCGTTTGACTTCGAGCTTGCGGTCCGAGTCAAAGGTGAACTTGCTCGCCTCCAGCGCTTTCTTTGCGTAGGCGACGCGCTCGGCCACGCGCTGTTTGTAAACGTCGTAAATTTCGATGGCCGGACTGATGTTGCGCATGAGCACATGGTCATCGAGCGTGGTGGCGTACGCCGTCTTGAACTTGTCCACGTCCTGCTGGGTGAAGAAGATGTGCTTGAAGTCCAGGAGGTTGAGGTAGTTGTCGAGCAACTTGCCGGAGACGGCATCATCGAAGTCCTTGTGACTGTAGTGATGGTTCTGCAGCATGTAGGCCACATGCATCGCCACCTGGCCGAAGTTTGTTTCAGCGGCGGCCGCAGCCGGGCCGGCAGCGTTACCGGCCAGAGCGACGGCGAGAGAGAAAAGTGCGAGGCGACTCATGTTGACGGGGATTCTTACGATGATGACAACCACATTGATGCGGAGCGAGCCGCAAAAAATGTCCGGCATTTTCAGGGTTCCGGCTTGAAAAGTCCAACGCTTTCAGACTTGATTCTGACCTTCATGTTCAGGCTCTCCTTCTTCACCGGCGGGATCGCGCAAACGAACGGCTGGCTCCTTGAGACGGACTCGGCCGCCGTGGTGTTCGATGCGCCGGAAGGCATGGCGGACTGGCTGGCCTCGCGGGATCCGGTGCGCGCAAGTGCCCTCGTGCTGACCCACCAGCACTTCGACCACGTGCTCGATGCCGCCCGGATCAGGGCGGCATACGGCTGTCCGGTCTTCGCATTTGCCCCGTTCTCGCGAGATCTGACTTTGGAGCGGCTCTGGGGAGCGGTGACGGGGTCGTCGTTGGCTGTCGAGGCTTTCGAGGTCGATGAAGTGCTTGAGGGACGTGATGCCGTCACTATTGGCGGCCTGGACTGGCAGGTGCTTCACATTCCCGGCCACTCGCCGGACAGCATCTGTCTTCACCAAGCCGCACTGCGTATCGTCTTCGGCGGAGACGTCCTTTTTCTCGACGGCATCGGCCGCACCGATTTCCCCGGTGGCAGTACAGAGATGCTGCTCTCAGGCATTGAAGCCAGGCTTCTGAATCTTCCGGACGATACCCGCGTCTTTCCAGGTCACGGCGACGCGACCACGATCGGCCGCGAACGGCTGGAGAATCCCTTCTTGCAAGACGGCGGTTGGTAGGGAGGGCGGAAATGGTCGAAGTGCCCTGATTCCGGGCAGCGGCGGCGGATCGCGATCCGCACACAGCGTAGGGCCTGCGCAGACACCCTGTTACGGTGCCGCAGCCGGAGCGGACTTCTTCACCAGGACGATGCGGAAGCCGATGGTGTTCCTGCGGGTATCGGGCGGCACTGGCGTGCGCGTCGAGGCGAGCAGTTCCTCCTGGGAACTGCTGCGCCAATTGCCACCGCGTGTGGTTCCGAGGGGCGTTTTGCCTTCCTGGCCTGGGACGGGTTTGTTGAAGTCCGTGTCGGTCCATTCGGACACGTTTCCCGCCAAGCCGGCAATACCCCGTTCATTGGGTTGCAGCGTGGTGACGTTGGCCGGGTAGGCGGACTTGTCATCGTAGCCCGGGATCACGCTGTCGATGCCGGCCTGTCTGGCACCAGTGGCATCGGCGAAATTGTCGATGTGGTCCGGCGGCGGCCACTCGAAGCCCCAGGGGTAGATGCCGCGGATGCGGCCGTTGCGCTCTGCGGGATCCGCCCCGCGCTCTAGGGGCAGGCCGACGGCGCGGCTCCATTCCTCGTCCGTGGGCAAGCGGTACACGTCGTTGGCCGAAATGGTGCCCGAGGCGCGTTCCCGCTCGGTGAGCCAGGCGCAGAAGCCGCGCGCTTCGGCGCGGTCCACGCTTGTCACCGGCTTGGTGCCGCTCTTGCTGGCGTCTTCCAGTGCGGGCGGCCTGCGGCCGTTGGCGGCCTTGGCGTACTCCAGATAATCTCGCCGACGAGTCTCCCAGATGGCCATGAGCAGATTGTCACCCAGCGGCACGAAGCGCATGCCCTGGCTGTTCTTCCATTCCCGGCCATAGGACACACCTGTGGGCGTGTCCATGTTTGCAAACAGATCGAGAATCTCGCCCTCATGAACCTCGCCTTCGAGCACGGCGTCCGTGAAGCCCTCTCCGCGCAGCTCGTATTCCACATCGCCCGTCCGGACGCGCTCCAACGTCAGAGGCGTTTCGCCGAGGAATTCCTCATGCTGGAAGACTTTCATGCCCTGCGGCAGCGAGCGCAGCGTCACCGCGCCATAGGTCTGCCGCGCCACCCGCAGATAAAACGCCTGCCAGTTCTTCTCCGCAGAGGTGGTCTCGGGGTCGCGGCCGTCGGGTGCCTCCTCGGCGCCGGCGGTCTGGTGCTCGACGAAATAAAACGGCTCCAGCTCGTAGTGGTGCTCCTGGCTCAGAAAGCCGTCGTCGCGGTCCTGCTCCGTCATCCAGTAGCGGAACGCGTCCGCATCTCCCGGCGGGACGACGACGATGTAAAACGTCTTCTTGTCCTGCGCATTCTCAAAGCGCACGACCTTGCCTTCGAATGTGCGGCCCGAGGCCTCCACGAACCGGCGGAAGTCCTTCATCTCCACCGGCTGCGTCGAGACATGTCCGCCCTGCCGCGGCGTGAAGGAGATGCCGATGCTGTTCGTCCAGCGTTCTCCCGGCTGCGGCAGTTTTGAAGGATCGAGCTTCAGATCAAACTCCACCGGCTTGCCCGCTTCGGCGGTGTGCTCGATCTCGCGCGCCTTGTAGCCTGGAAGCCGGAGCTGGTAGATGACCGGCACGCCTTCCGGCGGATCGAGCTTGAGCGGCGTCGTGCCCAGCTTGTCTTCACCGGCGAACACCACCGCCCCCGCGGGCGCGGACTTGATGCTCAAGAGCGACACGGCCTCACCCACCGCCACCATGCCCGACATCCGCCGGTGCTGCGCCAGCCACATGCCAAAGCCAACCGCCAGCACGATGGCCGCCACCGCCCCCGCCGCCGCATACCAGACTCGCTTCCGGGAGGGCAGGGGCTTGCCGCGCAGGTCCAGGCTCATCTCGAGCGCACTGTCGTAGCGGTCCTTGGCCTTCGGCGCGCACGCACGGCAGATCACGCGGTTCAGGCGCCGCCAGACTTCCAGTTTCTCCCCAGTCTCACGCGAGGACGGGATGTCCGGGAAATCCAGGCGGTCCTTCCCCGTGGCCGCCTCATACAAGACCATGCCCAGACTGAACATGTCCGCCGCCGGCGTGCCCGGACCCTCCGGTGCGACGAATCCTTCCGTGCCTACAAAGCTCTGCTGCCCGAGCAGCGCCACCAGGCCGATGTCCGCCAGCTTGCAAGAGCCGTCCGTGAAGATCAGGTTCGAGGGCTTCACATCGCGGTGGATGAGCTTGTTCCGGTGCAAATGATCCAGGCCCTCCGCCACATTGGCCCCAAGCTCGATGCACTGCTCGGCGCTCACCCGGCCATCCCGCCGCATTTGCGCCTGGAGCGAGTGCGGGCGGTACGTGGCCGGATCGATGTCGCGTCCGCGTTCCAGGTCATCAGCCAGCTCCATGATGTAATAATAGAAGCCTGCCTCCGTGTTCCGGCCCACTTGCAGCACCGGCACCAGCCCCGGATGCTTCCGTGAAACAGGCTCATATTTTTTGATGGCCTCAAACTCCCGCTCGAACGACCCCGGGTGATCGTAATCCTCCCGCCTCACCACTTTCACAGCCCGCAGCGCGCCCGTCACGCCGCGTGCCATCCACACCTCGCCGTAGGCACCACGTCCGATCATACGGATCGTCTCGTGGTCCCGGATGTCCGGGGCGCTGCGTTGGGGATGGGCCATGCCGTTGCTCAAGCGCGCCGATCATAACGCACCCCCGCTGCCTTGCACGTTCTTGATGCCTCTTTCTCTCAGCCGTTCTCCGGCTCGCATCCACCGGATGACCATCGCAAATGACGAGACGACCGCATGAGGCCGCCGTCGCTGACAAGGATCATCCTGCGCCGGGATACCAGATGCGGGAAACACAATTCGATGCCAGACTCGTCGGCCTTCTGCGCCCGATTTCGCGCGCCCAGCTCATCCCTTTGCCCGTCCTCATCGTGACCGTCCTTCCAGAATCCCCTTCCGCCTCCTCTCCTCTCGGTGTGTTCGACTCCGGCGTCGGCGGTCTGACCGTCGTGCGCGCCTTGCGCGAGCTGCTGCCCGGCGAGTCCGTCATCTACCTCGGCGACACCGCACGGCTGCCATACGGCTCCAAGTCGCCGGATACCATCCGCCGCTTTGCCGTCGAGGATGCCCAGTTTCTCATCGCGCGCGGTGTGAAGGCCGTCATCGTCGCCTGCAACACGGCCACGGCCCACGCCCTGCCTTTGCTCGAGTCCACCTTTCGCGTGCCCGTCATCGGCGTGCTCGAGCCTGGCGTCGAGGCCACGCTGGCGGATACGCACTGCCAGCGCGTCGGTGTCATCGGCACCGCGGGCACCATTCGCAGTTGCGCCTATCAGCACCGCCTCGCCATGCGCCGGCCTGATTTGCAAATCCACGCCGCCGCCACGCCGCTGCTCGCCAACTTCGTGGAAGAAGGCTGGGTCGATCACGCCTCCACGAAGATGGTGTTGCGTGAGTACCTCAAGCCGCTCATTGAAAAAGGCATCGATACCCTCGTGCTCGGCTGCACGCACTATCCGCTCCTCGTGCCCGCGATCCGTCGTGTCGTCGGCCAGCGCGTCCGGCTCGTGGACTCCGCCTCCACATGTGCCGCTCATGTCAAATCGCGCCTGCAAACCCTGGGCCTGCTGCGCCCCGGCAAAGCCCGGCCCGCTCTCGAGATCCACCTCACCGACCTCTCCGAGCAGTTCGAGAATCTCGCCCGCCAGTTCCTCGGCGCCGACTTCGGCAAGGTGAAGAAAGCCACCCTGGTGTGAGCATTCCACGCGCAAGTGGTGGAGGTCACGCCTGCTACGGCGCGTGCATCGGCGTGATCGTCCGCGCCTTCGTGGCATCAGGCCGGCGCGGGCGCGGATCGTGCCAGCTCTCGCGCGGGGCGGGGGCTTTGGCGTCGAGCCAGCGACCGAGCCTCACGCGCAGCGTCGCGAGGGCGGCGTGCGTCTCCGCACCGAACAGCGAGCGACCGGCGTCTTCTTCACTCTTCTTCACAAGCGTGGCACGCACGCCGGGGATCGCTCGCACGGCGGCCATCACGGACGCGCGCGGCTGATTGCTTGCGGCTGCGTACTGCTCGAGGTATTCGACGAGCTGCTGGCCGGCGCGGAAAGCTTTGAGCCGCAGCGATGGCACGGGGCCGTTCGGCGTGGGGTAGATCACCGCCAGATCATCGGGCTGCTGCCATGCGGAGGCCTTGCCGATGGTGTTCCAAGGAACCACGCCCTCCGCGCCGAGCGACCACGACTCCACGCACCACGCGGCATTGGCCGTGCCGGACACGCCTGCCGGACTGGCGCTGCCGTACATGTAATAGAGATTCCCGCACTGCTCCGCGCGCCGCATGACGCGCGGCCAGTAGTCGCGCAGGACACCGCTGACGACCTCCACGTTCGTGACGTGATCGAGCACGTCGCGCTGCCATTGCGGTCGTGAGATGTCGGCGCGGAAGGCGAGCGCAGGCTTTTGGAAAGGCGCCACCGCTTTCCAGAACTCCTGGCCGTACCGGCGCAGCGCCCAGAAGTCCTGCGTGTGCACCGGCTCGTCGAAGATCCATGCGGCGAAGGTCTTGCGCCAGCCGCCGGTCTTGAAGGACACCTTGTCGTTCAGGTAGAACTCGAGCACCGGCGTGGTCCAGCCGCGCTCTTCAAAATGCCGCGCGATTTCCGCTGCGGCGGCGCGGAACTCCGTCCAGTACGTTTCGTCGAAAGCATGCTCGATCCAGTAGCCGCCCTTGAAATGTGCGTCGTGCTGCATCGGCCAGTTCTCGTTCAGCGGCAGATAAAACGCCTCCACCGGCACGCCCGCGCGCGGCAGGCCGGCGAAGGCGCTGCCATCGAGCAACGGGCCGAACTCGGCATCATACTTCGTCCAGTCCCACGTGCCGTCGGCACGGATCACCGGCGGTGGATCGTCCACATTCCCCCGCCAGCCATACGGGAGCTGGTTGAGCACCGTGCGATTCTCGTGCGCGAGCCGGTACCATTCGCGCGGCTGACCGGGGAGGCCGTAGGCGTTCATCTGCGGCAGGAACGAGAGACGGTCGGGCAGCGTGAAATTCCAGACGGTGAAATGGAGCGGTACGTCCGCACCATTCACGCGCAGCGTGCCTGTGCGCCCGCCGTGCGCCGCAGCTTTCGGCACATGCAAGTCGATGAAGGTGTCCGCATCCGCCAGATTCACCGGCGCGCCGCCCGGATCGAACCCCGCGGGCACGAGCGGATCGTGTTGGCCGCCGACCTTCGGCATCGCGTGGAGCTTTGCTTCGATGCCGTCGATCTCCACGCGCACATCCGCAGGCCGGGCGGCGACGGAGAAGCCGATGCACTCGCCCTTTGCTGCAAAAAATCGCAACGAGCGCAGCGGCTCGCCGAATTCATCCCGGCACGCCACGGGTGGACTCGCCCCCGGGCTGCCGGCGGTCGGCGGCAAATCCGGCAGCTTCGCTGGCGCGACGGCGGTCTGCTCCTCGTTCGTAGCCGGCGCCGGTTTCCGCGCTGCGCCGGCATCGTCGAGCCACAGCGTGAAGAAAGGCCGGTAGTCCCTCCGGTCCTCGCGGCTCGAGACGTAGCGGTTCACGAAGTTCGTGTAGGTGAACTTGTCTCCATCGCGCGTGTATTCACTGCCCACGTCATCCATCACCACAAAACCGTGCGATGTGCCGTCGATCCGTGCCTGCGCCACTTCGGGCTCGATGGGGATGATCTGCCAGCCTTTGTCATCCGGTGGCGACGCATCGCCGAAACCCCACACCGACCCGCCTTCGCCGCACATTACGCTGGTGATGTCAGTGCCCTCGCTGCTCCAGCGCGACTCGCCAGTGCGCGCCCAGCGGAATGAACTGGCACCGCTTACCTTCGCATACCCGGTGCCGGCGCCCTCCACCCATTCCTGCGCCAGCGATGACACGGTGATGCGCGGCAGCGGATGCTCCGGCGACATCAGATGCACATGAAGCTGTGCGCGCGTGACCCTCCTTCCGCGCAGCGGCGCGGGGTCGAAGTCGATGAGGAAGAACTCCTGGATGCCTTTGAGCTTCAGTTTGTTCGAGCCGCCGTTGTTCCCCTCGACCTCCTTGACGTAGGAAGAGATCCAAAGATCGCGCGTCACCTCGATGCGCTGCTGGGCGTGAAGCGGGAGCGCCGTCGCCCAGGCGAGCGCGGCGAGAACAAGCGGAGCCGGAGTCGGAATTTTCATCGTCCGCACAAACGGGCGGCCGTGGCGCGCAGTTTCAGCGATTGCGGCCGTGCGCGGGGCGCGGAACCGGCCCGGTGTCTTCGCCGCCGCGGTCCGAGGGCGCTGCGTGCGCGCACCGCCGTTTGACCATCCACCATCCATCGTCCACGATCTTGCCATCCATCACCCGTGATCTACCTGGACAACAACGCCACCACGCCCGTCGATCCCGCCGTGCTGGATGCCATGCTGCCGTTTCTGCGCGGCAGGCACGAGAATCCTTCGTCTGCGTATCGTGGTGCGCGGGCGGTGCGCGCCGCTCTCGACGAGGCGCGCGCATGTGTGGCACGCCTGCTGAGTGCCACGCCGGAGGAGATCGTGTTCACCAGCGGTGGCACGGAAGCGGACAACGCCGTCATCGAGTCGGCGCGCGCGCTGAGCTGGCCGTCGCGAAGGCGGCTCGTGATCGGCGCGACGGAGCATCCGGCGGTGATGGAGCCCGCCCTGCGCTGGGAACAGGAAGGCGGTTCGGTCACTCGTGTGCCGGTGGGCAGGGATGGCGTGATCGACCTCGCCGCATTCGAGCAGGCGGTGGCACAGCCCGATGTGGCGCTGGCCTCCATCATGTGGGCGAACAATGAAACCGGCGCGCTCGCGCCGATGCATGACGTCGTCCGCATCGCACACGCTGCCGGCGTGCTGATCCACACGGATGCCGTGCAGGCCGTGGGCAAAGTGGGAATCGATCTCGCCTCGGTGCCGGTGGACTACGTCTCGCTGAGCGGCCACAAGATTCATGCGCCGAAGGGCGTGGGCGCGCTTTTCGTGAGCCGGCGCGTGCGCTTCCGCCCCTGGATGCTCGGCGGCGGCCAGGAGCACGGGCGGCGCAGCGGCACTGAGAACGTGCCGGGCATCATCGGTCTCGGTGTGGCCGCCGAATTGATGCAGCGCCAGCTTGCCGACGGCACCACCGCGCGCGTCGCCGCATTGCGCGATGCCTTCGAAAAACAAGTTCTCGCCGCGCTGCCGGGCGCATTTTGCACCACGAACACCGCGGACACGCGAGTCCGCGGAAGTGGGCAAGGTGGCCCGGGGGTGGTGGACGGCGGGAGCACCCGTGCTTTGAATGCAGCCGGCGCACGGCGCAGCGGTGCGACGTCGAGCTTCTGCCTGCCGGGCGTGGATGCGGCGGGGATGCTCATCCTGCTGGATGCAGAAGGCGTCTGCTGCTCCGCAGGCTCGGCCTGCCACGCCGGCGCGGTCCATCCGTCACCGGTGCTCGAAGCCATGGGCCTCGATGCCGCGCACGCCGCCTCCACGCTGCGCTTCTCCTTCTCCCGCTTCAACACGGAAGCCGAGGCGCACGCCGCCGCCGCCTCTGTCATCGCTGCCGCGGGAAAGCTCCGCGCGCTCAAGGACGGTGACGAAGGGCCGGTGGTCGTCTCCGCGCCTGATTGACGAACCAAGCCTTACGCGTGAACCGAAGGCGAAAGCCCCAAATCTATGATTTGCCCCGCGATTCAGGATTCCACAGATGGGTCCAGAAGAAGTCCAATCCGTGGTCGTCGTGAATCCGTGGGAATTCACTCAGAAGCAATTCATGCGTAAGCCCGGTTGACCAACAGGCGTCGAGGTGACTTCGTCACGGCACGAAGATTCACGGGCCATGATTCGTAAGTTCGTGTGATGAATCCTTTTTCCATCGCGCAGCAGACACGTCGTGCATTCCTGGGCGGAACCTCGAAGGGGCTTGGCGCCGTGGCGCTAGCTTCTTTGATGGATGAGGCGCATGCTTCGCCGGGCGTGCTCAAGACCCTGCCGCTGCCGCAGAAGGCGAAGCGAGTCATCTGGCTGACGATGGCAGGCGGGCCGTCGCACTTGGAGACCTTTGATCCGAAGCCGAAGCTCGCGGAGATGCATGGGAAGCCGATGCCGGAGAGCATGACGAAGGGCCAGCAGCTCGCGCAGCTTCAAGGCAAGCCGCTGAACTGCTTCGGGCCGCAGCATCCTTTCGCGAAGTTCGGGAAGAACCAGATCGAGATTTGCTCGTTGTTTCCGCAGATCGGCTCGGTGATCGATGACATCTGCCTCATCCGCTCGATGACGACAGATGCGATCAATCACGATCCGGCGCACATGTTCATGAACACGGGCTCGCAGATCGCCGGTCGGCCGAGCATGGGCGCGTGGGTGACGTATGGACTCGGCACCGAAGCGGCGGATTTGCCGGGCTTTGTGGTGCTCACGTCGCTGGGCAAAGGCGGGCAAAACCAGCCAATCGCAGCGCGGCAGTGGAGCAGCGGCTTTCTGCCATCGAAGTATCAAGGCGTGCAACTGCGCGCGAAAGGCGATCCAGTTTTGTATCTCACGAATCCCGGCGGCATCTCGCGCGAGCAGCAGAACGCGGATGTGCAGGCGATCAATGCGCTCAACAAACAGCGTAACGCGCTCGTCGATGATCCCGAAGTGGCAACGCGCATCGCGCAATACGAGATGGCCTTCCAGATGCAGGCGAGCGTGCCGGACCTGATGGACATCAGCAAGGAAGGCAAATCGCTCGAACTCTACGGCTGCCAGCCGGGCGATGGCTCGTTCGCGTCGAACTGCCTGCTCGCGCGTCGTCTCGCCGAGCGTGGAGTGCGATTCATCCAGCTCTATCACAAGGACTGGGATCATCACGGCGGCGTGAAGGAAGGCGTGGCGCTGAAGGCGGAAGAAATCGACCGCGCATGCATGGCGCTCATCACGGATCTGAAGCAGCGCGGCATGTTCGAGGACACGCTCATTGTGTGGGCCGGTGAGTTTGGCCGCACACCGATGTCACAAGGCGGCAGCGGCCGTGATCATCACAACAAAGCAATGTCCGTGTGGCTCGCTGGAGCAGGCATCCAAGGCGGCATCGTCCACGGCGCGACCGATGACCTCGGCTACGCCGCCGTGGAGAAGATCACGACCGTGCATGATCTTCACGCCACGATGCTGCATCAACTCGGCATCAATCACGAGGCATTCACCTTCAAGTTCCAGGGACTGGACGCGCGACTCAGCGGAGTTGAAGGCCCGAAGGTGATCAAGGACATCCTTGCGTGAGCAGAGCGGCCCGCTTGCGAGTGGCAAATGATTGTCTGGACACTATCGGGCGCATTTTGCATACTCGCCGGAAATCAGCTCCTTGCATGAACACCCGACCGCAGCATTGGATCGTCGCACTAGCCCTCGTCACCACTTCCCAAGCACAGACGAGCCGGGCACCATCGGAACCCAGGCCGCTCGATGCACTCGTCACGGCCGAGTCTGCGTGGAAGATGACCACAAAGGAGTTTGAGGCCCAGTTTGAGAAGTCGCGCTTCGAATGGCTCTCCGCCGCCAAGGAAAGCGCTCGCTTCTTCGGCGACGGCCTGAGCATCTACAACGGCGAGATGACGCTGAAGGAGGCCGTGGTCGATTTCAAAGAGGATCATCTGGCGCGCGTGAGCCTGTCCCTCTACAACCGGGGCGACAGCAGCGAGCAATTCGGCCGCAAGGAGGATTTCGAAAAGAAAGCCACGGGCATCCGCGATGCGCTGACCCGGAGGCTCGGCGTGCAGCCCGTACCGCGCGCCGACAAGTCCGCGGTCAACGCCGTTGGCTTCGTGTGGATGAAGCAGCCTTCGGCGTATCTGCTGGAGTACAGCTTTCAGAAGGAGGTCAAGTCACGGAACATTGACTTCAGGCCCGAGTTCATCCGGCTGCGCATTGCAAACATCGGCGCGAGCGATGGCAAAGGCTCCGGCGGAGCGTCCGCTGTGTCCACCGCGAGCATCTCTGGCTCCGCGCCTGTCACGAAGGCCTCGCTCGTTGCCAACGTGAAGAAGCAAGACAACGGCGACGTGGTCATCCTGAACGTGCCGATGGTGGACCAGGGGCCGAAGGGATACTGCGTGGTGGCCACGGCTGAGCGCATGTTTCGCTACCTCGGCATGGCCGTGGACCAAAACGAGATGGCGCAAGCCGCCGGCACTGGAACCGACGGCAAAAGCGGCACCAGCCCCGACAAGATGTACGAAGCACTCAACAAGCTTGAAGGCCGGTTCCGCTTTCGCATGAGAGTGGCCGAAGAGTGGGATTTCAGGAAGTGGCTGAAGATGATCGACTCCGACTACAACCGTGAAGCCAAGAAACGCGGAGCAAAAGAGATCAAGCATGCGAACTCCGGCACGATCTACATCGATGAAATCTATGAGCAGATGGATGGAGAGACGCTGAAGGTCGTGAAGACCGAGAAGGACAAGTCGGGCTACGGCAAATTTCAACGAATTGTCGAGACCCTGATCGGCCAGGGAATCCCCGTCATGTGGTGCGTGCAGGTGGGACTGCTGCCCGAACCGGAAATTCCGCAAAAAGGCGTGAGCGGCCACATGCGGCTGATCATCGGCTACAATCTCAAGACCAACGAAATCCTCTTCTCCGATTCATGGGGAGCCGAGCACGCGCTAAAGCGAATGCCCATGGATCAGGCCCGCGCCATCACGGATGCCATGTATTACATGGAGCCGATGAAGTGAACTTGGTTACTGGTTTTTGAGTCCTTGGTTCCCGGATTTCTTGCAGAAGATTCCGCTGCGGGAGCGTTCAAACTTGTCACTGAACACTGACTCCTGAACTCCGAATATCTGTGCCATGCGTTCCCCCTTACTCCTTGCCTTCATCGCATCTTCCACCTTTGCCCAGCTATCTCCCAACGGTGCCACCGCTTCCTTCAAAGGCTCGCTGCCACCGAAGCCCACGTCTGACCTCAGCACCGAGCAGCAGAGCGCCATCGAGAAGCCTCTCGCCGAAGTGACCGCACAGTTTGCCGCCGTAAAGAACCATCCGCGTGCCGCCGATGCTGACATCTTCATCAAAGCCGTGCGTTATGCCTTGGAGTTTCACGAGTGGTATGACAAGAAGCCCGAGGATGGCGTGAAGAAGGCGCACGCACTGCTCGATGAGGCCGCAAAGCGGATCGCCTCGCTCAAGGAAAACAAAACGCCGTGGATGGACGGCAGCGGGCAGAAGGTTCTGGGCTTCTATTCGAAGATCGACGACTCGCCGCAGCCATATGGTGTCGAGGTGCCCGAGGGGCTGGAGTTCGGCAAGGACACGAAGCCTGTGCCGATGTGGATCTGGCTGCACGGTCGCGGCGATACGAGCACGGATTTGCCCTTCGTTTACTCGCGCTTGATGGCGAAGAAGCCGGGACAGTTTCAGCCCAAGGGCACCATCGTGATTCATCCGTTTGGTCGTTACTGCAACGGCTGGAAAAGCGCGGGTGAAACGGATGTCTTCGAGTCGCGCGATGACGCCATCGCGCGCTTCAATGTGGATCACAACCGCATCGCCCTCGCCGGCTTCAGCATGGGCGGCGCAGGCGCCTGGCATCTCGGCGCGCACTATCCCGATCAGTGGGCCGCCGTTCACACCGGCGCTGGTTTTGCCGACGTGAAGAACTACACCAAGCTCACGCCGGAGACTTATCCGAACTGGTATGAGCAAACGCTATGGGGCGTGTATGACGTGCCCGATTACGCGCGGAACTTCTTCAACGTGCCGCTCATCTGCTACAGCGGCGAGGTCGATCCGCAGCGCGCCACCGGCGAATACATGTATGGCGTGCTCGCGAAGGAAGGCATCAAGCCTCCGTATCTCATCGGCGCGCAGATGCCGCACAAGTATCATCCCGATTCACTGAAGGAGATTCAGGCGTGGATCGAGAAGGCGGTGGAGAAGGGCCGCGACAACTTCCCGGACGAAATCCACATCCAGGTGAAGACACCGTTCTACGGCCGCGTGAAATGGATGAACCTGCATGGCCTGGAGCACGATTGGACGGACGCGCGCATCGACGCGAAGGTCACCAGTGGCAGCAGCATCGAGATCAAGTCGAGCAACGTCAGCCGCATCGTCTTCTACCCACCGCCGCAGGCTCGCAAAGGCAATGGCAGCATCACCGTGAACATCGACGGCGCGACGTTGAAGTTAAGGGTCGGCCCCGAGCAAGCGGGTTGGGAAAACTTCCTCAGCCCCGGCAAGAAGGAGCAGGGCGCGCTTTGCCGCTTGATCAAAAAGAACGGCCAATGGACTGACTACGGCAACGATCAGCCCTTCATGCACGAAGGCCCCGAAGGCGGCAAACCCGGCGCGCATCCCGGGCCGATGGATGCCTCCTTCATGAAGCGCTTTCTCGTCGTGCTGCCAGATGGCAAATCATCCTCGGATGCCGTTGATGCATGGGTGAATGCCGAGTCCTCGCACTTCCTCAAGCGCTGGCGCGGCCTCATGCGCGGCGACGCGCGTGTCGCAAAAGCTTCCGAGATCAAAGACGTGTATGAAGCGGGCAAGACGCAGAGCCTGATCCTGTGGGGCACGCCAGAGTCGAACTCGTGCATCAAGCAACTCGCCGCCTCGCTGCCGGTGAAGTGGAGCGGAGGCAAGGTTGGCATCGGCTCGCAATCATTTGATGCGAAGACGCATGTGCCGTTGCTCACCTATCCCGCGCTCAAGTCAATGGGCTACGAAGTGGTGATCAACTCCGGCCTCACCTTCCGCGAAGCCCACGACCGCACCAACTCCCTGCAAAATCCGAAGCTTCCTGACTGGGCCATCCTTGACATCACACAGGCGCCGAGCGCCGAGAGCGCCGGCAAGGTCGTCGCCGCCGATTTCTTCGACGGGCATTGGCAGGTGATTCCGCGTGTGAAGTCGCCGGCGGCCAAGGAGTAGCGGGCGGTTGGTGGTTGGGCGTGGCCGTTCACCTTGCCCGTGGTGTGCGCTTGTCGTTCACACTTGAACTCACCCTGCCCACCGGCTCTAATGCCGGGGTCATGATCTCACGATTCATCCTTTCCTTTGTCGCTGCGTCCGCGTTCGGTGTCGCCGCCACCTCCGCATCCGCGAAGCACAAGATTCTCTTTTTCACCAAGTCCAGCGGCTTCGAGCACAGTGTGATCTCCTGGAAGAACGGGCAGCCGAGCCACGCGGAGAAGGTGCTCCTCGAGCTGGGCGGCAAGAATGGTTGGGAGTTCGAGTTCTCGAAGGACGGGTCGAAGTTCAGCAAGGACTACCTCGCGCAGTTTGACGCCGTGTTTTTCTACACCACCGGCGACCTGTGCAGCCCGGGCACTGACGGCCAGCCGCCGATGTCGAAGGAGGGAAAACAGGCGCTCTTCGACTACATCCGCAGCGGCAAGGGCTTCGTGGGCACGCACTCGGCGAGCGACACCTTCCACACCGACAATGAATCGCAGAAAGGACCCGAGCGTTACCTGAACCACGGCGAGAAGGCCGACGACTATGTGCGCTGCCTCGGCTCCGAGTTCATCATCCACGGTGCGCAGCAGGAGGCGAAGAACACGGTGGTCGATCCGGCCTTCCCGGGCTTCGAGGCCGCTGGCAAGGAATTCGCTTTCCACGAAGAGTGGTACTCGCTCAAGGACTTCCGCGACGACCTGCATGTGCTCACGGTGATCGATGCGCCTGCGATGCAGGGTTCCATGTATGGCCGCCCGCCGTATCCGAGCACCTGGGCGCGCAAGGAAGGCAATGGCCGCGTCTTCTACACCGCGATGGGGCACCGCGAAGACATCTGGACGAACCCGACCTTCCAGGAAATCCTTGTCGGCGGCATCAAGTGGGCCCTCGGCGATGCAAAGGCCGACATCCCGCCGAACATCAAGCAGGTCACGCCCGGTGCGTGGACGAATCCGCCCTACGTGCCGCCCGCGCCGAAGAAGGCCCCCGCCAAGGGTGGTGCGAAGCCGGCGGCAGGCGTGGCAAAGTAACCGGACTTCACAATGGGCGCACAGTGGAAACAGAAGTGGCGGGAACTCGCCGCCGATCAGAAGGGCCGCGTAACCGGGAAGCTGGTGCGCGAAATCCAGGTCGCGGCGAAGCTTGGCGGACCGAATCCCGATCTCAACGCCCGCCTGGCCGCCGCGGTGGCGAACGCGAAGAAGCAGTCGGTCACCAAGGACACCATCGAGCGCGCGATTGCGAAAGGCTCGGGCACCGGATCGGACGCGGTGGTCTATGACACCGTGGTGTTCGAGGGCTTCGCGCCGCACCAGGTGCCAGTGATCGTCGAGTGCCTGACGGACAACAACAACCGCACGTCATCCGAGGTCAAAGTCATTTTCCGTGATGCATCCGCCACCCTCGGCGGCAAAGGCAGCGTGGGCTGGATGTTCGAGCACTGCGGCATGATCGAGGCCGGTCATCCGATGGCGAACCACGACCACGAGATCGCCGCGCTGGAGGCGGAGGCCGATGATGCGGAGCTGATGGAGGCCGAGGACGAGAATGCGCCTGGCACGCACGCGAGATTTTTCTGCCAGGCGTCGAATCTGGATGCGGTCACCAAGGCGCTGAAGGCCGCCGGCTGGACGGTGACGACATCGGAACTGAGCTACCGGGCGAAGAACTATCCCGAACTTACCGACGTGCAGCGCGGGGAGGTCACGGCTTTCCTGCAGGAGCTGGACGCGCACGATGACGTGCATCGCGTGCACGCCGCGCTGAAGTGAGCCGGCGGATCGCGACAGACGACGATCCGCTTGCCACGCGCGCGGGTCGTTTCACAATGCGCGCGCATGAAACCGCTCGACATCCAGGTCAATGGCTACGCAGGCACCGACTTCAATCGTGACGACCTCACCGCAGAGGCGCTGCACCACGCGTGCGTGTGCCTTGTGGAGGACGGGTGCGATCAGATCCTCGCCACCTTCATCACCGACACTGTTCCGACGCTCGAACGGCGGATGAGGCGGCTGGTGGAGCTGCGGGAGCAGGACGCGCTGGCCAGGGCGGTGATCGCCGGCATCCACATCGAGGGGCCGTTCATCAATCCCGAGAAAGGCTACGTCGGCGCGCATCCGCCGGGAGCGGTGAAGCCCGCGAATCTCGAGGATGCCAAGCGCCTGCTCGATGCGGCGGGGGGGCTGACGCGGATCGTCACGCTCGCCCCGGAGTGTGACGAGCATTTTCATGTTACGGAGTTTCTTGCGGGCGACGGCATCACCGTGTCCGCAGGCCATTGCAATGCCAGCCTCGCGCAGCTCGAGGCGGCCATCGGCCACGGCCTGGGCATGTTCACGCACGTCGGCAATGGCTGCCCCATGCAGATGCACCGCCACGACAATATCATCCAGCGCGCTCTCGCGCTGCGGGACAGGCTCTGGCTCTGCTTCATCCCCGACGGCGTGCACATCGACTTCTTCGCGCTGAGGAACTATCTGCGCTGCGCCGGTCTGGAGCGCACCATCTTCGTCACCGACGCCATCTCCGCGGCGCGGCTGGGACCCGGGCGCTATACCCTGGCCGGCTGGGACATCCTCATCGGGGATGACCTCGTGGCGCGCTCGCCGGACGGCTCCCACTTCGTAGGCAGCACGGTGACCATCCCGCGCATCATGAGCAACGGGCAGCAGGAGCTGGGTCTGAGCAAGGCCGACCTCGCTCGCGTGCTCGACGAGAACCCGCGCAAGGCCGTGCGGGTGTAGTTTACGCCCGCGATGACCGCCACGAGAGCACCGGTATTCCGCAGGGCTTACGCATGATCCGGGAGCGAAAGCGTCAAATCTATGATTTGCCCCGCAGCTTCTATCACTATCCGCCAGGAATCAGGACTCCTCGTCATACAAGATTCAGGATTCCACAAATGGGTTCAGAAGAAGTCCAATCCGTGGTCGCCCTGAATCCGCGGGAATTCACTCAGAAGAAATTCATGCGCAAGCCCTGGGTATTCCGCGACAGAAGGGGATTTGCGCCTTGCAAGTGACGGCACTCTTGCAAGACTGGCCGCCCTTTTCCCGGCATGGCATTGATCGTTCAGAAATATGGCGGCACTTCGGTGGGGACACCGGAGCGCATTCGCAATTGTGCGCGGCGCATCCTCGAAACTCAGCGTGCGGGGAACCGCGTCGTCGCGGTCGTCTCAGCCATGTCCGGCGTCACGGATGGACTCATCAAGCTGGCGAAGGAAGTCTCCCCCGACCACGACCCCGCCGAGCGTGAGATGGACGTGCTGCTGGCCACCGGTGAGCAGACGACCATCGCGCTCACGGCGATGGCCATCAACGACCTCGGCGGCAAGGCCGTCTCGCTTACCGGGGCACAGGCGGGCATCGCCACCGACACGGTCCATACCAAGGCACGCATCGTGAACATCACGCCAAAAGCCGTGCAGCAGATGCTCAATGAGGGAAACATCGTCATGCTCGCGGGCTTTCAGGGCCAGACGGCGGACGGACGCATCACCACCCTCGGGCGCGGCGGCTCCGACCTCACGGCCATCGCGATGGCTGCGGCGATCAAGGCGGACCTTTGCCAGATCTATACCGACGTGGACGGCGTCTATACCTGCGATCCACGCGTCGTCCCCACGGCCACGAAGATCGAGGAGATCAGCTACGACGAAATGCTCGAAATGGCCAGCAGCGGCTCGAAGGTGATGCAGAGCCGGTCTGTCGAATTCGCGAAAAAGTTCGGAGTCCGATTTGAGGTGCGCAACAGCATGAACAACAACCCAGGCACGCTTGTGAAAGAAGAGAACAAAGGCATGGAATCCGTCGTCGTCCGCGGCGTGAGCATCGAGCGCAATCAGGCAAAGGTCACCATCGACGACGTGCCCGACCGCCCCGGCGTCTCCGCCGCCATCTTCGGCGCCATTTCGGATGCGAACATCATGGTGGACATGATCGTGCAAAACGTGTCCACCGACGGGCTGACTGACATCTCCTTCACGCTCAGTGGCGCCGACCTGCCGAAGGCCGAGAAGGCGCTGACCGCCGTGGTGCCAAAGCTTGGTGAGAAGGTGGCCCTGCGCACTCACAAGGGCGTGGCGAAGTTAAGCGTCGTCGGCATCGGAATGCGCAGCCACAGCGGCGTCGCGGCCAAGATGTTCGGTGCGCTTTCCGTTGCGGGCATCAACATCCAGATGATCTCCACCTCCGAGATCAAGGTCGCCGTCACCGTTGACGAAGCCGAGATCGAGAAGGCCGCCCGTGCCGTGCATACGGCGTTTGGGCTGGACGAGAAGAAGTGACCGAACGCAAACCGGAGGTTATGGCGCGGCCGTGACCTTCACGCGCACGAAGCGGCCTGGCGCGGCGGTGATGAGAAAATTGTCCCGCACCGTCGTGCTCGCGGCGTTGAAGGCATCCGCCTGGGCGGGCAGCAGGGTGCCTTTGCTTTGCACTTCATAAGTGACGCCCGGTATCTTGGTGATCGTCACGGTGAGATGGCCGCCCTTGACGTTTACGGACGGCAGGCCGCCGGCGCTGGGTGGGACGGGGCTGAGGCCGAGCGCGAGTTCCAGCAGCTCATTGTAGCCGTCGTGGTCTAGATCATCGGGCACGAAGCTGGCCGCTGCCGGTGCTCGATGACTTCTTGTACAATGACAGTGCGGTGGGCGTGAAGGACATCCACGGCGGGTGGCCTGGTGATGATGCACGACTTCAGAGACACCGCCGCCGCCACCGCTCACGAGCTTGAGGATGAACTCACAGATTTCCTCAACGGCGATCCAGCCCACGTCCAACCCGCCAGCGTTGCACGCAAGGCCACGACATGGCCGCGGCAGCATCCGGGCTGTCTCACCGGCGCGACGGCAATTGGGTTAGGGCCAGCGGTCGCGGGCTCCGGCAACAACACCTCAAAAGTGTGGGCGCGCCGAGACTGGTGGTGAGAAACTGACGGCGGGTGTTCATGGTGGAGAGAATTTGAAGCGGTGAGTCTGGTGAAGCCGCTCGCATCGAAACAGCTCGAAAAGCCTCGCGAGGCGCAGTCAACTGCCAGCCCCATCGGCCGCCTCATGCGCGAATCCCTGACAAAGACCCGCATCAAAGCGCGTGATTTGTTTTCCATGTTCAAACTCATCACCTCTCTCTCGATCGTCTCTGTCTGCGCCTCTGTATTCGCAGCGGTGCCACCCGGTGCTTACAACCGGCCGCAGGTGCAGATCATTCCGCAGGAAGTGATTCCGCCGTCGCCGGCGCTTTCGCCGGAGGATGAACTCAAGTCGTTTCACCTCGCACCGGGCATTCGCGTTGAGCTGGTCGCGAGCGAGCCGATGGTGGAGCGGCCGGTGGCGGTGCAGTTTGATCCGGATGGGCGGCTTTGGGTGGTGGAGATGCGGGCCTTCATGCCGAATCTCGAAGGCAAGGGCGAGGACAATCCCATCGGTCGTGTGTCGGTGCTGGAGGACACCGATGGCGACGGTCGCATGGACAAGAGCACGGTCTTTCTCGACAAGCTCGTGATGCCGCGCGCGATCATGCTGGTGCGTGATGGCGTGCTCGTGGGCGAGCCGCCGAATCTGTGGTTCTGCCGCGACACCGATGGCGATGGACGTGCGGATGAGAAGACCTCCATCGCGAAGGACTTCGGCTACATGATTGATATCAACAACCTCGCCCTCACCGAGCCGGAGAACAAACCGAACAGTCCCATCTGGGGCTACGACAACTGGATTCATATCGGCCACTACACCGCGAAGTTCCGCTGGCGAAATGGCGCCTGGGAGCGCGGCATGACCACCTCGCTCGGTGAGTATGGACTCAGCCACGACGACTGGGGCCATCTCTTCAACAACTCGAACAGCTCGCAGCTCAACGCGCAGATCATCCCATCGCAATACCTCGGTCGCAATCCGAACTACCCGCGGCCTCGCGGTCGCGGCGTGAGTGTCGCGCGTGATCAGTCGGTGTGGCCTGCGCGTGTGACTCCTGGCATCAATCGCGGCTACGTGGCCGAGATGCTGCGCGACTACAAATTGAAGGAGTTCACCGCTGCGTGCGCGCCTTGGATTTATCGCGGCGATTTGTTTCCAGCGGAGTTTGTCGGCAATGCCTTCGTGTGCGAGCCAGCGGGCAATCTGATCAAACGCAACATCGTCACGTCGGTCGATGGCTCGCTCACCGCGCACGAGGCTTATGACAAAAGCGAGTTCATCGCCTCGACCGACGAACGCTTTCGCCCCGTAAATCTCACCACTGGCCCTGACGGCGCGCTCTACGTCTGCGACATGTATCACGGCATCATCGAGCATCGCATCTCGGTGTCGAAATACCTCGAAGACCAAGTGCGCGCACGCGGCCTCGACACACCCATCGGTAAGGGCCGCATCTGGCGCGTGGTGCCGGAGAAAGCCACGCGCCCAGCATCACCACAGATGTCGAAGGAAACGCCCGCGCAATGGGTGGCGCATCTCGCGCATCGCAATGCGTGGTGGCGCGAGACCGCGCAGCGATTGCTGGTCGAGCGCGGCGATGTGTCCGTCGTGCCTGCGCTCGAAACGCTGGCTGCGGAAAGCAAAGAACCGATGGGCCGGATGCATGCGCTCTGCACGCTCGATGGCTTGCAACGCCTGACATCAAAGGTCGCTACGCGCTCGCTCGATGACGCGGATCCTCGCGTGCGTGCCACTGCGCTGCGTGTTGGTGAGACGTTGCTCAGTGGCAAAGATCGCTCCGACGTGCTGCCGAAGTGGATCGCGCTCGCGGGCACGGAGTCGTCACCGGAAGTGCAGTTGCAGCTCGCCTTGTCTCTCGGCGAAGCGCGCGATTCCGCCGCTGACAAAGCGATGGCGCTGCTGTGCCGACGCGCGCCGAAACATGTGTTCCTTCGCGATGCCGTGCTGACCGGAGTCGGTGGACGCGAACTCGAATTGATCGAGTCCTTGCTCGCCGCACCCGCAGACACGGTCGATGATGGATTGCTCGGCGCTCTCGCTGGCTGCGTCCTCGCTCAACGGAATGCTGTGCGCATCGAGCGATTGCTCAACGCTATCGCAGCGCTACCGGTCCAGCGACAAGGCGTCCTCATCAATGGCTTCACCAGCACGCCCGTCGTCACAGATCGTCGTCCGATGAAACTCGCCACCGAACCCGCTGCACTCGCGAAGCTGCAACAGACCACGAGTTCCTCACTGAAGCGGACCCTCGATAAAGCGATGCCGCTCTTCGTGTGGCCGGGGAAACCGGGTGCTGTCGAAACCACCGTCGAGCCGCTCACTGCTGCGCAGCAGAAGCAGTTCGAGATGGGCAAGCTGCTCTTCACCGGCACCTGCGCCGCGTGCCATCAGACGCATGGACTCGGCCTCGAAGGCCAGGCACCGCCGCTGGTGGATTCCGAGTGGGTGAACGGCTCTGTCGAACGCCTCGCACGCATCGCGATCAACGGCGTGCGCGGTCCGCTTACCGTCGGCAAAACCAGGTATGGCCTCGACATGCCACCCTGGGGCGTGCTCGGCGATGAACAACTCGCCGCCATCTTCACCTACCTCCGCCGCGAGTGGGGCCACACCGCGTCACCCATCGAAACGGAAGCCGTCGCGAAAATCCGCGCCGCCATCAAAGACCGTCAGGACGCATGGACCGAGCCGGAGTTGCTGAAGCTGAAGTGAAGGTGATCCGCGCCCGGCCTTACACCCGCAGCAGCACCGCGCCAAAGTCACGACCGACCGGCCCTCGCCGTGTCTTCATCACTCGTCACGCGGGTCCCCATAGTAGCCCTGCTGGCTTTCGTGAACCCAGAGATGTCTGCGCTGGCCTTTGTCATAGCGGCGCACCAGACCGAGGTTTGCGGTTTCCAAGCTGGGCTGTTTCGTCTGGCCAAGCAGGAAGCTGTGAAGCTTCTTGAGGTCGAGTCCTCTCGCTTCCGTGAGGTCGGGAACGCCATAGGGAGCTTTTCTGGTTTGCCGGGCCGCCGGGCTGGCATCGACGGTTGCATCCGGCAGCTCCAGCAGCTTCTCGGTGTTGTCGAGGAGGTCCTTGCCTTGCTTCAGGATGTCCGACTCGCTCAGGTCGATGAGGCTGCTGATGTCTGCGCTGTGACCGAGCAGGCCCGCGCCAGGCACAAAGGCGGCAAGCAAGCGCGTCACCCCTTTCAAGTATGGCTTCGTGAGCGACCACCATTTCTCATCCATCGTGAAGTCGAACCTGCCGAGATTCGGCGTGCTGCGGAACCAGCTCACCGGCAGCAGCGTGCGCTCGCAGCAAAGCTGAAGGCAAAATTTGCTGCCGAAAAGCCTGCCGGGATCCTTCCAGAAATCGGGATCCACGGGTTCGACGAAAAACAAACACGGCCCCAGCCGGTGCGGATCGTCCAGGCGGCAGGTCAGTTGCAGCAGCTCTGCCTTCACATCCGCCACCACCATGGACACGAGGGCGAGCTGGTCTGCCGTGGCCTCCGTGCCTGCCGCCACCGCCTTCAGCGTATTCCGGAAGGACTCGAAACCAGTCTCCATCTGCTGCCAGAAGGTGTCCATGCCTGCTTCGAGTCGATGGCTTGACTCCAGTAGCGAGTCCATCTTGGAATGCAATTCCTCATCCCGCTGGCAGACCGCGCCGCCGCGTGGTGAGTCGATGCCCTCCGCCAGCAGCGCGATGCTCAGCTTGTGCGGGCAGCCCTTTTCCACGCATTTGATCCTCGGGCCGAGTTCCTCATCGTTCTGCCAGCTCAGCACATCCGCCTCGGCAAAGGCGGCGAGCTGGAGCTGGCAGTCCGGCACGGCGGCGGTGCAGGGGACATACTTGTCCACCTCGATCTCCATTTCGGTTCCCGGCGCGGCCATCTCGTGGCGGAGGCCGTCGATGGCCCCACGCAGGCTGCACCAGAGCCAGTCGGGCTTGTTTCCCACCGCGTCGAAGAAGACACGGCCGCGGTCTTTGTCGAACCACACACGCCCATGGCCGAGGTGGTCTTCGTGCAGGCGGAAGCCATGCCGCCAGTGCGTCTCCGGCGCGGCATTCCCTGTATCCAGCAGTTGCGGATAGAGGCGCACGATGAGCCGGGAGAAAAAGGCCCGCATCAGCCAGGTGTTCAGCGGTTCGCCATCCCAGCCGTTCAGTTGCACCTGGCGCTTCAGGCTGCCGCCCAGCGGTCCCAGCGCGTCCCAGGCCGCGTCCCAGGCCCGCCGTTCCTGCGCGAAGAGCTTCGGGATCAGATAGCGCCGCGCGTCTCCACGCGTCTCCGGGTCCACGGGATGCCACAGGTCATACTCCGCCATGAAGGCGCGGAAGATGGGGAACATCCGCTCCTCCAGCGGCGGCTCGATCTGGCCCTCCGTGCCGAAGCGCCTCGGCAGCCGCCATTCCGCGTCGATCTGCCCTTGCGTGGCGATTCCGCCCAGCGCCGCCTCCGTGCCGTCCTGCCGTGGCTGGAAAAGATAGGCCAGCGCCTTCCCCAACCAGTCCGGGGCCAGGATGACCTTCTGTGCCAGGATGCCGCGCTCGATCCACACCAGCCTGCCGATCTCATGCTGCTGCCGTGCAAAGGCCGCCACATGCTCCCTTTGGATGCCTCGGCCCTGCTGATGGCAGACGTCCTCAAATGCCTGCCAGTCCATGAAGTGCTGCTTCTTCCGCTCCTCGTCCACCCTCTGCCGCACCTCCAGCATGGCCTGGGAGACGATCTGGCAGAAGCCTGGCGTGTCGTTCACCACCCGCAGCAGCTTCTTCCGCAGCTCATTGATGCCGGTCTGGCCGCCCTGGTGCTTTTCATCACACTCCACAAAGTGAATCCCCTCCTCGATCAGCATGCCGTCCGGCCCGCCGAAGAGCCGCCACACACGGTCCAGGTCATCCACCTGCGCCCGGCCCGCGCCCACCTCCGTGCCCACGATGAGCACCTTCGCGTGCGACTTCGTGCGGTGCTTGATGAGCCACAGCCAGTCGATGAGCGTCTGCACGCCGGTTCCCGTGCGCGCTTTGAATACCAGCAGGTAGATCGCCGGCTGGGTGAAGAAAATCTGGTGCGTGTCCCGCACCGGGTCCTGCCCGCTGAAGTCCCAGGCATTCAGCGTCACCTCCGGCTCCACCGCGCCCAGAGGCAGCGGCAGCGGGGCCAGCTCCACGCCCTGCGTCTGCCTCAGCTTCTCCGCCTCTGCACGCCGGAATGACTCCCCGCGCAGCGCGCGCAGCAGCGTGGACTTGCCCACCTCCCCCTCGCCCACCAGCAGCAGCTTCCCCTCCCGCACCACCGCGCGTTTCTTCGCCTGCGCGGCCAGTTCCGCGAGAAAGGCCGTCGGATCATTGGCTTTGTAGAGCCGCAGAAACTCCGCCGGATTCCCGCCGAAATCCACATGCGGCCAGACTTTGGCACTCCTGCCTTCACCTTCAAACAGCCTGGCAAAGCTGCCCGGCAGCTCCTCGACCCGGTTCGCATTCAGATCGAGTTCCACCAGTTTCGCCAGCGCACCGATGCCTGCGGGCAGGGTTCTCAGCGCATTTCCCCGTAGATACAACCGTTCCAACAACGTGAGATGTTCGACACCGTCAATGCTGATGACCCGGTTAAAGTTCAGTCCCAGCCAGCGCAGCCGAGTGAAGGCTGAAAGGCCACGTGGCAGTTCCGTCAGCTCATTGCCGGTGAGATCGAGAAACTCGAGCTGCGTGAGCTTCGCAAACTCCGGGATGGCGTCCAGCTCCGCCGTGGTGAGGCCCAGCTCCGCGAGGTTGAGGTGGTTCCGCCGCTTCCGGTGGCAGAAGCGGATGCGATGCGTGGCTTCTTCGAGGTTCGGGTTCATGGGCTGCTCAGTGGCTCGGCTTCCAACCATTCGTCATTCGGATTTCGTCATTCAGGTTTCCCCCGTCGTCCCTCGCTTCACTTCTTGTTTCTTGACTGGATGGAACTGGGGGAGACACGCAAGCCGATGTTCCTGCCGCGGGACCGCGGGTCGAACCTGCTGCGGTAGCCCGCGCGGCAGTCGAAGCCGTCGTGGAACCAGGAGCCGCCGCGCAGTACCCGGCTGACGCGATCTTTGTCATACCAGTCGGCGCACCATTCCCAGAGCTGCCCGTGCATGTCATGCAGCCCCCAGGCATTCGGCGGGAAGCAGCCCACGGGCAGCGTCTCTTTGCGGTAGAGCCACTCGAAGGAGTTGCTGTCTTTGCCATCGGGATGACGGCCATCGAAATTCGCCATCTGGCTGTTCAAGGCACGGCCTGAGCCGATGCCGAAGTCCACGCCGCTACGCCCGGCCAGGCAGGCATGCTCCCACTGCGCCTCGGTGGGCAGCCACAGCTCGAAGCCGGGTGGCAGCAGCCCTTTCTTCCCCTGTGACCGCTTCGCGAATGCCTCGGCATCTTCATACGACACGGAATCCACCGGCTGCTGCTCGCTCTCTTTGAATATGCTCGGATTCCCCCCCATCAGCGCCTGCCACTGCGCCTGGGTGACGAGGTGCTTCCCCAGCCAGAAGCCGGGCAGCTTCTTCTCCGACGCGGGCGGGCACCAGCAGAAGATCATGCGCGTGCGGGGCTGCGGATCATCCGGGGTGAGGTCGATGTAGCACTCGTCCCCCGGGTCCTCGCCCACGAGGTCAGGACGGAATTTCGGCAGATCAGTCGTCAGGCTCATGCGGCGGAGAGTAGCGCGCACTGCGCGGCGCACGCCAGTCTTTTTCCGGGAGGGACGGGCACCGCGGACACGGAAGTTCTTCGAGCTTTGAGGTTGTGTGGCTCGGGCGACGGCCTCCGGCTCATCTCGCGGAGCGAGATGGCTGCTTTGCTGGCGCACGACTCGCTGCACCGAGCGACTTCGCCACTTTCTCCAGCGCATCGCCGTAGCTATCGAGCGACTTCGCCACGATGGCGGAAAACTTCTCCGCGTCCTGCCAGCGGCGGTCTTCGATGGCTTCGCGGATGCCCGGGAGTGTCTTCGCGCCGTAGCCGGTCTTCAGGCCTGGGGCATAGACATGTTGAGGGTGTTTGTCTGATTGAGGTTCGCGAAAAGGACCAGGATCAGGCCGGCGTGACACAACGATGCGGCTTGAGAACCGGCATTCCTCTTCAAGCCCAACGGGCTTGTGTCTCCCAGCCCAAGGGTTCGGAGAACCCTGGGAATTGGAGGGTCGCCTTGCATTCCGTGAGCGAGAACCACAACGTGGTTCCGTCCATCGCGCGGAACCCTGCGGACGGAACCGCGATGCGGTTCGCCCTTTATCGAATCGGTGGAGTTGCCATCCATACAAGGGTTCTGCTGCGCGAACCCTGGGCTGGAAGACAGAAGGCCGTTGGCCTTCGGAACATCGGCTGAGGGAGCAGGCGGGCGTCAGAGGCTGTCCAACGCAAATCGAGATCTCCCGGTGGTGGGTGGGCAAAATGACATTCTTTTTGAGAATCGGCATGGCTGCAACGCCCTGCGCTGTCTCGTCTGAAGTGCGCGGAGCACGACTCTTGTTGGAGTCCCGCCCCTTCAGGCGGCTCGGACGCTCTCGGCGTGTCGATATCCTCGCGTTGTGAATCGGGCGACTGTGAGCCGGCCAAAGCCGGGACTCCAACATGGCGGGATCACTTCGTCTTCGCCACTTCCTTAGCCCAACTGTCCTTGAGGCCGACGGTGCGGTTGAAGACGGGGGTGCCGGGCTGGCTGTCCTTGGGATCAGTGAAGAAGTAACCGACACGCTCGAACTGATAGTGTGCGCCGGGCTTCGCATCCTTGAGCGACGGCTCGAGCTTCGCGTTGGTCAGGACTTCGAGGGAGTGAGGGTTCAGATTTGAAATGAAATCCGCGTCGCCGGCTTCGGGATCTTCATTCACGAAGAGACGGTCGTAGAGCCTCACCTCAGCCTCGAAAGCGTGCTGCGCGCTGACCCAGTGGATGATGCCCTTGGGCTTTGGCCGGCCTTCGGGCTTCTTCCCGTGGCGCGTGGCGTCGTCGTAGGTGCAGCGGAGTTCGGTGATGTTGCCCGCCGCGTCTTTGACCACCTCTTTGCAGATGATGCAGAAGGCGAACTTCAAGCGCACCTCGCCGCCGGGGACCAGACGATGAAAGCCGGCGACCGGGTTTTCCATGAAGTCGTCCTGCTCGATGTGGAGCTCGCGGCAGAGCGGCACCTGGCGTTTGCCGGCGCTTTCGTCCTCGGGGTTGTTCGGCGCTTCGACATGCTCGACCCGGCCTTCGGGATAGTTCTCGATCACCACCTTGATCGGTCGCAGCACGGCGTAGGCTCTGAGGGCGTTCTTGTTCAAGTCTTCGCGGATCGCGTGTTCGAGCAGCGCCACGTCGGTGGTGGATTTGAATTTGGTGAGGCCGATCGTCTTGCAGAAATCGCGAATTGCCGCCGGCGTGTATCCGCGGCGACGAAAGCCGGAGATCGTGCTCATGCGCGGATCGTCCCAGCCGGCGACGTGGCCTTCTTTGACGAGACGGAGCAGCTTGCGCTTGCTCATCACCGTGTAAGTCAGGTTCAGCCTCGCAAACTCGCGCTGATACGGCCGGCCGGGCAGGCCATCGACATTGTTGATCAGCCACTCGTAGAGAGGGCGATGATCTTCAAACTCGAGCGTGCAGAGCGAGTGCGTGATGCTCTCCAGCGCATCGCTCAGCGGGTGTGCGTA
Source organism: Verrucomicrobiaceae bacterium (assembly GCA_019694165.1). Lineage (GTDB taxonomy): Bacteria > Verrucomicrobiota > Verrucomicrobiia > Verrucomicrobiales > Verrucomicrobiaceae > JAIBCL01. Next base: position 172,942 of record JAIBCL010000011.1, on the reverse strand, counting down.
GTCGTACATCGGGTAGATGCACCACTTGTCACCGGTGCGGTGATGATGAGCGCGGAGAATGCGATACAGCGCGGGATCACGCATGTTCATGTTCGGGTGCGCCATGTCGATCTTCGCACGCAGAATCTTCGCACCATCAGCGAACTCGCCGGTCTTCATGCGGCGGAAGAGGTCGAGATTCTCCTCGATGCCGCGGTCGCGGTGCGGGCTGTTTTTGCCGGGCTCCGTCAGCGTGCCGCGATACTCGCGAAGCTGCTCGGCCGTGAGGTCATCAACATAGGCGAGTCCCTTCTGGATGAGTTGTTCGGCGAACTCGTAGAGCTTGTCGAAGTAGTCGCTGGCATAGAACAGATGCTCGCCCCAGTCGAAACCGAGCCAGCGCACGTCCTCCATGATGCTGTCCACGTATTCCGTGTCTTCCTTCGCCGGATTCGTGTCGTCAAAGCGAAGGTGGCAGCGCGACCTCGGGGCGTGCTCCTGTGCAAGGCCGAAGTTCAGGCAGATGCTTTTCGCGTGGCCGATGTGCAGATAGCCGTTCGGCTCCGGCGGAAAGCGCGTGATGACCCAGCCGTCGTTGCGTCCGTCTGCGAGATCGGCGGCGATCATGTCGCGGATGAAATCGGAACGTGCGGGCGAGGATGCTGCGGTGTCGGACATGGGTGAAGGCGGGCGCATTAGTGCGCGGTGCGGGCCGGCGAGTCAATGGTGGATGGTGGATCGCAAGCGCGTGAACTTGCGTCGGAACTCGCTGGAGGTCAGTTCATCCGTTTGCCATGCCTGCGGAAGCCAGCACGAAGCCGTTTCAGAAGAATCCGCGGTCTGTTTATCAGCGCGGATGAGCGTGACCACGGCTGCCAGCCGGACTTTACAAGCCCTGGTGCACCCGGGCCAGGGCGAGGAGCGTGTAGGCGGTGACGAGCACATCGTCGCTTTCCATCCAGCGGCCGGCGTCGTTTTTCCATGAGCCGTCGCCCTGCTGGATGTTGAGGAGTTTCCTGCCGAGTTCAGCGCGCCAGTCGATGAGCTTTCCGTCTTTGAGCTTGAGCACGTCGAGCTTTGCGGCGGAGAGAGCCTTGGCCATCGTGTGGTAGTAGTAATAACGGCCCTCGCCGCCGAGGCCGGGATTTTCGTCGAGCGTGAAATTCTCGCTCAGCCACTGGACGACGGATTTGACGCGCGGGTCGTTCGCGTCGAGTCCGGCGTAAATGAAGCTCATGAGGCCGGCATAGCTGATGCTGCCATATGACCGGAGGGCGATGCGTCCGTCCGCAGTCTTCGTTTCACCGCCGCGTGTCTCGCCCGGGGCATAGACAAAGCCGCCGTAGTCCTTCGGGTCTCTGCTTACCCACGAGGCATCGTTGGACTCCGGCCGGTTCTGGCAGCGCTGGATGAACTCGATGGCCGCGGCAAAGTTGAGTTTCGGTTCGTTCTTCGCGGCGTCGCCTTTGTCGGCGAGCAGACTGTCGGCGTAGTGGAGCGCCTCGAGGGCAAAGTGAGTGTTCGACATGTCGGCATGGGCGGGCTGGTTCGGCTTTGGCGAGCCGTAGCCGATGCCGCCGTCGAAGGGATTGTCCGTCCTGCCCTTTTCATCGAAGTCGTTCTGCTGGCCGATGATGAAGCGGCGCGCGGCCAGGGCCACCTGCTCGTTCTCGAGTTTTGGATTCAGCATCAGGGCGACCAGCGCGAGCGATGTATTGTAGTTCGCGCGCGCCTGCACGTAGATGCCGCCGTCGGGCTTCACGTTCTTCAATAGAAATTGGTAGCCCTTTTCGAGATTGGCAGGAATGGCGTCCGGGGGCTTGCGGGCGGGATCCATCATCGCTGCGGCGAGCGCCAGACCGGTGAAGGCCACGGGCTCCGCCTCGCCCCACTGGCCGGTCTGCGCATTTTGCTTCGCTTTCAGGAAGGCGAGGCCCCGGGCGTAGGCGAGCTGAATCTCCTGTTTGAGGGATTCATTGCGCGCCGGAGCGGTGAGGGTTTGGGAGCGGAGCGGTACGCCTGTGAAGATGGCGAGAACGACGAGGGTGGCGGGCAGTCTCATGGCTTGGATTTGGTGTTCGGGCTGGGTGGCTCTTGCTTCGCGGGAGGGGCAGGGGAGATGATCAGTGTGACCGGCGTGCCTTCATCAGGAATCTTTGCGGGATTCGATATCCAGAGGTCGTCATCCCAGTTCCCCTTCGCCGGAGAGTTGATCATCGCCGCGCGGTCGAGATAGGCGGCAATGAAGGATCCCTGAGCCTGGGCGGCGAAGCCGTCGTGATCGACGAAGGAGCCGGAGAAAATCCACACATCGAGATCGGGCGGCGGTTTGCGCGTGTTGACATCGAGCATCCACTCGGAGAGCGGCGCGCGTTTTGTCCCGCCGTCTTGCTGCCATTCCACGTCGATCTTCATGCGGTTCGCGCCGGGGGTCTTGAGCGGCAGCGGCTTGATGGGAGAGAGGTCCTTTGGCGCATCGGGATGGGCGAGGCCCTCGGTGCCCGGCTCGTAGTGGCAGAGCAGCAGGGCGACCTGGAGGTCGGAGGGATTGATCGCGGTCTTCAGCACACTTTCATGCACCTTGCCCGTCTCATGCACGAGCATGTATTCGATGGGGAGCTGCTTGTAGTTGATCACGACCGGCACGCTGATCTCGCGTGTGGCGCCGTTGAACTTGATGCCGCCGACTTCGTATTGGTCCGGGCCGGTCTGTTTCACAGACGGGCGCCCCGCGGCGGGTGCGGGAGATTTTTCCGCGCCGGTTGCAGAGGAGGGCGCTGCGCCGGCGGCCTGCGCCATGGCGGGAGCGGGCGCGGAAATGCAACCTGCAGCAATCAGCAGCGCGGCGAGCCGGATGGAAGCAAAGGCAGGCATTGGGTGGTGGTGGAGGATACGCGTGGGATCAGCGCCGGCAATCGACGTATCCAATCTCGCAGGGGTCAGCGCCTGACAAAGGCGATGACTGGACATTTCTTGCCGACGGCAGCGTCGGAAAGGGGCGCTTTTCGACCACTGAGGCAATCCGGGCGCGCCGGTCCGTGATCCGTGCCGGATCCCTCATGATGGCCGCTGGTTTCATCTCCGGTCATTTAGCGTCCGCATCAGGTACCAAAGAAAATAGACGAGCGACGTGATGAACGCGGCCACGTAGGTGAGCGCGGCGGCATCGAGCACGCGGTTCATGCCGTCAGTCTCCGCACCTGGGCGGAGTGCCCCGGTCTCGGCAAGAATGCGCTTGGCGCGTGCGGTGGCATCGAACTCGACAGGCAGCGTGACGAGCTGGAAGAGCATGAGCACACCCCAGCCCAGCGCCATGATGGTGACCATCAAGTGAGGCTTCATGCCCATGAAGAGACCGCCAATGAGCGGCAGCCACATCACCACCTGGCTGGCGATGTTCGTCACGCCCACCGCCGCCATGCGCCACTGGAGCGGCGCATACATCTGCTGGTGCTGGATGGCGTGTCCGCACTCATGCGCCGAGACGCCGAGCGCGGCGACGGAGGTGCCATGGTAGTTGTTCTCGGAAAGCATGAGGCGCCTGTGCGCCGGGTCGTAGTGATCCGTGAGCGTGCCGGGGATGGACTGGATGCTGACGTCGGAGACGCCGCTCCGGTCCAGGATGCGTTGTGCGATCTCGGCACCCGTCATGCCCGATGAAGCGGGCACCTCGGAATACTTCGCGTAGGCACTGCGCACCCGCCATGTGGCGAGGAGCGAGATGATGAGCGTGCTGATGAAAAGGAGCGGCATCATGGTGTGAGGCGGGTTTTCAATTGTGCGGCGGCAGGCGGCTGCCTTGTAAATCACGATGATGCAGCGCCGTCTGCTGAAATGCTACGTTTTTCGATGCCCGGCGGATGGCGTGCGAATCATGAGACCGGGACCACATGCCGGACGCTCTTTGTCAGGCCGGCATCGTCGCCATGATGCCCGGGCTTGGACGAACGCCGTCCCACCGCCGGCACCTGCGCGGAGCCAGAAGCCGGCGGTTGTAAATAGCCGGTTGCGGCGGCGCAGCGGTACGGCTTGAATGGCCGCATGGATGAAAAGCCGGGCAATCCTCCCGATGGAGAAGAAATCGTGTGCCGCGTGACATCGTGGTACTTCCGCCGCATGGGCATGATGGCGCTGATGCTGGCGGTTTTCGCCGCCCTTTTCTTCTACGACGGCAAGTGGGGCTATCCGGCAAAGAACGAGAAGGCGTCGATCAAGGATCGGTTCGAGGAGGAGGTGCTCAAAGGATATGACCGGGCCAAGAAAACTGATTCGCTCGACCAATGGCGGGCCGAGATGAAGTCGAAGAACTGGCCGGTCGATGTCGATGGCGTGCCGCCGACGTGGCTGAGCTACGCTGCGGAACACCGTTTGGACGAGAAGCCGAAGAAGTACTCCGACCGCGAGATCGAAGAGCAGTTCTGGTGGGGTGGCGGCATGATGGCGGCCGCGCTCGTCGTGATCGTGCTTCTGTTGATGAACCGGAACAAGGTCACCCGCGGTCTGGTGGACCGCTTCATCGCGCCCAATGGCGCCGAAGTGCGCTTTGCCGACGTCTTCAAAGTGGACAAGCGCAAGTGGCAGAACAAGGGACTGGCCGCCATCTATTACCGGGCATCCCCCGATGCCCCCGCGAGGAAGGCGTGCCTCGACTGCATGAAGTACGATGAAAAAGGGGTCGAGCAAATTCTTGCCAACCTGCTCTCGCGCTTCAGCGGAGAACTGGTCGAAAAAGTGGAGGAACCCGACGAGGACGACGATCAGCAGACCGTCGGCGAGGATGCGAAAACATGACGAATCAGACGCGTTTCGAACCGTGTTCGATGGCGCTGTGCAGAGCGTCAAATTTCGCTTGAATTCCCCTTGCCAAATCAGAACGAGCCGCTATTGCTCCGGCCCATCCAACAAACCCCCACCATGGCAGACAACATCGCAGACAAAGTCCGTGACATCATCGTCGAGCAGCTCGGCGTCAATCCCGAGCAGGTCACTCCCGAGGCCAAGTTCATCGAAGATCTCGGCGCTGACTCGCTCGACACGGTGGAACTGGTGATGGCGTTTGAAGAGGAATTCGGCATCGACGTGCCGGACGAGGAAGCCGAGAAGCTTCAGTCCGTGGGCGACGTCATCCGCTATGTCGAGGAGAACGCCGAGTAAGGGATCGCCTGCCTGCAGAACTTTTCCCGGAAGCCGGAGGTGAACGAACCTCCGGCTTTTTTTTCGTGCGGGGCCCCAGCGGGATTCCGAATCTTCTCCGCCACACCAGTTCACTGCGCTCACTCCACCGACCGGGCGGCCGCCAGTTTGCGGAACGGCGCGCTGGGATTGGCATAGTCGGGGTAGTCCGGGTCCTGCTCCTCACCCGGCAGATAGCGCCAGTGTTTATACATCCACATCCACAGTTCGGGCTGTCTGCGGATGTCTGCTTCGAAGATGTCCCACACTTGCTGGGTGGCGGCGTGCACGTCATCCTCCGAGACGGGCCTGACCGGTGGGTACGTTTTCAGGATGTAGCTGCCATCTTCGCGGGGGAAGCACACGGAAGGTATTACGGAGCAGCCGAGTCTCCGCGCCAGCATGGTGTGCAGCGTGGTCACGCACGTCTTGAGACCGAAGCAGTTGATCACTGTGGCGGCGCGGCCCGGTGGAAGATTCAGGTCGGAGAGCAGCGCCACGTAACCGCCGCGCCCCAGCGTCTTCATCAGGCGGATCATTGCCCCCTGCTGCGGGATGAGCACATGACCGGCGGTCGATCTCGCGTTCTGGAAGATCGGAGTGAGGGCGGGATTCTTGAAATCCTGCGCCACCGTCACCATCTTCATGCCGCGGAAACCCCAGGCCGTGCTGGAGAGTTCGAAGTTTCCAAAGTGCGCCGTCACCCAGATCGCACCTGCGGCGATGTCCTCCTTGAGCCGCTCCGGGTCCAAATCCTCACACGTTACGAAGTCGCGCCAGTTGTCGTCGGTGAGGCGGGCGAGCCAGAATAGGTCCAGGAAGGTGCGTGCGAAATTTTGGTAGCACTTGTGCACGATGCGCCGGCGCTCGGCGGTGTTCAGTTCATTGCGGAAAGCGACCCGCAAATTCTCCATGGCCGTGGCGCGGCCGGCGGCATCGGCCAGCCATGCGAGCGTGCCGGTGAGGCGTGCCAGAGAGAGCAGCCCATGGCGCGGCAGCAGCGGCAGAAACCGCGCCATGCCGCGCACCAGCAGTGCTTCCAAAAAATAGCGGACCTTCTTCACGTTGGCAGTTGGTGTTTGATGAAATCGCGTTAGTTTGCGGACATGTCAGTGCCTACGCTCACCACGATTCTCAAGCGCATTTTGAAGCAGTCCACCGCGCCGTTTCATGAATACCATGTGCGTGCGGAGATCGAGTCTCTGCTCGCCGGCTGCCCGGGTGTGAAGCTCAAACGGGACAAGATGGGCAATCTGCTCGCCACTTACAAACATGGCCGGCATACCAGCCGTCCCTCCTGGGTGCTTGGCGCTCACATGGATCATCCCGCCTTCGTCAAAGGCCCCGGTCTGAATGGCAGTGATCCATGGCAGTTCCTCGGCGGCGTGGCCCCGACCGAGGTGGCGGCCGGTGTGAAGCGCGGACTGCGCAAGGTGAAGGGGCACATCGCGTGCTGGAATTTTCCGGTGAAGATCACCAAGGAAAGGATCGAGGCCACGGCGTGTGACGACCTCATCGGCTGCGCCGCCATCATCGCCACTTTCTGGGCGCTCTCAAAGCTCAGGCTCCAGGCCACCGTTCACGCCGTCTTCACCCGTGCCGAGGAAATTGGCTTCATCGGCGCCTGGCATGTCGGGCAGAACTGGCCGTTCCCCGCGGACGCCGTCTTCCTTTCGCTCGAGACCAGCCGCCCGGTGAACGGCGCCGTCATGGGCGGCGGCCCCATCGTGCGTGTGGGAGATCGTCTCTCCGTCTTCGACAGCGAGGCCACCGCCATCCTTATGAAGACCGCCTCCGAGCAGGCCATCCGCGTCCAGCGCTGCCTTCTCGACGCTGGCGTGTGCGAGGCCACCGCCATGCAAGCCTGCGGCCGGCGCAGCGCCGGCATTTCCATCCCGCTCGGGAACTACCACAACCTCACTGCCGACAAGAAGATCGCGCCCGAGTTCGTCATGATGAACGACGTTACCGCACTCGTCTCCTTGCTCACCGCGCTCGTCGGTACGAAGCACGAAGGCATCGGCGAGCGGTCCATGCGCGAACGCGTTGCGCTGCGAATGGAAGAATTCAAAGACCATCTGTCCGCCGGTACGAAGCTCTTCAAATAATGCCAGGCTCCAGAGTGGAGCACGCTCCACCGCTCCGTTCATTCCCGGCAAGCTGAGCACTGAATACAGTGTGAGCGCCAAACTCTCGGGAACAGGGACAAGTGCTCAGTTCTCAGTGCTCACATCCGGCAACTGACCACCGAGCCTCTCCATCATTGACCACTCCGCCCCGGATCTTATGCTGTCCGCCGTCCTTCAATGAGTGTCGTCGGGTCCAAGCGCAGCCTGTGCTGCATCTCTTTGGTCTGGCTTGCCGCCGGATTGTCCCTGCCATCGCGGGCTGTTGACGAGGCCTCGCTGCCGCAGTTCGGAATGAACCTGGGCGGGGTGAACTACTTCAGTGCGCCCTATTTCGCCAACGCGCTCATGCAGGGTGAACTGTGGCTGGAGTTCACCGGCTTCAACTGGGGAAGCGCGGTGTCCACGTTCGGGAATCCGCAGTTCAATGCCAATGGCTTTCCTCTGTACCTGAATCCAGGCACGAGATTGCGCGCCGTGTGCTGGGGGCTGCACACGAATTACTCGGACCGGCCCGCGACCTGGCCGGCGCGGGACTCGCTGGCGATCGGGAAGATCGTCGTCACCTGGCAGGGCGATGCCGACATCCGGCTCACCGGCGGACAGTTCCTCGCGGGTGAATCCAACGGCGCGGCGACGGGACGGATCGTGAACGGCCGGCGCGTTTATCATCAGGTGAGCGGCAGCGCGTATTCGAACATCACCGTCGAGGACCTCAACGCGGCCAGCCCCATCACCGACATCAAGGTCTGGTTGCCGAATCCTTCGAATCCGCAGAATCAGTCGCTCGAAGGCCAGCTCTTCCATCCCACTGCGCTGGCGCGTCTGAGCGGAGGACCGTGGGGCTGGCTGCGATTCATGGACTGGAATGAAACCAACGCCAGCCCGCAGCAGGACTGGAGCGACCGCCGCCTGCCATCGCATGTGTTTCAATCCGGCGTGCTCAATCCGCGCAGTCCCGCCACGGGTTTCACCGGCAATCGCGGCACAGGCGTGGCTTTCGAGCACATGGTGGCGATGTGCAACGCGACGAACAAGGACCTCTGGATCACCGTGCCGCATCTCGCAACGACCGATTTCATCACGAAGCTCGCGCAGCTCATCGCCTTCGGCAGCGACGGCGTGAACCCTTACGTTGCTCCGCAAGCCGGCCCGGCATATCCACCGCTCAACGCGAGCCGCCGGGTGTATGTGGAGTACTCGAACGAGATCTGGAGCAATGGCTACAGCTTCCCCCAGGGTAACTGGGCGCAGGATCAGGCGACGCTGGCCGGCATCTCGAAGGCGCAGTTCAATGCCCGTCGCTTTTGCGATGCGTGGAGCATCTTTCAGTCCGTCTTCGGCGGCACGTCGCGGCTCGTGCGCGTGGGTGCGGTTTTCACCGGCAATCAAACCTACTCGCAGGATTTCCTGAACGAGATGAAGAACTACGGCGCCACGCTCTCGCCCGCGCAGGAGCCCGACATCATCTCGCCCACGACCTACTTCGGCAATGGCATCCAGGACTGGGCGTATGCGAAGGCCCAGGCACAGGCTGGCACGAGCGACCAGTGGTTTCTCACGTCGGGCACTTTCGATCTCGGCGGCGGCTACACGCGGCCGGTGTCGGTGCCGTTCGACAACGCGTATTGGACCGGCGCTGCCATCCAGGCTCATCTCACGCAGACGTTCGATCAATGGAAGCGCCTCATGCTCTCAGGCTCCACCCAGACCGGCGGCGGACCGGATGCCACCGGCATCGGCGGTGGATTCGCACCGTGGCTGCGTGATCTGGCGCTGAACACCTTTCCCACGCGCAAGCCCATCGTGACTTATGAAGGCGGCCCCTCGCTCTACACCGACTACATGGATGCCGGCGATGTGCGCGATGACGGCGTCACGGCTTTCTTCGAGCTGGTCAACCGCCAGCCGCAGATGGCGGACGTGTATCGCATCCACTTGAACATGGCGAAGGCGAAGGGCCTGCGCACGCACGGCGCCTTTGTCGATTGCAGCCCGTGGGGCAAGTACGGGCAGTGGGGCCATCTCGAGTTTCTCGATCAAGCTCCGGCGTCTTCGCCGAAATGGTCTTTTCTCACGAACTGGCAGACGGAGATGAGCACGCTCCGCCACATCGATGACGTCGCCGGCACCGCTCCGCAGTTCGTCACCGCGGCGAAGCTCGCCACGGCGCTCTGGGGGCATCCGTATTCCGCAGGCATCGTCACTTCGGGCGGGGAGGGGGGGCGCACGATCGAGAACATTGGCCAGGTGCTCGATGGCGGACTCGGTGTCTCGTCCAGCGGCGGCAATGCCACCATCTCCGGCACGCCGGGTGTCACGGGCGACAACTTCGCTTTCCTCCGCGTGCGCGATGGCGATGGCGATCCAGCGTGGCGCACGTTCTACTTCAAAACCGTCGGCGGCCCGCGCGTGCTCGTTCAGAGCAGCTTCGAAGGCGCCAGTCCCGCGAACAACCGCCCGTGGACATCCACTTACACGACCGCCGCCGGACACACCTGGAGCGGTTGGCAGACCGGAGCCGGCATCTTTCCCTCGGCGGGCGATGACGCGCTCGTCTTTTATCAAAACATGCCGCCCGACGAGGCCGATGCCACGCTCGCGCTCGCCATCACCGACAATGAACACTGGACCGCTACCCTGCAGCCGCCAGTCGGGCAGCCCATGAACCTGCGCGGCGCCGAGGTCCGTTTCACCATCCGCCGCATCGACTACCACGCCCCGCGTCGCTACGCTTTCTTGACCAGCATCGGCGGCTTCGCGAGCGGGAGCGAAGTTTACACGTCGCCGCACTTCACCTCGGTCATCGATGAGGAACTCGTCTTCACCCTGCCCAACACGGCCGCCTATGCCGCCATCGCCGCGCCGGTGCAGTTCCGCATCGTCGGCTTCGCCGGTCAATACGGCGGCCACAAGACATCCATCACCGGCTTCAAAGTCACCCGTGCCGCCGGCCCATTCGATCAATGGGTCGAGGCAAGTTTCACCCCGGCCCAGCAGGTCGCCCCGGCCACCACCGGCCTGCTGGATGACCCCGATGCCGACGGCTCGAAAAATCTGCTCGAGTGGGCCTGTCGATCGCCCCCGACGGCTGCCGGAGTCCTGCCCGTGACGGCGCAACGCAATGGTGCCATCATCGAGTTCACCTACACCCGCAGCGTCGCCGCACTGAACGGCGGCGTGACCTTCAACGTGGAATGGAGCGACACGCTGCCCGGCACCGGCTGGAGCACCACCGGCGTCACGCAGCAGGTGCTCGCCGACAACGGCATCGAACAGCAAGTCATGGCACAGGTGCCGGCAGGCGCAGGCGGACGACGGTTTGTACGGCTCAACATAGCCGCTCCACCGTGACCGCAGCCGCTGCGCGGGACTCGCCGCGCAGCCCCCTGTTCGAACAACGCGGCCATCACCTGCGAACGAACGGAAGGATGCCGCAGAACGGAATCGGCACCTTCGGGACGGATGGCCCTGGGCGGGCGGTCATGTCGGAAAGAACTCAACGTTCAGGATGCTGGCTTCAACAGAGCGCCCGCAATCTCTTCCACCGTCTGCGTCCGCATGTTCAGGATTTCGACGCCTTCCTTTGGCAACGGGCTGCCCGCCTGCTGGAAGAGTCCCTCGACGGCGCGCGGATAGCACGCGGCGATGCGCAGCCTTCCGCAGCCCGCGATGGCCTTGAGCCGGGGATCACGATGCGCGGCCATCTCGCAGAGATCGGACACCGTTTCGAAGCTTGCTCCGGACTCGCAGAGCTTTTCGAGCACGGCATTCTTCACGCCTTCAGGGACGACCTGGGCATAGGCGCAGCGGCAGTAGAGGATGTTGGAGGTGTCAGGCACGGAGGTTCAAAGTCGCGCATTGAAACGAAATCGCGCGCGGAGTTTTCGGCGAACTCGCGTCCGGTGTCAAAAGGCTCCGTTCACAAGCTTGTCATCCGCGTGGTCGCGAACCGAAGGAGGCACCTCCGGATGCTGCGCGAGGTCATCTGTGCCCGCGAGACCACCAGCGGCGTTTCGGTTTCGCAGCCGGTGCTCGGTCGGGCTGCGCTGATTGCGCGCGCTGGCGTGGTTGCGACTGCGGCTTTGAATGGCCGCCACGGCGGTGCTGCTGATGCTGCTGTGGCGGCGGTGCGGACGCTTTGTAGTCGAAACCCTCCGCCACCTTCCGCACGATGCCGCGGCCGATGAAACGCTCGAGTGACTTCAGCGGTCCGTGATCGTCCGGCGTGACGAAACTGATGGCATCGCCGATCGCCTGCGCCCGGCCTGTGCGGCCGATGCGATGGACGTAATCCTCCGCGTGCATCGGGAAGTCGTAGTTCACCACATGCGAGATGCCGTCCACGTCGATGCCGCGGGCGGCGATGTCGGTGGCGACGAGCACACGCAGCGTGCCTTCCTTGAACTCCTTCAGGGCGCGCAGCCGCTGGTTCTGCGTGCGGTTCGCGTGCAGCGTGCCGCACTTGATGCCGTGCTGCTCCAGCTTCCGCGCCACGCGATCCGCGCCGTGCTTTGTGCGGGTGAAAATGAGCACGCTGTCCATCTTCGGATCGTCCAGCAGATGCGAAAGCAGGCCGAGCTTCAAATGCTGCGGCACTTCATAGACCATCTGTGTCACGGTCTCCGCCGGATTCGACCGACGACCAATCTGCACCGTCTTCGGATGTTGCAGGAACTCGTGCGTGAGTGCCTCGATCTCCTTCGAAAGCGTCGCTGAGAACAACAGCGTCTGCCGTTTCCGCGGCAGTTGCTTCACGATGCGGCGGATGTCGGGGAGGAAGCCCATGTCGAGCATCCGGTCCGCCTCGTCGAGCACGAGATAGTCGAGCGAGGCGAAGCTGGCGTGACGCTGATTCATCAGGTCGAGCAGCCGCCCCGGGCACGCGATGATCAGATGCGTGCCGGCACGCAAGGCCTCGATCTGCGGCCGCTCTCCCACACCGCCGAATACGGTCGCCACCTTCAGCGGCAGGTGCCTGGCATAGATGCGCACGTTTTCCTCGATCTGTGCCGCCAGCTCTCGCGTGGGCGCGATCACGAGCGCGCGGGTGCCGCGCTGATGGCCGTCGCCGATGGTGCCCGCAAGCCTGGTCAGCATCGGCAGCGTGAAGGCCGCCGTCTTGCCCGTGCCCGTCTGCGCGATGCCGATGAGATCATGACCAGCGATCACCTGCGGGATCGCCGCCGACTGGATCGGCGTGGGTTCGGTGTAGCCGGCCTCTTTGACGGCCTGGAGGATTTTGGGATGAAGCCCGAGCTGTGTGAATGGCATGTGTCGCAGTCCATGCCGCAGGAATGGGGTGGATGCACGGGATATGTCGCCCGTTCAGTTCCGCTCCGGATTGTCGAGGGTCATGTAAGTCCGGCCCTCGCTCTTGGTGCTGCCGGGTGAGAAGGACTCGACCTTCATTTCCTTGAGGATCGTGGCTCCATCCACCTTCTGAATCTTGGAGACTTCGTAGTGCTTCACATGGCGGCCCTGGAGATCGTAGGCATCCATCTTCGCCATGCCGCCGCTGGCTTGATGCACCCACAGATCGACGGTGCCATAGGGTGTGGCGCTGTCCGGGCTGGTGACGCGCACCTTCCAGCATTTTTGCAGCTTGTAGTTCTCCTCTCCCAGCAGCTTCGCGCCGGGCCAGTAGAGGAAGCGTAACGAGAGGTCTTCATAGTTCATCGCGAAGCCGCGCACCTTCTCGCCGTATTTTGCCAGCGGCACCGCGCCGGAGCCGCCGGCCTGCACGGATTTGAGCGAAGCCGGTGAGGTGGTCATGTCCAGATGCACGATCTGGCTCGGGTTTGAGAAGCGGAAGCGCATGATGTTCTGCTCCATGTTCAGGGTGAAGGATTCCGATTTGCCGCTCCGGTCATCCCGCAGCGTGCCGGTGAGCTTGTAGTTCTGCAGGGCGTTGCTCACACGGACGAGCTTGAGGATTTCCTCGCCGGTCGGCGGCGCATCCTCGGCGCGGGTGGTGGCGGCGAGTGCCCCCGAGGCGGCGAGCAGGATGGAAAGAAGGCGGTGTTTCATGGGACAAGGTGCGGGGCTGGGAATCGTGCGATGGTGCGTGGCGGCCTTTGACACGGGGCGGCCCGACACTATTCAGTCGCGCGCGGCATCGTGCGGCACTTCACGCCGGTCCGCAACCCCTCGCATGCACAGGCAGCGTTTTCTTTTTCCATCACTCGCCATGCTGACGCTCTGGCGCTTCGCGCTGCTGCCGACGTGCGAGCTCTCGCCTGCGGAGGCGCTGACCGTCGTGGGGCCGCTGCCGGGCGGGGTCGCATGGACGCATGCGCCCGTCGTGCTCGCCGCCCTTGGCCGGGCTGGCGTCGCGTTGCTGGGCTGGTCGGAACTCGGGGTGCGCTACTTCACGCCCCTCATCGCATTTGCCGCGAGTGTGTTCTTCTGGCGGCTGGCGAGGAGGATATTCGATGAACAAACGGCTGCATGGTCCGTGGTGGTGATCAATGTGCTGCCGGCCTTCAACCTGGCTGCCGTTACGCTCACGCCGGCGCTCGCCACCTTCGCCGGCTACGCGGTCCTCGCCGAGTGTGTGCGCGCGGGTTTGCATGAGAAGAGCCGCTGGCATCCGGCGTGGCTGGGCGCGGCCCTCGCGGTCGTGGCGCTGGTCTTTGCGGATGGGCTGAATGTGATCGCACTCGGCGGCTTGCTCGTGGCGCTCGCCATCGCGCCGCCTCTGCGGGGGCACGCCCGGCCGTGCCGTCCCTTCTGGTGTATCGTCGCGGTCTGGGGGGCGGTGTCGATGCTGTGGCTCCTGTGGCGCATCTCACGCGGCGGCGCATTGGGCGGGGAAGCGATGATTCACACGCCCGAGCTGCGGCTGGTGCCGAATGTGATCCGGTGGCTGCTGCTGGTCTCGCCGCTGATCTTGTGGCTGCTGATCAGGTTCGTCCGTCGGGTGCGTCCGGATGCCGCGTCGTTTTGGAAAAAGCCGGGCGTCTCGTTTGCCCTCGCGTTCGCGCTGCCGCCGGCGGTGCTGGACTTTCTCTGGGGCATCTGGCGCGAGTGGCCGGATGCCGGACTCTCGGTGTGGGCGGCGTTTGCCATCATGCCCCTCGTGCATTTCACCATGAGCCGCGAGCCGGCGGGCCTGATGAAACGCGTCACGATCCGCACGCTGGCGATCATTCTAGCCGCCGTGCAAAGCTTCGTCATCGTGCGCACGGACCAGGTGCGCGGAGCGGGCGTGCCATGGGCGTTCGCGCAGCGAGTGGATGCACGCCGCGCGTACTTGCGTTGGTGTGTCGCCGATCCCTCCGGTGCGATCAATGGCTGGCGTGAAACCGCAAGGCTCGTGGACGGCATCGCCGCCGCATCGAAGGCCGGTGGCCGGCGCTGCATCCTCCTGGCGGACCGCTGGCAGCTCGGCGCGCCGACGGCCTTTTATGTCCGGACCAGCTCCGGCACCGCGCCCGACGTGCGCGTGTGGCGCCCGGCATCCCGCGAGATACTGGATGCGGAGCGAGATCGCGGTGCCGACGTGATTTTCATCACTGACGACGCGCGACGTCATGCCGTTCCCGCGGAACTCAAGCGGTTGCTGGGCCGTGCGCAGGCAGTCTCCATCGCCGAGGTGATGCACGGCGGCCATCTCGTGCGGACCGTGAAAATCTTCGCTTGCCACTCATGGCAGCCTCCCGACTTGTGAAATCACACGAACCCGCCGCATGTCCGCAACCCCCGCCATCTCCGTCGTCGTGCCGCTTTACAATGAAGAGGACAATGTCGCCGAGCTGCAGGCGCAGATCGAGCGAGCCCTAGCGGGACGTGAGTACGAGCTGGTGCTCGTCGATGACGGATCGAGCGACCAGACCGTCGCCCGCGTGCGGAAGTCGGATCGCGTGCGGCTGCTGTGCTTTGAGAAGAACGCGGGCCAGAGCGCCGCGATGCACGCCGGCATCCACGCGGCGCGCGGAGATGTGATCGCCACGCTCGACGGTGATCTGCAGAACGATCCAGCGGACATTCCCGCACTGGTGGCCAGGCTCGACGAGGGGTGGGATCTGGTCTGCGGCTACCGTGCAAAGCGCAAGGACACCGCCTTCAAGCGCCTGCAAAGCCGGCTGGCGAACGCCGTGCGCAGCCGCTTCGTGGGCGATGGCGTGCGCGATACCGGCTGCACGCTCAAGGTCATGCGCCGCGAGTGCCGGGAGGCGCTGCTGCTCTTCACCGGCATGCACCGCTTCATACCGGCTCTCATCGGCAGCATGGGCTGGCGCGTGACCGAAATGCCTGTGAACCACCGCCCGCGCGTGCACGGCGTGAGCAAGTACGGCTTCGGCAACCGCGCCTGGCGTGCCACCATGGACATGTTCGGCGTGCGTTGGCTCAACAGCCGCCGCGTGCGCTACCGCATCAAACCCGAGTGACGGCGCGGTCCGGACACTGGCGGCCGTCGTCTTGCGGCCGTGCTTCGAAATCCTCTCCCTGAATGCGCTCTCAATTCGGTGCTTGACCAATCCTCCGGCATTTCACATGCTCGCCGTCGAATGGTGAAAACGGAAAAATAGCAGACCTCGATGAATCTACGCGAACAACTGCGCCACATTCTGCCCGAGTTCCTGCCTTCCGATCCGGGTGAAGCGGTGAAGGGCACCGACCTCATCCGCCTCGTGCGCCTCCGTCTCGGCGATGAATACAGTGATGCCACTCTCCGGTATCACTTCTCCATCCTGTCCTACGATCCTACCTCGCCGATCGCCAAGGTCGATCAAGGCCAGGGCTACTACCAGCGGCGGAAGAAGCTCATTGCATCGGGAATAAACGGCCGCGGCGGACTGTTCGAGGGCGACAGCACTGATTCAGATGCCGCCTGCCTGCGCTTCCAACGCGTGACCGCCATCTACCAGCGGCTGATGGAGTTCCGCGGCGCGTTTCCATTTTTGCTCAACGGCCGCGGCGACGCCTCGCCCATGCTCGGAGGTGACTGGGAGGTGCCGGACTTCGTCACCGCCGACTGGGATGTGGACACCGCCGCCGACGATGCCGTGCGCTTCGATGAATCCATGCTCGATCTGCGCCGCCATCTCGGCGGCCCCGAGGTGAACCTCACCGGCGTGCAGCTCAAGCTCGGCGTCACGCTCGACACCTTCGCCGCCGATTTCTTCCAAGCGCTGAGCGCCACGCGCTGGACGATCCAGAGCGAGCTGGTCATCGCCGAGCCGCTCAGTGACGAGGCGCTGGTCGATGCGTTGCGCAATCTCGGCCACCAGTTCGGCGTGGGCATCACCTCGCTCGGCATCGAACTGGCGAAGCTCGATGAACTCCCTCTGCCGGACGAATTGCTCGGCACCTCGGCATCCGCCTTCGAGGCCGTGCACAGCCTGCTGCGCATTCAGAAAGTCACGCTCGCCACCCAGCGGCACACGCTGGACTGGGCCGCCTTCTCCTCGCTGCGCAAGAAGCACGAGTCCGTGGCCGACCTGGCCCGCTGGCTCACCGCCTGCCTGCAAAACCGCGGGCCGGTGAGGTTGTGACTCCGCAGCCGGCAGAAAAACCGTGGAAGCCGCCGCATTCCCCGTCGTATAGAGCCACGTCCATGGCCGCGGCGGACAATCTCCTCAAATCCCTCGACTACTCCGTGCTACAGCAGTGCATGCACTGCGGCATGTGCCTGCCGACGTGTCCGACCTACATGGAGACGAAGCTCGAGCGCAACAGCCCGCGCGGGCGCATCGCCCTGATGCGCGCCATTGCGGATGACGAGGCGGCGGTGAACGCGGAATTTGCCGCTGAAATGTACTACTGCCTCGGCTGCCTCGCGTGCCAGACTGCCTGTCCGGCGGGTGTGAGCTACGTGGACCTGTTCGAGTCGGCACGCGGCGAGATCGAGCGGGTGCGGGTGCTCAATGGGCGCGAGCGGCGCTTCTGGCGCTGGCTCACGGTCGAGACGCTCTTCATGCGGCCGCGCCTGCTGCGCTTCGTCGGTCGTCTGCTCTGGCTCTGGCAGGCAGCGGGCTTGGACCGGCTGCTGCGCAGCATCCAGTTCCTGCATCTCGTGCCCGAGCGTCTTCGCGAACTGGAACCGATGACGCCTCGCATCTCACCGCAGTTTTCGGATTCTCTCATCGCACCGGTCGAGGGCGATGGTGTATCGCCGCCGCCGCGTCATCGCGTCGGCCTTCTCACAGGCTGCGTGCAGGATCTTGCCTTCTCCGATGTCAATCGCGACACCGTCGATGTGCTCCTTGCCAACGGCTGCGTGGTCGTCACTCCGCGCAATCAGCACTGCTGCGGCTCCCTCCATGCGCACAATGGCGAGGTCGAACTGGCGAAGGAACTCGCGCGACGGCAGCTCGACATGTTCGATGTGGAGAATCTCGATGCCATCATCAGCAATGCCGGCGGCTGCGGCTCTCATCTCAAAAAGTACGGCCACCTGCTGCATGATGACCCGCGTTACGCCGCGCGTGCAAAGGCATGGGACGCAAAGCTCAAGGACATCCACGAGTGGCTCGCCGAGACGGGGGTGCGCAAACCCAGGACCGGTTGCGGCATCGAGCGGGTGACGTATCACGAGTCTTGCCATCTCGCCCACGGACAGAAGATCGTGTCTCAACCGCGTGAGATTTTGAAATCGATTCCCGGCCTCGAGTTGATCGAGCTGCCAGAGTCCAACTGGTGCTGCGGCAGCGCGGGCATCTACAACATCACCCAGCCCGAACAGAGCGCGAAGCTCCTCCAGCGCAAACTCGGCTGCATCGCACAGACGGAGTCGCCCGTCGTCGTCACGTCGAATCCCGGCTGCCATCTGCAGCTCGCGTGCGGGCTGTCAAATCGTCGCGATCATCCCTGCAGAACCGTCACCCAGCCTGTGACGCTGCTGGCGCGCGCCTACCGCGCCGAGTGGGAGTGAAGGAGGCCGGCCTGGGTCAGTGCGCGCCGCTTCGGGCGGCGGTGAGGGCGTCACGCGCCACGAGCATGGCGCTGGCACGGTTGTCTACGCCGAGCTTGTCGAAGATGTGCTGCGCATGCTTCTTCACCGTCGCCAGGCTGGAGCCGACGATGGCGGCGATCTCGGCATTGCTCTTGCCCTGTGCCATCCAGAGCAGCACGGTCGCCTCGCTGGTCGTCACGCCGAGGCGCTCCAGCGGCTCCGCGGAGTCGAACGCAGGCTGCGCGGCCTCGGCCAGTTTCTGTACGCGGTCGATGCGCGCCTCGATGGCGTTGAGCAGGTCGGTGGTGGTGAAGGGTTTCGGCAGGTAGTCATCCGCGCCGAGATTCATGCCGGTGCGCACATCGCGCGCGTCACCCCGTGCGGTGAGGAAGATGAAGGGCACGGAGTGCAGTGCCGGAGTGCCGCGGATGGTGTTCAGCGTGGCGAAGCCGTCCATGTCAGGCATGGTTATGTCACAGAGGATGATGTCGGGCACATGCTCGCGCGCCATGTCCACGCCGTTGCGTCCATTGGCGGCCTCCAGCACGCTGAAGCCCTCGAGCTTGAGCAGCATGGCGATGTTCATCCGCATGTGCGGTTCGTCTTCGATGATGAGGACTGTTTTCATGATGGTGGAGGCGGGAAGATGGGGAGTTCGACGATGAACTCGGCGCCGCCGCCCTCCGCGTTGCGCGCGAGGACGGCTCCGCCGAGGGCTTCGACGCAGCGTTTGACGATGGCGAGGCCGAGGCCGGAGCCGGGGATGTCCTGCACAGCCTTGCCGCGATGGAAGGTGGTGAAGAGCTTCGGCAGGTCTTCCTCGCTCAGGCCGCCCCCGTGGTCGCGCACGCGGAAGACGGCCTTCTCGCAGCCATCGTGCTGGACGTGGAGCACGACGGGCGATCCGGCGGGCGAGTATTTCACGGCGTTGCCGAGCAGGTTCACCAGGATCGTGCGCAACATCATCTCATCACAATACCCGGCGGGCATGGTGCCGGCGGATTCGAGCGTGATGGGCGAGCGCCGGGAGGTGGCGGACATGACTTCGTCGATGATGCGCGAGCTGAGCTTGCAAACGTCGAAGGCCGTCTTCTTCGGCGCGGCGACTTCGGCGCGACCCAGGCTGAGCGACTGTTCGACGAGTTCATTCATCCGCTCCACGGCCTCGTCGATGGCGTCGAGCTGCGCGGTGCGCTCTTCGGAAGTGAAGGTTTGATTGAACCGCCGCAACATGCTCGAAGCGAAGAGAATGATGCCGAGCGGTGTGCGGAACTCATGGGAGATCGTGTTCACGAAGCCGCTCTTCAGCGCGTTGAGTTCGCGCTCGTGCTCGAGCGAGTCGCGGAGCTGGTTTTCGAGCGCAAGCCGGTGCGTGAGATCGTGCGCGATGCAGCTCATGCAGAGCGGGCTGCCGTCGGGATTGCGAAGCACGAGCCCGGAGAAATCGACGGGGACGATCGACCCGTTCCGGTGGAGCATGGTGATCTCGGCGTTCCAATGGCCGTGTTTGAAAGCGTGGGCGAAACCCTCGCGCTCGAAGGTGTCCAGCGACTCGCGGGTGTAGATGCTGTCGAAGCCGAGTGACACGGCATCCTCGTCCATGCCGATGCCGAGCATGGAGCGTCCGGCGGTGTTCAGGTAGAGCGTCTTCTTGTCGAGATCGGCCATGGCCACCAAGTCCTTCATGTTGTCCGCGATGGCCTTGAAGCGCAGCAGGCCGGCGTTTGATTCGCGCAACTGTCGCTCAAGCGCCATGCGCTCGGAGATGTCGCGCGCGATGCTGGAGATGTACTGCGGCGTGCCGTCCGGAGACTTGATGACCAGGCCGAGGAAGGAGACGGGCACCTCGTCGCCAGCGAGCGTCCGCATGTTCAGCTCAGCGTACCAGTGCCCGTGGGCAAAGGCGTGAGGCATGCCCGTCTTCATCATCATGTGCCTTGCCTCCGGCGTGGAGATTTCTTCGAAGTCGATCTTCGTCAGGTCTGCATCCAGCGGGATGCCGAGCATCTTGCGTCCCGCGGGGTTCATGTAGAGCGGCTTGTTCTCCAGCGTGGCCATGGCGACGAAGTCCGTGCTCGTCTCCACGATCTGCTGAAAGCGCGAGAGCTGGTCGTTGGCCGCCACGAGCCTCGCTGTCTGCTGCCTGACCTGCCGGCGCAGCGAGGCAATCCACGCGCCGGTGATCAGCGCGACGGCGACCAGGCCCAGCAACCAGGGCAGCAACCGCGCGGGATGCCAGGGCCGCGTGGTGGGCCGTATGTCGGTGAGTTCATTGGCATTGAGCGTGAAGCTCCGCGTGACGCCGTTTTCATCCTGCTCGGCTTTCACGACACCGTCGATGCGGGCGTAGTCGCCCGCCTGCACGGGCAGGTCGCCCTTGGCGGACTTCTGCACCAGCACGCCGAAGGGCGTGCCTTCGTCGTCGAGCGCGAGATGGTGGCTGTAGAAGCCGGCGGCGTTTTTCTCCACGCTGGCATCTGTCACGCGGGCGACGAGCGTGACGCTGCGCCCGTCGAGATTGCCGCCCAGTATCTTCGATGCCCTCAATGGTTCGAACGGCGGCGGCCGGGCGCGGCCCGTCACGCGCCATTCACACTGCATGAACCAGGGCATGAAGTCCTCAGCATGCTCCCGGTGAAACGGGACACCCACCAGCTCGATCTGGTCCCCTGGTTTGAGCGGTTCATTCTTTTGCGTGGCCCGGCGCTGGTCGGCGGAAAGCTGGAGGAAGAATGGGCTGGCTCCGCGTGCAGGGCCGGTTTCGTCCTGAAAATAGAACCAGCCGGCGTCGGAGTGATAGCTCACCGTTCCGTGCACGCGGACCCGCCGGCAATCCGGCTCCGGCTTTGCGCGGAGGCTGGCAACGGTGCGTATCGGACGGGTGAAAATGTCCGGGCTGCCTGGTTCGATGACTTTGATGTCCGTCTCTGAATTCAGCACCAGCCGGGCGAGTGTGAACTGGTTCCTGCCGCCTGATCCCCTCATGGCGACACCTGTGACTTCGATGAGCGCATCGAGCAGTTCGTCGGGTCTTCTGGCCGGCACCGCGGCATCGAGCCGCCACCAGAGCAATGTCCACGCGCTGCCGACCGGCTGGTTCGGGCCGGGCTCGGCCAGCAATTGCAGGCGCACTTCCTTGCCCACCATCGCCACGTCATGCACGGATGCGCGGAAGCGTACGAGCTGGTCCTGGGCGGCTCCGGCGACGAGTGCGGCGAGCGATGTGGTCTGGGGCTCTGGAAGCGGTTTGCTGCCCAATTTTTTCAGCCCTCCTGCTTGAAGCTGGGGACCGTATTGGAACTGCACGATCCGCCCGCCGGTCTCGATCTCATCGCCGGTGCTCACCAGCTTGCGGGCGGCGCTGAGCTGCACGGCCATCGCTCCCGTGTCGTCTTGCACGAAGCACATGTTGTCTTCCACGCATGTCACCACGCCCCGGATGAGGCGGCTCTGAGCCTGGAGGGATTCCTTGCGGACAATGGCGATCGTATCCGGAGACCCGGGGAAAGCCTCCTGCGCGCGGACGCCTGCTTGCAGCAGCGCCGCGACTGCGAGCAGCAGATGGCGAATTCTGGAATGGATCATGCGAGCCGGACGGGCGAGGGCGAGGAAAGTTCTTCCACCGTCCCTGCCGAAGACAAGTTCGCAAGCCGCGGCCTTCGCCCAAAGTGGAAGGGAAGGGCCGCCGGCCCGGACCGGCCGTCTTGCTGCTCGCGAAGAGCCTCCGTGAGGCAGCGCGGGTGATCACCACCGGCCTTCGAATCAGGTGGTGATCACTTCTTTTTGAAGATCGACTTCACGCGGCCGAAGAATCCAGGCTGGCCGTCGGTCACGCTCTTGGCCTCTGGATCAGGCGTGGCCGCCGGCACGGTGGTCGAGAGCGACTGGCTCCAGCCCCCGCCGAGGGCCTTCATCAGGCTGACGCTGGCGATCATGCGCGTGCCCGCGAGCTGCGCACGCGTGCGCTCAGTGAGGAGCAGCGTGCGGTTCGCTTCGATGACCTCCAGATAAGGGCTCGTGCCCGTCTCGTAGCGGGTCTTCGCTATTTCGGCGGCCTTGCGTGCGCTCGAGACGGCGCGGTTTACCGAATCCTGCTCGGCGGCGAGGTTTCGCATCGCGGAAAGGCTGCTCTCGACTTCGGCGAATGCACCGAGGATCGACTGGCGGTAGAGCGCGAGATTCTCATCGTACTCGGCGCGCGTGCGCTCCATCAGTCCACGGCTCTTGCCTCCGGAGAAGATGGGAATCGAGATGCTGGGACCGACGACCCATTTCTGGCTGGCCTCGTCAAAGAGGTTCGTCAGGTCGCCGCTCAGCACGCCGCCATTGCCGATGAGCTTGATGCTCGGGAAGAAGGCCGCCTTCGACACGCCGATCTTCGCGCAAGTGGCCGCCAGCAGGCGCTCAGCCTGCGCGATGTCGGGCCGGCGCTCAAGCAGGTCGGACGGCGCGCCGACGGGCACGCGCGGCGGGGACGAACCGGCGGACAGCGCGTTCGTTCCGATTCTGAATTCGGTGGCGTTTGCGCCGACGAGGATGGCGATGGCGTTCACCAGTTGGTCGCGTTCGATTTGCAGCGCGGATGTCCCGGCCTCGGCGGTCGCCACTTCGGTCGCGGCCTGCTCGAGTTCCAATTCGTTGCCCGCGCCGGCCTTTACGCGCGCGGCGGCGATGTCGTAGGCCTGCTTGCGCCAGCCGATGGCCTCGCGCACCAGCGCCATCTCGCTGTCGAGCGCGCGGATGCGGAAGTAGTTCGTGGCGACATCGGCCTGGATGCCAAGATGCACCAGGTGGATGCCCGCCAGGGCTGCCGCCGCGCCGGCGCGCGCGCCTTCGACTTCACGCCTCACCTTGCCGAGATAGTCGATCTCGTAGCTGAAATCGAGCGGCACGTCATAGCTCCAGCCCTTGTAGCGCACGCCGTTCAACGGGAACGGTGACGGCATGTTCGCCGACGTGCCCTGATGGGAGATCAGCGGATCCGCCGCCGCGCCCGGGAAGAAATTTCCGCGCGCGATGCGGGCGGAAGCGCGTGCTTGATCGAAGCGTGCGATGGCCGCCTTGAGCTGCTGATTCTCTGCGGTGGCGCGCGTCATGAGCGAGTTCAGACGCTCGTCTTTGAAGACCTTCCACCACTCGCCGCGCGAAGTGTTGTCGAGCGGGCGGCCTTCGCGCCACACGGGGCCTTTGTATTTGGCCGGCACGTTCGTCGTCGGCTTCATGAAGTCCGGGCCGATCTGCGCGAGGGCAGGGGGGGCGAGGAGAAGGATTGGAAGTAGGCAGCGCATGAGGGAAGTATCCGGAATTCAGTGTTCAGTATTCAGTGTCAGCGCGGCGGCTCCACGCTTGCAGGGAGTTGTGGCGCTTCCGTTTCGTCAGACGAGTCCGATCCGTCTGACTCACCACGCGCCGCCGCCTTGTTCTTCTTCCCGAGCATGACGAGCACGTAGAACACGGGCGTGAAGAACAGGCCGAGCAATGTCACGCCGATCATGCCGGAGAAGACGGCCACGCCCATCGCACGGCGCATTTCGGAACCGGCGCCGGTGCTGACGGCGAGCGGATACACGCCGGCGATGAAGGCGATGGAGGTCATCAGGATGGGGCGCAGGCGCAGGCGGCAAGCGTCGAGCGCGGCCTGAAATGGCGAGAGGCCGTGCTCGTTCTTCTCCTTGGCGAACTCGACGATGAGGATGGCATTCTTGCACGCGAGGCCGATGAGCACGATGAAGCCGATCTGCGTGAAGATGTTGTTGTCGCCCTTGATCTGGAGCTTGTCGTGGAGGCCCTCTCTCATGATCTGGCTCCACAGATTGCCCTCGCCGCCGAGCAGCGCCACGCCGAGCAGCGCGAAAAGCAGGCACAGCGGCACGATCAAAATGATGGCGAGCGGCAGCCGCAGGCTCTCGTATTGCGCGGCCAGGACGAGGAAGACGAGCAGGATGCACAGCGGATAGATGAAGACGGCGGTGTTGCCGGCGATGATCTTTTGATACGTGAGATCGGTCCACTGGAACTCAAAGCCCGGCGGCAGCATGTCCTTCGCGAGTCTGGCTATGATCTCCTCGCCCTGGCCGGAGCTGAGCGGCGGGATCGGCGCGCCGTTGAGGTCCGCGGCGAGGTAGCCATTGTAGTGCACCACGCGGTCGGGACCATTGCTCTCGGTCACCTTGACCATCGAGCCGATGGGCACCATCTCGCCGGACAAATTGCGGGTCTTGAGCCGCGTGATGTCCTTCGCGTCATCGCGGAACTGCTGCTCCGCCTGCGCCAAGACCTGATAGGTGCGGCCGAAACGGTTGAAGTCGTTCACATAAAGACTGCCGAGATTGATCTGCAGCGTCTCAAAGAGATTCGCGAGCGGCACTCCCTGTGCCTTTGCCTTCTCACGATCCACGTCGGCGTCGAGCTGCGGCACGTTGACCGTGTAGCCAGAATAGACTTGCTGCAGCTTCTGCGAGCCATACGCCGCGCCCACGAGCTTCTGCGTTGCCTGATACAGCGCGGCGTAGCCCTGGTCCGCGCGATCCTGCACCATGAGCTTGAAGCCGCCTGTGGTGCCGATGCCGTTCACCGGCGGCGGAGAGAGCACGAGCACCATCGCATCCTGGATTGCCATGAATTTGCCGTTCAGCGCGCCAGCAATCGCGCCGCCGGACAATTCCGGAGACTTGCGCTTCTCGAAGTCGTCGAGGCCCACGAAGACGATGCCGCTGTTCGGGCTCACGCTGAAGCCGTGGATCGACAGGCCTGGAAATGCCATGGCATCCTTCACGCCGGGCTGCTTCAGGACGATTTCCGACATGCGCTTCATCACGTCCTCCGTGCGGTCGAGCGACGAGCCTTCGGGCAACTGCGCGAAGCCGACGAGATACGCCTTGTCCTGACCGGGCACGAAGCCGGTCGGCACGATTTGAAAGCCGCGCCATGTCGCCCAGACGAGCCCGCCGTAGATCAGCAGCGCGATCGCCGCCAGACGGATGATGCGTTTCACGAGACCGACGTAGAGGCGCGAGGACCAGTCGAAGAACTTGTTGAACGGACGGAAGAACCACCCGAACAGCACATCGAGCAGCCGCGAAAACAGATCGCGCTTTTCATCATGGCCCGTGAGCAGCAGCGCGGAGAGCGCGGGACTGAGCGTGAGCGAATTGAACGCCGAAATGACGGTCGAGATCGCGATGGTGACGGCGAACTGCTTGTAGAACTGGCCGCTCAATCCGCTGATGAAGGCCGTAGGAATGAACACCGCGCAAAGCACCAGCGCCGTGGCGATGATAGGCCCGGTCACCTCCTTCATCGCCTGCTGCGTGGCGGCGACGGGCTTCAATCCGTGGCGGATGTTACGCTCGACATTTTCCACCACCACGATGGCGTCATCGACGACGATGCCGATGGCGAGCACGAGGCCGAAGAGCGAGAGGTTGTTGATCGAAAAGCCGAGCGCGTTCATCACCGCGAAGGTGCCGATGAGCGACACCGGCACCGCGGCGAGCGGAATGATGGACGCGCGCCATGTCTGCAGGAAGACCAGCACGACGATGACGACGAGCAGGACGGCTTCGAGAAGCGTGTGGATCACGGCGTCGATCGACTTGCGCACGAACACGGTCGGATCATATGCGATGGCGTAGTCCACGCCTTCCGGGAACTTCTGCTTCAGCTCCGCCATGCGGGCACGCACGGCATCCGAGATGGCGAGCGCGTTCGAACCCGGAAGCTGGAAGACGCCCATGCCGACGGCGTGCTTGTTGTTGATGAGGCTGCGCATCTCGTACTGGCTGGAGCCCATTTCCGTGCGCGCGACGTCCTTGAGCCGCAGCTTCTCGCCGTGCGGTCCGGTTTTGACGATGATGTTGTCAAACTCCTGCTCGGAGATGAGGCGGCCCTTTGCATTGATCGTCAGTTCGAAGGCCGATTGCTTCGACGGCTGCTGTCCGATGGTGCCGGCGGCGACCTGCACGTTCTGCTCACGGATGGCGTTCACCACGTCGCCCGAAGTCAGCCCGCGGGCGGCGGCTTTGTCGGGATCGATCCACACGCGCATCGCGTACTCTCCGCCGCCGAAAATATGCACCTGCCCGACGCCAGACAGGCGGGTGAGTTCGTCCTTCACGTTGAGTTCCGCGTAGTTCCGCAGGTAGATTTCGTCGTAGCGGTTGTTCGGCGAGAGCAGGTGCACGACCAGCGTCATGTCGGGCGATGACTTCACTGTAGTGACGCCAAACCGGCGTACTTCCTCCGGCAGCTTTGGCAGCACCTGAGACACTCGATTCTGCACCTGCACCTGTGCGAGATCGACATCGGTGCCGAGCTTGAAGGTGACGGTGAGCGTCATCACGCCGTTCGCCGTGCTCTGCGAGGACATGTAGAGCATGTTCTCGATGCCGTTGACAGCCTGCTCCAGCGGCGATGCGACCGTCTCGCCGATGGTCTTTGGATTCGCCCCCGGATACGTCGCCGTGACGATCACCGTCGGCGGCGCGACCTCGGGATACTCCGAGATCGGCAGCCGGAACAGCGAGATGGCACCGAGCACGAAGATCAGCACGGAGAGTACTCCGGCGAAGATCGGGCGGGTGATGAAGAAGCGGGAGAGGTTCATGGTGAGGACAGAAGACTGGAAGTCAAAAGACAGAAGCCCCGAGTCTCGGAAGGCGGATTCAATTGGAGGGTCGATTCATCGGCGGGCGGCTGGTGAAGACGCAGCGGCAACGGCCATTCGTCTTCTGTCTTCTGTCTCGAGGTCTCTTGTCGCCGAGTCATTTCGCACCGGACTCAGCGGTTTGCTTCGGCATCTCACCTTGCACCGGTGCCACCGGCATCCCCGGTTGCGGAAGCCTCGCCTGGCCTTTGATGATGATCTTTTCTCCGGCTTTCAAGCCGCTGCGGATGATGCGCTTGCCGTCGATGGTGGGGCCGATGACGACGGGTCTGTAAACGGAAAGGTTTTTGTCGTCGATGCCGAGCACGAACTTGTTCGCCTGATCGGTGAGCACGCTCGTTTCATCGACGAGGAGGGCCGGATACTTCGCCGTCACCGGCAGCCGCACGCGCGCAAACAGACCGGGCGTCAGCGCTCCGTCGCTGTTCGGAAACTCGGCGCGCAGGATCATGCTGCCGGTGCCTGCGTCGAGGCGGTTGTCGAAGGATTCCACGTACCCTTTGTGCGGAAAGCCAGATTCATTCGAGAGCTGCAGCTCGACGGGCACGCGCCCCTTGTCGTCGGTGAAGAGTTTCTTCCCGCGCTGGAGGGCCTGGAGTTTGAGAAGGCTGTTTTCGTCGATGTCGGTGTAAACATAAACCGGATCGACGGAGACGATGGTGGTGAGCACCGTGGCACCGGCGGTGACGTAATTGCCCGTCGTGGTGAGCGCGCGGCTTATGCGCCCGGCGATGGGCGCGCGGACTTCGGTGTGGGAAAGCTCCAGCTCCGCCGAGTGCTGTGCCGCCTTTGCCGCTGCGAGGCCGGCCTCCGCCTGCAAGTGCGCCGCTTTGCGTGACTCCGCCTGCTCGGGCGCGAGCGCCTTGGCGGCGAGCAGCGCGGACACACGGTCGTACTCACTCTTCGCCACCTGCGCAGCGGCCTCGGCGCGCGTGACCTCGGCACCGGCGCCTTCGAGCCGCGTCTTGAACGGACGCGGGTCGATGATGAGGAGCACGTCGTCTTTCTTCACCAGCGCTCCGGCCTGGAATTTCACTTCGGTGATGTAGCCGGATACGCGCGGCCGAAGCTCGACGGTCTCGACCGGCTCCACTCGACCGGTGAAAGAATCCCACTCGACGATCTGCCGTTCCTCGACCGGCGCCAGCGTCACCGGTGCGGGCGGCATCGCCATCGGCGCACTCGCGGACGGCGGCACCTTGTGGCACGCGGCGATGGAAAGTGTGAGAAGAAGTGCGCGGTGGGTTTTCATGAAGGAGGGCGGGAGGCTGGATACGTCGCGAGCGTGAGCGCAGACGCAAGCGCGGCCGTGCAGGACGATCCGCTGGATCGCGCAAGTGCGCGGACGGGTGGCTTCGCGTCCGATCCGTCGTCGGGCGGGCCGCTCGACGAACCTTTACGACCGGGCCGTCCGTGCTAGGCTTCGTGACCCCGCCGGCCATGAGCAAACCGCAGACAGAGCACCAGCACGACGACAACATCGAGCGCGTGATCAAGAACGCCGACGACATCGAGAAGAAGTTCTCCAAGCAGCGGGCGCTGAAGCAGTGGTTGGAGCACGGGAAGGTGCTCCTCTCGATGATCCGCGACTACATCGCGGGCCGCTACCGCGAGGTGCCCTACTGGGCCATGGGAGCGATCGCCCTGGCGCTGCTCTATGTGCTCAATCCGCTGGATGTCATCCCTGACATCGTGCCCGGCTTCGGCTACCTCGATGACGCGACGGTGCTCGCGTTTTGCATCAAGCTCGTGGAGAATGAGATCAACAAGTACAAGGCATGGAAGGCCGGCGTGGAGAAGGTCTCCCGGGACAAGGAGGGGCCGGTCATTGACGTGGAGATTTGACGCCGGGCCGCGGCGAGAACCGGGCGCGTCTTTCGTTTGGTAGGGCCATGAAACGCCTTTCCTTCTTTGTTGCGCTTTGTCTCGCTGCGTCGCTTCTCCGCGCCGCCGGGAAACCGAACCTCATCTTCGTGCTCTCCGACGATCTCGCCCAAGGGGACCTCGGCTGCTACGGGCAGAAGCTCATCAAGACACCGCGGCTGGACCAGATGGCCAGGGAAGGCACCCGCTTCACGCAGGCATACTGCGGCACCACGGTTTGCGCGCCATCGCGCACGTCGCTGATGACCGGCCTGCATACGGGCCACGGCCCCATCCGGGCGAATCGCGAAATTCAGCCCGAAGGACAGATGCCGCTGCCGGAGGGCACTTTCACGGTGGCGAAGCTGCTCAAGGACGCCGGCTACGCGACTGCATGCTGCGGGAAGTGGGGCATGGGCATGTTCGACACGACGGGCAGCCCGCTGAAAATGGGCTTCGATCATTTCTTCGGCTACAACTGCCAGCGCCACGCACACAGCTACTTCCCGACCTACCTGTACAACGATGCGCAGCGCTTCGATCTGCCGGGCAACACAGGCAAAGGCGTGGGCAAAACCTACGCGCAGAACTTGATCGCCGACGAGACGCTGAAGTTCGTGCGCGAGCACAAGGGAGGGCCGTTTTTCCTTTTCTACTCGATCACGCTGCCGCACGGGAATTTCGAGATCGACGATCAAGGCGGGTATGCCGCCGAGGACTGGACGCCGCAGCAAAAAAATTACGCGGCGATGGTCTCGCGGCTCGACACGGACATCGGCCGGCTGCTCGACGTTCTCAAAGAAGAAAAGCTCGACGAAAACACTCTCGTGGTAGTGGCTGGCGACAATGGTTCGTCGTTCGAGCCAGACACACCCGTCGGCAGGCTCTTCGATCAAAGCCAGGGCGGAAAATTGCGCGGGTTCAAACGCACGATGTATGAAGGCGGCCTTCGCCAGGCGGCGCTCGCCCGCTGGCCGGGCAAAGTGCCCGCCGGCCGCGTGAGCGATGAGCCGTGGGCGTTCTGGGATTTCCTGCCCACCGCCGCCGAACTCGCCGGCGCAAAGATTCCCGACGGCGTGAAGACCGACGGCCTCTCGCTGGTGTCGTTTCTAACAGGCGGCCCCGCACCGAAGCGCGAATGCTTTTACTGGGAGCTGCACGAAGGCCGCTC
The DNA here is from genome assembly GCA_019694165.1 of Verrucomicrobiaceae bacterium. GTDB lineage: Bacteria > Verrucomicrobiota > Verrucomicrobiia > Verrucomicrobiales > Verrucomicrobiaceae > JAIBCL01. Next base: position 143,066 of record JAIBCL010000011.1, on the reverse strand, counting down.
GATCCAGGCCGTGCGCTTCGGAAACTGGAAGGCGGTGCGCAACGGCCCGAACGCACCGCTCGAACTCTACGATCTCGCGACCGACGAATCCGAGAAGACCGACCTCGCCCGCGAGCGACGCGGCATCGCGGCCGATGCGATCCGGCTGATGACGCGCGAGCATGTCGATGATCCGAATTGGCCGGTGAAGGCAGCGGGAGCAAGGCAAGGGAAGGGGAAGGCAAAAGCAAAGGCAAATCCCGGCAATCAATGACTTCGGGCGCACCCGGTATCACGCCTGCCGGTGCTCGCCCAATCGGGGCGCGGGCCTGGTGCTTCAGTTTCCCTTCACAACCCGCAGATTCCGGAAGCCCAGCTCCTTCCCGAACACGAGCAGGTTGATCTGCGACTTCGCATCGGCGAGCACCTCGTGCTTCGCGGTCACGGTGGTCCCGGCGTACTGCACCACGGCGGAGCCGCCTTTGAAGGCGATGCGCAGCGGCTGCCAGTCGCCCTGCTTCACCCTGCTGGTAATGCGTTGCCGGGCCAGCACGTCGATCTCACCCTGGTCCTTGCCCGCGTCCGGCACGCGCGCCACTTCGATTTGGGATGGCGACACAACCACCCGGAACGTGTGGCCGCCGGACGTGCCGAAGCGCAGTGAGTGGCGGTCGGCACCCCGGAAGCTGAGATCGTACTCCAACGTGTCGTCTCCCAGGTTGACGGCCCTGCGCAAACATGCGCCGGAGGTCTTTTGATCGCTCTTTTTCTGCCCGCCCCAGACTGCGCCGTCGTGAGCCTGCCATTCACCACCGGTCGCTGCCCACGGTTTGGCGGGCATGGCGTTGAAGGATTCGGTGAGCAAAGTCTCGCCTGCGAGGGGCGGCAGCGCAGGGATCTGGGCGATCACCTTCGTGCCGGGCGGTGGAAGCTCGCGGCTGTAGCCCCCGTCGCGGTAGCGGTTCAGCAATGCGGAAAGTTCTTTCACGATCTCGGGATGCTGCACGCTTGCATCGGTGGTCTCGGCGGGATCATCGTGTGTGTTGTAAAGCTGTGGCCGGAATTGATCGGCCTGGGCCTTGCGCGCTCCGGGTTTGATGTCTTCGACTGGCACGCCTTCGATCCATTTCCACGGTCCCTTGCGGATGGCAAACACGCCCGGTGCACTGTGGACGATCATGTCTTCGCGAATGGCCTTCTGCGGATCACCAAGGATGGCAGGAAGGAAATTGTGGCTGTCCTCCGCGGCCTTGGAGGCCGGCGGCAGGGCGTCGCCGGTGATCGCCGCGGTGGTGGCGAGGATGTCCGCGAGGCTGATCATCTGCGTGCAGACGGAGCCAGGGGCGGCGTGACCGGGCCAGCGGACGAGGAATGGCACCTTGAAACCGCCTTCCCACACATCGTGCTTGCCGCCGCGGAGGGCGCCGTTCACACGGAGGCCGGCCTTGAAGGCGGCGGTCTGGAGCAGTTGGGCGTTGTCGGGCTTGAAGACGCCGCCGTTGTCGCTGGAGAAGATGACGAGCGTGTTCTGCGCCGCGCCGAGTTGATCGAGAGTGTCGAGCACGCGGCCCACGCTGCGGTCCAGCTCGTGAATCCAGTCGCCATACAGACCGGCGGCGCTCTTGCCGGCGAGGTCCTTGTCGGGTGTGACGGGGTTGTGGACCGCCACGGGTGTGAAGTAGAGGAAGAAGGGCTTGTCTTTGGGCTGCTGCCTGAGCCAGGTGGTCGCCTTCTCGGTGAGCACCTTCATCACGCGCTCGTTCTTTCTGCGCGGGGCGTCGAGGTCGAGAATGCGGCCCGCGCCTTTGCCGCCTTCCGTGTCTTCCGCGGAATAGGTCGGCTGGAAATCATCAGAATCCGCCACCGGCCCGGCGATCTTCATGCCGGCCGGGATCTTTCCGGTCCGCAGGCCATGGACGAAACGGTTCTCGACGAAGACGCCGGTGAGGTCTCCGTGATTGCTCGGCACGGCGAAATGGTAGTCGAAGCCGATGTCGAGCGGGCCTGGCGACAGCTCCGCGGTGTAGTCCGTGCGCCACTTCGGAGAGTCGTCGGCGGTGCCGTAGCCCAGGTGCCATTTGCCGACGGCGGCGGTGTGGTAGCCGTGGCGCTTGAGCAGCGAGGCCATGTTCAGCCGCGTGGTCTCGATGTGCAGCGGCGAGAAGGTGCTGAGCACTTCGTGATCGAGCGATGTGCGCCAGCAGTACCGGCCCGTGAGCACCGAGTAGCGCGTGGGCGAGCACACCGAGGACGTCGTGTTCGCATCCGTGAAGCGGCGGCCTTCCTTCGCGAGGCGATCGATGTTTGGCGTCTGCACGAGCCGTCCGTCCGCGCCGTAGCATCCCGCGCTGCCGTAGCCGTAGTCGTCGGCGAGGATGATGATGACGTTCGGAGTCTCCGCCCCGGAAACCGACAAAAGCGAAGACAAGATGAGAAACGATGCTGCAAGGGACTTCATGCTGCCGGTGAACGAACGGGCTGCCGTGATGTTTCCACCCCAATTTGGGAACTCCAATCGGGCGTCATCTGGCGGCGGCGGGTATGGGGCGCTGCACGTCGATGAAGCACCAGGCGCTGCTGCATCGGGCAATTTGCAAAACACATTGCATGAACCAAGAATCCAGTGCCCAACGTGAAGCAATCCGCTGAAACTGCAGCCAGCCGCAAAGGCATTGCTCTTCGCCAACCATGTCATTTCAGATGCACGCTCTGTCTCGATCCATGCCAAATCCGTTCTGCCATGCCCACCATTGCAGTTCGCGGCGGAAATCCTCGCTGATTGCTTCCGCTGCATTCGGTTCGGCCATGAAATACATTTTGATCTTCTCCGCCCTGTTGCTCACCTCCGTTTGTGCGGCCGAGAGCGACTGGAATCCGCGCGCCGCTTACCTGAAGCAACTCGTCGATTCCGTGCCCGGCTTCTTGAGCATTCAGAACAAGGACAGCGGGCGCTTTGGCAAGGAGCCGTGGATCACCGAGGATCAGAACGTCATTTTCCAGCTCGCGGCGGCGTGGTCGATTCAGGACACGGCCAATCCGTACTACCATGATCAGGCCGTGCTCGAGGCGATCATGAAGGGCGGCGATGCGCTGGTGGATTCGCAGGACAAGGATGGCAACTGGACCTTCCGAAAGAAGGACAATTCGACCTGGGGGCAGACGCTGGAGCCCTGGGCTTTCAATCGCTGGATGAGGGCGTATCACATCATCCAGAGCGCGATGCCGGCGGAGCGGCGCGCGACGTGGGAAAAGGCGATGCTCGTGAGCCTGAAACGACTGGAGAGCGTGATGCGCAGCGGCCGCGTTCACAACAAGACGACGTATCACGCAGCGACGATGTATTGCGCCGGTCTTTGCTTTCAGCGTGAGGACTGGAAGCAAGCAGCGCACGACTTCATGGCAAAGGTCGTTGCGGAGCAGTCACTCGGCGGCTGGTGGTCGGAGCACAGCGGGCCGGTCGTCGGCTACAACCGTGTCTATGTTGAGGGTCTCGGCCTCTACTATGCGCTCTCGCACGACGCGGGCGTGCTGGAGGCATTGCGGCGCGGTGCCTTGTATCACGCCACGCTCACCTATCCGAATGGCAGCAGCGTCGAGACCGTGGATGAGCGCAATCCGTTTCATGAGGGGGTCGATCGCGGCAAAGTCGGCTTCAGTTTCACCCCGGAGGGGCGCGGTTATCTATTGCGGCAATCCGAGCCGCCCGGCAAGTGGTCCGTCAGCACGGATGACGCCGCCGCACACCTGCTTTACGGCGAGACTGGCGCCGCGAAACCCACCGCCGCCGATGGCGATGAAAACCTCACTGTGCTGGGCAACAACGAAGCGCTGGTGCTGCGGAAGAAGCCCTGGTTCATCTGCCTGTCGGCTTTCACCTGCGAGCAGTCAACGAGCCGATGGATTCAGGATCGGCAGAACTTCATGAGCATCTTCCATGATCGAGCGGGACTCATCATCGGCGGCGGCAACACGAAGCTGCAGCCGCTGTGGAGCAACTTCACCATCGGCAACACCGGCCTGTTGAAGCATCAGCCCGGCGATGAGAAGCCCGAGTTCGTGGCGAAGCGCGGCCTCATCCACCTGCCGACCAAAGCAGCGCTCCGAGCGGATCAAACCGCACCGGGGATCGACCTCGCCTACGGCACCGAGCAGTGCCGCCTCACCGCCCAGCCGCTCGACGACACTCGCCTCAAACTCATCTGCGAATCCACCGTGAACACACCGCTGCCCGTCGAAGGGCACATTGTTTTCCTCCCGCATGTCAAAGCCAGCCTGAAGACCGCCGCAGGCAAATCGGCGACGCTCGGTGAAAAGGTGATCGAATGGTCATCGCGCGATGTGGGCGGGTGGTTCGAGTGCCACGGCGTCCGCGTCGGCGTTCCGCCTGGCTCCACGCTCCGCTGGCCCGCCCGCGCTCACAATCCTTACAAAAAGGATGGTCGCAGCACGCTGGAGGAGGCGCGGCTCGTCCTTTGCGTGCCTTTCACCAAAGAGGCGAACAAGCGGGAGATCACGGTGGAAATCTTGAGCAGTTCCAAGCCCGAGTAGCGTATCCTGACGCGCGCTGACATCGGCTGCCCGCGCCACGCCGAATCTGTCTGCAGAACGTGCATGTCATCATCGATTCCATCTTCGCTTCATCTGCTGGCAACGCGCCGCCATTTCTTCGGCCGCACGGCGACGGGCGTCGGCTCGCTTGCATTGTCGTCAATCCTGAACGGCGGTGCACCGGTGCACTTCGCGCCGAAGACGAAGCGAATCATCTATCTCTTCATGCAGGGCGGGCCGTCGCAGATGGATTTGTTTGATCCGAAGCCAAGGCTGGCAAAGCGGCACGGCGAGGACTTGCCGGAATCCGTGCGCAAAGGCCAGCGGCTCACCACGATGACGTCGAAGCAGGCATCGCTGCCCGTCGCGCCGTCGCCGTTCAAGTTTGCGCAGCATGGGAAAAGCGGTGCGTGGATCAGCGAGCTGCTGCCGCACACGGCCCGCATCGCGGACGAGTTGTGCGTCATTCGCTCTCTGAACTCGGAAGCGATCAATCACGATCCGGCCGTGACGCTGATGCAGACGGGGCATCAGCAGCCCGGCAGGCCGAGCTTTGGCAGTTGGATGAGCTATGGCCTCGGATCAGAGAACAAGGACCTGCCTTCATTCGTCGTGCTCATCTCGCGCGGCAGTGCGGTGTCGCCTGCCGATCCGTTGTATGCGCGGCTCTGGGGTTCTGGTTTCCTGCCGTCGAATCATCAAGGCGTGAGCTTCCGCTCCAGCGGCGATCCGGTGTTGTATCTGTCGAATCCAGATGGCGTCAGCAGCGATGACCGCCGCCGGATGCTCGACACGCTCGGCAGGCTCAACGCCATGCAGCACGCGGAGACGCTCGACCCGGAGATCAACACGCGCATCGCGCAGTACGAAATGGCGTATCGGATGCAGACGAGCGTGCCGGAACTGACGGACGTCAAAGGCGAGACGGAAGACACCTACAAGCGCTATGGCGAGGATGCCCGGCGCCCCGGCACCTTCGCCGCGAACTGCCTGCTGGCGCGGCGGCTCGCCGAGCGCGGCTGCCGCTTCATCCAGCTCTACCATCGCGGCTGGGACCAGCACTACAACCTGCCGACAAACCTCGCGCTGCAATGCAAGGACGTGGATCAGGCCGGCGCCGCGCTCGTGGCCGATCTCAAGCAGCGCGGCCTGCTCGATGACACGCTCGTTGTCTGGGGCGGCGAGTTTGGCCGCACAATCTACAGCCAGGGCAAGCTCACCAGCACTAACTTTGGCCGCGATCATCATGGCCGGTGTTTCACCATGTGGATGGCCGGCGGCGGCGTAAAGCCTGGCATCACGCACGGAGAGACGGATGATTACTGCTACAGCATCACGCGCGATCCGGTGCATGTGCACGATTTGAATGCCACCATCCTGCGCCTCTTCGGGGTGGATCACTTGAAGCTCACCTATCGCTTCCAAGGTCGCGACTACCGGCTAACGGACCTCGCGGGCGAGGTGGTGAAGGGTGTGATCGCCTGATGATGGAAGCAAGGTTGGTTCAAGGCAATGGAGCTGTCGGATTGACGAAATGGAGTGTCATTTGGCCACCGGGAGTGAGATGCGATCAAGGGATTGCGTTCATGTTGCTCCGAAATCGTGCTCGAGAACCCAATCATGAAGAGCTTCGGTGGGGTGATGGCAGCGGAACAACGCTGAAGGCAATTCGGCGTCCTTCCATCAAAACCGAATCTGGAGCACCGGATCAGTCTCGCACGCTGCGACAATCTCATTGTAGCGCGTCAGGATGCTGGACAGCGTGGCCTTGCATTCCTCTGCCTTGAACAAGCTTCTCTCATATACGTTGGCAGTGAGAAACTGCGTTGCGTCGATTACGTCGATGCGGTCTTTCCATTCGGTATTCTTCAGAAGGTAGGCCGCACCCTCCACTCCATCGGCCAGAGTTACGATCACCGGCTTGAGTCCCGCTTGAAGATTCCTTGCGGCTTTTCGAATCAATGCCTCGCTTGGATGTGTGGTGACATGGATGGCCACGCCATTTACCTCAAAGTCCGCCTGCCGCTCTGTCGGGCCATCGGCCACCGACGAACCATGATGCGAAGCCACACCTGCTCCGAGTACGATGTCGAGCTTGGCTCCAACAAGGTGCTGTAACATCGCACCCACGAAGCTCGCACCACCAGAGTTCTTTTGAATCTCAGCCGCTTGGGCAAAGATGTCAGCGACGTTCGCCGCGATGGACTTGCCGTTATCGAAATGAAATTTCGGGCCTTCGCTGGCAAAGTGAAGCTTCACCTTCTCGATCCACCAAGTCATGGCCGATTTCAGGTCCACTTTGGCGTTCTTTTTCTGCGCCGTATTTAACACCGCCACATAGCTCTCCATCAGGCCAAGGCTGCCGCGACTCGTGCGGCCACCTTCCTCAGCAAGGACCTTGGTGATGCCATATTCAGCCAAAATGCTCTGCACGGCTGCTTTCCCGAGACCTTTGACCTGACCACCTTCTTCCGTTCGCAGTGAAGCAGCATCAAGAGGCAATCCCAATTCCAGGGCAGTCCTTGTCACCACCAGAGCCACACAAAGGCCGCCTTTGTTCAGGAACTTGCCTTGCTTTGCCGTCAGGGCTTCGAGTTGTTGGAGCAGATCACTCATGCCTTCGTTTTGCTGGAGCGGGGAGGCTTGCGGTAGCTCACATCCTTCCGAGTCGTCGGCAGAGGTATCGGAGTATCCACCATTTCCTCGAGCAACGGATTCAGATAATGGCGGGCGATCCACTGGATGACGGGCACACAAACGGCATCGCCAAACCCGAACAAGGCTTGGTTGAGCGAAACGTCTATCTTATAGCGGTTCGCACCCATCAGGCGTGCACACTCGCGAGGAGTGAGCAGACGGACTCGATACTCTCCCTTGCCCGCGCAGAAGAGAATTTGCCTGCCGCTGCCGCCACGCGGAGTTCGGAGGCATCCTGCGATTCCATCGGTCCTCAGTTCACCCATGGACCGACCATTGCGCACGCGGCGGAACACAGTGCCGTAAGACCACTTCGAGCCGGCCATCATTCGCTCGGCTTCAGCGCGATGCTTGTCGCTCATTTGATTCATCAGATACTCGCAGCGGTCCCGTGACCACCACAGTTCCGAGTTCAGCGGCACATCTTCGATGATGTCCTCCAGTTTCATGGATGATGGTGGCAGCGACGGAAGCTCGCGAATAGCCCAGCCAATCTCGGGATTCATGAAAATAAAATCTGCGAGTGCTGGCGGACGCAGTTCACTCTGCAAGAGGAGCTTTGGAACCTCACGCAGCCGATCTGCCTTGGCTTTGCTGCCGACCACAAACAATCTTTGCCGACTCTGCGGAACGAACCGTACGGCATCAATGATGAAGACATCCACTGCATAGCCGAGATCATTCAAGGCCAGCAGTGCGTCACGAAAGTCATTCCCATCGTTCGAGGTGAGAAAGCCCGCGACGTTCTCCAGCAGGATTAGTGGTGGTCTGCGTTTCCCCATGCCTTTGATGGCATCCATGAAACCCCAAAACGCCGACGAATGCGTTCCCGCCAGCCCATGCCTGGCACCTGCCAGCGAGAGGTCATTGCAGGGAAACGAAGCTGTCGCGAGTTCGATCTCAGGGATGTCTTTGCCTTCAACCTTGTGAACATCATCCAGCACAAACTCACAGGCACCATCATTGAAATTGGCGCGATACATCTCCCACTTCTTTTCATCGAGATCGTTCGCCCAAACCGTTGTCCAGCCCTCTGCATCTAGCCCCATTCTCATGAGGCCGATCCCGGCGAAGAACTCTGCGGCACGTTTTGACATGATCCGCATTAGGCTTCTTGTCATGCAGGATGGCAAGGGAGAAAAGCGTTTGATCAGACCGTTGCCGCCGACTGATCCCTCATGAAATCACTGCTTGTCACTCTCAGCGTTCTCTTCTCGCTCCACTGCTCCCTCGCCGCGCAGCCTGCGGCATGGATGGAGCCTTTTCCGCCGCACAAGATCGCGGGGAATCTCTACTACGTTGGCTCCAAAGACCTCGCGTCCTACCTCATCGCCACGCCGGAGGGCCACATCCTTATCAATAGCAGCTTTGAGGAGTCCGTGCCGCTCATCCGGGCCAGCATCGAGAAACTCGGCTTCAAGTTCGCCGATGTGAAGATTCTGCTCATCAGCCACGCCCACTCCGATCATTGCGCCGGCAGCGCGGAAGTCATCAGGCAGACGAAAGCGCAATACTTCGTCATGGAGCAAGACGCCGATGCCGTGGAAAGCGGCGGCGCGAAGAAATCCCGCCTCAAGGCCGACTACACGCAGTTCACACCCGCCAAAGTGGATCGCCGCCTCAAAGACGGCGATGAGGTGAAGCTCGGCGGCAGCACGCTCGTCGCGCATCTCACGCCCGGCCACACGCGCGGCTGCACGACATGGACCATGAAGGTGGATGGCCTGAACGCCGTGATCATAGGCAGTCCGAACGTGAACCCCGGCTACATCCTCGTCGGCAACAAGGACTATCCAGAAATCGCCAGCGACTACGAGCGCACCTTCCGCTTCCTCAAAGCCCAGCCCGTCGATCTCTTCCTCGGCGCGCACGGCGGCTACTACGACATGAATGCCAAGCACGCCCGCATCGGCGTCAGCGCCACCAATCCCTTCATCGATCCCGAAGGTTACCAGCGCTACATCGCGGATCGCGAGAACGCTTTTCTCAATGAACTCGCGAAACAACAAGCCAAGTAATGCCATGAATCGCCTGTTTTGCTTCATCTTCGCTCTCAGCACGGCAGCCTTCGCCGCCGAGCCTCTTTTCACGATTCAACTCGACACCGTCAGCTCCGGCTTCGACAAAAAATCCTGCTGGGTGCATCCGCGCGCGGGCATCGTGCCGGGCAATCCTCCGAGCGTGGTGCTCACGATGCAGAAAGCGATGCTCGTGGGCAGCGACATCTTCTATGCGCTCAACGAGATGCGCACCGATGACCTGGGCAAGACGTGGTCTGGTCCCATCGAGCACACGGAGACGCTCGGTCGGCGCAACGAGCCGGATGGCATCATCGTCGCCGCCAGCGACTTCTGGCCGAAGTGGCATGCGAAGTCAGGCAAGCTGCTCGGCATCGGTCACACGGTGCGTTACCAGAACAACAAGGTCATGCCCGCGCCGGTGCGGTCGCGCGAGACGGTGTATTCGACTTACGATCCAGCAAAGCGCACCTGGACCGCGTGGACACCGCTCGCGATGCCTGACGAGCCGCGCTTCTTCAACTCCGGCGCCGGTTGTGTGCAGCGCGTCGATTTACCCGATGGCGATATCTTGCTGCCGACCTACTTCAGTCCGAAGGGAGGCAAGTTCAGCCACGTCGTCGTGATGCGTTGCGGCTTCGATGGCAACAAGATGAGCGTGAAGGACGTCGGCAATGAACTCGCCGTCGATACCGATCGCGGCCTGCACGAGCCCTCGCTCACGAAGTTCAAAGGCCGCTTCTACCTCACGATCCGCCACGACCAGCGCGCCTACATCACCACCAGCGATGACGGCCTGCACTTCGGCGAACTCAAGGCATGGACCTGGGATGACGGCAGTGATCTCGGCAGCTACAACACGCAGGCTCATTGGGTCACTCACGATGACTCGCTCTTCCTTTGCTACACGCGACGCGGCGCGAACAACGACCACATCCCACGCCACCGCGCGCCGCTGTTCATTGGTCAGGTCGATCCCGACAAACTGCATGTCATCCGCGGCTCCGAGCGCGAACTCATGCCGCAGCGCGGTGCGAAGCTCGGTAACTTCGGCGTCACGGAAGTGAGCGAAAATGAAACGTGGGTGACCGACGCCGAGTGGATGCAAACGACCGGCCCGAACTACGCCGACTTCACGCAGTGCATGAAGTATGGGAGCGACAACGCCGTCTTCGCCGCACGCATTCTCTGGAAGAAGCCGAACACGAGCTGGAATCAGCGTTGAGTTCGCGATGCTGGCGCACCATTCATGAACGTGCTGCCACAGATCGGACTCGGCTGCGTCACTTTCGGGCGCGAGATCGATGAGGCCGCATCTTTCGCTTTGCTCGATCACGCTCTCGAAAAGGGAGTCCGCCATCTGGATACTGCGTCGGCCTATGGCGGCGGAGCGTCGGAATCGATTCTTGGAAAGTGGTTCGGCTCGCGGAGGCCAGATGGGATCACCATCGCCACGAAGATTTTGCCGCCGTATGACCGGATCGACATCACGGCCAGTCTGCGCCGGCTCGGGGTCGATCAGATTGACCTGCTTTATCTTCATCAATGGCACGAAACAGCGCTTCGAGCCGGTCCGGCGCTCGATCAGTTGGTTGGCTCCGGTCTGGTGAAGACTCTCGGTGCCAGCAATTTCACACTGGAGCAGCTTCGCGCCGTCGGGCCGCGCTTCGGATTCGTGCAGAACAATCACAATCTCGCCGTGAGTGATGTGACCGAAGAACTGCGCCGCTACTGTGGCGATGAGGGCGTCGCCATCGTCACCTACAGTCCACTTGGAGCTGGATTCCTCACCGGTAAGCACCAGCACGGGGTTCAAGCCGGCTCGCGGTTTGACATCATCCCCGGACATCAACAGGTGTACTTTCATGACGCCGCGTATCGACGGCTGGAGCAGCTCGAAGCTGTTGCCAGACGCACCGGCCATTCGCAGCCGCATCTCGCGCTCGCGTGGGCATTGCATCAGCCGGGCATTGATACGGTGCTTGTCGGCGGCCGCACGCCCGAACATCTCGACCAGGCATTTGCGGCGCGCGAATTCGCGGATATGCACATGCTGTCCGAACTCACATCATGAACCAGATCGATCACTCCCAACTCCCCGCCGACTACGAACGAGACGGGGTCGTGCGCAACAGGCAGTTTCTCTCGGTGGATGAAGTCGTCGCCACAGCCACGCCTCCAGCATGAAACCTGTCGCGTTCATTTTGCCGGGCTGCATCCGCGATGTGGTCGTGATGGGGCGGTTCATCATCGCCTTCTTGTCTTTCTCGACGCTGGCGTTTTCCGGCGACGCGCGTCCGAATCTCACGCCACCCTATCGGCTGATGTATGGCTACAAGGACCTCGTGGGCTTCAAGCCTCAGCCATTCTGGTCCGACACGAAAGAGTGCGAGCGATTGTGGGATGAAGTGTTCGGGCGCTTCAACATCATCACCGGCAAGACCACCGATGCTGCCGTGGTGAAGCGGCTGCGCGAGCGCGGCATGGCATTCGCTTACAGCGTGAGCAACAATCGCAACGCCACGCACAAGACGGCGGAGGACTTCGTGCGTGAGTGGTCAAAGCCTCTGGAGGACACGCTGGGCGGGCAGTTGCCGGGCGGGTTCGACGGCATCTCGATCGACGAACTGCACGGTGACACCGATGGCAGCGCGGACTCCGAGATCACAATCAAGGCCGTGCGCGAAGTGCGGCGACGTTTCCCGAACAAACTGATGCTCACCTGGGCGCCCATGGCCGTGGTGCTTGCCGGCTCACCTGACAAGAACGGCGTCCGCTATGCGAAGGGAAAGGTGTGCGACAATCAATTTCGCATGGTGGCCGAGTGCTGCGACCTGCTGATGATCGAATGCTACCAGCGCGAGAGCAGCAAGCACCTCGACTGGTTCGCCGAAGCCGCGAAGAACCTGAACACGCGAGCACCCGGCCTGCTGAGCAAAAGCGTCTTCGGTCTCTGCGTTTCGCAGCGCGAGGACCTGAACATGGATGACAAGGCCGACGTGGACTTCGCCCAGCATGTGGAGAAGCAATTCCAAATCTTGCAAACCGAGCCGGTGGTGAAACAGACCCCGGGCGTGGCCATCTACTCTTTCTACCGCGCGAAGCCGGAGTTGATCCCGACGATCAACCGGCTGATCGGTCAATATTACCCCGCGACGCGGCGTTGAATCATGTTGTCATGACCACGGAACTCCAGACAGATCAAATCGGTGTCGCAGGCCTCGGCTTGCTGGGGAGGGGAATCGCGGCATGCCTTGTCCGATGCGCCGGAGTTCTGTCATCGATGAAGGCGTAAAGTGGGTGCCGTGGCTTTTCGTCCGACAGCCGCGCGGAGCTGCGTCAGTCACGAGATTGTACCAGTTGCATGGCCGGCGGCTCTGGGCAGTTTCAGGGGCAGCCGATCATGCCCCGCGAGTTGATCAAGCTGCCTTGTGGCATCATTCATACGCCAGAGTTTGCCGCCTGCCTGGGGCGTCTGTGCGCGGAAGCGTCCCCACGGCATCGAAATGAGGTGCTGGCGATCGACTACATCCGGTGCGGCTCGGGTGCGCAGAAGGGCAGCGCCTGGCTGCAACTGGCGTGGATCCCGAAGCAGTCGGCGCCGGCGGCGCAGCGGCACCGCATTGGTGACGTGGAGGTTTTCATCCATCGGCAAAGTCTGCGTGGGTTGCGGGGCCGTTGCCTGCACTTCCAGGACGGAGAGGTGACGGTTCTGGCGTGAGGGCCGGCGACGCCCGGGTTGAGAAACGGCGTCGTCTCGGGATACTCGGCGCATGGAAATAACGACGGCGCTGCGGCGGCATTTTGGACATGAATCGTTTCGCGATGGTCAGCGCGCGGTGATCGAGGCTCTGATCGCGGGACGCTCCGCGCTGGCGATATTTCCCACCGGCGGCGGCAAGTCGCTGTGCTACCAGCTTCCGGCACTGATGCTCGATGGGCTTACGCTGGTGATCTCGCCGCTCATCGCGCTGATGAAGGATCAGGTGGAGGCGTTGTGCGGGCGCGGTATCGCGGCGGCGCGGCTGGACTCGACGCGCTCGGCGGATGAGGTGGCGGCGGTGCATGATGGAATGACTTCGGGCCGCCTGAAACTTCTCTACATCGCGCCAGAGCGGCTGATGAACGAAGGCTTCATCGAGCGGCTGCGGCGAACGAAGATCGCGCTGCTCGCCATCGACGAATCGCACTGCATCTCGGAGTGGGGGCACAGTTTCAGGCCCGAGTACCTGCGCCTCGCGAAAGTGGCGCGCCGACTGAAGCTGCGGCCCGTGCTCGCGCTCACTGCCACGGCCACGCCCGAGGTGGCGAAGGACATCGCGCGGGCGTTCGGCATCGCGTGGGAGGACTGCACGCTCACACCGTTTCATCGTGCGAATCTCGCCCTGCATGTGACATCGGTGCCGGCAAAAGAACGGCTGGATTTGCTAACGTCGAAGCTGAAGTCAGACTGCCATTTTCCCGCCATCGTCTATGTCACTCTGCAACAAACCGCCGAGCATGTGGCCACGCATTTGCAGCGGAACGGTATTCGCGCGCAGGCCTATCACGCAGGTCTGGCGGACGAGCACCGCTCCGAGGCGCAGGAGCGCTTCATGCACGGAGAGGTGGATGTCATCGTCGCCACCATTGCCTTCGGGATGGGCATCGACAAGGCGGACATCCGCGCCGTGTTTCATTACAATCTGCCGAAGTCGTTGGAGAACTACCAGCAGGAAGTAGGCCGCGCGGGCCGCGATGGGAAGCCTTCGCACTGCGAACTGCTCGCGTGCGAGGACGATCTCATCGTGCTGCAGAACTTCGTCTTCGGCGACACGCCCACGCCTGCCGCCGTGCGGCAATTGCTCGACCACCTCCTGCGTCACGCAGACGAATTCGACGTCAGCCATTACGACCTCGCGCGCACAACGGACATCAGGCCCATCGTGCTCGAAACCGTGGTCACTTATCTCGAACTCGACGGAATCCTCGTGCCGCTCGGCTCGACGTATGCGGGCTGTCAGTTCCGCCTGCTGCATCCCGAGCAGCGCGTGCTTTCCGGTCACACTGCGGAGCGGCAGCGCTTCTTGAAGAAACTCTTCGCCGCCGGCAGGCGCGGTTCGAAATGGACCACGCTCATCATCGATGAAACTGCCGCCGCCACCGGCGAGTCACGCGAGCGCATCAACAAAGCGCTCGCGCATCTCCAGGAATCCGGCGACATCGAACTGCGCCCGAGCGGCCTGCGACATCGTTACCGTCTCACCGGTGATGCCACCGCACGCGATCCCGCCCGGCTCACCGCACGGATGCAGCAGCTCTTTGTCACGCGCGAGAAAAAGGACGCCGCGCGGCTTGAAACCGTGATGCGTTTCGTGCGCGACCGTCACTGCCTCACGCGGCACCTGCTCCGCTACTTTGGCGAGGACCTCTCCGCCGACTGCGGCAACTGCGGCAGTTGTTTGAGCGATGAACCGGACCGGGGAGCGCCGCGCGAGATCGCGCGCTCTCCGGAGCCGGAGATCACCGTGCAGCACGTCGGTGTGATCCAGGCGGTGATCGACGAGCGCCACGCCGCCCTGCGTGCGCCGCGCCAGCTTGCGCGATTTCTTTGCGGCATCACCAGCCCTGCCGCCTCGCGTGACCGCCTCACGCGGCATGATGCCTTCGGGATCCTGGGCGGGCGGCCGTTTCAGCAGGTGCTCGAGCAGACGGAAAGCATGATGGAGAGGTGAGGCGGTGCTTGTGCGTTTCGAGCCACATCGTAACTGTCGCCATGTTCATCGTTCGCCGTTCACTCAGCGTCGCCCGCCGCATGGCGGTCGTGCTGGCGATTCTCGCCCCGGCTTTCATGGGATCGGACGCCGGAGGATTGCATGCGGCGCAGGAAGAACGCTTCACTTTCGAGGCGGTGGAGATGGGGACCTTGTTCCGCATCACCCTGTATGCTTCCGACAAGGAGACGGCTGAGGCGGCGTCCACTGCCGCTCGGACGCGCGTCGAAGCCCTCAATGCGGCCTTGAGCGATTACCTGCCGGAGTCTGAGATCAACCGGCTCTCGAACTCATCCGGCCACGGCACGCCCGTGCATGTAAGCGACGACCTCTGGAACGTCCTCGCCCTCTCACAGAGCCTCGCGGACAAGACCGACGGTGCGTTCGACGTGACGGTCGGTCCGCTGGTGAAGACCTGGAAGCACGCGCGTCGCAACGGGAAGCTGCCTGCGGCCGAACTGCTGGAGCGGATGCGCGCACGCACGGGCTGGCGGAACATGATCCTCGATGCCGTGCATCACACCGTGGAGCTGCGTGTGCCGGACATGCAGCTCGACGTCGGCGGCATGGCGAAGGGTTACGCCGTCGATGAAGCGCTGAAAGTACTCAGGCGGCACGGCGTCACCCGCGCGCTGGTCGCCGCCGGCGGTGACATCGCCGCCTCCGGAGCGCCGCCCGGGGAAGCAGGCTGGCGCATCATGATCACGCCGCTGGATGCCGAAGGCGCCCCGCCGCCGCGTTTCGTCATGCTGCGGAACTCCGCCGTCTCCACGTCGGGCGATACGCACCAGCGCGTGGAGATCGACGGGGTGCGCTACTCGCACATCGTCGATCCGCGAACCGGTCTGGGCATCACCGACCACAGCCTTGTCTCCGTCTTGGCCCCAAACTGCACCACCACTGATCTGCTCGAAACCACCGTGACCGTGCTCGGCCCCGAGCGTGGCTTGAAACTCATCGAGGCCACGCCGCGCACCGCCGCCTTCATCATTCGCAAGCCAGCGGACAAGATCGAGACCTTCGAGTCCTCCCGCTGGCATGAGCTTGCCGGTGAAGATGCCGCGGTTCATGGCCGATCGAAGCTGCGGTGATGCCCGAGGCTCGTTCCGGGGATCAGATTCCCATCCGTGCAAGCGTGCTCGCCACCTGGTTGATTGACGCGGCGAGGTCTGGGTGAGACGCCTCGAGTTCGTCCACGGCGGAGAGCAGCTTGTCGATGCCGCTGGCCGCCACGGCTTCTCCGCCGCCTTCGGGCGCAGCCGTGTTCGAGGCGGCCGTTTCGCCGATGCCGGCGTCGTTTTCCACCGCGCGCACCAATTCCATCAGCTCCGTACGCGCGCTTTCGGGAAGCCCGGCCGCCTGTTCGAGTTTTACGCGCAGTTGTTCGAGATGCTCCTGGATCATGCGGCGCACTAAATGCATCAGCCGCACGCGCACAACCCGGAATCTCTCGCCCGCCGCACTCCGCGTGACATGCGCCCGCCGCGATGTTCCATCGACCGGGCGTTGACGCCCTGCCTCGCCGCGCCTCTGTGACGTGTGATGCGCTTCACCATTTCTTCCATCCAGTTTCATGTGCTGCCGATGCAGACGCGGTTCCCGTTCAAGTACGGCATCGCCAGCATGACGTCCCTGCCGCACCTCTTTGTCACGGCCGATCTTGTGGTGGATGGCGTCGCGGTCAGCGGGCTGAGTTCCGAAGGGCTGCCGCCGAAGTGGTTCACGAAGGATCCGGACACGATCTTCGAGGCGGATCTCGCCGAGATGCTGGCGGTGATCCAAAATGCAGCGCGCATCGCGATGAATGCAGCGGAGAAGCCTGTCACTTTTTTCGAATTGTGGCGCGCCGTGTACGTAGAGCAGGAGCGTTGGGCCGGTCTGAAGCAGTTGCCGCCGCTGCTCGCAAACCTGGGGGTGAGTCTTGTCGAGAAATCCGTCCTCTGCGCCCTGTGCCGCCACACGCGGCTTCCGCTGCACCGCTTCTTGAAGACTGCTGCACCGGCCATCGACTTTGGTGCCATCCGCCCGGAGCTGCGGGGCATCACATGTGCGGACTTCCTTCCCGATGCACCGCTCGATTCCGTCTTCGCGCGACACACGATCGGTCTCGGTGATCCGCTTCGAGCGAGCGAGCTGTCCGCCGCCGAGCGGCTCGACGACGGCCTGCCCTACGCACTCGACGACTCCATCCGCGCCTACGGCCTGCGCTTCTTCAAGATCAAAGTCTGCGGCCGGCCCGGGATCGACGCGCCGCGCCTGCGCGAGATCGCCGCCGTGCTCACTGCGCTCTGCCCGGAGGGATTCAAGGCCACGCTCGACGGCAACGAGCAGTTCCACGACCTCCGTGCCTTTCGCGAATTCTACGACGATCTCGCGGGCCGGCCCGAGTTGCGCCCCCTTTTCGACAACCTCGTCCTCATCGAGCAGCCCATGCACCGCTCCAAGGCCCTGGATGACTCCATCGCGCCCGTGCTGCAAAGCTGGCGCGACGGCCCCGGCATGATCATCGACGAATCCGACGGCTCGCTGGCCGATCTGCCGCGTGCCCTCTCGCTCGGCTACCGCGGCACTAGCCACAAGAACTGCAAGGGCATCGTCAAAGGCCTCGCGAATGCCGCGCTGCTCCATGTGTGCCAGTCGCAGAGCCCCGGCGCCGCCTTCCACCTCAGTGGGGAAGATCTCGCGGGCGTCGGACCCGTGGCGATGCTGCAGGATCTGGCGATGACGGCCATGCTCGGCATCGGCCATGTCGAGCGCAACGGGCACCACTACTTCCGCGGTCTGTCGATGTATCCGGACGCCGTCCAGTGGAGCGTGCTGGAGACGCACGCCGGATTCTATCGCCGTCATGAGGCCGGCTTCCCTACGCTCGACATTCGGGATGGCAGGCTCGCGCTCTCCACGGTGAATGGCGCGCCCTTCGGCTTCGCCAATGAGATGCCCGTCAGTTCGTTTGAGACACTCGAGTGCTGGATCAAGCGAGGCGGCATGGCCGCGCTGTGACCGGCCGGTTGTGCTTCAAACGGCGATGTCCGCCTTGATCGTCGGCCACGCATCGTAGCCTTCGAGCGTGAAATCACCGAAGACGAATTCGTCGATGTCCTTCCGGTCGGGGTTGATTTTCATGACCGGAAGCGGGCGCGGCTCGCGGGAGAGTTGAAGGCGCGCCTGATCGAGGTGATTTGAGTAGAGGTGCAGGTCGCCGAAGGTGTGGATGAACTCGCCCGGAGCCAGGTCGCAGACCTGCGCCACCATCATCGCAAGAAGGGCGTAGGAGGCGATGTTGAAAGGCACGCCGAGGAAGAGATCGGCGCTGCGCTGGTAGAGCTGGCAGCTCAGCTTCCCCCGGTCCACGAAAAACTGAAACAGCACATGGCAGGGAGGCAGGGCCATCTCGCTGATGCGGGCGACGTTCCAGGCGCTGACGATGTGGCGACGGCTGTAGGGGTTCTTCTTGATCGCCTCGGTCACCGTGCGCAACTGGTCGTACGGTTCCGCGCCGGGCACTCCCTCCCAGCGCCGCCACTGAGCGCCGTACACGGGACCGAGGTCGCCGCGCTCGTCGGCCCACTCGTCCCAGATGCTGACCTTGTGCTCGTTGAGGTAGCGGACGTTCGTGTCTCCCTTGATGAACCAGAGCAGCTCGTGGATGATGGAGCGCAGATGCAGCTTCTTCGTGGTCACCACGGGAAAGCCCGCGCCCAGATCGTAGCGGCTCTGCTCGCCGAAAACAGAATACGCCCCCACGCCGGTCCGGTCCTCCCGGTAGCTGCCGTGCTCGAGCACTTTCTTCAAAAGCCTGTGATACTCCTGCATCGCCGCGAGAGTAGCGGGAATGACCGGCAGTGCAATCGCGCGCCTGATCTGGAGGGATGCTGTTGTCACTCTCCCCACAGACCGGCGCACTTTCCATTTTCCTCTCTGCCGTCGGCGTGGAAGATGCGGGCATGAAGGATATGGAATCGCTTTGTCTTCAATTTGATCGTACCGGGCAGCCGCTGGAGGTGCTCAAGCTGGTGTCGCGTCCGCTGCTGCCTCTCGGCCCTCATGAGGTGCGGGTGCGGATGCGCTATGCGCCGGTCAATCCGGCCGATCTCAATTTCATCGAAGGCACCTACGGGCGGCCCGCACATCCGCCGGCTGTGCCGGGTCACGAGGGCAGCGGTGAGGTGGAGGAGGTGGGGCCGGCCGTGGAATCGCTGGAGAAAGGGGACCTGGTGGTGCCGATCGAGGGGAATTCGTGCTGGGCGCAGCATCTCACGGCGGCGGAGCATCACTTCGCAAAGCTGCCGCGGCGGCTGGACCGCGTGCAGGCATCCATGCTGCGCATCAATCCACTGACCGCATGGCGCATTCTCAAAGGATTCGTCGATCTCGAAAAAGGGGACGTGATCGCGCAGAACGCCGCGAACTCAGGCGTGGGCCGCGCCTTGATCCAGATCGCGAAAAAAGAGGGCATCCACACGATCAACTTCGTGCGCCGGCCCGAACTTATCGATGAACTCAAGGCGCTTGGCGCGGACAGCGTCTTCCTCGACAATGACGAAGGTCTCGCGTCCGCAAAATCCCTGCTGAAAAAAGTGCCGCTTCGTCTGGCGGCAAACGCGGTGAGCGGTGACTCGGCCGTCCGGCTGATGGACATGCTTTCGCCCGAGGGCACGCTGGTGACCTACGGTGCGATGAGCCGTCAGAGTCTCAAGGTGCCGAACAAGTTTCTCATCTTCAAAAATCTCCAGCTTCGCGGCTTGTGGATCACCAAGTGGGTGGAGAAGGCGGGCAGTGCGGAACTGTACGAAGCGCTCCATCCGTTGGCCGAGATGATGCGCAATGGCGAACTGGCCATGGCCGTGGATGAAATCGTCCCGCTCAAGGAGTTTTCCAAAGCCATAACCCGCGCGCAGGAAAGCGGACGGAGCGGGAAGGTGATCCTGGATCTGGCGGTGAATTGAACCCGGCACGGCGGTGGCCTCGCCCGCATCCGTGAGTCCGCTGTCATTCCTTCTCCGGCGGCAGACTGCCGTAGCTCCACGGCTTCGTGAAAGGCGGCGCTTTCGGCGGCTCGGGCACCGGGGCGGGGTTCATCTGTCGTGCCAGTGCGATGCCCGCATTCGCGATCTGGGTTCCGCCGGTGATCTCGAGATTGCTGTAAGCAGTGAGGCGCGTCTCGTAGCCGCCTCCTTGCGGACCGAAGGCTTCCTCGGTCGGAACGTAGCCGACAAAGCCGTTTGCCAGCTCGACAGGGAAGGTGAACGGGAAGGGGCTGCCCTTCTTGATGTCGAGACCGTATTGCACGAAGTACTCCGCCGGATTGCTCACGCACACGACCGGCCCGATCTGCACGGCCTGCACCTCGACATCCACCACCGGCGCGACGGAGATCATGTAATCCAGCATCACGATCTCCTTCGCGAAGATGTACTCCGTGGGATCGGCCGGCAGGGCGGGCTTGCCGGCTGCGACGAGTTCGCGCGACTTTTTCAAATGCGCGGCGGAGGGCGGGCGGCGCTTGATGTGGAGAACGGTCTGCCTGACATCGAGCGGCGCGTCGGTGCCCTTTGCCATGCTCAACAGCACCTTCACGGTCTCCGCGCCGACGCGGCCTCCCACGAGCCTCGCCCACTCCTCGGGGCCGGGCCGGCGGGCGGGATTCAGGTTGTCCACCTGCGTGACATCCCCGCACGCACCTTGGAGAAAGACGACCGGAGCCTTCGTGTCGAGCGCGCCCTGAACGGTCTGCTCGAGGTAGTGAACCCAGTTCGCTGAGATGCCGCCGGGATTCGTCGTGGCATGGCAGGCGTAGTTCACCACGGTGCCGAGCAGCCGTCCTTCGATATCCCACGCGCCGATCACGCCCACCTGAGGATCGGTGGGACCCGCATAACCGATGATGTCCGGATTCCCGGCCCCGGGATGGCTCCAGCTCTGCCCGTTCTTCATGCGCAGACGGCGGTTGAAGGCCACCTTGTCCTCGTGCCCGTACCCGAAGCCCGTCTGTGCCGGTACGCGCGCGGCGTCCGCGGCCTTCACTCCGGTGACGATCTCGTTCTGCAGTCGCAGAAGGAAGCCGGCGTCCGCGCACGACGACTCCTCATATGCAAGCTTCCTCACCGGCTCCGGTGCGCCGTCGAACTCGCCTGGCTGCACCATGCCCACCGGTCCCGAAGAATGCGAGTGGGATGCGCCCACCAGCACCGCCTCCGGCGCGATGCCGCACTCCTTCTGGATTCGCTCCCGCGCGGCGAGCACCACGGCGCGCGGCACCACCAGCGTGTCGAGCCCGACGAGGGCGATCTTCTTTTTGCCGTCGTCGAAGACAGCCACACGCACCTTGCAATTGTCGTGAAACGTCCGGTGATAGCTCTTTCCGTAGCCGCCCGGCTGCTCCATTCCGATGTCGGGCGTGATGTCCCGCTCCGCGAAGCCGGCCTTGATGTTGCTTTTCACCGGCTGCTGCGCCGTGGCTGGTGAAACGAAGATTGCGACGATGAAAAGAAGGCGGGTGAATCTCATGCCGACAGATACGCCGGCCCGGCGCGTGATTTTCGCCGGCGTGCACCGCCGGCATCATGTGGCTGCACGACGGCGGCGGAGCAGCAGTGATGCGAGGCCGAACAGGAGCAGCAGGCAACGTCCGGGCTCCGGCACCACGACCACCACCCCGAGGCCGGCGAACCTGCTCGTGTCCCAGCTCAAAGATGCGTTGGCTAGCACAGGCAGATCGAGATCGACGTTGGTTTCGTTGCCGGATTGGTAGCGAGCACCGGTGACGAAGCCGTTGTTCGTGAGTGCGCCCCAGTCGAGCAAATTGAACACGTCGCCGAACGACGGCGTGTAGCTGCCGAAGTTCGTCACGACGATGCGGCCATTCGCATTCAGCGTGAGCGTGCCGCCGACGTTGACGTAGTCGTGGCCGGCCAGATTGCCTGCGCCGCCGTTCAGCGAAGCCTCGGTGCCGGTGAGACCGTCGATGAAGGTCTCAACATTGCCGCCGGTGTAGCCCAGCGCGGCCAGCGTGGTGGTGGAGCCTGCGAGCTGCATCGCGAGCCGCGTCTCGGGCACGATGGGCGAGCTGCCGACCAAGCCGCCGCTGAGCGTGACATTGCCGCTCGTGTAGATGTGGCCGATCTGATTGCCGGCGGTGATGATGTCAGCCGCGCTGCTGCTGCCGCCAGGAGAGAGGTTGCCGATGAGGCAGACTTCGCCGATGTGATCGCCAACGGTGATGTTCCCCGCGATGCGCGCGGCAGTCGTCACGGTGGCAAAGGTCGTCCCAGCGGCATCGGCACCGCCGCCGGTGATGGTGCCGTCGAACGCGTAGCCGCCGGTCTTTGCGGTGACATCGAGCATCGCGGCCGGGCTGATCTCGATCCACGGCGAGTCGTCGATGCTGCCGCTCACGCCGAGCTTGATCGCACCCGCGGAGACGGTGGTCTTGCCGAGATAGGTGTTTGCGTTGTCGAGCTGCAACGCGCCGCCGCCGGTCTTCGTGAGCGCGACGTTGTTCTGAATGACGCCGCTGTAGGTGAAGTTGGTGGCGACGCCGTTGCCGACGGTGAGCGTGTTCACGCTGGCGGCCGAGTTGGTGATGTAGCCGCTGTTGGTCGAGGGCGCGGCGGGATTCACGGCGTTCGACAATCTCGCGACGGTCTGGTTGGAGCCGTTGAGGTCGAGGACGCCGCTGGCGTTCGTGGCGACATCGCCGGTGATGGCCAGCGCGTCGTTGCGGCCGAGGAGGAGCTTGCCGCCGTTCACGTTCGTTCCGCCGGTGTAAGTGTTCGCGCCGGAGAGGATGACGGTGTCGTAGCCGACCTTGGTCAAGGACTTGCCCGCGCCGCTGATGACGCCCTGGATGTCGAGGATGACGCCGGAGCCGAAGTATTCCTCAAGCGGACGCGAGTCATTCGTCTGCTTGCCCATGTCGAGGCCGTTCGCGCCTTCGTAGAACTGCGTGCCGACGAGCGAATTGCCGGCGAGCGTGATGCTGATGTTCGGTCCGAGATTGCGGAAGACGCCGGAGTTGCGATTGTTTTCCGTCACGTCATCGCTGCGCAGCCAGCCTTCGATGGAGCCGCCGTTCAGCACGACCGTCGCCGTGCCGCTTTGATTCGCCGCCACTTGAAGCGTGCCGAGTCCGAGGTTCACCGTGCCGGTGCGGGCTCCGTCGATGCTCCAGCGCTCCACGGATGCGTCGTTGTAGGTGGCCGTCGGCGTGTAGTTCGCGACTGCGATGTCGAGAATGCCGTAGCGGTTCACCGTGATCGAGCCGGAGCCGAGCGCGTTGTTATCGTTCACCTGCACCGCGCCCTGGTCGATCACGACGTTGCCGGTGAAGGTCGGGCTGGCACCGCGCACATACAGGTAGCCGTCGCCCCACTTGGTGAAGTTGCCGCTGCCGTTCAAATTCGCGACCGAGATCCCGGAGCTGGTGCCGGTGGTGAGGTTGGTGTTCGTCGTGGTGTAGGCGTAGAAGACGCTCTGGTCGGCGGTGGTGTCCACGTTGATGATCGCGTTGTTCGTCAGCGTGAGCTGGCCTGTGGCGAGGATGGAACGCGCACGGTTGTTGGCGAAACGAAGCTGCGCATCGACTGGGCCATTGCCGCCCGCCTGCTGCACCTCGATGTCAGCGATGGTGTGGACGCGGTCGTTCGCACCGGGATCCCAATCAATGATCGCGTTGTCCACGGCGATGATCTTGCCGCTGGTGTAGCTGTAATTGAGCAGCGTGTTCTGAGGCTGCGCGCGCAGATTGAGCTGCGCCGCGCCGACCTGGCTGCCGTTGAGCGTGATGGTGTTGCCGACCACCGCATTGCCTGCGGAACCAAAGGTGCCGAGTTGCAGGGTGCCTTCGTTCACCACCCATCCGTTGCTGTAGCCATTGCCCACGCCACGCGCGGCATCGCTCTGGTCGTTCGCGACGATCAGCAAGCCGGTTCCGAACTTGGTGACTCCTGTGGCGGTGATGTTGCCGGCGAGGGTTGCCGTGCGGTTCGTGCCGCCGGGATTCTGGAAGTAGATCAGCGCCTCGTTAGCCCCCGTCGTGCCGAACTTGAGATTCGGGCTGACGAGCGTGGTCGTGTTATCCGCGCCGCCATTGATCAAAAGCAGCCCGCCCACATTCGCTCCGCTTCCGCCGAAGGTGATGGTGGCGTCGTTGTTGGAGCCTGTCGGGCTGCTGATGTTGGCCGCTGTTCGCAGGGCGTAAATCGTCGGATTCATGTCCGGCAGGTTTGTCGCGGCGGTGACGTTCACGATGGCAGTCCCCGCTGTCATCCCTCCGGCGAAGGCGGTCATGGCGGCATCGGCCACGAGCGTCACGCCGTTGGTGTTGTCGTAGCTCACAAACCGCTGATCCGCTCCCGCCGAGATGAAATAGCCCGGCAACATGCTGTTAGTGGCGGTCGGAGCCGTTCCGGTCACAATGACTCGTTCGCTGTTGGCCCCCGGCGCAAGCCCGAGACGACCAGCCGCCGACGGCAAAAAGACCATGGTCCCGCTGCCGACGCGCGTGAGGCTAGGCGTGTTCAGCGTGAGCTGCGCGGTGCTTTGCGTAAGGGGCTGGATGCGCGAACCGCGATCAAAGCTGATCGCACCCACTGTCTCCGCCCCCGTGACGACTGCGTTCGCGGTTTGCAAAGTGAGCAACGATCCGTTCAAGCCGATGGCGGCGGAGTCGTGCCAGCGATTGGCAGCCGCTCCCGTCGTGTTGACGTCCTGAAGACGAAGCTCACTGCCGGGATGCAGCGTGATGTTAGTGTAGGCGTTCGCCGAGTTGGTCGAGTCAACGAAAGAGCCGTTGGTGCCTTCGACGCGCAGAATGCCATAAGTATGAATCGCAGCCGCACTGGTGCCCGTGGCACCCGTCAACGCACCGAGGCTGCCCGCGGTAAGCGTGTTGGCTTGATCGAAACGCAGCGAGCTGCCGCGCACGATCGTCGTGCTGCCGGTGTAGGTGTTCTGATCCTGCAGCAGCACATTGCCGATGCCCCAGCTTCCTTGCGGTCCGAGATTGGCCAGCGAGCCAATCCTCACATCCGTAACGCCGCCCACATCAGTGAGATTGCCTGTGCCGGAGAGGTTCACGATCAAATTGCCCGAGTTGCGCGTGCCGAGTCGATAGACGCGGTTTGTTCCGCCAAGATCAGCAAGGCCGGGCGCGAGCGTGGCGGCATTGTAGGTTCGGTCCGCTTCGACGCTGCCGAGATACATGCGGCCATCGCCGAGCGTGCTCATGTCGAGCGCGTTGCTCTCTGTGCCGAGGAGCGCGAGCTGGCCGCTCGAAGTCGTGGTCAGGATCGACTGATACTGCGCCTGCGTAAGAGCGGCGGTGCGCAGCACGGCGGGCGCGTAGGCGGTGCTGATGAGATCGATTTTCTGATTCGCCGTTGTGTTGATGTTGGTCAGCGCGTTCACACGGATTTCGGCGTCGGGATTGATCGTGATCAGGCCGCTGCCGAGCTGCGCCGTCGTGCTGTCGGCGCGTGGCGTGCCGAAGCGCAGCATGCCGGCATTGATGAATGCACCGCCGCCGAGCGTGTTCGTGGCCGAGTTCACCCAGAGCACGCCGGTGTTGATCTTGTTGATGAACAGGCCTGCGCCGCCGTCGTTGATGTCGCCGCCGAGGATCACGTCAACGCTGTTGTTGAGGAACAGATTGCCCTTCAGCGTCGTCGTTCCGGCGATCTCGGCTGAGTAGGTGTTGCCGCCGCTCACCGTGAGGATCTGCGAGCCGATGGTGAGCGAGTTGAAGGCGATTTGCTTCGTCGTTCCCGCCGCCACGAGGCCGGTGCGGTCCACGTTGAGCGTGGCGGAGCCGTTCACGATGAGATCGAGTCCATTGCCAGCCGCGCTGAAGAACGTGCGCTCCGCGTTCGTGTCCGCGGCGCCGCCGACATCGTTGTCCACGCGCAGATCGAGCGTGCCGCCCATCAGCGTTATGGCCCCGGTGCCAAGACCGCCCGCCGTGATGTTCGTCGAGGCTGCCGCCGCGACGTTGTTCGCCTTCGCATACACGCGAAGCGTGCCGCCGGTGACGATGGTGCCGCCGCTGAAGTCATTGAGGTTCGTGACGTTCTCCATCAGCATCAAATCCGAGCTGGTGTCGATGCGGCTCTTCACCAGCGTGCCGGTGCCGGTCACTTTCGCCGTGATGGTCAAATCTGGCTGGCCAGCCGTGCCGCCGTTATCGACATCGAACACCGATTTGCCGACGAGCGTGACGGTGTCGCTCGCCGAGTCGCCAAGCTGCCAGTCAAACGCATTGCCAGAGGTGAACCGCGCGATCTGGCCCGTCTCGGCCGTGTTTGCCCCAAAGGTGAAATTGCCGCCGATGACCACGCGGCGGCCGGTGATCGCGCCGCCGAATCGGTTCGCCACAAGCTGCACGATCGGGTTGTAGTCGCCGATGGTGACGCTGTTGTTGAAGATCGTGTTCACCCCGGCCGCATAGGCATCGTTGCCGCCGTTGAGGTTGAGTGAGACGTTCGGTCCGTTGAGGAAGATCGTGCCGCCCGCGCCGCCGACGTTCACAATGGGCGTCACCGTCACCGATCCCGTCGCTCCGGTTGGATTGTAGCCCAACGTGAGCGCTCCTTGATTCACGTTAATGTTGCCGCTGAAAATTCCCTGCACGGCTTGCAGCGCCAGCGTGCCAGCACCTGACTTCGTGATGCTCGACGCGGCAATCTGGCCGCTCGTGGTGATGTTGGCGCTGTCGCCGATGGTCGTGGTGCCCGTGTTGAAGATGAGCAGCTCGCTTGCGCCCGCACCGGCGACGAGGCCTGCATTGATCTGCCGCGTGCCGGTGGTGATGAGACCACCGCTACCGAGAACGAGCCGGTTGGCCGCACTGGTGGCGTTGGAAGCGGTGGCGAGCGTGAGATCGACATCGAGCCGCGCGGCCCATGCGTTGATGTCAAAGCCGTTGCCGATCGCCGTCGTCGCCGTGCCGAAGAGCACGCGATCATTCGTAAGACTCAGCGTCGCCGCTGTCGTGCCACCAACCTGCACATTGGTGAAGCCCGCCTTCGAGAAGCCAGTGTCGGCATTGTAGGTGATGAATTCCGTGTTCGTGTTGCTGATCATCCACGGGGAGACCATGCCGTTCGTCACCACTGGTGCGGTGCCAGTGATGATGACGCGCTCGTCGCTGCCTAGCGTCTCGCTGTTGGTATTAAACGTGATCGTGCCCGCGCCGACGCGCGTGATGCCCGGTGTGCGCAGCTCGGTGCCCCGACCGGCCACGCCGCGCACGACTTCGATGAACGAGCCGCCTTTCGCTGCGATCGCGCCGACGGTTTCGCTCACTTCCACTGCCGCATTGCCTTGCAGACGCAGCGTCGCGTTGTCTAGATCGATGCCCGTGCCATCCGCCCAGCGTCCTTGTGTGGACGCCACCGGCAGCACACCGGCTGAGGTGTTGTCAAAGCGCAGCGTGGAACCCGGACGCAGAGTGACGGGAATGTTCGCGCCCGTGCCGCCCTTCAAGAAGGTGCCGGTCTCGCCGGCGACGTTCAGGCCGCCGTAGGTCTCGATGCCGCTTGTGTTCAGCGTGCCGCGGAAGTCGAGCGTGCTGCTGCGGTTGATCACCGTGGTGCCGCCGTAGTTCTGCGACGTGAGGAAGACCACGTTGCCGGCGCCATTGCCGATCACCGCGTTGTTCTGCACGGACATCGGCGCGCCGACGACGAGATTGCTGATGCAGCTCGCATCGGTGTTCGTGATCACGTTGCTTGCGCCGTTCGAGCCGAAGAACAGCGTCGAGCCGCCAGCACCGAGTCGGTAGGTGTTGTTGAAGCCGGGCGCGAGCGTCGCGGCGTCATACGAGCCGTTTGCGCCGACACCATTGGTCGTGCTGCCGAGGAACCAGGTGCCGTCGCCAAGCGAGCGCATGTTCAGCGCGTTGCTGTAAACGGTGTTCAGCGCCAGCACGCCGCCGCCGGGATTCGTGCTGGTGAGGTAGTAATTGCTCGCGGTGGCCTGCGCGCCGCCGACTCCGGCCGCGCGGAAGTTCACCTGATCAAGCGTGAGGTTTGCCGCGAGGCGTAGCACGCCGAAGTTGTCGAGGTTGCTGCTCACATAGACGTTCTGGCCCGCCTGCAGGTTGGAGGCGCTGTTGAATTGAAGCTGGCCGTTCGCGTTCACGACGACGTGGCCTTTGCCGAGCTTCGCGGTGTCGTTCAGCGTGATTTGATTCCCCTCCAGACTGCCGAAGAGCAACGCGGTTCCCGTGAGGATGGTGCCGCCGTTGTAGCCGGTCGTGTTGTCGGCGTTCACATAAATCGTGGTTCCGAAACGCTTCACAAAAGTGCCCTGGCCGCTGATCACCCCATTGAGCGTGAGCGCCACGTCGTTCTGCAAATACAGGTCGCGGACGAATTTGGTGGTGCCGTTCACCCAGAAGTTGTCGCCGGTGGCAGTCGCCGCGCCGGTGAAATAAACATACGGTGAGCCAAGCACGCCGCCGGCTTCGAGATTGTTGATGACCGTCGTCTTGTTGGAGTTGTTGCCGACGATGCGGTCCGTGTTTACGCGGCTCGCGCCGGTCATGACGAACTCGCTGCTCGTCACCGGCAGCATCGAGCCAAAGCGCAGGTTGGTGTCCTGATAGGTCGAGATGCGCTCGGACAGGGTCGTGCCGTTGCCGTCGGTGCTGAGGTTCAAATGAATCACGCCCGTCGTGCCGCCGTTGAGTTCGACGGTGACACCGCTGCCGAGGGGATTCGACGCGCCGTCGGCCACGCGCGGGTTCAAAACGCCGCCATACACCTTCCAAAGCCCGACTTGGTTCTGCCCGGCATCAAGCTCGGTATTGGAGAGCACCACGTCCTGCAAGCCGATCTTCGTGATCGTCTTGCCGTTCGCATTGATCTGACCGCCGAGGAAAAGGCGGCCGCCGTTTGTGTCGAGCACCGTGTTTGGCTGCGAGAAGTTCGTCGCGCCCTTGACGAAGAGAAGGCTCAGGTTGCCGCTGTTGTTCGCCAGGCCGGCGATGTTGAGCTGCGGCGCGTCGATGGTCAGCGAGTTGATCGCGCTATTGCCGGTGAGCGTCGCGGTGTTGCTGGAGTTCAGATAAATGGTGCTCGTCATGTTTCCGGGCAGCGCAATGCCGTTCGTCGCGCCGACATTTGCCACGGTGATGTCGTAGCCGTTGCCGGGGCCGAACGTGTTGAAGTCGATGCCGTCCTCGACCTCGGCGTGCGCGATGTTGTTGTTAATGGCGAGAATGCCACCTTTGAGCGTGATCGGTCCAGTGCCCAGCGCCTGCGCGCCGCGCGCATCCAGCGTGCCGAGCGATGCGAGCGACAAGCCGGGCGCGGTGTTCGTGTTTGGCAGCGGAATGGCGGAGACGATGCGACCGGCCTCGACGCTCGTGCCGCCGCTGTAGGTGCTGAACCCCGTCATCGTGAGGATGCCATCGCCGGACTTTGTGAAGCTCGACGTGCCGGTGATGCCGCCGCCGAAGGTGAGATCGACACCAAAGCCATTGCGGCTGGTCAGCGCACCGCCGCCGAGGATCGTGCCATTGCCCGTGATGCCAGCGATGGACAGCGCGAGGCCGTTCGTGTCGAACACGCCGCTCTCATTCACATTCAGCGTGAAGAGGCCCGTCTCATTGCCGCGCGAGCCGTTCTGGAAGAGCGCGCCGGCATTGGCAAAGCGCAGCGTGCCTTCCTGCACGCTCAGCACTGGCAGACGAGCCGTGCCTGCGGTCAAAACATTCGCCGTGCCGCTCAATTCGAGCGTGCCGGGACCAAACTTGGTGAAGTCGCGAGCCGCGATGCTGCCGGAAAGAATCGACGCGCCGCTCTGACCATCGCGCACATAAGTGAGCGCCTCGATGGCCGCGCTGCCGCTGTTGAAGCTGACGTTGGCGCTGATGTTCGGCGCGGTGCTGCCATTCAAAATCAATCCACCGCCGAGAATGCGGACAAGCGAGGTGCCATCGGTCGGCGTGATGTTGCCTGCGGTGCGCAGTGCGAGCACGTCAATGATTCCCGCGCCTGCGGTGCTGCCAGCGGCGCTGATGTCACCGACATTGGTCGGAGCGGTCGCGCCGAGCGCGGTGACCGTGGTGACGTTGTGCGCCATGAAGCCGTTCGTTGCGTCGTAGCGCACAAAGTCAGCGTCCTGCCCGCTGCCGCTCACGGCGGTGACGATGGAAGGCACGCTCAAGATGCTGCCGCCCGTGCCAGCGGTGTTGGCAGGCTGCGCGGCTGCGTTTGAGATCAGCACCTTCTCATTGCCGCCGAGCGCACCGGCGACCGATGTGTTCAGCGCGAGCGTGCCGAAGCTCACCGAGTTGAGGGTGCCCGCGCGTTGGAAAGCGGTGGCAGCGGCTTCGCTTGCGGTGAGCGTGGATGTCGTGGTGCCTTGATTTATAGCCAGATGACCGGCCGCGCCGTAGATGAGGCGCGGAATGCTCAGGCTCTGCGCCGAAGCTCCACCGACGAGCGACAAGGTGCCGCTGTTGATGGTCACCGTGCCGGCTGCACCCGCGACGAAGGGCGTGCCACTTGTCGCCGTTGTCGAAACGGTGCCACCCGTGTTGCTGAAACGACCGTAAGCCGGATTCTGCTGTGCCTGGCCACCGAGCGTGAGTCCGGTCTGCGCATTGGCGGCGTTGTTCAAGGCGAGCGTGCCCGGGCCGGTCTTCGTGATCGTGAACGCACCCGCCGTCGCCGTGCTAAGCGTGAGCGACTGACCGGAGGCGACATCCACGCCGCTGTTCGCCGTGAGAATCAACTGACGCGCGGTCGTGAAACCTGCCGAGGCCGACAAGGTGCCACCTGCGAGTTTGATGTCCGCAGGGCCGACAAGGTGCGTGCCGCCCGCCGCGATGCTTGTCGTGCTGCCGAGCGCCGCATCCGCGTTCACCCGCAGAATGCCGGCATTGACCACCACGCCAGCGCCGTAGTTCGCATCGGTCGTGAGCAGATCGGCCTGCGTGTTCGTGCCGGTGAGAACGAGCGTGCCGACGCCGTTTTTGATCAGTGTCGCGCCGCCCGCGCCGGAGTTGGTGAGGTTGCCGCTGAAAGTGATCGGTGCCCAGGCATTCGGCACGTTGAAGGTGCGGGTGCGCATGGTGGCATCAGAGTTGATGTTGAGATCGCGCGTGAAGGTGAGCGCGTTCACGCCGCTGAAGCCGAGCGTGGTGTTGGATGCAGTCGCGAGATTGCCGAGCGCGTTTACGATGGTGCGCGCGCCGCCGACGGCCTCGATGGTTCCGCCACGATTCGATTCACCTGCGCCGAAGGTGAAGGTGCCAGTGCCGAGCGGGCCGCTAAGGATCGTCGGATTCGTCGCCGCGTTGGTGAAGTAGGTGTCCGACGCGATCTGCAAGCGCGCGGAGTTCAGCGTGACGCCGCCGCTGAAGGTGTTCGTGCCGTAGCCGTTCGTGCTGGCCGACAGAATGACGGTGCCGCCGTTCGCGACGGTGGTGGCGTTGTTCGTGGTCGTCGTGGTGCCGATGATGAGCGATCCCGCGCCGGAAATTGGTCCCGCGAGATCAATGGTGCCGCCTTGGAAGTTGGACACGTTTGCTGCCATCGAGCCAACGGTCAGCGCGCTGCTCGCGATGAGTGAGATGCCGCCGCTGATCGTCACGCGCTCATTGGTGCGGGCATCCAGCGCGCTGGAGCCCGTGCCCGTGGTCTGGCCGAGGATGATGTCACGACCGATGGTGAACTTGCCGCCAATGCCGAGCCAGCCGCCGACGTTCGCGGTGCCGCCCGTGTTGCCCGTCCCGCTGCCGAAGACGATGGGCGAGTCGCTGATGCCGAGCGGACCTGCCACGCCCGGCAGCACGTTGCCCTGCGCGATGATCTCGCCGTTGTTGATCTGCGTGTAGCCTTGGTAGGTGTTCGCGCCGCCGAGGAGGAGGAACTGCACGCCGCTCTTGATGAAGTTGCTGCCGTCCGCGCCGCTGATGACGCCATACACACCCATGGTGCCTGTGCCCGCGAGGTTCCAAAGGCGAGTCGCGCCCGCCGAGTATGCCGCGTCGTGCATCGCGACATTCCCATTGATCACGAAGTCGTTGCCGTTGCTCGTGTTGAAGTCGCCAGTGAGCAGGACGTTGTTGTCGATGGTCGTGTTCTGCACGGCATCCACGCGGATGTTGCCGCCGTTGAGCACGAGGCGTCCGCTACCGAGCGCGAAGTTGTTGCCGATGTTGAGCGTGCTGTTTGTGTTCACGCGCACGTCACCGGTGAGGTTCATGTTCCGCGTGAGCAGGCCGATGCCGCCGGTGTTGCCGTTCACGAAAGACGGACCTTCCGCCGCGAGATTGCCGGTGAGCGCGCCGACCTCGATGCGCGTGCTGTTAGCCGTGCCGCCGCTGAAGACATTTTCAAACAACGACTGTCTGCCCGCCGAGACGAGCAGGCCGCCGAGATACAAATGCGCCTGGTTGCCGCCCGCGCCGAGCTGGTATTCGCCATTCGCGTTCGCGCCGAGCGACGGATTGAAATAGTAGGCGTCGGCCTGTTGCGAGTTGCCCAGCCAGAGCGTGCCATTGCCGACGCTGCTCATGTTCAGCGGCTGCGAATAGTAGCCGTAATCGAGCGTGATCGCGCCGCCGTAAGCTCCGGTGGTTTCGAGTTTGATCTGTCCCGCACTCGGAGAGCCGCTGGTGATGATCGTGGGCAAGGCTGCATTGTGCGCGATGCCGATGCCGGCCAGGCCGATGTCATCCGACTTCATCGTCACGGCGTTGCTGGCGATGTTTGCATTGTCCGCGAGGCGCAGCACGCCGCCGGGATTGATGGTGATGTCGCCGGTGCCAAATGGCGTGCCAGTGCCGCGGAAGCCGGATGCGACGGCGCTCGTCGCAGTGGCCGCAGCCGCGCCGTGAATGATGGTGCCGCCGGAGTAGTTGTTTGCGCCGTTGAGCAGCGTGATCGCGCCGTTGCCGAATTTCTCGATCACAGCTCCCGTAACGATTCCTGCGAGCGTTGTCTGCGACATGCCATTGAAGGTGCTGTTGAGCCGTGCCTGCGTGCTTAGCGTCGTCGTGCCGCCGACCCAGATGCCGCTTTGCAGCGCGAGCGCGATGACGCCGTTGTTGTTCATCGCCGCAGCGCCCGCCGCGTTCGCGATGGTGAGGTTGTTGATCCGCACGTATTGCGCCACGCCATTGTTGCCGAGCGTCGAGTCAGCGCGAACGAGGACATTGCTACCGAAGCTTCCGGTGACAGTCGCATTGCTGGCGATCTCAGAAGCAGTGCCCGTGGCATTCGCGAGCTGCGAGGCAAGTTGCAACGCGCCACCGTTCAAGATCACGTCCTGGCCATTGAAAACCGTGCCGACCGCCGCGCCGCTACCACCACCTGCCACAGGAACGCGCGCGAGCAAGGTGCCTTCATTGATCACGACCGGTGCGCCGATGCCGGGATTGATCGACGTGAGCGTGAGTTGGTTCGGACCCATCTTCGTGAGGCCTTGCGCCGCAACGATCTGCGCTTGGATCGTGGAAGTCGCCGCGCCGACGAAGATCAGCGCCTCGCCGCCACCGCCAGCGCCAAAGTTCAGCGTCATCGGCGAGACGTAGCCGCTGGTGATCGCGCTCGTAGGATTGATCGTGCCCGCCGTCATGATGAGGCCGCCGCTGGTGAGCGTCATCGTGTTGTTGCCCGCAGTCGGGCTGATGTTTTGATTTGTGCGCAGTGCGTAGAGCGTCGGATTGTCCGCCAGCGTCTTCGCAGCCGTGGTGAGGTCCGCGATGTCGCCCGCGACGAGTCCGCCTGCGGAAAGCGCGCCGGACACAATCTTGTTGTAGGCCACTTCACCCACGCCCGGAGCCGCGCTGATCAAAGGCTGGAAGCCGGTGGTCGTGTTGTAGCCGACGAAGGTGTTCGCCACGCGGTCGATGATCCATGGAGCAGCCATGCCGGTGTTCGTGAAGCCGCTGCCATTCGTCGTGGTGCCGCCGACAGCGACGCCACCGTTTACCAGCAGACGTTCGTAGCTCAGCGGCGTGTTCGTGTTCTGGCCGAGGAAGCCGGCGGTGTAGTTGATCGAGACCGAGCCGCGATCCGCTCGGGCGAGCGAGGCAACGTTCAACTGCGCGCTGGAGGCCGCGCTGTTTTTGACCACGGTCAGCGTGCCGCCCTTGCGCGCAGTGACGTCGCCGATGGTTTCGGTCGTCTGCCAGTTCGCCGCGCCGTCGAGGCGGAAGATGCCGCCGTTTAAATCGACGGCTACGGTGTCGCCCCAGCGGCCTTGATCACCGGCGACGAGTGTGTTGAAGGAGTCGATGATGCGCACCTGACCGCCGGGCCGCAGCGTGATCGTGTTCGCATTGCTTCCAGTGCTTGCATTGAAGGCGGAGCCGAGATTGCCGGAGATTTGCAGCGTGCCATACACCTCCACCGCGCCGGAGCCGAGCGGCGTCTCGCCGATGGGCGAGCCGCCGGTTTCAATCGCGAGCGTGGTGCCCTCGGTGATCTGCGTGCCGGCGGTGAAGTTGTTCGAATTGCGAATCACCACCGCGTTGCCGCCATTGGTCGGTGCGGCCAGCACATTGCCGCGCTGCGGTCCAAGCTGGAGGTAGTTGTTGCCCGTGAGCACGTTGTTCACGCCATCGAACGCGAGATTGCTCGATCCACCGACAAGACGATAAACGCCCGTCGCCGTGATCGCCGGATCGGCCACGCCCGCGCCGAGCGTGGCGGCCATGTATTTCACTTCCTGGCCCAATCCGGTGCCAAGGAAGCTGCGACCATCGCCGATGGCGGCGAGGTCGAGCGGTTGCGTCCAATAGGGCTGCGAGAGCTGCAACGTGTTGTTATAGACGCTGCCGAAGTTCGCGCTCGTGAGCACCGTCGGATTGAAATTCTGATCGAGCGAGATCGCGCCGAGCGCCGTGGCGCTGCTCATCACTTCGAGCTTTGCGCCATTCACGCTGCCATTGCCCGCGAGACGCAGCGTGCCGGTGGGGAAGACGCGCACCGCGCCCGAGCCGAGCGGCGTGCCACTCGTGGCCGTGACCTGCACCTCGCCCGCGATGATGTTTGTGCCGCCGCTGTAAGTGTTCGCATTGCCCGAAATGACGACCGCGCCGAGCACGGTGTCGCCGAGCTTGTTGAGCGAGCCGCTGCCGCCGATGACGCCCGCGAGTTCGATCATGCCGGCTGGGCCGGTGCTCGTGGTGTTGAAGCTGGCCTGCGCACCTTGAATGTTCACCGGCCCGGCGGCGCGGAAGCGATACAGATTCGCCCCGCTGCTGCTGAGCGAGGTGTCGGTCATGTTTAGCGTGCCGACCTGGATGATGTTGCCCTGACCGATCGCGCCGGTGCTTTGATTCACATTGATCAAGCCGGGGCCCTTCACATTGAGCGTGACGCCGTTTGTGCCGTCCGCACCGATGCGCACGACGAGGTTGTTGTATTGCTGGCCGTTCGTGCCGCCAGCGATGCTGAAGGTGGTGGCATTGCCGCTGTAGCGGAAGTCGAGCGTGCCGCTGTAAAGATTCACATCGCCAGGCGTCGAGCCATTCGCGCCGCCGAATGCGAATGGCGCGTTGTCGATGAGCAATCCGCCCGTGGTGCCAACGCCATAGACGTTCGTGCCACCAGTAAAGGTGTTGCTGCCCGAGTCCGGCGTGCTGGCGCGATAGCCGTCGATGGTGAGCACGCCGCTGCCTGCCTTCATGAGCTTCAAGTTGCCATTGATGGTGCCGGTGAAGGTCGAACTCTGCGGCCCGGCCATGCTGAGCGTCGCCGCGCTGCCGCCAGCCGCGTTCGTGACGCTACCGCCGAAATTCACACCGCCGCCGGTGCCGGTGACCTGCCGGTTGTTGCTGCCGAGCGTCTCGACCGCGATGCTGTTGCCGTTCAAGTCGAGCGTCGCGCCCGAGTTGATGTTCAACTCGCTGTCCATGCGGCTCAGCGGATTCGTCGCGCCGACTTTCACCGTGCCGTCTTGAATGCTGACGTCGCCCAGAACCGCACCGCCGCCGCTGAGCGTGAGCGTGCCGCGACCGAACTTCGTGAATGCATTCGCGAGCAGCTTGCCACTGAGAGCCGCGTTCTCGCCTTCCTTCACATAGACGAGGCCCTCAGCCGGTGTGCCGGTGCCTGGAGCTGTGGCGGAAGTCGGATCAAAGACAACATTGCTGCTGATCGTGTTGCTGCCGTTGATGAGGATGCCGCCCATGTTCACGTTGTCGACGGCTCGAATGCTCAGCGTGCCGCCGTTGATGTCGGCGGTCGTGCGCAGGGCAAAAATGCTGTTGCTGCCGCTGAGCGTCTGCGTGCCGCCGATGTCGGCGATGCTCGTCGGATTGCTGCCAACGAGCGAAGACAACGTCGCGCCAGAGTAGGGCTTGATGCCGTTGGTCGCATCGTCGGTGACAAAACTCGCGATGCCCGTGCTGTCGGCAGCGACGAGATGCGGAGCGAAGATTCCGCTGCTGCTCAGCGCCGAGGCTCGCGCGAGGCCGCTGTTCACGGCATTCGTCGGAATCACACGCGCTGCATTCGTGCTGCCCGCCGCGCCGAGCGTGGTGCCGTTCATCGTTTGCAGCACGAGCGTGCCTTGATTCTGCCGCGTGAGCGCATCGGCCTGGAACTCGATGCTCTGGAGCACGCCGCTTTCCATCTGGAGAATCATGCCGCCACTGTAGTTGTAGTTCGTCGTGCTGACGTTGTTGGCCAGCGCGATGCTCGCGGCCGCGTTCACGGCGCGCATCGTGCCACCGATCATCTCGATGGTCGTCGTATCCGTGCTCGTGGCTGTGCTGTTCGCCCACGGTGTGCTCGTGCCAAATTGATAAGTGCCGCCGACCATGGCGAATTGCCTGAACGTATTCGCGCCCGTCGTCACGAGCGATCCAGCGCCGGTCTTAAACCAGAAATCGAAGTCGGTGCCCTGCGAGAGGATTCCTGTGACCGCGAAGTTGTTGCCCGGCGTGACGTCAATGCCGCCGCCGTAAATGGACGAGCTGTTGTTGTTGAACTGGATACCGCGCGACGTGACCACGTTGTCATTGATGCGCAGCGTGCCGCCGGTGAAGCGCGTGACCGTTGTCGTGCCGCCAATGGCGAAGTCACCGCCGATCTGGATGTCGGAAGCGCCAACGCGTGCCGGATCGCCGAGCGCGGCCTGGTTGTTGATTTGCAGGATACCGTCGAGCGCGAGCACGCCGGTCATCGCATTGCTGCCATTGAGGATCAGCGTGCCGAGACCGCGCTTCATGAGCATACCGGAGTTTGTGAAAGCAGCGTTTTGCGGACCTTCGATGGTGCTCGCCGCGCTCTGCGTGAGCGTGAGTCCCGCCTGCACGTCGAACCAGCCGGGCGTGTTGTTCGCCGTGCTCTGAATGCTCACGTTGCGGTCGAGCGTCATCGAATTCTCCCACACAGCGAGGCCGCCGCCGGAGAGCACGATCTGCGAGCTGCTGGCGAGATCAGCGGGCGAATTGATCGCGAGGAATCCACCGGTGATGTTCGTCGTGCCCGTGTAGCTCACTGGCGTGGTGATGAAGGCCGCGCCTTGTCCGGCCTTGATCAAGTGATTGCCAGAGCCGCCAGTGCCGTCGCTGATGCCGCCGTCGAGATAGAGCTGACCGGCGTTCGTGCCATCAATGCCGACTGTGAGCTGGCGCACGACGCCAGTGGAACCCGAAGCGAGATTCACCGGGCCAGCGAGCCGGAAATCGCCCGCGTTGTTCTGCATCTGGATCGTGCTGTCGGCGGTGAGTTCGATCGTATTGGCAATGGAGAGCGGCGCGATGCCTCGGAAATTGCTCACCAGCGAGTCGCCTTGCAAAATGCCGCCGTTGAGCGTGATCGCGCCGATGCCGGTGGTCGCTGTCGTGGCGCTGATGCGCAGTGCGCCGTTGGTTTGCAGCACCGTCGCGCCGCCGTAGGTCATCGGCACATCAAACTGCACCGTGCCGCCCGCATTGTTTACGGCCTGATCGGCGCGGCCGACATCGCCGGTCATCGAGAGGCCGACCTGCACGCTATTCGATGCTCCGGTGAGCGGACTGTCGATGCGGATCGTGCCCTGGCCGGTGCCGAGGCGGAAGGTTGTGCCGTCGGGCGTCAGCGTGCCGGTGTAGATGCCCGTGTCGCCGAGCAACGCTCCGAGATACGCGCCGCCGCCCCAAAGCGTGCCCTGGTCGATGTTCTGGCTGAAACCGACCGCGCCGATGCCGAGCGTGCCTTTCCATGGCGCAGAAGAGTTGATCGTCATCACGGGCAGTGAAGTCGGATTTGCGACGTAGCTCATGCCGATGCCCCCGATGCCGCCGAGGTCGGAATTCATCGTCACCTGCGATGCGTTGATGTTGCTGGAAGCCGCGAGACGAATGCTGCCGCCGGGATTCAGGGTGATCGTGCCCGTGCCAAAAGGCTTCGCCGTGCTGGTGGCGTTGAGGCTGCTGATCACGCCGGTATTCACCGTGATCGGCTGGAGATAGCCGCTCGAATCACCGCCGATGAGGAGGCGCTCATTGCCAAACTTCTCCAGGCGACCCGAGCCGCTGATGCCGCCGTTGATTTGAAGGAGGTTGGTGTTGTAGAACTGCGCCGGGCCGTTCAGCGTCAGTCCGCCGTAGGCCGTGGTTTGATTGCTGCCGCCGTTCACGCGGATGTCGAGCACCACGGGAGCCGTGCTGCCGGTGCGTGCGGCGACGGCGAGGTTGTTGAAGCCTGTGTTGGCGACATTGACGTTTCCGAGTCGCGCGTCGTTGAAGAAGGTGACGTTGTTGTTGTAGCGCTGCGTCGCGGCTTCGAAGTAGAGCGAGCCGCCCCAGAGATTGATGTCGTTCGGCGTGCCGGTCGTGGCTCCGGCGGCGCGCACGTTATTCAAGCGCGTCTCGCCGGCATTGATCGTGAGCGGACCGGTG
This sequence comes from Verrucomicrobiaceae bacterium, assembly GCA_019694165.1. GTDB lineage: Bacteria > Verrucomicrobiota > Verrucomicrobiia > Verrucomicrobiales > Verrucomicrobiaceae > JAIBCL01. The sequence continues at coordinate 104,220 of JAIBCL010000011.1, read as the reverse complement.
AAGGTGTTCGTGCCCGTGAGGCGCAGGATGCCGTCGCCAAAGCGCGTGATGCCATTGGTGCCGCTCAACACGCCGCTCATCGTCACGATGCCCGATGTGCCGCCGGTTGTCGCCGTGTAAATCATGCCTTCTTGCGTGCCGAAGGCGATGTTGAGCGGATGAATGACTTCGTTGTTCGCCGTGTGCTCGAGTTGCAAGCCCGCGCCTTGCCCGACCGCCGCAGCGCTGCCGAGCGTGAGGGTGAACGCGCCGCTGCTGAGGATCTGTGTGTTCGTCGTCGTTCGCAGTCGCAACGCCTGCATCGTGGCACTGGCTGTCATCGTGATCGTGCCGGTGACGGCGTTGAAATCGACGATCTGCGTCGCCGTCGCAGCTTGCAGCGCCGTGGCGGTGGTTGGTGTGAGATTGAAGGTCGCGGCTTCGATGCCGTTGGCCGTGTAAGTGGCGAAACGCGTGTCACCCGCGTCATTCGATGCGGTGCCTGCCCATAGCGCGACGTTGGCGCCGATCATCCCATTGGTTACCGTTGGCGCAGAGGTTACGAGCAGCTTCTGCGTTGCCGATGCCGTGCCGAAGGTCGTCGCCTGGCCGCCGATATTGCGGATGTTCAGCGTGGCGGTGCCCTGGCGGTTGAGTGAGCCTGTTGTCAGCGTGGTGAGGCGGCCTGCCGTGGTGCCGTCCGTATCGATGCTGAGCGTGCTGCCGCCCCAGTAGTCGATGGAATTCACCGCCTGCGATGAAACCGTCGCCGCGCCGCCATCGCCGCGCAGGCGGAAGGTGGAACTTGTTAGGTCGATGTTGCTCGTGGTCAGCATTCGACGGTCCGCGTTCGCTGACGTGACGCTGGCGTTGTCGATGAAAAGTGTGCTGCCGCCGTAGAGCCGGAAATCCGTGTTGCCGAACTTCGAGTCCGTCGTCGCATCCGTTGTGACCGTGCCACCGAGCGCTGTCACGACGCCGTTGCCGAGCGGTGTGGTCAGGCCCGTGCCTTCAATGCTCGCGGTGATGCCGCGATTGACGGTCACGTTGCCGAGGGTCGCTGAATTGTTGCCACGCACCGAGATGGTGCCTGTGTTGCCTTGTGTGATGTTCACGCCGGGCAAATTCAGCGGCGTCGCGTAATCAAGACCGGCGATGACATTCGCCGTCGAAGTCGCGCCGCCGAGCGCGTTGGTGCCAGAGATGATGAAGATGTTCGCGGCCGAGTTGAGACGGATCGTGTTGTCGGTCGCGGGCAAAATCGTGCCGGTGTAAGTGCGGTTCACGCCGCCGACGTTCGCCACGGATACGCGCGTGTTGCCCGTGCCGCCGATCTGGCTGAGGTCGATGTTATTCGCGATGTCGCCATCGACACCGAGCACCATACCGTAGATCGGCACGGTGACATTAAGCGGATTCGCGCTGTCGATGGTGAAGCCGGTGTTCCCGATCACTGGCAGCACGGCGCGCGTCGTTCCAATCTGCGAGACGAGATTCAAGCCGCCTGGCATCGTTGCCACGCCGGTCTGATTCGCCGCCACGAGGCTCAGCACACCGCCACTCACGAAAACCTTGCCCGTGCCGAGGTTCGCGCCGGATGCGATTTGCAGGAAGCCATCCTTCACGACCGTCGCGCCGTCGTAGGTGTTCGCACTGTTGGCGATGACCATGCGGCCTGTGCCTTCTTTGATCAACGCGCGGCTTTTTGCGCCGTCGTCGATCACACCGCCGAGAGTCAGGTTCGGCAGGTTCACCGTCGAGTTGTTGCCGACTGAGAAGACGTTCGTGTCACCCACAAGCGTCGTCGTGCCGTTGAAGCGCAGCGCATAGCTGTTCGCGCTCGTCACGCCGAGGATGCCGCCGTTCATCGTCAGGTTGTCGAGCACGATGGTGTTGCCGGTGTTCGCTCCGCTGATGTAGTTGCGGTCCGCGTTGATCGTCGCCGCGCCTTGCAGCACCACGTCGTTGTTGCCGGTGTAGGTGATGTTGCCGTTGCTGCCCGTGCCGTTGTTGTTCAAGCTCAGAACCGATGCGGCGGCGAGACCCGTTCCATTCAGAATGATGCCACCCGTGCCATTGCCGAGGTTTCCTGCCGTGTTGGCATTCGCGCCGCCGATGGTCAGCGTGCCTTGATTGACGATCCAGTTCCCGTTGAACGCCGAGGCGTCCAAATTGAGCCGCAGGTTGCCGCCGTTGTTCTTGATGATGTCCGACGCGCTGCTGCTGATGGCGATCTGCGTGCTGCCGGCTCCGGTCATGTCCAGGATGCCCGCGAAGATGTTTGCATCCAGCGCGTCATTCAAATTCAGCGGTGCCTGCCACACATCGGTGGTGGAGTTGTATTTGTTGATGGACGCATGAGCCGCACCGAGAGCATCCAGCGTCAGCGCGCCAGGCCCCGCAAACGTGTAAGCCTGCGCGCCCAGCGTGTCGCCGATCACAAGGCCGCCGAGCGTGACAGGCGCATCGAGTGTGACCGTGCGATTGCTGCCGATGTTGAAATTGAAGTTTGCGATGTCACCAACGCCGTTCGGAATCGTGCCGCCGAGCCAGTTGCCCGAGTTCGACCAGTTGCCCGTGCCATCGAAGTTCCAATAGCCCGTGAGCGCCCGGGCCGGAGTCGTCCACAGCACAAAACAGCCGAGGAGCAGTGCGGTGACTGGTGTCTTCAATCGCCAACGCATCCAGGCAAGCAAAGGCGAGCGACGTTGGCGGTGTTGAGGTTGGGTTCGGTTCATCGTGATGAGGGGGCAAAAGAGAAAGGTGAATGTGCGAGCCACCACAATCAGTGCGTGGCATGACGAGCGGTTCCTCAGCGCGGCGAGGCGCTCAGGCGCATGAAGCGGCGGGTGGAGCCGTTCATGGGTTCCTTGTCCTTGACGGTGATCGTCTGGAATCCGGCGTAAGGTGTATTGGTCTGCACCTGCGCCTGGTTCTCGGGGAGCAGGGGATCGAGCGGTGTCCACGGTCCTGTGAGCGAGTCGGCGACCTCCACGGTGAGGGCGACATCGGTCGCATCGAGGCGACGAGCAAAAGTGAGTGTGAGGAAGGTGTCGTTGCCGATTTTCACTTCGCCAGCTTTCGGCTCGCTGTCGGTGCTGGCATAGTGGGCGGAGGAGCCGAGTGCGTATTCGATGAGGTTTGGAATGCCGTCGCCGTCGGAATCGGCCGCGGGATCGGCGGCGGCTTCGCCATTCGGGCTGTAGAACTGCATCCAGCTTGCAAAAGTCTGCGGCTCGGCGAGCAGCGAGCCGGTGCTGCCGCCGGCGGTGCCAGCGACGACCAGCGACCATGCGGAATTGCCCGCCGCGCTCGTGGTGCGCACGCGATACTCGTAAGTGGTGCCGAGCGTCGTGGTCGTGTCTGAATGCGCGACCGCATCGGCCGGAAGCGTGATGAGCGGAGCAAAGGAACCGCCAGCGGGGCGACGCTCGATTTCAAAACCGGTCTCGGTGGTGTTGTTGTCCACCCACGCGAGATCGAGATTCGATCCCGTGCCCGGAGTGACGGTGAGGAACGACGGGCGCTTCGGCAGCGTGGAGGCGAAGGTCAGCTCCAGCGTCGGAGGCGGCAGCGTGGCGTGTTCTTTGGATGCAAACTCGATCCACGCAGCGGTCGTTGTCGTGTTCATGCCGAGCGTGACGATGCCGTTCGCGCCTTTGTTCGTGTTGATCGTGCTCGCGGTGAGCGGAATGCCGATGATCGCGCCCGGCGACGGCACGCTGAGCGGATCGGTGATGCTGAGCGAGCCGACCGAGAAGGTGCCGGTGAGGAAGCTGTTGTTCGCCGTGTTGTTCAGCGGCGCATTATCCCAGGTGATGCCGGAGTCGGTCCATACATCCGACGCCTCAGGGAACATGCGTGCCGACCCGATGAACGAATAGCCCGACTGCGCGAAGTTCCCCGTTTGCGCCACGGCGAGACGCAGCGTCGCGGTCGAGATCGAGGCGCTGATGGCGCTCAAGTCGAAGCGCAGATAAAACTTGGCGCAGGTCGAAAGCGAACCCGTCGAGCTGGTGCCGCCGACGCGCACTGTGGTGTCGGCGCCGAAGTTCGTGCTCGTCGCGCTTCCTTTGATCGATGCGTCCGCTCCTTCCGCGGTCGATTCCGTGGTGATCAGGGTGGTGATGGCCGGGGATGAGGTGGCGACCTGGATGGTGTTCGAGAGAGGCCCGTTGCCCGAGGCATTGTAGCCGTAGATGCGATACTCGTAGGCGCTGTCAGCGCCCACGCTCGTGTCCGTGAAATTCAGCGTCCCAGCGGGCAGGTCGATGACCTGGGCGAAGGCACCCGTCTCCGAGCGGCGCTCCAAACGATAACCGGCCGCCGAAGTGGCCGCTCCCCAGTTCAGCGTGACAGAGCCGGAGGTGACGACACTGGAACTCAGAGCGCCCGGCGCGCCCGGCACGCTTACAGCACTAAACGCCACGTTTTGGAAGCCGATGGTCTGATAGTTGCCCGAGTAGGTTGTGCCGCTCAGCGCATCGGAAGTGTGAAACAGTCCCCACTGCGCCGTGGCTGCCATGGCGACGGTGACGGTGCCTTGATTGATCCATGTCGTGCCGTCGGTCGAGGCTTCCGAGTTGAAGCTGTTGCCCGCGCGCGTGATGCGCAGCCAACACGGCGCTGCAATGGAGCCGACGCCTGTTCCGTAAGTGGCCGTCGCGCTCGCCGTCGCGCGTGAAACCTGCCGCGCCGGGAACGTGCCCGCCGTGTTGCTCACCGCCGTGCCCGCCATCAACGCGCCGGTGGATGTCGAATTCTCGCGCACCATCACGGCAAACCTTGCTCCGGATGCTGCTGGCAACGCGGCGGGAACGAAAGCCGTGAGCACGCCATCGCCCGTGCGGGTTTGGTAAACAAACTGACCTTCTTCAACCGTCGCCGCTGTCACGAGTCCCGAGCCGCCGACAGTCGTCGAACTGATGCTGCTCTCCGCACTCACCGATGGCGACGAGCTGTTGAGCGAGCCCAGCACCACCTGCTGCCACGGTCCGGCGAGCGTTGCGGTGGGGTCTTCGATCAAGACGGAGATCGCATTGTAAGTGCCGATGCCAGTGCCCGACGACGCGCTGCTCAAGGTGATGCGAAACTGCCGCGCCATTTGCGCGCTGGCGTTGTTCGTGATCGGCACGCTGATGTTCTTGATGCCCGTCTCGCCATCCGCCCAGTTCAGCGTGCCGCTGGCGGCGGTGTAATGCGTGCCGGTAACGGCGGAGCTGTTCGAAGTGGCGTAGTTCACGCTCACCGCGCCATTCACGCCGCCGAATCGCGTCACAGGAATCAACGCCGTGCCCACGGTCTTGTTCACCTTCGCAAGCGTGTCACCGAACTCGAAGAAGCCAGGAATGGCCTCGAACGAGGCTTCATTCGACGCCACCGAATCGCCCGCTCCGTTCACGGCGACCACGCGGTAAAAGTAGACGCTGCCGTTTGCAAACGGACCCGGATCCGTGTGCGAAGTCGCACCCGCGCTGAGCGTGGTCAGCGTCGCGTAGGTGCCCGCACCGTTCACTTTTCGCTCCACGCGGTAGCTTGTTTCGTCGGTGGCGTTGTCGATCCAGGTGAGTTGTGCGTTCACGCCGCTGTTCTGCACCACCGCGAGGCTCGTGGGAGAGACTGGACCACCGGTGGCACTCGCATTGACCGTGACCGTCGCCATCTCGCCGACGCTGAGGTTTTGATAAGTGCCACCAGGCGAAGTCTCCAGCTTCAGCGTGCGCACCATGTAGGCATATGAGTTGCCCGGCGTTCCTGTGGCATCCGAATAAGCCGGCGATGGCAACGGTGACACCGTGAGCCGCGTGAACGGTCCCGCTGTCGTCGCCGCGCGATAGACATGGTAGCCGAGCAGGTTCGATTCCGTCGAAGCGCTCCAGTTCAGATTCACCGCGCCGCTCGCGCTCGTCGCCGCCAGATTGCGCGGCGGTTCCACGACATGCATGCGCAGCGATGGATCGCCGAGAAGCCCGCAATGCGTGCCGCCGACACCGAAGTTTGCCGGCGTGTAGGCCGGGCTGCTGACGCTCGATTGATTGGAGTTCATCGAGAGCCGGATTGAGTAACCCACCGTCTCGCCCGTGGCCATGTGGTGCATGAACCAGCCCGGACGCCCCGCCCAGAAACAAGTCAGCCCGAGACCATCGCCCGTCGCATTGCCAGCCAAAGGTGCGCGCAGGATGTCATTCGTCGCGTCCCAGTCACCGAAGTAACTGCCGAAGAGCGACACAAATGCTGCACGGAACGGCCTTCGCCCGAAGTCCGCCGTCGCGCCCACACTGCTGCACGTCTCGTAGCTGCCGCCACCGTTGCCATTGGCCATTAGATATGTGTTTGCCGCCGCTGGAGCCCACCATTGATTGGAAGCTGGCTCATCGATCGTGATGTCTGGCGTGCGTCCCACTCCCGTGAAGGCCCAGGTCCAGCCACTCATCATGAACGCCTCTCCGCCGAAGTAGCCGAAGCCATCGCGGATCAGCACGCGACGCTGCACGTTCGCGTAGGCGCCCTGCTTCGTTTTGAAATCGTGCGCCTTCTTCAAATAGCGGCGCAGCAGCGAAGTCTCCGAAGCAGCCGTCGCGGGCGCGCGCTGCATGTTCGACAGATCGACGCGGCCCACCATCAGTTCGAGCGCGCTGGGGATGTTCGACTGGTCGAGCCGGCCGTCGCCGGGGACGTTCGTGAGGCGCACGTTCGCGGTCACGTTGTTATTCACCGACGAGTCGGTCCATGTGCCGTCCATGTCGCCATAGAATCCGTCTGCCGACCACGCGCCGCTGTGATTGCCATGACCATCCCACGCGCTATTCCCCGCGTAAGGCACCGGCACATGGCCGAGGATGTAAACCTGTTTCACGTTCGCCGGATCAGCGTCGTATGCGGACTTGATCAGCGCTTTCGTATCTGCCGCCGCCGTCACATCTGTCAGCGTGTCGCGCCGTGCCGCCGAGATTTGCTGCACCGTCCAGCCGTCGCCGGTGAGGTCGCGTTTCAATTGCTCGATCTCCGGCCCCAGCGGTCCCTCCATGGTTGCGTCCACGAGCAGCAGCGATTTGCCGCGATTCTCCACCATCGGCAGATTCACGCCCGCCGTGATGTAACCCTGTGCTGTGTAGGGGTAGTTCGTCGAGTAAGTCCGCTTGAGCCAGTATTCGTACTCCACACCTTCCAGCGCCGTGTTGTCCGCCCATGACGTGTCCGCCACGCCGAGCGTCGCCAAGGCCGTGCCCCAGTTCACCGCACCTTTCGGCCTGCGATAGATTTCCTGCGCTGTGATCGTGCCGGCCAGCCGCAGCGACCAGGACAACGTGATGCGCGGCACAGTGGCGGACGGCGTGGCCTTCAAGTCGATGGAGAAGTCCCGCGTGACCTGGGCCTGAGACCCGACAGCAGCAAGGCAAATACAGATGGAAAGCAGACGGAGAAACGTCTTCATGAGGCGAAGAATGGATTGCGAGTGGCGGCGGGAGCGGCTCCGAGATTAGAGGCGCAGCGGCCTCATTCCGAGCAAAATTTTGTATGTCATTCCGGCCGATGATTCCGCCTTCATTGCGCAGCGGCCTGCGGCGTTTGCGGTTGGGAGTGGACAAGACCTGCGGTTTCGGCGCCCGTCCAGCACACCCCGGCGGACGGTCGTGCGCCTTCCGCACCCATTCCTGATTATCCCGTGAGACCCGAATCTTGGCCAAGCTTCTCAATTCTGCCCTGCGCCAAGCACATGAACCGTCAGTGACGACCCCCGTTCTGTTCCGCGATATACGCGCTGCGTGGCTTTCTTGAAGTCCTCGGGCTTCGCGTGCGCGATATTCGGCACGAAGGTTTGCGGATTGCGATCGACCAGCGGGAACCAGGTGCTCTGGACGTGGATCATGATGCGATGACCGCGGCGGAAGCAATGATACACGTCAGGGATGTTCATCTCGATCTTCGCCGGCTTGCCGGGTTCGAAAGGCTCGGGCTTCTCGGGGCTGTTGCGGAAGCGGCCACGGAAGACATCTCCGCGAACGAGCTGATGGTAGCCGCCGAGCTTCACGTCAGCGGAGTTCGGCTCAGGGTTCGGGTAGTCGCCGGAGTAAACATCGATGAGCTTGATGACGAAGTCGGAGTCGGTGCCGGTGGTGGAGACATGCAGGGTGGCTTTCAGCGGGCCGGCAAAGGTGATGTCGGCGTCCAGGAGCGGCGTCTCGTACACGAGCACGTCGGTGCGGGAGGAAACGAAACGCTGATCCTCGATTGGATAGGCTTTCGGATACGTGGTGCTTGGATCATTGGTGAAGGGCACCGGCTTGTTTGGATCGCTGACGTAGTCATCGAAAGCCTCGCCACCCTGCTTCGGTGCATCAAACGATAGCGCGTGGCCGGGGTGGAAATACAAGGTGCGCGGCACCACGTTCTTCGGCGGCCAGGTGTCGTAGCGTTTCCACTGCATGGTGCCCATTTCGAAGACGGTGGCTTCCGCGGGACGATAATCCTTGTCCCCTTTTGCATCCTTCAAATGCTGGCGGAAGAACGGCAGCTCGATCTTCTCGCGGTAGTACTCGCTCGTCTTCGCATGGAAGCTGATCTGACCGAGCTTGTCGCCCGGACCCTTGCCCCACTGGCCGTGCGACCACGGGCCGATGACGATGCGGTTGTCGATGCCAGGATTCAGGCGTTCGGTGTTACGGTACACTTCGAGCGGACCAAACAAATCCTCGGCATCAAACCAGCCGCCGACGGTGAGCACCGCACAGTGCACGTTCTTCAAATGGGGCCGTGGGTTTCGCGCCTTCCAGAAGTCATCGTAGTTCGGGTGCGCGAGAAACTCCGACCACTCGGGGGCCTGGCCCTTGAGCAACTCGTCGGACTTGTCGAGCGACCCCATGCGGAGGAAAAAGTCATAGCCGTCCGGCGTGCCGAAGCGGTAGCTGAGCAGTGTATCGCGCAGCGGGTCCTCCATCTTGAAAGTGAACTTGTAGAAGAAGTCGAAATTCTGCGCGAGGAAGAATGCGCCGTTGTGATGGATGTCATCGCCCACCCACCAGTCGGTCACGGGTGCCTGAGGTGAGGCGGCCTTGAGCGCCGGATGGCTGTCGATCATGCCCATCGCCGTGTAGAAGCCGGGATACGAGATGCCGTACATACCGGCCTTGCCGTTGTTGTTCGGGATGTTCTTCACCAGCCAGTCGATCGTGTCGTAGGTGTCGCTGCTCTCGTCGATGTCCTTCGGGCCTTTGTTCGGGTTGTGCGGGCGCACATGCATGTAGATGCCTTCGGAGGCATAGCGCCCGCGCACGTCCTGCGCGCACATGATGAATTTGTCCTTCGCGAGGGTGCCGAAGGTGGAGCCGGACGGGTCCATGAAATTGTCCTCGCCGTACGGCTTCAACGCATACGGCGTGCGCGTCAGGATGAGCGGCCATGCCTGCGAATCATCCTTCGGCACATACACGCGCGTGAAGAGCTTCACGCCATCCCGCATCGGGATGCGGTACTCGTACTTGGTGTAGTGCTCGGCCAGCCAGGCGACATCAAGCTTGGGTTCGTCAGACTTGGGCTTGTCCTGGGCGCGGGCGGAAAGGAAACAAAGGACTGGAAGGAACCACGAGAGAAGTCTGCGCATGTTCATGGCAATGATGGTGACGGGTGGGCGGATGTGTGACAAGGCGGAAGTCGGCGGGGAGGGGCAGGGGATGCGATGCCTCGGTACGGCTGCCGACGGTCACTTCTTCGTCGCGCCGAGGCCGAGCAGGGGGATGACCTCGCCGGCTTCGCGCTCGCCGTAGTTGAAGATGATGAAGCCCTTCGTGTCGTGCTTTCTTGTGATCTCGATCTGGCTGATGACTTCGTCTGCGGCGAGGGATGAGTGCGAGGATGATGCGCCGATGCCGGGCACGAGTCCGGCGGGGCCTGCGAGGATTTTTTGCCGGCGCACCCACGAGTCGTAGGTGCCGTTGTTCGTGGTGTAGTCCATCGGGCACACGAAATCGAGCCAGCCCTTCGCGCACCACAGCTTCCAGTCCTGCATCACGATGCGGCTGTCCACGTCCCAGTTCCGGAACACAGCGGCGCTGACCTTGATGCCGGGGCGCACCTTGCGCACTTCCTCGCTCGTGGTGCGCACGAGCGTGGTGATGTTGTTCTGGCACCAAGGGATCCATTGCTCGCGCCGGACGCCTTTCATCTGCACGTCCTTCGGCCAGTCGGCGACGGGTTCGCCGGTGGCTTTTTCAAACCGCTCGCGGCACGGCGCGCAGAAGCAGTGGTCCGCGCCGGGGTAGCGGATGTAATCGAAGTGGATGCCGTCGATGGGATACTTCCGCGCGACTTCGAGCAGGGCGTCGAGCTCGAGCCGCACGTTCGCGGGATTCGACGGGCAGAGCCACGGTTGCTCCTCGCCGCTGAAGCTGCGTTGCAAGCGGCCCTCCGCGCGCATCTTCTCGACGAACGCCGCGGGCACATCATGGCCGAGATTCCAATCGACCTTCCACACATGGCACTGGACGCCGTGCTTCTTGCACGCCTCGATGCACGCCGCCATCTGGTCGCCTTTCTCCTTCACACTTTCGGCCACGGGCAGGACTTCGCCCGGATAATACGCCACGCCGCCCCACAGCATGTTTGGCATGATGGCGGTGAAGCCGTTGTCCTTGAGCCGCTTGATGGCCGCATCCCACGTCATGCCCTTCACGCCAAAAGCGCTGTGGCACCACATGGCCCGGAATTCATCCGGTTTCGACGGCTGCGCGCAGCACCATGCCTCGCGCACTTTCAGCAGCGCGGCGTCCTGCAAATCCAGCGCCTTCCCGAAGCGGCGGGCCTTCGCCGCCTTCTCCGCGTCACCCAGCATTCTGAGCGCGCCATTGATGCGCTCACCGACGTCCGCCCCCGGATTCTTCAGCAGATGCGCGCTCACGTCCTCGAAACGGTTGAAGGGACCGATGTGGTCCAGCTTTGCGCGACGACCCTCGATCACCTCCCGCCAGACCCCGTCCTGCAAATATCCGACCATCGCCAGCAGCAGACGTGCTTTGTTTTCGCGATCATCATCAAGCAGCACATGCGACATGAATACGGTGTTCGGCGACGCAATCACGGCGGGGAAGCCCGTCGGCTTCCCTTCGGCATCGTACCACTCCGCGATCGCGCGGCTGCGATCTTCCACGACCGTCGCCGAGTTGATGTTCCATGAAGCCTGCGCTGTGACGGCGGGCGCGCCGGGCAGCCAGTCGCTGAGCGGACGAATCGAGGAAAACTGTCCCTTCGCCGCCGGCATCGTGTGCTTGCCGTGGCCGATGCCGGTGGCTTCCTCCAGTTTCGACGGGATGGAATAAAACGCGAGCAGTCGGCCGTCGCGCTTCAGATACTCGATGAGCGCATCGGTCGCTGTGTCGGGCAGCTTTGGATTGTGCGGCAGGATCGCGAGCCGTGCTTTGGAGAGGATGTCGCCGTTCAGCTCCGACTCGGCGATGAACGCGTGATGCAGGCCGAGGTCGCCGAGGAGTTTCGACACGTTTGCGCCGAAGGGATCCTTTTCGTCGGCGCCGCGCACGAGCACGATGCGCGTGTCCTCGCCGAGGACGCCGAACTTGCGCAGATTGCGGATGCGAAACGACGTGTTCGCATTGTCGCCCTTCCACGCAGCGAGACGCAGCGCTGTGATCTCATCCCAACCGCCCGGCTTGCCATCCTCGCGCATCTCGGACTTCGGGATGATCACCGTCTCCCACCCGCCGGTGCGCCGCAGCGAGAAAGTGTGCGTGCGCCAGCCGCCGCCGGTCTTGAGATAGACCATGAAGCTCGAGATCGGCCCAGCGTCCGCGCAAAACATGTCGAGCTGCAATCCTTCCGCCGCGCCGAGATCGAGGTTCAATTCGCGATCCCAGCAGCCGCGCCCGACGTTCGAGGTGGCAAATTTGCAGTCGAGCGTGAGCACCGCCGCGCCATCGGCCTGCTGCATTGCCGGCGGTGGCGATCCTTCGCGTGCGAGCCATGCCTTCGCGGCGGTCGCATCGTCTGGATAGACGCAGGCATCGATGACGGCGTCTGCAAGACAGGACGAAACGAGAGCAAAGAGGATGGCGATGCATTTCATGGCACCCGCGAGAGTAGTGAGCCGCGATGGCGGCACAATCACGATGTTCTCAGCCCGGCAGCAGGCAGGCCCGTCACTGGGGGCGCCGGAGGTAGCGCGCCGCTATGTACTCTGCGAGGGCGTCCTGCCATGTCCTCGGGGTGATTCCCGTGAGACGGGTGAAGCGGGCGGTGTCCAGCACGGTGAAGGGCGGGCGGGTGGCGATGAACTCGGAAAACCCGTGCATCGAGATCGGGGCGACGGTTCTCGTGCGCAATGGAAGGCCCAGCCGCGCGGCGATGTCGAGCGCGCACTGGCCGTAGTCCTGCCAGGAGGTCCAGCCCGAGTTGCACAGGTGGAGCAGTCCAGAACTGTGCCGGCGATCCACGATGAAATGCAGAAGCCAGTCGGCGAGATCCTCGGCGTAGGTGGGGGACGACCACTTGTCGCTCACGGCATCGACGTGGTCGCTGACCAGGGCGGTCTTGATGATGCGGTCGGGAAAGCTGTCTTTGTCGAGGCCGAAAAGCCACGAGACGCGTGCGACCAGCGCATCCGGGCACGCGGCGAGGACGAGGCGCTCGCCTTCAAGCTTCGTCGCACCGTAAATGTTCGCCGGCTCCGCGGGTGAGTCTTCGGTTTGCGGCGTTCGTCCGGCACCGCTGAAGACATAGTCGGTGCTGATGTGGATGAAGCGCGCCCCACGCTCGTGGCACACGCGGGCGATGATTTCGGGCGCGGTGGCGTTTGAGATGCGGGCTTCCTCCGGGTGCGTCTCGCACCGGTCCACGCTGGTGATGCCGGCGGCGTTCACCAGCGCATCGAAGGCGTGCGCGCCCAGCTTCGATTCGATCTCCCCGGCCTTTAGCAGGTCGAGATCAGCCCGCCCGAGCGCGATGACCTCGTGGTCCGCAGACCACCGCCGCACCAAGGCTGCGCCGAGACGGCCTCTGGCTCCGAGAATGATGATCTTGCTGCGCGCCGGCATGGGGTGGAGGACGAAGGGCGGCACACTTGGATGCGGCGCGGAAGGCGGTCAAGCGTGTTTGGCCGTCGTGCCGCCACGGGGCAAGTTTTTCTTGATTTGGCAGCCGCCTGTCCTAAATGCACCGGCCCCGGAGGCGGCGCGGCTTGCCTGGATTTGCAGCGCGGTCCTACCGGTCACTCACACATGAAGCTATCCGAACTCATTCACTCCCGGCAGGCGAAAATCGGCATCATCGGCCTTGGCTATGTCGGCCTTCCGCTGGCCCTCAATTTTGGACGCAAAGGATTCAAGGCCCTGGGCCTCGACGTGGACAAGACCAAGGTCGATGCCGTGAATGCCGGCCGAAGCTATATCGAGCACATTCCTTCAGCGGAAATCTCCGAGATGAAGAACAAGGGGCTGCTGGAGGCCACCACGGACATGTCCCGCGCCAAGGATGCCGATGCCATCATCATCTGCGTGCCCACGCCGCTCACGCACCATCTTGATCCGGACCTTGCCTACGTCATCAGCACCATCGAGGCGATCCTGCCCCACCTTCGCGAAAACCAGCTCGTAAGCTTGGAAAGCACCACCTATCCCGGCACGACCGATGAGGAACTCCGGCCGCGCATTGAGAAGCGCGGCTTCAAGATCGGCGAAAACTTCCACCTCGTCTTCTCGCCCGAGCGCGAGGATCCGGGTAACGAACAGTTCCCGAGCCACAAGATTCCGAAAATCGTCGGCGGCACCACGCCCGCGTGCCTTGAGCAGGGCAGGGCGCTCTATGGCGCGGCATTTGAGACCGTCGTGCCCGTCGGTTCCACGCAGGTGGCGGAGTTTGCAAAGCTGCTGGAGAACATCTACCGCTCGGTGAACATCGGCCTCGTCAACGAAATGAAGATCGTGGCCGACAAGATGGGCGTCGATATCTGGGAGGTCATCCATGCCGCATCGACGAAGCCGTTCGGCTTCAAGGCATTCTATCCCGGCCCCGGTCTCGGCGGGCACTGCATCCCGATCGATCCGTTTTATCTCACATGGAAGGCCAAGGAGTATGGCATCCACACCCGCTTCATCGAGCTGGCAGGCGAGATCAACGACCACATGCCCGACTACGTGATCCGCCGCACGATGGAGGTGCTGAACCTGCGCAAGAAGAAGGCCATGAACGGCAGCCGCGTGCTCGTGCTGGGCCTGGCCTACAAGGCCAATGTCGATGACATGCGCGAGTCGCCCAGCTTCAAGCTGCTCGATCAGCTGAAGCTCCACGGCGCCGATGCGCACTACTACGATCCACACATCCCCGTGGTGCCGCCCACCCGCGAGCACAAGGAGTGGACCGGCCACAAGTCCGTGGCCTGGGATGAAAAGACGCTGCGGAGCTACGACGCCGTCATCATTTCCACCGGCCACCGCGCGTACAATCTCGACCAGCTCGTGGAGTGGTGTGACTGCATCATCGACACGCGGAACACGCTCGCCGGCCGCAATACGAAGCCCGGCCAGGTGACCAAGGCTTGATCCAACTCCGCCGCTGAAATGAACGTCGCCGTTGTCGGAGCCGGAGCCTGGGGAAAAAACCTCGTCAGTACACTCACCAAGCTGGGAAGCCTCGGGCCGGTTGCCGAAGCAAGCCAGGGATTGCGCGACAAGCTTGCGGAGACTTATCCCGGTATCGAGTTGCGCCCCGACTATGCCGGTGTGCTCAACGATCCTGCCGTCACTGCGGTGGCCGTGGCCACGCCTGCCCATACGCATCATGCGATCGCGAAGGCGCTGCTCGAAGCCGGCAAGGATGTTTTCGTCGAGAAGCCGATGACGCTCGTCGCCTCCGAGTCGGAAGACCTCGTCGCGACCGCGGCCAAGCACGGGCGCATCCTCATGGTGGGCCATCTGCTGATGTACCAGCCCGCGATACACAAGATCAAGGAACTCATCGGCCAGGGAGCGATCGGAAAAGTCTTCACCATCCACCAGCAGCGCTCGAAACTCGGCCGCGCCCGCGCGGTGGAGAATGTGCTGTGGAGCTTTGGAGTCCATGACGTCGCCGTGCTGCTCGATCTCGTCGGTGAGAAGCCTTGCGACGTGCAGGTCAGCGGCCATTGCGGTCTGCAGGCGGGCATTGAGGACGACGTGTATCTGCACCTCACATTCCCCGGCGGCGTGAAGGCACATCTGCACAATTCGTGGCTCTGGCCCGACGTGGCGCGGTGGCTCATCGTCATCGGCTCGGAAGGCATGCTCGTTTACAGCGAGACCGGACAAAAGGTGACGCTGCACCGGAAGAAAATCGACGCCGCCCTCGCCAACGTCGATCAAGGCGAGGAGGTCGTCTTCAATGGCAGCGGCGAGCCCCTAATTCTTGAAATGAAGCACTTCATGGAATGCTGCCAGACCCGCGCCACGCCGCGCTCCGATGGAGAGAACGGACTGTCCGTCGTCCGCGTGCTGGAACAGGCCGAGATGTTGTTCCGGCCCGCGTCTTGAGATTTGCGCGCCGCCGTGTCATGGGGGAGCCAGGTGAGTGTTCAGTATTCAGTGAGCCAGTATTGAGTCCGAATCCCGAATTTCCCGCTGCAACGATCGTCCCGCTCCTTCCAAACATCGCAATTCAGGTTCACTTCACCTTCCGTCTGCACACGTCCAATCCGATGACTTAGAAAACTGAACACTGATCCATCCGCCCCATGCCCCCCTCGTACACCGCCCATCCCACCGCCGTCATCGATGAAGGAGCCGTCATCGGCAAAGGCACCGGCATCTGGCACTTCGCCCACATCTGCAAAGGTGCGGTCATCGGCGAGCGCTGCATTTTCGGCCAGAACACGATGGTGGCCGACAACGTGAAGATCGGGAACAACGTCAAGGTGCAGAACAACGTCGCCATCTACGGCGGCACCGTCGTCGAGGACGATGTTTTCCTGGGTCCATCCTGCGTGCTGACCAATGTCACCAACCCCCGCTCCCAGGTCGTCCGCCGCTCGTTGTATGAGAAGACGCTCATCCGCCGTGGAGCGACGGTGGGTGCGAACGCCACCATCGTGTGCGGCATTACGCTCGGCCGCTATGCCTTCATCGGTGCAGGTGCCGTCGTCGCCAAGGACGTGCCCGACTACGGCTTCATCCTCGGCGTGCCCGGCAGGCTGAAAGGCTACATGAGCCGCCACGGCCACATGCTGCATTTTGACGACAAAGGCGTCGCGGTCTGCCCCGAGAGCAAGTTCCGCTACGAAAAGAAGGGTGATGTCGTCCGCTGCCTCGACCTCGACGAAGATGCTCCGCTGCCGCCCGAACTCGCCGTCGGCTCCACGAGCTACGACGACCTCAAGCGCGCTTGAGCATCCGTTCGCAGGTCGCAAAAAAGAGCACAACGGCCTTGTGCCTGGAAAGCGGTGCGGTGATTGTTTTCAATCATGAACTCGCTGGTCACCCTCTCGTCCCGGTTCGCTCTGATCATCGCTGCCGGTCTTGTCTCTCCGCAGTTTGCGGTCGCAATTCCAGAAGTCGCCAGCCCGTCGAACTTGTTCCCATCACCCACCGGCATCTACCGCAACGCGGCTGCCGCGAATGTGATCTACGGTGCGACGGTGCAGATCAAAATGGATCATTGCCACTCGGCGGACAAATCTCTGCCACCACCGACGGGCACGAGTGCGGGGACCTATCTGTGCGGCGAGACGGCGCACTTCCGTGTCGTCAGCGGCGGCTCCACTACGCCGGTGTTTGTCTCGGTGCCGATGGACATCTCTTTTCGCCTCACGCCGAGCGCAATGGGCATGGCGGGAGTGCTTGATCTCGAGGTGCTGTCGCTCTCGGCCACGAGTTTGCCCGGCGGCATCATGATTCGCGAGAGCCCGACGCTGCAATCCACCGGTCAGCACACGATCCGCCAGGTGCCGAGCGGGAACTACTACGTGAGCAGCTTCTTCGATGTCTTCACGGAGATCAGCGCGGATGGTGGCGCAACGTGGATACCTGGCTCTGCGGCGATGCACTTCGAGCTGACCGAGCCAGAACTGCTGGTGGCTACGGAGAACCAACTGCCGCCTGCGGGCTCTGCGATCAAGGTGCCTGGGAAGATCGAGTTTCCGAATCTGGTGCAGGTGAGTGATCTGCAATTGAAGCCATCGCCCGCGACCATCACCTCCCTGCCTTTGAACGGGAACTTGTATCAAACGACAGAGAAAGGCAAAGCGACGGGCCAGGTGTCCGCTGACGGTGGCACAACTTTCGCGCCCTTCGCGTGTGAATTCACGGCGACGAAGAAGTATCAGGCGAAATCGAAGACCTCGGAAGCCTACTTCTATGACGAAGAGCTGGTTGCCCTCAATCTCAGTGGCGGCACGCTGCCAGCGGGGATGCGCATTCGTGAATCGCCCACCAAGGCGTCGCTGGGTCGCGCTTCGTCGCGACGCGCGCCGGATGGTTTGTATCGCATCGGCAGCTTCTTCGATGTGTTCTTCGAGTGCAGTTTGAACAACGGCGCGACGTGGTCGCCGAACGATGGCTCGCCATGCTACATCACCAATAGTCACGGCACGCCCGGCGTGGACGTGGCGGCGTTTGCTTTCAATCCCACGGAAATCACCAGCGCGGTGGCGAAGTCGCAGCCTTCATCGCATTCTCCCGCACTGATGACTCATTTTGAGAACGGCGACGTCCCCACGCAGGAGGACCTCATCGAGTATCCCTCGGGCACGATCATTCGCGGGCTGAGCTTTTCATTGCCCTCATCAGCGGTGAAGCCGCCGGCACTCGGTGCTCCGCCATTGACCCAGAACATTGACATCACAGTGCAGTGCGAGGTGTCGTCGGATGGCGGCGTGAGCTATGAGCCGGTGCGCGGCACCGCGACGGCCAGCGTGCGCATCAATGCGGTGGCGGTGGGCGCGGGTGCGTCCGCGGCGTTGCATACGATTGAATGGCTGGCGCTGGACTTCAGCACCACGCTGGGTTCCGGCGGCACACTTCAACTGCGCGAGAGTCCGACGAAGTCGTCCACCGGCAAGACCGCGATGCGCGCCGCTCCGGATGGCACATCCATGATCAGCAGCTTCTTTGATATCTTCACCGAACTCAGCCGCGATGGCGGAACGACGTGGGAGTCGGGCGGAGCGCTCTATGAATGCTTGATCTGCCACGCAAGAACAGTGCAGGTCACGGGCTCATCTTCCGGCCCTCCCCTCCGATGGAATGCTCCGGAAATACTACGCGAGCAGATCACAACGACGAGCGACTTCCCGCCTGCCGAGTCCGTGTTGTCGTGTCCGTCGGACATCTATGCGTCGAATGGCGTGGTGCTGCGTCGGGTGATGATTCACAAGATTCACAATGGATCGAACCTGCCGAATCCAGGCGCGTCGAAGACGTTCACCTTCACGACCACCGCATCCGGCGAACTCTCCACCGATGGTGGCGTGACGTTCCGTGATTGGGTCGGTGATTGCACCGGCAGCATCGGGCTCACGGACTTCCTGGATGATGATTCGGACCATGATGGTGTGGATGACATCCGGTTCTTCAACGGCGAACTGCTCGCGCTCGACCTCGGCGGCGGAGGCCTCGGCGCAGTGCGCGTGCGCGAGAGTCCGACGAAGGCATCGCTGGGCCGCACCTCGGTGCGCACCACGCCGAGCAGTTCCTTTGGTCAGCTCTCGTTCTTCGATGTCTTCACCGAGATCAGCACCGACAACGGCGCGACGTGGACGCCTTCGAGCGGGCTGCCGGTAAGCATGGGGTTCAAAGCACCGCCGCAGGAGCATTTCTTCCCGTCCGTGTGCGTGCCGATCTGCGGCGACTACGTGTGCAGCGATCCGGTGGTGCTGTCGAGCAGCGTGACGCTCTATCGCATGCGGAAGCGGCCCGACCCTTTGTATCAAGCCTGGGACAATGAAATCGCTGATCGTGTGATTCCGTCCAGCGGCATCATCGAAGGCGAAATCTCCACCGACGGCGGCGCGACACGGCAGGCGTTCCAGACGACTTACACGGAGAACTTGCTCGTCGGTTACGATCGCGCGGATGGCACGGTGACCTTTGATTGTCGCGACTTTGCCTTCGCCATCACGAGCGGTGGAGCGACGATCCAGATTCGCGAAAGCCCTACACTGCCGTCGCTGGGAAGGGCGATGTTTCGCCAGTGTCTGTTCAACACCGGCCGCAAGGGCCGCATGGCAGGTCACATGGTGCAGAGCTTCTTCGACATCTTTACCGAGGTGAGCTTCGACAACGGTCTCGTCTGGTCGCCGCGCAGCAATCTGCTCCGTCTCAACCTCGAACCGACACCTGCGCAAGACAATGCCTTCGCCACGAACTTCTTCCCACCGCGTGACGGTGCGTTTGAGGCAGAGCCCGGAGCGCCGCCGATCCTTTACGGATCAAACGTGATGGTGCGCGATTTGGCGTTGGATGGATTCGCAACGTCGCAGCCCCTCACCAGTGCGTCAGGCGCGAGAACGATCTCTTGTCAGTGCCGCTGCAAGGCTTCCTTTGACGGCGGCCAGACCTGGTCGTCGCTCACGGTGCCAGCCTCGTTCACCTTCACCGTGGTGCCGACAAGCATCGAAGACAAATATGTGTTCACGGTCACCGCGATGGGCGTCAGTAGTGCCTCGTTCATGCTGCGGGAAAGCCCCACGCTGCTTTCGCAAGGGCAGACCACTATTCGCACGAAGCCTGCTGGCTACACTGGAAACGGCACACTCATCGACAGCTTCTTTGACATCTTCACCGAGATCAGTCTCGATGGCGGCGGCACATGGACGCCTGCGGCGGAAGCCTGCCGCCTGAATTGTAGTCGTGTGGGGCTGGAGGTCGCGACGGATCAAACCTGGGGCACCGAGGCCCATGCCACGCATCGTGCGGTGGACCCGGACTTCGAACTGCACTTCGTAGGCACAGACGCCACCGTCAGCGGTCTGGTTATCGGCAGCGCGACGAGCGTCGAGCCAGATGGACCCCTGCCGGCGGAAGCATCGGGTGGCGTCAACCAGCGCACCTGCTCATGCCCAACCGGGTATTACATCAGTGGTGTGTCATCGACGCCAAAGCGCCGTCAGCTTCAGTTTGGCTGGATTTTCTGGACGGAGCAGAACAAGACAACGTCTGGTTCGCAGCAGGAAGTGGATATCGAACTCAGCGGCCTGAGCCTCACCACGGATCTGCCTGGCGTGATGCTGCGCGAAAGCCCCACACGAGCCTCGACCGGACGCCAGCGGCTCGTGCTTGTGCCTGGGAGTTTCGGCGCTGGCAGCCAGGTGAGAGTTTTCCTCGAACTCAGTCTCGATGGCGGCCAGACCTGGCACGCCGCGACGACGGCTCTGGAAATGGAAAGCGTGGACGCCTCGCGCCCCAAACGCTTCGGCATTGGCAGCACAGATCCGCTGCCACCCTTGTTCAAAGCCCCACGAAATGTCATCAAGACCTACTTTGAAACCGGCGACAAACCCACGCAGGCGCAGTTTGCCGCGCTGATCGACAGCACGCTCAACTTCGTCGATGACCGACAGCTCATAGGCCTGCGCCACTACGATGCGGTGCTCGAGTATCAAGCTGGCGACACTGGAGTCGTCACGCGCACGCGCCCTCAGCTCACCTTTGGTTATGTCTTCTGGACTGATCCCAAGCTCACGGCTGACCGCACGACTTACAACATGGACATCACGCAGTTCGACATGAGCGGCGGCACCATGCCCGCAGGGATGAAGCTGCGCGAGAGTCCGTCGCTGCCCTCCCGTGGACGCTGCGAGCGTGTCACCAATCCTGACGGCAGCGTCAGCGTGCTCAGCTTCTTCGATGTCTTCACGGAGATCAGCCACGACAACGGCGCGACGTGGAGCGCGAGCGATCTGCCGCTGCACTTCGAGGCGGAGGATGAGGTGATGTCTTCGCTGACACACAGCGATCACTTCATGCCTCAAGGCATCTACAAGCAATCGAGCACTCCGATTCGCTGCTCCGATGGCACCTGCGCGGCCAGCGTGTGTGACTTCACCTCACCGCCTGCACCGCTTCCAAGCGTGCCTGGAGTTGCGACACCGTTCACTGCATCGGGCCTTTTCACCTCCAGCTTCACTCGCAACGGTGCCAGCAGTTCCTCCGTCAGCGCGAATGTGAATATGGAGGTCAACCTCACGCTCATCGAGACTGTCGGCAGCACGCGCTACTTCGATGCCGAAGTGCTCAGCCTTGGCCTCACCGGCACGATTTCGCCCGCCGAGTTTCGCATTCGCGAAAGTCCGACCAAAGCATCACTCGGACGCCACACCGTCACTAATGTCGGTAGCGGAAACTACCGCATTAGCAGCTTCTTCGATGTCTGGACAGAGATCAGCGTCGATGGCGGCCAGACCTGGGCCGAGTGCGATGTGCCGATGCATCTCGAACTCGCCGCGCCCGAACTCGACGTGCGCCTCGAGCCCTCCACCGATCTCATCGCCGGTGTCTCCACCATCGACTTTGGCTACCTGCTCACCGGCAGCACCGCCACGCGGAACATCCTGATCAGCAACCACGGCCAAGTCATGCTCTCCGACTTCGGCATGGCCAACCTCAGCACGACCGCCACGGACTTCACCTTCGCGCCTCCGACAACCACCACCCTGGCACCCGGCTCGACGATCACCGTCCCGATCACCTTCACCGCCACCACTGCGGGCACGCGAACAACCACGCTTCGCATCACCAGCAACGACAGCGACGAGTCCCCCTTCGACATCACCCTCACCGCCCGCGCGCTTTCCCCCACTGGCGACGACGATGGCGACGGCCTGACGAATCAACAGGAGATCAACCTCGTCACGAACCCGCTCTACAGCGAAAGCGGCAGTCCCTTTGTGAATCCCCTGCACAACGACAGCGACCGCCTCGCCTTCTTCCGCAACAACGGCCTTTTCCTCACCAGCGATGTGCAAGCCCTGAATATGGATGTGCCGCTTCTGCAAAAGCTCCCCGGCACCAATCAGTTCAAGCTCATCTTCGGCGTGCAGAAGTCGTCCGACTTGATCCACTTCGATCCCTTCCCGTTGAGCGCCCCCCAATCGACGATCAACGCCGGAGGCAAGCTGGAGTTCCTTTTCACCGTCCCGGACGGCGCGAGCTTCTTCAGGGTGCAGTCGCCGTAAATTTGATCCGTCAGCAGGCAGAAATGATCAGGTTGGCGACGGTCGTGTGGCAAAGGACTGAGGACGTGGGAAAGATTCATGCCGCGCGTTTTTTGTGCTTTTCCGAATCTCGACCAGACGGGCGGCGAAGCCGGTGGCAGGCGAGGAGCGAGCGCTGCCCTGGCAGGAGCCGGCAGCGGGTGCACTCGAATAACAAAGTAGCTGGCGCTGAAAGCGCGGGAGCATGTCGCCCGCCCCGAAGGAGGTCGCACAGAATTGTCCGTGACATCAGCCGGACCGCGATGTGGTGCGTGGTGCACCGCGTGGCGCCACTCCAGCAAATCCCTTGCGGTGTGATCTTTTGCTGGTTTGATTGCGGCCGTCGAAGTCCATCGGACCAACCCTCACATTTTCCCCCATGAGCATGACAAAAACGTCCTCCTTTTTCCGGTCGGCCGCGGTCTGCGCGGCAACGCTCCTCCTTGGTGGCAAGCCTGCCGCCCTCGCCGAAGGCGTGAAGGATGGAGTCGAACAGTTCGATCCGAAAAAGTTTCCCGGCTACGTGGTCGATGAAGTGGTGGTTCCGGTGCCCAGCGAAATCTTTGCCGTGCTCGACAAGCTCGGGGAGCCGAACTGGCGGCAGGAACTGCGCAAGCTTGCCAACGCGAACACCTCCGACCGCACGCGCCTCTCGCTGCTCTTCGGCGTGGCTGTGGCCGAGGGTTTCGTGGCTGTGCAGGCGCAGGACCGCAAGTCCGTCGAGGACATCGGCAAGGAGGTCATCGATCTCGCCAAGGCGCTCGGCCTCAGCAAGTCCGTCCTGCCGCATGCGCAGAGCATCCTCGACGCCGCAGATAAGAACAACTGGCCGGCGATTCGCAAAGAATTCGACCTCACGCAGAAAACCGTGCGCGACACCATGGAGCAGATGAAGGACTCTGATCTGTCCCAGTGCGTGAGCGTGGGCGGCTGGCTGCGCGGCACGGCGGCGGTGACCTCCGTCGTAGGGAAGAACTTCTCCGACGACCGCTCGGAGCTGCTGAACCAGCCAATGCTCGTGAACCACTTCATCGCAGCCATCGCAAAGATGTCCCCATCCAAACGGAAGCATCCCATGCTGTCCGCGATCTCGAAAGGCCTTGAGGACGTCAAACAGGTCATGGAAGCCGGTGCGAAAGGCTTCACGAAAGAGGCGGTCGGCAGGATTGGCGGCACCTGCAACGGGCTGCTCAGCTCCATCAACACCAAGTGAGCGCCTCGACCTGACGTGAGTGACCGAGGTGGAGAATGCCCCCAACCGACAACCGCCACATCAATCCTATGAGCACCCGTACCCACTTCTGGCATCGCGCCCGGCGGCGCTTCACCGGCGTCATCACGGCGCTGGCGCTTGCGGCCACTTGTCCGCTCTCACACGCCACGGTCGATGACGCCCACGGTTTCGCGATGGAGGCGGCCTCGCCCTTTGTGGAGCAGGGCTTCATCGTGCGCGAGGACTACTGGCATGGCGAGGTGATGAGCGCGCAGAAGCTCATGGTGCGCCACCAGCTCTTCAAGGGCAATGAGTACGCCTTCTGGCTGGGCACCGCCAATGAAGGCTGCAAACTTGAGCTGCAAGTGCTCGATGAAGCCGGCAAACCGATTCACATCGACCGCAAGGACGACAAGAACGGGATGTTCGTCGCCGTCCGCGTCAACCCGCCGAAGACCGGCACCTACGCCGTCGTCTTTTCCGTGAAGTCCAAGCGCGAAAAGAGCGTCTTCTGGGCGCTGGCGTATGGCTACCGGTGATTGAAGCGGGACTCCTCATGTAGAGTGCTCGCCTCACGAGGCAGGTCTGTGATTCACACAGTGAATCCCTGCAATCGTGTGCAACATGTGTCCGATCTTCCCGGCGTCTGTTCGCATCCGAGCCGCCCGCCCGTCTCACCATTTCCCGTTTCATCATCCCCCGCACCCGTGTCCGTCGAAACCATCACCTACGAAACACCGCAGTTCCTCCAGGGACTCATCGCCAACGACCAGCAGTTGCTGCGTCGCCTCGGCGAGGCGTTGTCCGTGAAGATCACCAGCCGGGATGCCTGGGTGCGCATGGAGGGGGAGTCCGCCGGCATCGCCGCGACCCGCGAGGTGCTCGTGCAACTGGAGAAAATCAGACGGCAGGGCGGGGAAGTCAGCGCAGCCGTTTTCAATCTCGTGCTCGATTCGGTGCGCGAGGCCTCGGGAACGGACGCCTCCGGCAGGCTCATGAGCCTGAAGCTGCTCGGCTCCACGCGGCGCCAGCCCGTGCTGGCAAAGACGCGGGGTCAGATCGCCTATCTCGAAGCCATGCAGTCGAACGAAGTGGTCTTCGGCGTCGGTCCCGCCGGCACTGGCAAAACCTACCTCGCCATGGCGCAAGGGCTTCACTATCTGCGCGAGAAAGTCGTCCAACGCCTCGTGCTCACGCGCCCTGCCGTCGAGGCCGGCGAGGCCCTCGGCTTCCTGCCCGGGGATTTGAAGGAGAAGATATTTCCTTACCTCCGGCCGCTCTACGATGCACTCTTTGAGATGCTCGAGACCGAGGAGGCCGAGCGGCTCATCGAGCGCGGCTTTATCGAGATCGCCCCGCTGGCCTACATGCGCGGGCGCACATTGAAAAATGCCTTCATCATCCTCGACGAAGCGCAGAACACCACCACCGAGCAGATGCTCATGTTTCTCACCCGTCTCGGGGAGGGGTCCCGCTGTGTCGTCACCGGCGATCCCAGCCAGGTCGATCTCCGTCGTGGTATCCGCTCGGGTTTGTCCGAGGCCATGCACATCCTGCCCGAGGTGGAAGGCGTGAAGTTCATGCACTTCGAGGGCCGGGACATCGTCCGCCAGGCCGTCGTGCAACGCATCGTCGATGCCTACCGCGCCCACCGGGAAGGGGATGCGCCACCTCCACGGAACCGCCCGTAATCGATCTCGCCGGGCGTTTCGGTCCGTTCCACCGCAAAAACACGGCTGGCACGCCGTATTACCGCACCTCTCTTGCTAGAATCATGAAAAAATTCGTCCTGCTTTTCTCCCTCGCTGCTGTCTCGTTGCCGGCTCTTGCCGAGCCGTCTTGGATTTGGTCTTCGCATTCGCCGAAGGACCACGAGAAGGCGGTTTTCAGGAAGTCGTTCGACGTCGCGGGCGAGGTGAAGTCGGCAACGCTGCAGGTGTCGTGTGACAACGGAGCGAAGGTGAATGTGAATGGCAAAGAAGCGGCGGATTGCCCGGACTGGCAGCAGCCGGCGAAAGCGGACGTCGCGAAACTTTTGAAATCGGGATCGAACGAACTGCTGGTGAATGCGCAGAATCAAGGCGGTATCGCGGCGCTCGTGGTGAAGCTCGACATTGTGTTGGCGGGAGGCAAGAAGATGACCGTCGAGACGGGAGAAGGATGGGAAGCGGCGGAGCCGAAGTCCGACAAATGGCAGCCGGCCGTGGTGATGGCGAAGTATGGTGCGGGACCGTGGGGCGATGTGTTTGCAAAGGGCGGCGGCAAGAGTGGCAAAGTCGATCGCAAGGCGATGGCCGACAACAGCACGGCGATTGATCCGAAGGACATCAATGTGCTGCCCGGCTTCAAGGCAGAGCTGCTCTACACCGTGCCGAAGGCAGAGCAGGGGAGCTGGGTGAGCATGACGGTCGATCCGAAGGGCCGCATCATTGCATGCGACCAGTATGGCAGCCTGTATCGCGTGACCTTGCCGCCGATCGGTAGTGGCGACAAAGCGCAGGTCGAGCAATTGCCGATGCAGATCGGCGGAGCGCACGGTCTGCTGTATGCGTTCAACAGCCTATACCTCATGCTCAATGAGAAGGGTGCGACGCCGAACAAGGGCCGCGAGTCCGGCGTCTGGCGCATGAAGGACAAGGGCGACGGCAACTTTGAAGAGCCGGTGCTGCTGCGCGCGATCAATGGCGGCGGCGAGCATGGCCCGCACAGCTTCGTGCTCAGCCCGGATGGCAAATCCATCTTCTTCAACTGTGGCAATCACACCAAGCTGCCGGAGAACTTCGAGATCTCGCGCGCGGCGAAAGCCTGGGATGAAGACCACGTCCTGCCTCGCATGTGGGATGCGAACGGCCATGCGCGCGGCATTCTCGCGCCGGGCGGCTACGTCTGCAAAACCGATCCTGATCTGAAGAAAGTCGAGGTGTTCTGCTACGGCTTCCGCAATGAGTTCGACATCGCCTTCAACAGCGCGGGCGAACTCTTCACCTATGACGCCGACATGGAGTGGGACATGGGCGCGCCTTGGTATCGGCCCACGCGCATCAATCATTGCGTGAGCGGTGCCGACTACGGCTGGCGCAGCGGCAGCGGCAAATGGCCTTCGTATTATCCCGACAGTCTGCCCGCGACGGTGGACATCGGCCCCGGCAGTCCGACGGGCGTCGTCGCTGGCACAGGCGCGATGTTCCCGGCGAAATATCAGCGCTGCATCTACGGAGCGGATTGGACCTACGGCACGATGTATGCCATCCACAGCACGCCGAAGGGCGGCACGTATGAGTCGGTAAAGGAAGAGTTCGTCAGCGGCAAGCCGCTGCCGCTCACCGATGTGCTCATTCATCCGAACGACGGCTCGATGTACTTCGCCATCGGTGGTCGCCGCACGCAGTCAGCGCTGTATCGCGTGACCTACATCGGCAAGGAATCGACCGCGCCTGCCGATCCGCTGCCTCTTACGCCGGAGATGAAACTGCGTCACGAGCTGGAAAAACTGCACGAAGACGGCACCGGGCCGGGTGCGATCGACAAGGCGCTGCCGCATCTCTCGCATCCTGATCGTTTCGTCCGCACTGCGGCGCGCATCGTCATCGAGCGCCAGCCGGTGGATCAATGGAAAGAAAAAGTGCTCGCGCTCACCGAGCCGAACGCGGTGATCGAAGGCATGATCGCTCTCGCGCGCATTGGTCGTACCGGCAATCCCGTCGCCCCTGTCGAAGGCAAACCTGCCGCTGGCAGCTCGTCGGGCGCCGTCGGCCCGGCAAATGAAGCCGATGCCGCTTTGCAAATCCGCATCCTCGAATCGCTCGGAAAGCTCGAAGGCACTCAATTGTCGTATGAACAGACGCTCGCCGTGCTGCGCACGATCCAACTCGCCATCGTCCGCCTCGGCAAACCAGCGCCGGAAGTCGCGGCGAAGATCGCCGAGAAACTCGACGACTTTTATCCATCGAAGGACAGCTTCATCAATCGCGAGCTTTGCCAGATTCTCATTGTGCTCGATTCGCCGACCGTCGTCTCCAAGACACTCGGCCTCATGGCGACCGCGAAAGACGACCATGAAGACATCGCCAGCGAGTCTTTGCTCTCGCGCAATGAAGGCTACGCCAACGCCGCGAAACTCGTGAGCGCCAGTCGCCCGAACAAGCAGCAAATCAGTTACATGTTTGCGCTGCGCAACGCGACCGCCGGCTGGACGCCGGAATCGCGCAAGACGTTCTTCTCGTGGTTCCCGCACGCCCGCACCTGGAAGGGCGGAAACAGCTTCAAGGGCTTCATCGAAAACATCCGCAAGGAAGCACTCGCAAAGTTTGTGCCGCAAAATGAAGTGGCCGAACTCGACGCGCTCTCCAGCCGGAACGAAGCCGTGGCGATGCCAAACATCACGCCGCCAAAAGGCCCGGGCCGAGCATGGACCATCGAAGACGTGCTCGCGCTCGCGAAGGACGGCATCAAAGGCCGCAACTACGACCAAGGAAAGAATCTCTTCGCCGCCACCATGTGCCTCACCTGCCATCGCTTCAATGGCGACGGCGGCGGCATCGGCCCTGATCTCACCGGCGCGGGCAGCCGCTACACGCTGCGCGACTTGATGGAAAACATCATCGATCCGTCGAAGGTGATCTCCGACCAGTACGGCACCGAACAGATCGAGAAGAAGGACGGAACCAGTGTCATCGGCCGCATAATCGTCGAGGAGAACGACAAGGTCTTCGTGATGACGAACCCCTTCGCCCCAAACGATCACGTCGCCATCAACGCCGCCGACATCCGGAGCAAGAAGGTCTATCCTGTGTCCATGATGCCACCCGGCATGATCAACGTGCTCAGTCCCGACGAACTGCTCGACTTGCTGGCCTACGTGCTCTCCGCCGGTAATCCGGAGGACAAGGTGTTCAAGTAGCAGGCATGGCGCCCGCTGCTTTGTGGTGTCAGGCAGCAAGAACCGGGTGGAGCAGCGGGCGATCCGGCGCAGAGTGCGCGGCATGAACGACTATGAGCGCGTGGCACGCATCATCCGACATCTCGACGAGAACCACGCCGGGCGGCCGGACCTTGGCGAACTCGCAGTGCTTGCAGGATTGAGCGCGCATCACTTTCACCGGCTCTTCACGCGCTGGGCGGGCGTGTCGCCGAAGGACTTTTTGCAATGCCTCACGCTTGTCCATGCACGCGGGCAATTGCGGCGCGGCGCGACCGTCTTCGACGCAGCGCTGGATGCCGGCCTGTCTTCCGCCGGGCGGCTCCACGACCTGTGCGTCACCCTCGAGGCCGCGACGCCGGGAGAAATCAAGGCGGGCGGCGCGGGCTGGCGAATCGAAATCGGGTTTGCGGAGAGTCCATTCGGCCTCTGCTGCGCCGGCATCGGTCCGCGCGGTGTGTGCCATCTGGCATTTGTCGAAGACGTTGATCGTGACTCCGCCGTCGCGCCGCTCGCCGAAGCATGGCCGCGTGCGAACATCACATGGAATGACAACCCTGTGCGAGAGCTGGTCTCCCGTGTTTTTCAAAGTCCCTGCGCCAGTTTGACGAAGCAGCCCGCAAACTTCCGCGCCTTCGTGCGCGGGACGGAGTTCCAACTCCGGGTATGGCGCGCGCTGCTCTGCGTGCCGCCTGGAGTGGTGGTCAGCTACGGCCAGCTCGCCACCGCGATTGGGCGGCCTGGCGCATCGCGTGCGGTGGGCACGGCGGTCGGAAGCAATCCGCTGGCATTTCTCATCCCTTGCCACCGCGTGATCCGCGAGACGGGTGTGATCGGCCAGTATCGCTGGGAGCGCGAGCGCAAGCGCGCGATGCTCGGCTGGGAGGCTGCGCTGAGAAATCAGATGCCGCGTGCCGACGCGGTGGCATGATGCCCGCATGTTCGCGAGCGAGGCACCCCCTGCATTAACTGATCCGCTGGATGGCACCCGCCTGCGCGTGGTGCTGGCGACCGTAGCGATAAACATCACCGGTGTTGGACTGCTCACTCTGGCCCCATGGTCGGACTGGCGTACGGGAATGATCCTGAACCTTATCGACAATGCGATGCTGCTCGGATTTGTCCTCGCGAAGCGCGATTTGCTGCTCGCCCGCTTCATGGTCTTCGGCCTCGCCGTCGGCATCGTAGAGCTGGCGGCCGATGCCTGGTTGGTGGACGTTACTCGCACGCTCGACTACTCGGTCGGCGGCGGCCCCATGCTGTGGCGTTCGCCTCTGTGGATGCCGCTCGCCTGGGAAATCGTGGCGGTGCAGTTTGGGTACATCGGCTTGCGGCTTGTGGAGCGCCTCGGCACCGTACGCGGCCTGATCGTCACCGGCGTGCTCGGTGCCATCAATATTCCCTACTACGAGGAAATGGCGCGGCTTATCCATTGGTGGCGCTACGCCGGCTGCCGCATGATCTCAGGAACACCGTATTACATCATCGTCGGAGAGTTCGGCATCGCCGTTGCGCTTGCCTGGCTTGCGCGCTTTTTGCGCAGTGGTGGTTGGGGCGTGAGCGTCGCGACGGGCATCTTCGGCGGCGTGGCGATCGGTGTGTGCTACGTTCTTGCGTTCGTGATCACCGACGGATGGCCCCGGTGATCGTCGTTGCGCCCGCAGTGGACAGGAAGGCCGAATTCAACAGACGGACTTCGTCAACTTGGGCCGGAAGCGTTCTCGTTTCGACAGGTGCATCCACTCCAATGAGCTGTGCTCTCGTGCGAATATTGCAGATTCAGAAGCGTAGTAGTGCCCATGCACCGCATCGCCTTCATGCTCCTGCCCCTGGCCGCACTCGCTCAATCCGGCCCGCCGCCGAAGGCTCCTGATGTGCCCGTTGATCTCCCACCGCGTGTGGAGATTCTCCAGCCAGGGGTGAAGCTCACGATGCTTGCCGAGCATCCCGATCTGGTGACGCCGACCGGCATTGATGTCGATGAAAAGGGCAACATCTGGAGCATCTCGTGCCACACGCACTTTC
Organism: Verrucomicrobiaceae bacterium; assembly: GCA_019694165.1. GTDB lineage: Bacteria > Verrucomicrobiota > Verrucomicrobiia > Verrucomicrobiales > Verrucomicrobiaceae > JAIBCL01. The sequence continues at coordinate 73,923 of JAIBCL010000011.1, read as the reverse complement.
GGCCCGAGGGCTACGATGGGCCGCAGTATGATGAGGTCGTCGTGTTCGATGCGAACGGGAAAAATCGTCGCGTATTCTACACGCAAACGAAGTCCACCATGCATGTCGAGTGCGGTCCCGATGGCTGGATCTATCTCTCGGAGCGCGGACGCGTCCTGCGCGTGAAGGATACGAATGGCGATGGCGTCGGCGACAAAGAGGAGACGCTGCTCGCGCTCGATACGGTGTCGGACTATCCGCACAACGGCCTCAGCGGCATGGCCTGGGCGCCGGACGGCAGCTTGGTCTTCTCGCTCGGCGAGAACTTCGGCAAGGACTGGACGCTCACCGCGAAGGACGGCACGAAGGTGAGCGGTCGCGGTGAAGGCGGCGTGTTTCGTTGCACGGCGGATGGCAAGAAGCTGCATCGCATCGCGAAAGGTTTCTGGAATCCCTTCGGCATCTGCGTTCGAAGTGATGGCGAGATCTTCGCCGCCGACAACGACCCCGGCAGTCGTCCGCCGTGTCGCTTGCTCAATGTCGTCGAAGGCGCGGACTACGGTTTCCAATGGGTCTATGGCAGCGCGCCGGTGCATCCCTTTGTCGCGTGGAACGGCGAACTGCGCGGCACGCTCGGCATGATTCATCCCAGCGGCGAAGGCCCGTGCGCCGTGGTCGAACTCGGCGGCGGAGTGCTCATTCCCTCGTGGAGCGATCACAGCGTGGACTACTTCCCGTTGCATCGCAAAGGTGCGGGCTACACGTCCGAGCGCATCAAACTGCTCAAAGGCAGCGACTTCTTCCGCCCGACCTGCATGGTCTCGGCAGGCAAAGGTGTGTTCTACTTCAACGACTGGGTCTTCAGCTCGTATCCGATCCACAAACGCGGCCGCCTCTGGAAGTTGGAGATCAGCGACGATGCTGCGTGGATCAAGAAGGACAACGATCCGCTCACGAAGGAAGCCGAACTCGCCCGCGATCTGCGCGATGGAAAAGCGAAGCTCGACACCGCGAAGCTGCTCACTCTCGCACGCGGCACCGACGCCGTGCTCAGCGATGCCGCACTTACCGCGCTCGCTCGCGAGTCATGGACCGTGGACAAGGTGAAGAGCTTGCCAAAGGAAGACCGCGTGTGGGCCTTCGTAGCGCTGCGTCGCAACGATATGAGCGACGAGCAATGGCCGCGCGCCTTCCTCAACGATGCCGATCCCGAACTGCGTTTCGAGAGCCTGCGCTGGATTGCCGACGCGGTGCTCAAGAGTTTCACGATGCCGGTCGAAGCCATGCTCAGCGACGCCTCACTCGATTATCGACTCTTCGAAGCCGCGCTCGCGACCTGGAACACGCTTCGCGGCGATCCCGGCGCAGGCGTGACGAATCCCGAGGTGCTTGTCGAGCGCATTACGAATCCCAAAACACCCGCACGACTCAAAGGCTACGCGCTACGTCTCACACCACCGACGCACAAAGCGCTCACGCTCGATATGCTGCGCGAGTTCGCTAACAGCAGCGACGACGTGCTTCAGCTCGAAGCCGTGCGCACGCTTGCGGCGAGACCATCGAAAGAGGCCCATGCTCTGCTCTTTGAGATTGTTCGTGATGATACACGTCCGGTGAGGGTTCGTGCAGATGCGATCGCAGGCCTGAACACCTCGGACGACAAAGACTACATGGCTTATTTGGTCCGGCTCAGTGCAACGAGTTCCGAGCCATCCTTGCGCTCAGAAGCGCTGCGAGTTTACCGCCACTCTTCTTTCGCTCCTCCGCCTGAGCCAGCACCACAGCGCCCGCCCTTTGATCAAACCGAAGCCTGGCTCAAGCTCATCGACTCGCTCCCTGGCAAAGCCGATCCCGAAGCCGGGCGTCGCCTTTTCTTCAACACCAAGGTCGCCACCTGCGCGTCGTGTCATCGCCACAGCGGGCGCGGGAATGTCGTCGGCCCTGATCTCACACTCGTCGCTCAGCAAGGCGACCGACTTGCGATTCTCCGCTCCATCCTCGAACCCAGCCGCGAAGTCGCACCACAATTCTATCCCTCACAGGTGAAGCTCAAAGACGGCACCGACTTCATCGGCATCCTGCTCCGCTCATCGAGCACCGAAGTCTTCCGCGATCTCACCGGCAAAGAGAAGTCCTTCCCGCAGACCGACATCGTGAGCCGCGTCGAATTGAAAACCTCGCTCATGCCCCCCGGCTTGGTGATGACGATGACGGATGAAGAGTTGCGTGATCTGCTGGCGTTCCTCGCGAGCGGAGCAAAGTAGTCATCGGCTTCCGCCGGTGACAGCGTGAAAGGCCGACGGAGATCCGATCACATCAAACGACTCGGCCCGCGACGCCCGTTCGCGCTAAAGTTCGGCACTGCCTTGGTCCCTCGAAACTTGCTGGTGGCATCGCGACCCGAGTCTTGCTAGACTTCATCCATGAGCCTGCTTTCAGCATCGCCCGTCGATCCCAAGGAACTCCGCCCGCTTCTGCACGCGGAGGTAGATCGTCTTGGCGACGACAACCTTCTCCTTTTGCATCGTGTGGCGCTTCAACTCGAACTCGATGAGGTGACCGACCGATTGAACGAAGGCTTTGATGCTGATCGCGCAGCCGGAAAGCTGTCGCAATTGCCTGAGATCATTAGGACTGCGAGGGAAGCTCTGCGCGCAAGTCAGGCATCATGATCACGGCAGTGCTGGACACGAACGCTTTGATCCAGGTGTTCGGCAAAGCATCGCCAGTTGCACGCATCCGCCAGTCGTTGTTGAACGGTGAATGGATCTTGGCTGTGTCCACGCCGATTCTCCTTGAATACGAAGAGGTCGTCGTCCGCTATGGCGGGCAGCAGCGTTGGAGTGACGTGTCGAGATTTCTCACCTTGATCGACAGTCTTCACGGCACAGTGCGACACATCGGAGCGAGCTACCGATTTCATACGGTCATCGGAGATCCTGACGATGACGCTTTCGCCGACTGCGCCATCGTCGTGGACGCCGATTGGATCATCACGTCCGATCATCACTTCGATGCGTTGATTGGTTCAGGCTACAAGCCCCAGCCAATCACCCCTGAGCGGTTCATCAACGACTGCTTGTGAAGGACAGTGACTCACCGAGAAGAACGCTGATGAGCCCGCCGTTCCCGCCCCGCCATGCAACGTCTCCTCGCTCTCTTCGCTTGCCTGTCTTGCTCTGCTCACGCAGCGGACAACTTTGACATCCTCATCAAACACGGACGTATCGTCGATGGCACGGGCTCGCCGTGGTATTCAGCTGACGTGGGCATCAAGGACGGACGCATTGCGAAGATCGGCAAGCTCGATAGTGAGAAAGCTTCGAAGGTGATCGAGGCGAAGGGTTTGATCGTCGCGCCGGGGTTCATCGACATGATGGGGCAGACGGCGACGCCGATGCTCGACAAGCCGGAGACGGGTTTCAATCTTGTGTCGCAGGGCATCACGACGATCCTCGCGGGCGAGGGCAATTCAGGCGCGCCGCTGTCGGAGAGTGAGGCGAAGTCGATGGGCTGGCGCACGATGGCGGAGTATTTTCATCTGCTCGATCTCGGCGGGCTTCCGGTGAATGTCGCGCAGACCATCGGGCACACGCAGGTGCGACGGCTGGTGATTGGCGAGGAAGATCGCGAGCCCACGAATGATGAACTCGCGAAGATGAAGGACATGGTGCGCGAGGCGATGGAGGTAGGTGCGATTGGCGTTTCCACGTCGCTGATTTATCCGCCTGCGGTGTTTGCCGACACGGATGAAATCGGTGCGCTGGCAGGCGTCGCTGGCGAGTTCGGCGGACGTTATTACACGCACATGCGCAACGAAGGCGACAAGCTGCTCGAAGCCATTGACGAGGCGCTGGAGATCGGCCGCAAGGGCCACACGCCGGTGCACATTTTTCATCTGAAGACCGCAGGCAAAGGCAACTGGTCAAAGATGGATCAAGCCGTCGCGAAGATCCGCGCAGCGCGTGCATCAGGCGCAGAAGTCGCGGCGGATGTGTATCCGTATATCAACAACGGCCTCGGCATGGAGGCGCTCGTGCATCCGCGTCACTTCGCCAAAGGGCGCGAGGCGTTGGTGAGCAGGCTCGATGATCCTGAACTGCGCAAGACCATTCGCGCCGAGATGGAGTCCGATGAAGGCGGCTGGGAGAACTGGTATAAACACATCGGTCGCGACTGGACGAAGCTCATCATCGGCAAGAGCCACAGCTTGAAATACAAGATCGAGCCCGGATCGAGTCTCGCGAGTGCTGCGGAGAAGCTGAAACTTGATCCGTGGGATTTGTTTTTCCATCTCGTCGGCAGCGGCGCGTTTGTGATGCCGCAGTCGATGAGCGACGACAACAAACGCAGGCTCATCGGCGAGGACTTCATTTCGTTCTGCACGGATGTTGGTCCAGCGGCAGGCGGCGGGCTCGCCTCGCATCCGCGTGCGTTCGGATCGTTCCCGCGACTGCTCGCGCGCTACGTTCGCGATGGCAAAGCGACGACGCTGGAGCGCTTCGTCGCCCAAGCCAGTGCGCTCGCCGCGAATGAAGTCATGGCGCATGATCGCGGTCGCATCGCGGAAGGACTCGCCGCGGATGTGATCGTCTTCGACTACGAGCACATCATCGACCACGCCGACTTCGCGCATCCTGAGCAGCCAAGCGAAGGGATGAAGTTCGTCATCGTGAATGGCCAGCTCGTGATCAATGACGGCAAGCAAACCAACGCGCGCCCTGGTCATGTGCTGCGCGGTCCGGGCTGGAAGCGCGAGCCGCCCATCACAGGCGAAGTGGTGAAGGAGCTGCAAAGCGTCGATGCGCTGATGGCCGATTATCTCACGCGCAACAGCATCCCCGGCGCTTCGCTCGCCATCACCGATGGAGGCCGCCTCATGTATGCGCGCGGGTTTGGCTATGCGGATGTCGGGGCACGCGAGCAAGTGACGCCCGAGCATTTGTTCCGCATCGCTTCGATCTCTAAGCCGATCACGGCCGTCGCGATCTTCAAGCTCATCGAAGACGGCAAGCTCAAGCTCGACGACAAGATCTTTGATGTGATTGGGAACTACGACCCACCGAAGCCCGACGCTAAGATCGATCCGCGACTGAAACAAATCACCGTGCGGCAACTGCTCAACCACAGCGGCGGATGGGATCGCGAGAAGTCCTTCGATGCGATGTTCAAGTATGAGGACTTCGCGAAGGCGCTGAACCTGCCGCCACCCGCCGACATTCCCGCGATCATCCGCAACATGATGGCGCAGCCGCTCGACTTCGATCCCGGAGCGCGGCAGTCGTATTCTAACTACGGCTACTGTCTGCTCGGACGCGCCATCGAGAAACTCACCGGCCAGAGCTATGCCGACTTCGTGCGAGCCACCGTGCTCGATCCCGTCGGAGCACGCACCATCATGCAAGGCCACACCTTGCTCGACCAACGTCAGCCTAACGAAGTGCGCTACTACGCTCCGCTTCGCACGCCATCCGTCTTCGCCGATGCCAAGAGCCAGATCGTCCCCGCACCGTATGGCAGTTGGAGCATCGAAGCGATGGACTCGCACGGCGCGTGGATCGCGTCTTGCATCGATCTCGCGCGCTTCGCCTGCAGCTTCGATGGCGATCACACGCTGCTCAAACGCAGCACGCTCGACATGATGCTCGCGCGACCCGACGACAAGTATTGGCTCGATGACAAAGGCAAGCACAAGGACTTCGCATATGCCTACGGCCTCGCGCATCGCGAGACGCCGCGCGGCATTTGTCTTGCGCACACGGGTTCGCTCGCGGGCACTTCGACGATGCTCATGAAGCGTCCCGATGGGAGAAATTGGATCGTGTTGTTCAATGCGAGAGCGAAGCCAGGCATCGAAGCGTTTTCGCGTGCCTTGCAGCCGGAGCTAGATCGGTTGCTGGATGGCATTCGTGTCTGGCCGAAGGGGGATTTGTTCGCGGGATTTCCAAAGAACAAGCCAGCGCGTTGAGCGAATGGTCGGCGGAGAATACTGTCACCGGATGATCGCAGCGGAAGACATGCTTCGATTCCGTCGCGCCGATGTCGCGCTCGTCTTCAGCGTGGCTGCGGATCCGTCTCCACCAGGGTTTCGCGAACCCCGGGCTGAACAGCGAGAAACCCTTGGGCTTCTGGATTCCAGGAATCCGTCGCCAGGCAATCCCTTTCTCGGCAACACATGGTCACATGTTTCATGCAGGTTCATCGGGCCGCAGATTCACTCCCGTATCGTCCTTCGTTCTTTGCTCAGGCTGCCGGTTGACCGCGTCATCCTCTCTCCTCACACTCGCTGGATGGACCCCTTCACCATGCGCCCCATCGCGACGCTGCGCACGCCGTTCGCGGAGAAGTTTGGTATTCCGCGCCAAAGCGGGCTGGTCGAAGATGCGGTCGGTCGAGTTGAGTTTCACGACGAGTTCAACCGCGCCGACTTCGTGCGAGGGCTGGAGGCGTTCTCACACATCTGGCTGGTCACCATTTTCCATCGATCGCCGCCGTGGGATGGCAAGGCCACCGTTCGTCCGCCGCGACTAGGCGGCAACGAGCGACGCGGCGTCTTCGCCACGCGCAGCCCGAACCGGCCAAATCCCATCAGCCTCAGCCTCGTGAAGCTCATCCGCATCGAGACCGAGCCGCGACTCGTGCTGCAGGTCGCCGGCGTCGATGCCGTCGATGGCACGCCCGTGCTCGACATCAAACCGTATCTTCCGTGGTGCGAGAGCCGCACCGACGCCCGTGCCGACTGGGCCGCCGCGCCACCACCACTCCGCGCGCCCGAAGACGTCCACATCCCGCCGGACCTCGCCATTACCCTCGGCCCCGACGCCCTGCTCATCACCCGCCTCCTCCAACTCGAACCGCAGCCCGCGTATCACGATGATCCGGAGCGGACGTATGGCATGACGGTGGCGGGATGGAACGTGAAATGGCGCGTCACCGACGCAGGCATCGATGTCATTCAAGCCTCCAGCGCAGATTCAGGAACAGAACCAAGGCTTCTGAGACAAGGCATCCCAGACGTGAGCCATGATTAACCGCGCTCGTCTGTTTGTGTTCCTGTCAGCCTCGATACTTGTCGCGGGTTTCGCGAACTGCTTCTTCACTTGAATGCCCGTAGCCTGGTATGACGCACAAGGTGCTCAATTGGCGTCGGCATTGCAAAACGGGCAGGAATTTGAGCCATCAAAATCCCGGAAACGCTCCTTCGCGTATCGGCACGATCTTCTTATCGAGCAGATGCGAGGCGTGGATGCGGCGGACGGTGCCGCTGCGGGCGCGCATGAGAATGGAGTGGGTCTCGACGCGATGGCCGATGAGTTTCACGCCGGGTAGCAGGGCGCTGTCGCTGATGCCGGTGGCGCAGAAGAGGGCGCTCTCGCCGATGACGAGGTCGTCGGAGCGGAAGACACGCTGCACTTCCGCCACACCTACTTCGCGCTCGACCTCGGCGCGGTGCTCGTCGTTGTGGAACCACATGCGGAGCTGCATGTCGCCGCCGAGGCACTTCAGCGCGGCGGCGGCGAGCACGCCTTCCGGTGAGCCGCCCATGCCGACGTAGAGATCGACACCGCTCTCCGCCAGCGATGGCGCGACGGCGGCGGTGATGTCGCCGTCGGAAATCATGCGCAAGGCCGCGCCGGTGCGGCGCACCTCCTCAACGATGCCGGCGTGCCGCGGGCGGTCCATCGTCATCACCACGACGTCGCGCGGATGTTTGTCGAGTGCGGCGGCTGCAAAGTCGATCACCTCCTCGAGCGGCATGTCGAGAAAGCAGCGCGCTCCGGTGCCGTCCAACGCCCGTCTGACAGCCGGACCGTAGGCGATCTTGTGCGAGTAGAAGCTCGGGATGTTGCGCATGGCCGAGGGCGCGCCGTCGGGCACCTGCGCGGCGGCGATGACGGCGATGCTGTTTGGCAGCCCCTTGGCGATGTTCGTGGTGCCGTCGATGGGGTCGAGCGCGATGTCGAAACGTGGCGCGTGCGGCCGCCAGGTGCCGAGCTGCTCGCCGACGAAAATGCCCGGCGCGTTGTCCTTGATCCCTTCTCCGATGACGACCTGGCCGCGGATGTCGAGGATGTCGAAGACGCCATAGATCGCGCGGCAGGCCGCGGCGTCGGCCTTTTCCTTCTCACCGCGCCCGAGCCAGTGAATGGCCTGGAGCGCGGCGTTCTCGGTGGCGCGGACAAATTCGAACTCGAGCAGTCGCTCAAGATCGAGCGTGCTGCGAAGCGGTGGAAGTTCGGTGGCGGAGGTCATGGACTTGCGCGCTACCTCAGCGAGTGAGGAGGAACGCGCAAGTCCGAGTGCGGCATCAACCGTCGAAAACAGCCGTCACAGCTTGAAGCCGACACCGACTTGGATCACGTCCCCCTTTTTGAAGCTCGGCGCGTCTTCGCCGTTCTTGTAGCTGGCAAACACGCGCCCCGGCCAGCCGCGCGGTGTGAGCTGGGCGATGACCTCCTGGCAGACGTGAGACTCGCCGCCGTCGATGCCGGTCACACCCTTGAGCCGGTAGGCCAGCGAGAAGGTTTCGTGCCCGAAGCTCAGGCCGGCTTCGACGGCATAGACGAGGTTGATGTTGGGCTGCTCGTCGAAGATGGCCTGGACGCTCTGGGTGTCTCCGAAATCAAGTCCGGCGGTGGGGCGCAGGAAGAAGAAGCTGCGCACCTTGTTCTTCTCCATGACTTCATTGGCTGCCTTCGCATTGGCGCGCGCGAGCTTGTCGATCTGGGAGCCTACGGGTTCGGAATTGCCGGCCGAGTTCTCGGTGATTTCATTGCCAGCGGGTGTCGGCGCTGGCGCACCTGCACCGCCGAGCACGGCATCCAGTGGTTCTGCTGCCGCACCGCCGTTCGGGCCGTAAAACTTGGCGAACCGTTTGAAGTAGGAACGCTCGCCCACCCACAGATTGGTGAAGGGCAGCGTAAATGAAGGATGGTATTTGACCAGGAAGCTGTGCCGCCTGGCGTCCGCCACCAGGTCCTCTTCATAGGCCCAGCCTGCGCCCATCGTCTGCCGCGCCAGCTTGCTGCCGTCCTTTGCCGTGTTGTGATAACCCAGGATGCCCAGCGGGCTGAACTCGGCGAAAATCGCATACCGCCGGATGTCCACTTCCTTGGCGGCATCGCCGGAATCAAACTGTTCGGCTTCCGCTCCGGCAACCAGATGGAACATGCCCTCAGGCGTGTAGCCGCCGAAGTTCGTCTTGCCGCCGAAACCGGGGAAGTAGAACTCGGCAAGCAGCGCCGCATTGACCAGCGTGGAGGACGTGCCCGCGTGGCGGTCGTTCTCCCAGAACACGGTGGCCGGCTGCGCGTCGAGCGGCTTGCTTACGAGGTCATCCTGCACGCGGAGCACGAGCAGCGGGCTGTTGAGCCTCAGATACTCTCCGGGTCTTGCCGTGCGTTTCACCGGCAGCAAATCCGCGCCGGGATACCGGATGTCTTCGATGTGCACCTTGGTCAGAATTTCCCGCCACTGGGCCTCGCTAGTGTCCGGCTTTGGAATGCCCACGATGTCGTCGTGGAATGGCGTGAGGCCGATGCCGTTCACATAGTGTCGCTCCCACCAGGTGCCGTTCGCACTGTACTGGATGGAGCCGTCGGTTGGCTTCTCGTCAGCCTTCTTCTCCGCTGCAAACGCGACGGAGGCGAGGGTGACGGCGATGGCGGAGCAAGCTGCCGCCCATTTCGAGTATATCGGGAGATATGCTTTCATAGGCTGCCGATTCCATCAAAATGCCCGGCCTGCTGCAATGCATTTGTTGACGACTTTCTGCGAGAACGCCGCCGATGTCTCCGGCGTCCCGGCGACGCTGGCGAAGCCGCGCGAAGAGACCAACGCAAGCGGCCTACTTTCTGAAGACGAAAAACACCGCCCCGCACATGCACAGTGCGGCCCAGGCGTAGTCCCACTTCAGCGGCTGCTTCATGTACACCAGCACAAAGGGCACGAACACCGAGAGCGTGACCACCTCCTGGATGATTTTGAGCTGCGGCAACGAGAGCGACTCGCTGCCGATGCGGTTGGCCGGCACCTGGAGCATGTACTCGAAGAAGGCGATGCCCCAGCTCACGACAGCGGCGAAGAACCACGGCTTCGCACGCATGTTCTTGAGATGCGCATACCAGGCGAAGGTCATGAAAACGTTCGAGCAGACGAGCAGCGCGACGGCTTTGAAGAGGGGCCAGTTCATGCGGCGCATCAAGTAGCAGATGGAGCGCACGGCAACGGGATTGTGCCGGCTTGAGCGGGAATCCAACGGAACATTTTCGCATTCGCATGCCTTGAGCGTGGATCAGCGCGCGTGTTCCGCGAAGCTCACGAAGTCGATGGAGCGCGGAGATCGAGCGGTGCGCCGGGAAAGCCGCACGGGGAAACTTGGCACGGGCTTTGCTTTTGAGGATTGGCGTCAGAATCACGAATCCATCAGGAGCCACCCTTCAACCACAGTCACACGATGAGAACTCACCACCCGCTGAAAACCACCGCACTTGCCTGGGTGATCGCAGGCACGCTGTCCGCAGCCTCCGCGATCGCCCAAACTCCAGCCGCTCCGCCGCCCGCGCCGGCCGCACCACCCGCAGCCGCTGCGCCGGCACCTGTCTCCGCAGAGACACGCGCGGCTTCGCTGGAAGAGCGGGTGAACGATCTCGAGCAATACTTCAACAATCTGGCCGCCGGTCCCGCCGCTGATGCAAAGCCCGAGGCGCAATACAAGTCGAAGCTGGCCGGACTCGCGGGTCCGGGCCACAATGCCTTCATGATGATCTGCGCCGCACTGGTGCTTTTCATGACGCTGCCGGGGCTGGCGCTGTTTTACGGCGGCCTGGTGCGCTCGAAGAACGTGCTCAGCGTGCTCGCGCAGTGCCTCGGCCTGGCGGGCATGGTCACCATCCTGTGGTTCATCTGCGGCTACTCGTTTGTCTTCGGCGAGCATCCCGCCGAGGGCGCGCCAGGGTGGGCGCCGTACCTTGGCAGTCTCAAGTACTGCTTCCTCGCTGGAGTCGATGGTGCGCCAAACACGAACTACACCGCGTGGCCTTCGCAGAATGTGTTCTCGATGTACCAGCTCATGTTCGCGATCATCACGCCCGGCCTCATCGTCGGCGCCATCGCCGAGCGCATGAAGTTCACTGCGATCATGGTCTTCTGCGCGATTTGGATGTTCGTCGTGTATTTCCCGCTCGCCCACATGGTGTGGGGCTTTGACGGATTGATGAACGGTGTGTGGAACGGCGGCGCGGCGATTCCTGCGATCGACTTCGCGGGCGGCACGGTGGTGCACATGAGTTCCGGCTGGAGCGCCCTCGTTCTCTGCATCCTGCTCGGCAAGCGCCAGGGTTTTGGCAAAGAAAAGATGGCTCCGCACTCGATGGTTCTCTGCATGGTCGGCACCGGCATGCTCTGGGTAGGCTGGTATGGATTCAACGCCGGGTCCGCGCTCGCTGCGGATGGCATCGCGGCGAATGCCTTCACCACCACCACGCTCGCGGCGGCCACGGCCAGCTTCGTGTGGGCGCTCGTCGAGAAGATACACAAGGGCAAGCCTTCGATCCTCGGCTTCTGCTCGGGGGTCGTCGCCGGTCTCGTGGTCATCACGCCCGCGGCGGGCTTTGTGAATGCAAAGGGCGCGATGATCATCGGCGTGCTCGCCGCCATCGTCCCCTATGTCGCGGTGGTCTTTGCGAAGGCAAAGCTTGGATATGATGACGCACTGGACACCTTCGGAGTGCATGGTGTGGGCGGGACACTCGGTGCGATCATCACCGGCGTGCTAGTGGATCCGAAAGTGAACAGCAATCTGACCGGTGCCTACGCCGTGAAGAACGGCCTTGCCAAGCTGGCGACCGAGGGCGGCCTGCTCGGAGCGCAGTTGAAGGCGGCGCTGCTCACCATCGTGCTTTCAGTGGCCGCCACGGTGGTGATCACGCTCGCGGTCAAGGCGTTCGTCGGTCTGCGTCCGTCGCCGGAAGACGAGTCCATGGGGCTCGACCTCGCCGACCACGGCGAAGCCGGCTACGAGATGTAGAAGCCCGCCGGCAGTCGGTTCTTCCTGATTGGCTGGATCAAGCCGGGGCGCGTGAGCGCTCCGGCTCTTTTTTTGCCCCGGCGGGCGGATGCCGCCGGATGTCTTGGCCGCCTGCTCCGGCATCCTGCATTTGACCGGGGCCTTCCGAGAGTACACTCTCCCACCCAATGGAAGGCAATGACAAGGCGAAGCTATGCGCCCGCTACGCGGACGACAAGAAGGCGGAAGACATCGTGATCATGGATTTGCGTGGCATCTCGCCGATCACCGACTGGTTCGTGATCTGCACGGCAAACTCCGCCCCACACCTGCGCGCCGTGCGTGACGGCGTCGAGGATGGCATGCGCCAGGAGCATGACATCAAGCCCCTCATCTCCGATGGCAACCAGGAAAGCCAGTGGCTCATTCTCCACTATGGCGACGTGATCGTGCATGTGCTCCAGGCCGAAAAGCGCGAGTTCTACTGTCTCGAAGACCTGTGGGGCGAGGCGAAGACGGTGAAATGGAAGCGGGGGAAATGAGGGATGCGCCTCGAACTCGTCAATACCGGAACTGAGCTGCTGCTCGGCGACACGATCAACACCAACGCCGCATGGCTGGGTCAACGGCTGGCGGCGTTGGGCATCGACGTGGCGCGTCAGACCATCGTGCCGGACGGGCGCGCGGTGTTCGAGGGGATCGAAGAAGCGGCGCGTCGCAGCGATGTGGTGCTCGTCACCGGCGGACTCGGGCCGACGAATGACGATGTCACCCGCGAGTGCGCGGCGGAGCTTTACGACCTTCCGCTCGATCTGCACGAGGGTGTGATGGCGTGGCTCACGGACTACTTCGGCAAGCGCGGCAAGCCGGTGAATGAAGCCAGCCGCCGGCAGGCGATGGTGCCCCGCGGCGCGGCAGTGCTGGAGAACCGCTTCGGCACCGCGCCGGGCCTGCACATCCCGGCGGTGCTCGGCTCCGCGCGCGGATTGCATGCACACATTTTCCTGCTGCCAGGTCCGCCGCGCGAACTCAAGCCGATGATGGAGCACGCGGTGGAACCGGTGTTGCGGGGAATGCTGGCGGATGGCGGAGCGCGCGAGGTGTTGTATTTGAAATCCACCGGCATCGGTGAAAGCGACATCGTGGACAAAATCCAGGTCGGACTGGAAGCCATCGCAGATCTTGATCTTGGCTACTGCATCGGCCGCGGGGACGTGGACATTCGTCTGTCCGGGCCGCGAGATGTCGTGGCGGCGGGCGCGCATTTCGTACGCGAGCGCATGGGGGACTTCATTGTGTCGGAGGACCGGCGTGTAATCGAGGAGGTGGTCGTCGCTTTGTTGCGCGAGCGGCGGCAGTGGGTGGCCACAGCGGAGTCATGCACAGGCGGCCTGCTCGCGTGCCGCATCACGGATGTGAGCGGTGCGTCGGAAGTGCTGGGTGAGGGCTACGTGGCGTATGCAAATGCCGCCAAGCAGAAGCTCCTCGGCGTCAAGACGGAGACTCTGGCCGCGCACGGCGCGGTGAGCGAGGCCGTGGTGTGCGAGATGGCGGAGGGCTGTCTGCGCGCGTCCGGAGCGGATCACGCTCTGGCGCTCACCGGCGTGGCAGGACCGGCTGGCGGCACGCCGGAGAAGCCGGCGGGCACGGTGTGGATCGCCCTCGCTTCGGGCGGTGAGACGACCGAGGCGCGGAAGCTTTTCTTTCCTGGTGCGCGCGACCGGTTTAAGCTGCTGGCCTCCCAGGCCGCGCTGGAGCTGCTCAGACGCCGGTTGCGGGGCATTCCCATTCCATCTTGACCGTGCGATTCATGTCCTCTCCACTGCTCATCCGCCGCGCCGGACTCGTCGTTCGCTGGCTGTGCCTTTTACTCCTGCTGCCGGCGCTTGCCACGGCGGATGTCACCACAGGCTTCGGCGACAAGAAGAAAAAGAAAAAGGATGACGAGGGCTTTCTGCCCGAGGCCAAGCCGGTGAACGTGCGCTTCATCGCGGGCACTGCGGTGGAGATCGAGCTGAACGCCGCGGTGGCCTCGCTCGGCGCGGTGCATTTTGCCATCCGCGAGCAGCCGCAGCACGGCACGCTCTCGGTCATCCGGTCGCATCCGCGCGAGCCCTACAAGGCGCTGGTTACCTACACGCCGAACCCGGGAGATGCAGTGCTGACGGACCGCTTTACCTACGCCTGCAAGCTCGACACCGGCTCGTGGTCCGCACCCAGCCCCGTCAGCCTTGTCGGCAAACGTGCCGAGCCGCGCATCGAGATCATGCAGACCACCGCATTCGGGCGGGTGCTGCCGGGCTTCGAGGGTTCATCACGGGTCGTGCTGAAGAACACTGGCATCGCCCCATTCGCGGCAGACATGCAGTGGCAGGCGCCCTGGACGGGGCCGCCGCGCGTGGAACTGGGCATCGGTGAACAGAAGGAGTACCTCATCACCGTGAAGCCCAGCGCACCCGGGACGCTCATCTGGGAGACGGAGATCCAGCACGGAGAGCCCAAGAGCAAGATCAGGCTGTATGTCGAATGCGCCGAGCCGTTCGTCGTGGCACCAGGACTGGTGAAAATGCAATTCGTGGCCGCCACTGGTGACCGGCACGGCAAGGTGGGCGTGGCCAACGCCACTGACTCGCCGATGAGATTCGTCATCGAAGCGCCCGATCGCATCCAGGCGCCAAAGGACCTCGAAGTGCCCGGGAAGCAATCCGTGCAGATCGATTTGAAACTGGCCGCCGCCGATGTGCAGGCATTTCACGGTGAGCTATGGGTGGTCAGCACGCCCTACCGCCAGCGGGTGTTGCTCGAGGCCGCGCCGGAGCCGCCGCAGGTGGTGCTCGTTTCACCGACGAATGCCGCCATCGACTTCGGCACCCAGCCGAAAGGGAAGATGACTCAGGCCAAACTCACGCTGCAAAATGTCGGCGGAGAAGCGGCCGTGCTCGCCGCGCAGGCTGCACCGCCATTCCGCGTGGTGGAGACGGATGCCGCCGCTAGCATCGGCCCCGGCGAGAAACGGGAGATGACCGTCGAATGCATCTCGCAGCAGGCGGGCAAGTTCACCGGAAACATCATCTTCTCCGGCACCGGCGGGCAGCTTAGCATCGCGGCCAGCTACATCGCCACCGATCCGAACATGCCGCAGCCTATTCGTCCGACAGCCGGTGCCACTCCGAAGAACTCTCGGGCACCCGTGGCCCGGGCGGCCTCCGCCAGCAAAATCGAAACGCCACCTCCCGCGCCCGAAAAGGGAAAAACTGCGGCACCGTCGAAAGACGCCAAATCCGCCCCTGACGCAGAGGCGGACAAGAGCGCACCGGACGAGCCAAAGTTCAACGAGCGGGAGAAAATCGTGCTCGCCTACCTCGCCACATGGGGCATTCCGGTGCCGAAGGAATTGCTCAGCAGCACTTTGAAGAAGATCGAAGGCATCGGCATGGTGAAGCGCGGCACCGACCATCTTGTCATCCAATGGGATGAGCCTGCGGCAAAGCCCGTGAGCTACAAGGTTCAGGTGGGTTACAAAATGTTTGGCCAGACGAGTCATCGCTGGGTGAAGTCCTGGCGTGACATTCCCGGTGTGGCGGCCGTCAATGGCGGCGCGGGAAAGCACGCCGTGCGCTGCCCCGGTTTGAAGCCGGAGACACGTTACGAGATCCGCGTCCTCGGCGTGGACGACAAGGAAAAGGTTTCCGAACCCTCCGACATTCTCATCACCAGCACGACAGGCCCCTGGCGCTGGCCGTCCTGGACCTGGCAGGCCCTCATTGCCGTCGCCCTTGTCATCTTTATCGTGATCTACGTCCTGCTGAAGCGCGGGAAATGGGATCTGTGATTTTGTGACTTTGGCGGGTGCCTTCGACACGCTCGCTCGTGTCTCCGTCTGCGGGACGCCGCTCACGCTGAGGGGCGCTCCGCGCCGCAAGATCAACTCAGTGCGCCGGCGCAGCGTCCGCAGATTGTCGGATGTGATGCGTTGATTCCGACATCCGGCAGATGACGCCAGCAGCGCTCGCACTTCGCGTGCTCGCAGACTTCCACGCTCGCGGCGAGTTCGGTGCCGCGGGTGATGTGGAGGTCGGAGAGGATGAAGAACTCGCTGAGCGTCGGTAGGTCGGTGAAGACGGCGTGGTCGAATCCTTTCTCCGACAGCGTGAGGCGCACGGTGGCTTCGAGATTGGAGCCGATCTTCTTTTCCTGACGGGCTTTCTCGATGGCTTGCTGGATGACGGCGCGGGCTTGGAGCAATTGCTCGACGGCCTGCGTGGCATCGCTGCCCGGGAAGGCTGGATTGGGTGCTGGGAAGAGTTCGAGATGGATGCTCTCCTTGTGGCCGAGATGCTCCCAGGCTTCGTCGGCGGTGAAGGCGATGATCGGCGCGAGGAGTCGCAGCAGCGTCTCGGTGATCTCGCGAATGGCGGTTTGCGTGGCGCGACGGCGGACGCTGTCGCGGGCATCGCAATACATGCGGTCCTTTGTGATGTCGATGTAGAGCGCGCTGAGGTCGCCGGCGAAGAATTGATTCACCACGGTGAAGACCTTGCGGAAGTCGTAAGCGGCGTAGGCCTCGACGCACTCCTTCGTGAGGCGGTGCAGCTTCTCCATGATCCAGCGGTCGATGAGCGTGAACTGCTCGGGCTTCACGCTGTTCTTCGCGGGATCAAAGTCGTGCAGGTTGCCGAGGAGCACGCGCAGAGTGTTGCGGATGCGGCGGTAGCTCTCGCCGGTCTGCTGGAAGAGTTCCTCGGAGAAGGGCACTTCGTTTTGATAATCGACGCTGCTGACCCACAGGCGCACGAGATCAGCACCGTACTTGTTGTAGTAGTGGTCGGCGGTCATCGGCTTCGCGTTCTTGTCGCTGCCTTGATCCGACTTCGAGACTTTCTTGCCGCTCGTATCGACGACGAAGCCGTGTGTGATCACGGATTTGTAAGGCGCGGCATCGCGAGCGACGACGCTCATCATGAGCGACGACTGGAACCAGCCGCGATGTTGATCGGTCGCTTCGAGATACATGTCGGCAGGCGCGTGCAGCTCGGGATGGCGGTCCAAAACGGCGACGTGCGAGCAGCCGGAGTCGATCCACACGTCGAGTGTGTCATTGCCGCGCGTCGTGCCGGCTGGCAGGCCGAGTTCGTTGGCCCACCACGCATCGTCTTTCTCGAACCACAGATTCGTTCCCTGTTTCTCGGTGATGTTCGCCACCGTCTCGATGACGGCCTGGTCCATGATGATCGCGCCATCCGCGCCGTAGAAAACGGGCAGCGGCACGCCCCAGGTGCGCTGGCGGCTGATGCACCAGTCGGGCCGCGACTCGACGGTGCCGTAGATGCGGTTGCGACCCCACGCGGGCAGCCACTGCACTTTGTCGATCTCATACAGCGCCTTCTGCCGGATGTCGTCGATGCGGATGAAGAACTGCTCCACCGCACGGAAGATGATCGGCGTCTTCGAGCGCCAGCAATGCGGATACTGATGGGTGATCGTCTCGTGACCGAGCAGTGCGCCCATCGTCTTGAGCAACTCGATGATGCCTTCGTTCGCTTTGAAAACATGCATGCCCACAAAGTTGGGCAAGCCGACCTCGGCGGTGTATTTGCCATTGCCATCGACGGGCGAAAGGATGTCGAGCCCGTGCTCCTTGCCAGCGAGATAGTCGTCATGACCGTGACCGGGAGCGATGTGAACCGCGCCGGTGCCGGTGTCGTTGGTGACGAAGAGCGTGTTGATCACCTTCGACGTGCGCGGCAGAAACGGATGCTGCGCCGTGAGGCCGTTCAACTCAGCGCCTTTCAGCTTCTCGTTCGCATGTGAGGTGTCGAGCACGAAGCCCGTCGATGCCTGGAAGGCTTCTAGACGCGAGGTGGCGATCACCAGTTTCTCGCTGCGACCGTTGGTGTGTTTGAAGGTGCCGCAGATGTATTCAAAGTCGGGATGCAGCGCGATGGCGAGGTTCGCGGGCAGCGTCCATGGCGTTGTCGTCCAAATCACGAGTGAGGCCTCGTCAGCACCGGGTGGCGGATTGTTCAGCGTGAACTTCACGTAAACAGCGGGCGACTGCTTGTCCTTGTACTCGACTTCCGCTTCCGCCAGTGCCGTCTGCGCGCCATAGCTCCAGAGCACGGGACGTTTCATGCGATACACCAGCTTCTTCTGCACCAGTTTGCCAAAGGTGCGAATGATGTCTGACTCGTAAGTCGGATCGAGCGTGAGATACGGCTTGGCCCAGTCACCGAAGACGCCGAGGCGCTTGAAGCTGCCGCGCTGGATGTCGATGTATTTGCGCGCGTATTCCTCCGACTTTCGTCGCACTTCCACCGGTGAGAGGCCGGTGCTTTCCTTCACCACGCGAAACTCGATGGGCAGTCCATGGCAGTCCCAGCCCGGCACGAACGGCGCATGGAATCCCGCCATCGTCTTCGACTTCACGACGAGATCCTTGAGCACCTTGTTCAGCGCCGTGCCCATGTGCACATCGCCATTCGCGAACGGCGGACCGTCATGCAGGATGAAGGTGGGCCGGCCTTTCGACTTCGCGGTGATGCGTCCATAGAGATCGGTCTTCTCCCACGCGGCGAGACGCTCCGGTTCACGCTTCACGAGATCGCCCTTCATCGGAAAGGCGGTGTTCGGCAGCAGCACGGTGTCTTTGTACTTCTTCGCGGAATCTTGGGCGTCGCTCATGGTGGCAAAAAGGGGCGGGGAGACTAGCAGCGGATTGGAGGATTCAAAATTCAAGATTTGGATTTCAGCCTGTCGAGTGCGCTGCTGCATGAGCAGATCCCGCTACCGGCGGAAAGCCCGGGCACAGGCGCGCGTGCCAGCGCGGACGGGAAACACCGCACAAACCGTGTTGCCACGCGCCACCGTCTGCCTACCATGCGCGCCCCATGAATCCAGAGGCGCAAAAATTGGTGCTCGCCGGCAAGCTGCCGGCGGCAGACGGTGAGAAACTTTCGACGCTCGAACCGGGCACGTTTGTCCTGCACAAGAGCTGGGGCGTGGGCCGCATGTCGGAGTGGGATCTGCTCGGAGACCGCCTGATCATCGACTTCGAGGGCAAGCCCGGCCACCCGCTGAAGCTTTCCTTTGCGATCTCCTCGCTCGAAGTGCTGCCTGCGGACCACATTCTCTCCCGCCGCCTCGCTGATCTGCCCGGCCTCCAGCAGATGGCCAAGGACCAGCCCGCGGCGCTCGTGGAGGATGCCCTGAAGTGGAGCGGCGGGAAGATGAGCCTCGACCAACTCGACACCATCCTCAAAGGCCGCATCGTGCCGGACGGGGAGTACAAGAAGTGGTGGGAGGGCGCGAAGCGCGCTCTCAAACCCGTGCGCTACATCGTGGTCCCGGCGAAGCGCACGGAGCCGCTGATCCTGCGTGAGAAAGACGAGAATCCTGCCACCGCCCTCGTGGAGAATTTCGTCCGCGCGCGTGACATGAAGGGCAAGCTGGCCGCGCTCGCCGCCATCGCGAAGGATGTCGATCTCTTTGCAAATCCCGCGGTGGAGATCGTCCCGGCGCTGCGGAATCTCTCCGAGACCGTGGGGAAGGCCTTCCGCCTTCATCTCAAAGAGTGTCTGAACCTGCTGCTCTCACGCGACGAACTCGTCGAGAACATCAAGGGAGAGCTGCCGGCAGGTTCGCTCAAGGTGGCCGACATTGTCCGCGAGTCGAAGCCGCAAATTCCCGAGGCGGTGAACTCGCTGCCGGTAGGCCAGCTTGGCCGCCTGTATCGCTCGTTCCCCATCGCGTTTCCGGACCGGCAGTGGGTGCCGGAACTGCTCCAGCATCTCACGCGCACCGGCGGCCGCGCCGTCGCCGAGATAGCCACCGTGCTCGATGAAAACGACGAGCTGCCATCCCTGGCCGAATTTCTCAAGAAAGCCGTGCGCAACCGGGTGCTGAGCACCGACTTGCTCATCTGGCTTGCCAAGGAGCGCTCCGGCCTTGCCTGCTCCGTCTTCGACATCGACCTCGGCCACGCCATTCTCGGCGCGCTTGAGGATGATCATGTGAAGGGCGGCTCGAAGAAGACCGGCCGACTTCAAGAGATGGTAAACGCCGACCGCGACCTGCTCGGCCAGCTCGTCGCTGATGCGGACGAGGACGAAGTGCGTCTCTTTGCCAAGCGCCTGCTCGCCAGCAATGTCTTCGATGAACTCACCCGCCGCTCGCTGATGGCGCGCATCATCAAGGCGCGCCCCGAGATGGAGGCGCTCATGGCCGAAGGCGCCGTGGCCCGCCAGGATGAGGCGCTCATCGTCTCCTGGGACTCGCTCGAAAAGAAGAAGCAGGAGCTTGAGGACATCATCAACGTCAAGATCCCGCAGAACAAACGCGACATTCAGATCGCCCGGGAATACGGCGACCTGCGCGAGAACTTCGAGTACAAGTCCGCCAAGCAGCAGCAGGCCGTGCTGCTGCGCATGCAGGCCAAGTACGAACGCGAACTGCGCCACGCGCGCGGCACCGACTTCGCCGAAGTTCCCACCGACAAGGCCGGCATCGGCACCATCGTCGAGATCGAAGACCTCGCGAACGGAGCGCGAGACACCTACACGATTCTCGGCGCGTGGGACGGCGACGTGGAGAAGAACATCATCGCCTACCTCTCCGAGACTGCGAAGGCGCTGATCGGCAAGGCTCCCGGCGAAGAGGTGGATGTGCCGAGCGACACGAGCCACGCCGGCCGCAAGGTGAGGGTGGTGTCCGTGACCGCTTACAACGCGATGCCGGCGGCGTGAGAGCCTGTCCGGCAAATGCCCTGAATCATCATAGCCAGGCAAATGAAAGCGTGAGAGCAAACAGAAACGTCCCCCTCACCCCCAGCCCTTTGCTGGACTTCTTTTGAAGCATCTTCTCCAGCCATCTCGCTGTCGCTCGATTCCCCAGGGGAGAGGGAGACGATGGCGCTCCCGCGCCACGCACAAATTGTACTTTGCGCCTTCGGGCGGCAGCTCCTTCTGCTCCCTCTCCCACGGGGAGAGGGCTGGGGTGAGGGGGTAGAGTTCTCCTGGTTCGAGTGATCTACCGGACAGGCTCTGAGGAGGTGTGCGGCGTTTTTCGTGCTTGCGAGGCCGCCACACTTTTCTTGCCGGAGGAAACGGGGAAGTCGTCAGTGTTCTGCGGCAGGTCCGGACGCGCACAGAGCACTAAATTCTGAACCCGCCGCGCCACACTCCGGCACCTAACGCCCGCCTGCGATTTCCCCCGCTGCTTTGCCCGAGGCTGCATCCCAGAAATGCACCTTGCCATCGAAACCTCCGGCGAAGACTGACTTCGCGTCCGCGGTGATGACCACGCTGGTCAGGGCATCGTCCACACTGCCGAGGCGGCGTTCCTTGCCAGTCTCGGAGCGCTCCGTGCCGCTGTGTTTTTGCAGCTCGGTGTAGATTGACCCCGTGCCTTTGTCAGTGACGGCGACCAGTGCCTTGCCATCGGGCGTCCACGACACGCCGGTATAGACCGTCTTCTTGTCGCCCAGCTTCACCTCCTGGTTGCCGGTGCTCACCTCCCACACTTTCACTTCCTTGTCCGCACTGGCCGTGGCGATCTGCGAGGCATCCCTGTTGAAGGCCACGGAGAGGATGTGGTTCGTGTGCCCTTCGTAGCTGGCGACGAGCTTGGCGGCGGCCGCATCCCACAACTTCGCCAGCTTGTCGGCGCCGGCGCTCACCAGACGATCTCCCTTCGCGGACAGGCGCAGCGCGTAAACCGTGTCCTCGTGCGCCTTCCAGGTCGCGACGAGTTTGCGTTCAGCGAGATCGAATTTTCGGATGAAGCCCGCGCCTCCCGGTTCGCCATCAGCTGCAAACAGAAACTTGCCCGCCGGGTCCATCGCGAGTGCGGTGACGCTGCCGATCAGCGATGAACTCGTTGCGGTCCCGCCCGTTGGAGTCCCGCCCTTGGGCGGCACGGACGCCGTTGGCACCCCCTCCTTATGTTCCTGAGCATCGGGCGACTGCGGGCCGGCAGAAGCCGGGACACCCGCACTGCCCGCGAGTGCGTGGGAGAGCTTCAGGGCCATCGCATCCCAGACCAGAATGCGTTGCCAGCCGCCGGAAACGATCGATCTGCCATCCACGCTCCAGGCCAGTGATTGCACCGGCTCGCTGTGTCCTTCGAGCCGCGCCAGCACCGGGCGCTCCTTCTTCGTGAGATCGACCACGATGACAGCGCCGCCGCAGGCAAAAGCGAGACGCTTTTCATCCGGTGCCAGGGCGAGTGCGAGCACGGGCGCGTAGGCCGATGGCATCGTGGCGAGGCGCACGGTCTTCGGAGCAGGCGGCTCGTCGAACACGCTGGCGTCCCACTTTGCTCCATCGTCGATCCACGCCCTCAGCGCGGTGATCTCGGCATCGGCCAGTTGCTTCTTCGGCGGCATGTGCGGATCAGCGTCTTTGAGCGCCGATTTATAGAGCGCGCTCCCTGTTCCTTTGCCGGGCACGACCACCGCGCCGTTGTCGCCTCCCTTCATCATTTTCTCGTACGTGGTCAGCAGCAGCCCGCCCTTGGCCTTGCCCGGCTTGTGGCAGCCGATGCATTGGTCGCGCAGGATGCGGAGCGCGGGCTTCACGGGATCGCCGGCAGCAACGCCATCGGCGCCCGGAAAACAGGCGGCGCACAGGAAGACGAGCAGCGGGCTGAATGGTTTCATGATCACGACAATACCGTCCATCAATACGGTGGAGCGCCCGCGCATCCTTGCTGGGAACTTTCCCAGCCATCGATCTCCGGCGACGGCGAAGGTTGGCAAGTGAGACCCGCGCGAGCAGCGCATTCTGCTTCGCAAGAGGAGTGCCCTGGTGCGCGTATGTTTGCGCGTGACCGCCCCTGTCATCAAAACCAACTGCGCCGGCATAGGCCGCCGTGACTTCATCCAGATCGGCTTCGGCGCGATCGGCGGTGTCACGTTCAGCGACATCCTCGCGATGCGCGCACAGGCCGCCGCGGCGAAGGGAAAGGCGAGTCCCGATCAGATCAATTGCATCCTCGTGTGGCTTGATGGCGGGCCGTCGCACTATGAGACCTTCGATCCGAAGCCGGATGCGCCGGTGGAAGTCCGCGGAGAATTCAAATCCATCCCGACCGCGGTGCCCGGCGTGCATTTTTGTGAGACGCTGCCGTTGCTGGCGAAGAGCTTCAAGAAGTTCAGTGTGGTGCGCTCGATCTGCCACAAGGATCCGAACCACGGCGGCGGGAATCACTACATGATGACCGGCGCGCCCACACCCGTGCCGGTGGGCTGCGGTGCCTTCGTGAGCTTCCATCCGTCGATCGGCTCGGTGGTTTCGTATCATCGCGGCGTGCGCGGCGGACTGCCGGCCTACATGAGCCTGCCCAGTGTGTCGCGCTCGGGCGGCGCGAACTTCCTCGGTGCGCAGCATGCGCCCTTTGTCGTCGGGGGCGATCCGAGCAGCAAGTCTTTCCGCGTGCGTGACGTGGCCATCCCGCGCGACATCAGCGACGGCCGGGCCATGAACCGCAATCTGCTGCGTGCTTCGCTCGATGACATGAAGCGCATCACAGACCGGCTGGCGGACGATCCGACGGTGGGCTTCGACCAGTTTTACAAGCAGGGCCTCGAGCTGGTTACTTCGCCTGCCGCTCAGGCGGCCTTTGACGTCAGCAAGGAGCCTGAGAGCACCCGCAAGCAGTACGGAGACTCGGACTTCGGCCAGCGCCTGCTGCTTGCACGCCGTCTCGCGGAAGTCGGCGTTTCATTCTCTGTCGTCTATTGGGGCGGCTGGGATCACCACCGCGGCATTTTCAAGAGCTTCAAGGAGAGCCACGGCGCGAGGTTGGATCAGGGATTGAGCGGTTTGATCAACGACCTCGATCAGCGCGGGATGCTCGACAGCACGCTGGTCGTCTGCCTCGGCGAGTTCGGCCGCACGCCGAAGGTGAACAAGGACGCGGGCCGCGATCACTGGCCGGGCGCGATGAGCGTGCTGATGGCCGGCGGCGGAATCCCTGGCGGACAGATCGTCGGTGCGACCGACCCGAAGGGCTATTACGCTGCGGAGAACATCTATTCCCCCGAGGACTTCGCGGTGTCGCTTTATACGAAGCTGGGCATTGATCCGCATCGCGTTCTGGAGACGAACACGGGCCGTCCGGTGCAGATCGTGAACGGCGGGAAGCCGATCAAGGAGTTGTTTGCGTGAGCGCGGTGAAGGGTGGGGCTCTTGCTCCCGTAGCTGCCGTTGGAGGTCGTTTGGCTCCGAGCGCGCGCATGGCATTTGTTGGAGTCCAGCCTTCAGACGGTCCGCGGTTCTTGCGACTGCGGATAGGGAAGACCAGTGAGCCGAGAGCGTCCAGGCCGGTTCAAGCCGGGATTCCGACGAGTTGCTTTCGCGTCGTCGTATTTCTCGCGTTCTGGTGCGCGGGATCGCTGGTCCACGCCGCAGTGCCGTCGCTCAGTCATTTGTTCCCGGCGGGAGGCAGGCAGGGGACTTCGTTCCCCGTCACATTGGGAGGCAAGTTCGATGGTGAGCGAGCCGGCGTGTGGGTTTCGGGTGACGGTGTGAGCATCAGCGCGCCGGACAAGACTGGAAACGCCACTGCCACGATCTCCGCGGATGCCACGACGGGCCTGCGGCTCGTGCGCGCGTTCAATGCGGAGGGTGCATCGGCCGTGCGCTGGTTCAGCGTCGGCGTGGTGCCGGAGGCTCAGGAAAAGGAGCCGAACGACGCCCTCGATACGGGCGGGAAGCTCGACAAGCTGCCGGTGTGCGTGAACGGCGTGCTGGAAAAGTCCGGTGACATCGACGGCTTCACGTTTCAAGCCGAGGCGGGGCGCGAGATCGTCGCCTCCGTCGAAGCGTACGCGCTCGGTTCGCCGGTCGATGCCGTGGTGAACCTCTTCGATGAACAGGGCGTGCGCGTGGCCGCGGCGCACGATGGCCGGAACCTCGACCCGTTTCTCGTGTGGAAGGCGGCAAAGACGGGCCGCTACACGCTGCAAATTTCCGGCTTCACGCACCCGCCCGCGGCCGATGTGCGCTTCACCGGCGGCTCTGCGGACGTCTATCGACTCGTCATCACCACGGACCCCGTGGTCACGCAGTTGCTTCCCGCCGTGGTGCCGTCCGGCGTGAAGTCACGGGTCGAACTGCGTGGCTTCAACCTCGGCAAGATCGATCCCGCGTTCGAGATCGATGGCACGAAACTGGCGGCTGGCCAGACGGTGCAGCTCCTTCAGTTGCCAAAGTGGTCCACAGGCCCCATGCAGATCGTTGCCTCATCGACGGTGCCCGTGACGGAAAAGGAGCCGAACAACACCGCGGCG
Source organism: Verrucomicrobiaceae bacterium (assembly GCA_019694165.1). Taxonomy (GTDB): domain Bacteria; phylum Verrucomicrobiota; class Verrucomicrobiia; order Verrucomicrobiales; family Verrucomicrobiaceae; genus JAIBCL01. The sequence continues at coordinate 48,649 of JAIBCL010000011.1, read as the reverse complement.
GAGGCGATGCTCGTGGGCCTGCCGTGTGCGGCGGGCGGTACTATCAGCGCGGCAGGTGACGTGGACCGTTACGCCTTCCAGGCAAAGAAGGGAGAGCGCATCGTCGTCCGCGTGAGATCGAAGGCCCTCGGCCTGCCGCTTGATGCATCCGCGCGCATCGAGTCTTCCGACGGGAAAGTCATCGCCAGCAATGACGACCAAGGCGACTCGCCCGATCCGCTCGCGGGCTTCACCGTTCCGGCGGACGGGACTTATCAGGCTGTCGTGACCGACTTGTTCAACAAAGGCGGGCCGATGCACGACTACGTAGTCGAGATCGGACCGGAGCCTTCCGATTTCGACGTCAGCCTCACGAGCGAGGCGACGATCAAGCTCGTCGCCGGCACGACCGCGGAGCTGAAGGCAAAAGTGAAACGAACCGGCGGATTTGCGGGCACGCTTGTCGCCAGCGTGGAGGGATTGCCCGAAGGCGTGATGGCCGACTCCGCCGTCGTCGATGAAAAGAAAGGCGAGGTGAAGCTAAGCCTCATCGCCGCCGGCAGCGCCACCGGATTCAGCGGCGCGGTGCGACTGGGAGTCTTCTCCAAGGACACCAAGCCTGTGGTTCATCGCAATGCGGCGTTCGACCTGCGCGGCGAGTCAAAGCGCGGCACGACCCTGCTCGACACGAGCGACGCCATCTGGCTCACAGTCACGCCCGCAAAGCCGGCAACCGCGAAAAAGTCACCGCCGCCGGTGCTGGGCGCGGTGCCGAAGTGATCGTCTTCACCCTCGCCGGAAGTGAGCGAGCCTGTGGTTGTATTTCCTTCGTCGGCTCGTTCGCCGTCGTCCCCGGCGATGGCGGCTGAAGCGCTCCGGATCCGCTGTCACGGTGGTTTTGATGCAGCCGGCTAGAATCCGCCGCTCCTCACATTCCACTGCTCCATCAGTGCGGAGGGCACGTCTTTGATGAAGCGGGAAGGGCGCTGGAGCACGTCACCGTCACGGGCCTGGTGATGGATGACTGGATAGGTGAGGTATAGCTCGTCCTTCGCGCGGGTGACGGTCACGTAGAAGAGCCGGCGTTCCTCCTCGATGGATTCCTCGTCATCTCCTTCGATGGCGCGCTTGTGCGGGAACATGCCGTCCGCCAGCCACACGGCGAAGACCGCCTGCCACTCGAGGCCCTTCGCCTGATGCGCGGTGGTGAGCGTGACCGCATCGCGCTCGCCCGGCGTGGCGGCGGGGTCGTTGTTGTCGGCATCGACGCCGCTCACCAGTGCTAGCTGGGTGAGGAACTCGAACGTGTCGTCAAATCGGTCGCTGTAGGAACTGAGCTGATCGAGGTCCTGCTCGCGCTGCTCGAAGTTGTTGAACTTCGCCTTCATGTAGTCGGCATAAACGCCTTCGACGATGCTGCGAATCATCGCGGCGGGCGGCGCCGGCCTGCCTTCGGGGTCGAGCAGCTCGTCCAGCGTGTAGGCGAACTGGTCCCAGGTGGCCTTCGCCTTCTTCGGCACCTTCATCGCGTGCAGGTGTGGAGAGAAGCCGCCGGTGAGTTTTTCCGCCCGCGCGCCGTCACACTTCGTCCACTCGCTCCACAGCTTTGCCGCGCTGGCATTGCCAATGCCGGGCACGAGACGCACGAGGCGCATGAAACTAACCTCGTCACTGCGGTTCACCGCGAACTTCATGAATGCGGCCACGTCCTTCACATGCGCCTGCTCGAAGAAGCGCAGCCCGCTGGTGATCTGGAACGGGATTCCCCGGTTCGTCAGTTCCATCTGGATTTCGAGCGAGTGAAAATGTGCCCGGTAGAGCACGGCCATTTCGCGAAAGTCGAGACCCTCGTCCGCCAGCTCCAGGATGCGCTGGGCGACGAAGGCGGCCTGCGCGCTCGGAGTATCAAGCGGCACCAGCGCGGGCAGCGTGCCTTTTCCGGTGCGCGCGGCCCGCAGGTTCTTTTGGATCTGCGCGCGGTTTCGCGCGATGGCGGCGTTCGCCAGCGCCAGGATTTCCGGCACGCTGCGGTAGTTCGTCTCGATCTTGCAGGTCCGTGCGCGCGGGTAGCGCTTTGTGAAGTTCAGAATGTTCGCCACGTCGGCGCCGCGCCAGGAGTAGATCGACTGCGCGTCATCGCCCACGGCCATGAGGTTGCCGTTTTCGCCGACGAGCGTGTCGATAAAGTCGCACTGGAGCTGGTTCGTGTCCTGATACTCATCGACGAGCACGAACTCGAACTGCTGGCGGTAGCGCTCCATCAGGTCGGAGTGCTCGCGCAGCAGCCGCGCGGGCAGCGCGAGGAGGTCGTCGAAGTCCACGCAGTTGGTCTCCTGTTTCTTCCTCGCGTAGTGTTCTTGCACTTCGTGGATCGCAGCCTCGACCTGCTGGAAGTAGGGATAGCGCGACCGGATCACTTCGTGGAGCGGCGCGCAGGTGTTTGCGGCCAGCGAGAAGATGTCGCCGAGCACCTCGGCTTTCGGAAAGCGGTAGCTGCCGGTCTCGATTCCGCTCGATCCGACCACGGCCTCGATCAAATCCTTCTGATCCTCGCGATCCATGATCGAGAAGCCCGGGCGGTAGCCGATGCGCTCCGCATGCCTGCGCAGGATGCGATTGCCGATGGAGTGAAACGTCCCGCCCCACAAGCGGCCGGTCTCGATGGAGAGGAGGTTCTGCACGCGTTCCAGCATCTCGCGCGCGGCCTTGTTTGTGAAAGTGAGCAGCAGGATGCGCTCGGGCGGCACGCCATTGCCCAGCAGGTAAGCCACTCGGTAGATCAGCGTGCGCGTCTTGCCGCTGCCGGCCCCCGCGATGACGAGCGCCTGACCTGGCGGACTCACCACGGCCTCATGCTGCTGCTCATTGAGTTCCGTGCGGAAGTCAATGTGCGGCGCATGGTCGGTGGCGGTATGCAGGGTGTATTCACGAGGCATGGGCGCTCATCAATGCCCGCGCCCGGCGGGGAGGCAAGTGGTTCAGGCTGGCTGTGGTGCATCGTCGATGGCCGATGGTTGACGGTGGGACGCCGCCGGGCGTGTGAATCACGCTGGAATCCTTTTCACGCTCGCATCTTTCCCGCTGATAGCGCGTCCACCGCGCCTGCGTAGAACTTTGGCAACTCCGCCATGCGTCCCGTCGCCTTCATCTTCCTCACCAGTCTGTCAGCCGGCCCCCTGCACGCCGCCGATGTGGACTACACGCACGAGATCAAACCGCTCATCCAGGCGGCGTGCGTGAAGTGCCATGGCGTGCGGACGCAAAAGAACGCGCTGAGGCTCGACACCGCCGCCGCGGCGATCAAGGGCGGAAAGAACGGGGCGGCCATCGTGCCGGGGAAATCCACCGGGAGTCTGTTCATCCAGACCGTCGAAGGCACGCACGGCGACATCGCGAAGATGCCGTACAAGCGGCCGCCGCTAGATTCGGGGCAGATCGCGCTGCTCAGGAAGTGGATCGATGAAGGAGCAAAGGCGCCGGCAGATGAGAAGCCGAGCGATGACCGGCACTGGGCGTTCGTCGCGCCGGTGAGGCCGGCGGTGCCGCGGATGTCGGATTTGGGATTGCGGATCGCGGGTTGGGCGGGATCGCCAAATCCGATCGACGCTTTCATCGCGCAGCGGCTGGCGAAGGAAGGATTGCAGCCGTCGCCGACGGCTGCTCCCGAAACTTTGATCCGGCGGCTGTATCTCGATCTGCTCGGTTTGCCGCCGACTCCGGCGGAGGTGCAGGCTTTTGTCGGGCAGACGAGAGACATCGGACGTGACGCGAGCCGCGATGGTGCGCGTGCGAAAGAGGGATCGGGTCAATTGCCGGCCGTCGCGAATTCTTCCGCCTATGCGCGTCTCGTCGATCATGTCCTGGAATCACCGCATTACGGCGAGCGCTGGGCGCGTTGGTGGCTCGATCAGGCCCGCTACGCTGACAGCAATGGCTACAGCATCGATGCGCCGCGCACGATCTGGCCGTGGCGCGACTGGGTGGTGGGTGCGTTGAATGCAAACATGCGCTTCGACGAGTTCACGGTCGAGCAGCTCGCCGGCGATCTGCTGCCGGGCGCCACGACGGAGCAGAAGATTGCCACGGGATTTCACCGGAACACGCAGGTGAACGGGGAAGGGGGCATCGATCCCGAGCAGTTCCGGGTGGAAAGCGTGGTGGACCGTGTGAACACGACCGGCACCGTCTGGCTGGGCATGAGCGTCGGCTGCGCGCAGTGCCACGACCACAAATTCGATCCGCTCACGCAAAAGGAGTACTACGAGATCTTCGCCTTCTTCAACGGCACCGAACAGGACGGGCACGGCGGCACGAAGACCAGCACGGTGGCCCTGCCGCCGACAAAGGATGAAGGGGCGCTGCAGCTCGACATCAACAACCTGCGCTTCGATCTCGACCGCTTCTTCCGCGACAACAATCCCAAAGTCGTGGAGGCATCCGCCGCCGAAGCGAAGCTGACGCCGGAACAGAAAAAGAAGCTGCCGCCGGATACCCAGAAGGCCCTGGCCACGCCCTACCTTGAGCGCACGCTCGACCAGCAGCGGCTGGTCTTCGAACTGGTGATGGCGAAGGACGCCGGCTTCAAAAAACTCAACGACCCGCTGCGCGAGCGCGAGAAAGGCATCGGTCCGAAGATCAGCACGCTCGTCATGCAGGAGATCGAGAAGCCGCGCGAGACGCGCATCTACATCAAAGGCGATTTCACGCGGCCCGACGCCGTGGTGAAGCGCGCGGTGCCGGCGTTCTTGAATCCGCTGCCGTCGCGCCCCACCGGCAGCCCGGCGCAGTCCGGCCCCACCCGGCTGGACCTTGCGCGCTGGCTCGTGGACAAAAGCAATCCGCTCACGGCGCGTGTGATCATGAACCGCGTATGGCAGCAATACTTTGGCCGCGGACTCGTCGAAACCGAGAACGACTTCGGCACCATGGGCTCGCCGCCCACGCATCCCGGGCTGCTCGACTGGCTGGCCGTCGAGTTCATGGAGAGCGGCTGGGATTTGAAGCACATGCACCGCTTGATCGTGACGTCGGAGGTTTATCGACAGGCCAGTGTTCAGAGTTCGGTGTCCAGTGTCCAGTCGAAGGGGAATGCCAGGGCTGCCGCCGCTGCTGAGCACTCTACGCCGAACGCCTGGCTCTCCATCCGCCGGGGTGAAGATGTCGATCCAAAGAACTATCTCCTCTGGCGTCAGACGCGCCTGCGACTCGATGCGGAGGTGGTGCGTGACGTCATGCTGTCGGCAAGCGGGTTGCTTTGCGACAAGTTGGGCGGGCCGCCGGTGTATCCGCCGATCCCGGATGGCGTGATGTCGCTCGGCCAGGTAAAGCGTGCGTGGCCGTTGAGCAAAGGAGAGGACCGCTACCGCCGCGGCCTCTATACGTTCGTCTTCCGGGCCACCCCGCCGCCGTCGTTGAGCGTCTTTGATGCACCGGAAGGATTCAGCGCCTGCACGCGCCGCATCCGCAGCAACACGCCGCTTCAGGCCCTCACGATGCTGAACGACGCGGCCTGCTTCGAGTTCGCGCAGGCGCTGGAGAGGATCATCCGGCGTGACGGCATCGGCGCAGCCTTTCAGCGCTGCCTCGCGCGCAAACCCGAGGGCGACGAGGTCGCACGGCTCGCGAAACTCGATTCACTTACCGCCGCCCGCGTGATGCTGAATCTCGATGAGACGATCACGAGGGAGTAACGGCATCACTCAATACAGCAGAAAGCTGATCTCGCTGTCCGTCAGCGAGGAGGTGTCTTCGAGCGCAAGCAGCGCGCCGATTTCATCGATGGTCTCAAGCTGGGATTCGATGGCCAGCAGCGGAGGCTCGGCGACGGAGACGGGAGCAGCGACAGGCGCGGACTGTTGCGACGACAACATGGTGCCGGAACTCGGGGCACCGGAGCGGAACTGAGTGGCAATGAGCGCTGCAATCGCGAAACCGGCGGCGGTACCCACGACAAAGCGGGGCAGGGCCACGGGACTGTCCTGGAACCAGCAAGCGAGCACCGCCCACCAGCCGCGGGCCTGTGGTGTCTGGCGCGCGGCGCGCACGACATTCCGGGTGAAGTTCGGGCGTGGCTCGACGGGGCGGGCTTTGCCGAGCAGCTTCCAGAGCGGATCGTTGGGGGCTAGGGGGTCCATGACGCGACAAGTAAACAGCGGGGCAGGGAAATAGTTTCGCGGTTTCAAGTGACTCCAAAAAAGCCCCCGAGCTTCCGGATGCGGGTGGGGTGACGGAGCTTGCGCAGGGCCTTTGCCTCGATCTGTCGGATGCGCTCGCGGGTCACCTGGAATTGCTTGCCCACCTCCTCAAGCGTGCGGCTGGCACCGTCCGCGAGTCCGAAGCGCTGCTCGAGCACCTCGCGCTCGCGGCCCGAGAGGGTGTCGAGCACGTCGCGCAGCTTGTCGCGCAGGAGGTTCATGGCGGTGAGTTCCATCGGATTGGTGGCCTCCTTGTCCTCGATGAAGTCGCCGATCTCGGTCTCCCCTTCGCTGTCTCCGACCTTGGTCTGCAGCGAGACGGGCTGCATGGACATGCGCAGCACGGCACGCACGCGCTCGACGGGCAGATGCACTTCCTCGGATATCTCCTCGGGCGTGGGGTCGCGCCCGAGTTCCTGCACCAGTTGCTTGTGCACGCGCATGAGCTTGTTGATCGTTTCGATCATGTGCACGGGGATGCGGATGGTGCGCGCCTGATCGGCAATGGAGCGCGTGATGGCCTGCCGTATCCACCATGTGGCATAGGTGGAGAACTTGTAGCCGCGCTTGTATTCGAATTTCTCCACGGCGCGCATCAACCCCATGTTGCCCTCCTGGATGAGATCGAGGAAGGGCAGGCCGCGGTTGGTGTACTTTTTTGCGATCGAAATGACGAGCCGCAGATTGGCCTCGATCATCTCAGTCTTCGCCTTGGTGGATTCGGCCATCCATTTCTCGCTGTCGGTGACGATCTGGCGGAACTCGCCGGCCTTGAGCCAGGCACGCTCGGCGAACTGCCGCAGCGTCTCGCGCGCGACCTGGTTGCGGGGCGAGTCGGCGATGTCGCGCTCCAGTTTGTCGAGGTCGGCGAGCTTCTCCTTGAGCTTGGAGACGAAGTCCTCGTTGATCCGCTGCTTGAAGTAGAACTTCCCGCAAATCCTGAAGAACGCCTGCCGGGCCTCCGCGAACTTGGTCTCCAAGGCGGGCTGCCTGCGTGCGGGGGCTTCGCCTGCGGACTTGCTCAACCGGGTGCAGTGCTCGAACGCCTCGCGCGCCGCGCCCAGCAGGTTCTTCAGCTTGCGGAAGTAGTAGTCGCGGTCCTCGGCCTTGCGATCGACGACGAGGCGGTCAAAGCGTTCGATGCCGTTGACCAGGCCCTCGGCGAGCTGGAGATATGACTCGGCGATGAAGCCGACGTTTTGCAAGCTGGCCTGGAGGCTGTTCTCGGCCTTCTCGATGCGTTTGGAGATGAGGATTTCCTGCTCGCGCGAGAGCAGCGGCACCTGGCCCATCTGTTTGAGATACATGCGGACCGGATCGTCGAGCACGTCGAGCTTCGGCGCGTCGCGGTCGTCGCCGAGCACGGGTTCCTCGTCGTCCACCACCCGGGGCAGCGGTTGCTTCACTCGCTCGACCTCGCTCTCCTCCACGATGTGGATCTCCATCGTCCGCAGGCGCGTGAGGATGTCGTCCATCAGGTCTGGCGTGACGATGCCGGGCGGCAGCCCTTCGTTGATGTCGCCCCAGGTGAGATGGTCCTGCTCACGCGCGAGCTTGATAAGATCGCGCAGCCGGTCCTGAACCTCGGGCGCATTGAAGTCGTCGTACACGACCTCCGGTTTTTTCGGCGGAGGCGGCGACTGAGATTTGCCCGGCGGCAGTGGATGCTTGCGCGGGCGTCCGCGCTTGCGTTTGACGGGATTCCCGAATTCATCCAGCAGCGGTGGCACCGACACGGCCTGGTCGGGAAGAGGATGCTTGCGGGGCCGGCCGCGGCCGCGCTTCACCGGGATGGCCGGCGCAGCCGCCGCCGGCGGAGATGCGGGCGCGGTGGCTGGTGGCGGCTGGTGATGGGTGGGCTTTTTGTGGACGGCCATATCCCCGTGTGACCGGTGAAATGAATCAGTGCTGCGACGCGCGGAAAAAGTCAGCGAGTATCCGGGTCGCGTTTGCGACGGTCAAGATATTCTTTGCGCCACGCGATGATTCGCTGGTGGAGCGATGCATCTTCCTCGGGCGTGAGGCCGGGCTGTTTGAGCTGAGTCTGCGCGCGCTGGATCAGCGCGTGAAGCCGCGCGGTCTCCAGCGCATCGAGCGCATGCCCTGCCTCCTCGATGCCGCCAGGTGGCGCGGGCTGCGCCAGAAGGCCGGCAAACGCGGACTCCTCCGCCGGCTCCAAGCTGGCGAGAAATACGCTCGTCGATGTCGGATCCGCCGGATCGCACTGCGAGCGCCACAACAGCGCCAGCATCGAAGCGCCGGGCAGGTCATCGAGGATGTCCTCGCGACGCGTCTGCCGCAGCCAGTGCAGCACTTCGGCGTTTGAAAATGCCAGCCTGCACAGCAACAGCGCCGTCTTGTCCTGCGAGACGAGCAGTTGGCGTCCGTCGGACGTCTTCATGGTTGGAGTTGTCGTCGCACTCGCTTTTTGCGCCTGCGGATTGAAATCGCGCAACACCTGCCGGCGGTACGTTTCCTCGGGAAGGCCGAGCCGCACGGCCACACGCTGGATGGCCGTCTCGCGTGCGACCGGGCTGTCAAGCAGGCGGATGCTTGCGGCCATCTCGTCCGCGAAGCGTACGCGCTCGCGCATTTCGTTCAGATTTCTCCGCGTGGCGGCGTGCTCGACCTGGAAGTCGATGAATTCGCGCGCGCTTTTGATGATCTCCGCGAACGCCCCGGGACCCTGCGTGCGGATTAGCGAGTCGGGATCGTCGCCTTTCGGCAGCGCCACGCACTTCACGATCAGGCCCGTGGGCGCGAGCGTATGAAATGCCTTCCCCGCCGCATTGATCCCTGCATTGTCCGCGTCAAAGCAAAGCACCACCTCGTCGGCGTGCCGTTTCAGCATTCGCGCGTGGAACTCGGTGAACGCCGTTCCTTGCGAGGCCACGACGTTTTCGATGCCGCTGTCGAACACCGTCATCATGTCGATCTGCCCCTCGACGATCACGGCCTGGCCGGCTTTCGCAATGGCGCGCTTCGAGCGGTCGAATCCGAAGAGCACCTTGCTCTTCGTGAAGAGCATCGTCTCGGGCGAATTCACATACTTGGCCGGGTGCTGATCCGCCCGCAGTATCCGTGCCGTAAATGCGATCACCTCGCCCTGGTCATTGCGGATCGGGAACATCAGCCGATGCCGAAAGCGCGGGTACGTCCCCGGCCGACCGGAGTCTGGATCACCCGCTCCGAGGATGCCGGCGTCGATCAGGACGCCCTCGGCGTAGCCTTTGCCGGCAGCCCATTCCCGCAGCATCTCGCCCGATGGGGGCGCGTAGCCGAGCTTCCAGCTTTTTGCCACCTCCGCGGTCATGCCGCGCGATTTCAAATACTGCCGGGCCTCGTCCGCCATGCGGTGCTTCATCAGCAGCGCGTGATACCATGACGCGATGTCCTGGTGCACCCGCAGCAACAGCGCGCGCGTTTTGGCCGCCGCTTCCGCGTTTGCATCCCAGACTTCCTCCTCGATGCGGATGCCCGCCGCGTCGCCGAGCCGCTTCACCGCCTCTACAAACGACATCCCGTCGTGTTCCATCACGAAACGGATGGCCGACCCGCCCGCACCGCAGCCGAAGCAGTGATACGTGCCGCGCGACTGCGAGACCGTGAACGACGGCGTCCTCTCCGTGTGAAACGGGCACAGCCCTTTGAAGAGCGATCCCATCCGGCGCAGCTTCACATAGCGCCCCACCAAGTCCACGATGTCCGTGGCCGCGAGCACCTGCTGAATCGTCTCTTCCGGAATCCGGGGCATGTGCCTACGATGGCAAGATGCATACCGCACGCAACACGCGGCAGCCAGCCCATGACGCCGCCTGATCCCGTCTGACTATCCAAGTCGGATTCCCGGAATTCTCGCCGCAACGATTTCAGCGCACCCGCCTCCTCGCACGGCGCTGGGGCGCGTGCTCCGCCCGCGGCCCTGTCATGGTCTTCGAGGTCCCGATGCGCCAGCGTGAGCGGGCAAACCTCGTGGGAAATCGTGCTACGAGGATTTGCCGTGCAGGCTGGTGAAGCGAGCCTGCTCGACGAGAGGGGTGCTGACCGGTCAGTATCATCAAGACGCCGTATCGGAGGTTCAGCCCGATCGAAGGCATCGTCCGCGTTTGCTGCCGACGAGAGCCGTTTATCTGGTTGGCAGCATCCGCTTGCTCCGCTACTGCGTCCGCCATGCCACGCCTCGCCTGTCTTTGCCCGCTGCTTGTCGCCACCTCGCTCCTCGCCGATTCAAAACCGCTCCGCGAGCGTGTGGATGATTTCTGCGACATGTATCACTCCGGCCCGGCGATTCAGAAGCGGCACGAGCAATGGGCGAAGCAGGAGCCTGGCAATGCGGATGCGTGGATATTGCCGGCGAATGCGCTGCTCAAGGCAGCGGAGGTGGTGAACATCTCCGCTGGAAATCAGAAAGGCGCGATCGCCGACGTGGTGGACCCAAAGACGCAAAAGGCCGTCGGGACGATCGCGGGCACGACTGATCTGCGACTCGTCAGGCAGGCCTCAGCCATGCTGGCAGACGCGGCGAAGAAGTTCCCGCACCGGCTCGACGTCCACGTCGGCAGCATGGCGGCGGCGCAACGGACACAGGACATTTCAGGCGTGCGAGTTGCGGCGCTCGAATTGCTTCGAGTGGTGGCGAAGGATCCGAAGGCCATGCGGTGGATCGACGGCGCGGTCATCGAGGGCGACCCGGTGGCAAAGGCGACGGGCGAGGTTCACAGCCGCATCCGCTGGCTCTACGGCCTCGAAAATGATGAATCAGATGCCGCCGCGCACGACTGTGCAGTCAAAGCACTCGAACTCGCTCCGGACAACATCGAACTCATCAACGACGCCGCGATCTACCACCTGTATCGCGGAGAGTGGAAGCAGGGGCGCGACTATCTGCTGCGGGCCGAGAAAGTCTCGCCACGCGACTGGATCGTGCAGCACAACATCGCGCGCGCCTCTGCCGAACTCGGCGACAAAGCGGACGCACTCCGCCGCCTCGAGGCCATCATCAAGGCCGCTCCAGACACCAATGATGCGAAGGCCGCAGAGAAGTCGATCCAGTCGCTGGGGCTGCGAAGGAAGGGGAAGTGAAGAGTCATCGACAGACCCGGATCTCCGCATGGAGAATGTGAGCGAGAACAGCGGCCATCCGTCCCCGCCAACATCTTCGTGGGTGCATCCGGCGGCGATGGCTCAAATCGGCGCTCCCCAGCCTTCCTGGTGGTACGTCGTCGGCTGGTGGTTTGCCGTCACTCATTTGCTGCGCCTGGTCACGGTGGCCGGCGCGTCATGGTCGCCAGTCGCTTCATGGTTGGGACGGCACACCGCATTTTACCACGGTGCGTTCTTCGCTGCGCAGTTGTGTGTCTCGATCTGCTTTATGGTGATCATCACTCGGCACCATCGGGCCGCTCTCTGGCTGCCGAAGGTTCCGCTGCCCGGGTTTCGCGACTGGAGATGGAACATCGGCGTGCCACTTGTCTGCTGGCAATGCTGGACGCTCTGGAAGATGGCCGACGCCTTGGATGTCATCACCGCAACGACACGTCCGGACCAATTGATGGCGGCGCTCGGGCAGTTGCACCATCGGGTCTCCGGCGATTATCTCTACGGACCGTCCTTGCTTGGGACTTGTCTGACTGCGGTCACATGCCTGCTGGCGCCGTTCGTGGAGGAACCGCTGTTCAGCGGGTGTGTGGCCAACCGACTGGTCAAGCTTACGAGTCCCGTGACCGCCACCTTGGCGACATCGGGGCTGTTTGCGATTTCACACCTTCCGCAAGAGATGGGACCGGAGCGATTCTTTGTCCTGTGGCTCGCCGGAGCGACTTACACAAGCTTCCGGCTGCTCACCGGCAGGCTCGCAAGCGCCATCGCCCTCCACCTGCTGGTGAACGTTCTCGCCCTGATCCCTCGATGCGGAATCGCCTGGATCTATTTCACGCACGCCCGTTGAACGGGTGGCGTACGATTCAGGGAGCGGCGGGTGAGTAGCGGCAGCGCACCCGCAGACCGCATTCCATTTCTGCATTTGCAAACGAGGCTGCGGGGCGTATGAATCGGCGCGTCGCGTTCATGGATGCGGGCGGGCAAGCGCAAGGTCGATGACTCGGCGTGAGTTTGCGCGTTTGAAGTGGTGACGCTCTCGTCGAGCAGCGCTCGACGGCAAAGCACCCGTAGTTCAACGGATAGAATGGCGGTTTCCGGAACCGCTGGTACAGGTTCGATTCCTGTCGGGTGCACCACCGCCATCCTCTATATGGGCGCGCGCTCTCTGGAACCTGCGCGAAAGCGTTTTTCGATCAGCAGGCGCATCATCCGGCGCGGCATCAAGCGAAACAAAACCGAGGCGAGGGTGACGCTGACGCCGGGATGGACGCAGGCCCGGCCCTGCGAAAGCGCATCGAGCGCCTGGCGGACAACTGTCTGCGGACGGACGCGGATGAGGCCCTGACCGCTTCGGTCAGTATCCGTGCCGTCGGGGCGGCGCGCATTCCTGCCGAAGTTCGTGGGCGTCGGCCCGGGACATACGGCGGTCACCACCACGTTGGCATCGGAGAGTTCCACTCTGAGCGCTTCGCTAAAGCTGGTGACGAAGGACTTCGTGGCTGCATAGACCGCCAGACCCGGCATCGGCAGCATGGCGGCGAGCGAGCTGACGTTCAGCACGCCCGCCGGTGTCCCGGCGCCGCGCTGCAAGCGTGGGAGCAAAGCGTGGGTGAGCATGACCAGGGCGGTGATGTTCAGATCGATCTGTCCCCGCGTCCGTGCTTCGTCGCTGGTGGCGAATGTGCCGTAGTCACCCGCGCCAGCGTTGTTGATGAGGAGATTCGGAAACGGCTCGAGCGCAGTCGTGACTTCCAACAACTGGGCACGCCCGGCGTCCGAGGCGATGTCACAGGCACAGAGGATCACTTTGAGGTCAGGATTCAGCGACTGCACTTCGTCTTTCACCCGTTCGAGCGCGTCGGCCCTGCGAGCGGTCAGAACGAGACCGTCGGCATGCGGTGCGAGCTGGCGCGCGAATTCCGCGCCAAGACCGGACGATGCGCCCGTGATGATCGCGGTGCAGTGGTGGAGACGAAAGGAGGGACGCATCTTGTGCGCGACGTTGGGAAGCAATGCCCGGCCGGTCAAGTGACGAGGAAGTGCCACATGGCTTTGGCCTCTGAAGTGCCGAACGAACGCGACGCCCGCTCCACCGGGAGCAAATCTGCGGAATGAAAGCGGGATGACAAGTCCACCATCATCCAGTATCAGGCTGCCAGCAATTCACCTCACCCACCCATGCCAGCATCCGCACTCGAATCCGGCCGAGCATTTCTCGCAGAGAACTCCACCAAGCCCAACGTCATCACCACAGTCAGCGGCCTGCAGTATCTCGTGATCACCGAAGGCACGGGCCGGAGTCCGAAGGCGACCGACACTGTCGTCGTGAACTACCGGGGCACCTTGCTCAACGGCGCTGAATTCGACAGCAGCTATCAAGCGGGTCGCGAGCCTGCGGAGTTCCCGCTCAACCGCGTGATCAAAGGTTGGACCGAAGGACTGCAAACGATGAAGGAAGGCGGACGGACGCGCTTCTTCATCCCTTCCGAACTGGCCTACGGAAAGCGCGGCGCAGGCATCGACATAGGACCGGACGAGACGCTGATCTTCGAGGTGGAACTGCTCAAGGTGTGGGAGGATTGATTCCCGGCAGCGCCGGCCTCCACCGTTCCATCCGCGGCAGGCAGGGGGAGGTGGAGGTACGGGAATCACCTGGGATCCCGCGTGAAATGACGCTGAAGGAACAATCTGCGGGCCTCCGTGAATCTTGTGGGAGGCTCACCGTCTTTTTTCTCACCTGACCACTCATGCGCAAGCCCTGGCCGGCGTGCTGTAAAAAGCAAAATCCGGTGGCTTGTCAGAACACGGTCGTTATAGAGTGCGCGCGTGAGCTATCAGGTCTTCGCACGAAAATACCGCCCGCAAACTTTCGCCGACGTGCTCGGCCAGGATCATGTGGTCCGGACGCTGCGCAACGCCATCGCGCAGAACCGGCTGGCGCATGCCTACCTCTTCGTGGGGCCGCGCGGCACGGGGAAGACCTCCACGGCGCGCATCTTTGCCAAGGCGCTGTGCTGCAAGGAGGGGCCGAGCGTGGATTTCGATCCCAACGACGAGTTGTGCCAGGAGATCGCCGAAGGGCGCAGCCTGGATGTGCTGGAGATCGACGGCGCGAGCAACAACGGGGTGGAGCAGGTGCGCGACCTGCGCGAGAAGGCCATCTACGCCCCCGCGCGCTGCCGCTTCAAAATCTACTATATCGACGAGGTGCACATGCTCTCCGCCGCTGCGTTCAATGCGCTGCTCAAGACGCTGGAGGAGCCGCCGCCTCATGTGAAATTCATCTTCGCGACGACGGAGGCGAATAAAATTCTGCCCACCATCATCAGCCGCTGCCAGCGCTTCGACCTGCGCCGCATCCCGAACACGATCATCGCGAAGCATCTGCTGCACATCGCGGCGCTGGAGAAGGTGAATCTCGACGAGAAGGCTGCGTACGCGATCGCCAAAGGCGCGGACGGCGGGATGCGCGATGCGCAGTCGATGCTGGACCAACTGGTGGCGTTCTGCGGCGGCGAGATTCACGAGGAGAACGTGCTCGAAATCTTCGGCTTCACGGCGGCCGAGGCCGTGGCAGCGCTGGCACAGTGCATTTTGTCGCAGGACACCGTCGGCGCACTGCGCGCTGTGCACGATCAGAATGAAGCGGGCAAGGATTTGGCACGGTATCTGGCCGATCTGATCCAGCACTTCCGCACCTTGCTGGTGCAGCAGGCTGATCCGGAGGCTGCGGCGGAGGACTTGTCGCCAGAAGTGGCGCAGCAGGTGGTCGCGCAGGCGCGGATGGCCACGACAGAGCAATTGCTCCGTGTGGTGGACGGTCTGGGGGAGGTCGATGCGAGGATGCGTTGGGCCGGCAACAAGCGGCTGCATTTTGAACTCGGAGTGATCCAGGCCGTGCAGAGCATGGGTGAAGTCTCGCTCAGCGATGTGATCGAGGCGCTGGATCGTGGCAGCAGCAGTGGTGGCGCGGGGACGCCGGTGGCCGCAAAACGCACGGTGGTGCCCATGCAGCAACCCGCTCCGGTGGTGCGTACGGCGCCATCCGCGCAGCAGGCACCAGCAGCGCAGGTTGCGCGGCCGGTCGTGAAGGAGGAGCCGCCCGCCGTGTCGAGGGAGATGGTTTCGTCAAAGGTGCCGGACCATCCGGAGAAGTCCGATGAGCCTGGTCAGTCTGTCGCCGCCCCGCAGTCTGTGGAGTCATCGGCTCTCTGGTCCGCGCTCACTCATGAGGTGGAGGCAAAGCGCCCGCTGCTGGCGCATTGGGTGCACATGGGCGCGCAGATGGAGCACAAGCCAGGCCTGCTCAGGGTAGGCTTCCCAAAATCCGAGGCGCATGCTTGCGAGAGCCTCAAGCGCGAGGACACGCGCAAGTTTCTAGAGGGCCTGCTGGGGATCATCGCAGGCGCGCCGACGCGGCTCGAACTGGTCGTCGATTCCTCACTCGTCGCGCCGCCCCAGCCGGAGCCGATGCTCTCGTTTGAGCCGCCCGCCGCCGCGCCGAAGCCGGCTGCGAAGACGCCCGAGCCGACTGCCGCTGCGACCGTCGCGACAGAGCCCTCCGGCGACCCCGATTTCTACAACGACCCGCTCATCAAGGCGACCATCGAGGCATTCAAAGCGCGACCCATCAGTGCGAAACCCTCGGCATAAGTTTCTCCATTACCAACCCAAGCCCCCCCCGACACGACCATGAACATCCAGAAGATGATGAAGCAGGTGCAGCAGATGCAGGCGCAGATGCAGAAGACGCAGGCCGAGCTGGCTGACCGGTCGGTCGATGCCGCCGTGGCCGGCGGCCGCGTGTCCGTCACCGCGAACGGCCATGGAGACATCACCTCCATCAAGATAGCAAAGGAAGTGGTGGATCCCGAAGACGTCGACACGCTCCAGGACCTGGTGCTCTCCGCCATCCAGCAGGTGCAGGAGAAGGTGAAGCAGCAGGCCGCCGATGAGATGGGCAAGGTCACCGGCGGCATGGGACTGCCGCCAGGACTGGGATTCTGATCACGATGCATCTCGTCCACCTCACACCCGGCACCGGCTCTTTTCATTGCGGCAGTTGCCTGCGTGACCAGGCGCTGATCAAGGCGCTCCGTGTGCGCGGGCACGAGGCGCTCATCGTGCCGCTTTATCTGCCGCTGGTCACCGAGCGCGACGAGGCGAATGCGGACCAGCCCGTGCGCGTGGGCGGCATCTCGCTCTACCTCCAGCAGAAGATGCCGTGGTTCCACCGCGTGCCCGGCTTTGTGCACCGGTGGCTGAACGATCCCGCGCGCCTGCGCAAAGCATCGCGCCGCCTCGGCATGACGAGCGCCAGGGACCTGGGCGAGATGACCCTCGGCAGCCTCGTCGGCGAGCGCGGCCGGCAGTGGCCCGAGTGGACGAAGCTCGTCACCTGGATCAAGCAGCAGCCGAAGATCGACGTGGTCTCGCTCTCAAACAGCCTCATCACCGGTCTGGCAAAGGCGATCAAGGACGAGACCGGCGCGCGCGTTGTATGCTCGCTGCAGGGCGAGGACTCGTTCCTCGACACGCTGGCCGATCCATATCGGGACCAGGCATGGGACGCCCTGCGGGAGAACGCACGGCATGTGGACCGCTTCGTCGCGCCCAGCCATTGGTATGCCCGCCAGATGGCGGACCGCATGGGCGTGAGACCAGACCAGATGACGGTCATTCACAACGGCATCGACTCCACGCCATTCCCGGTCGCAAAGCCTGATCCGAACTGGTCCACCATCGGCTACTTCGCGCGCATGATCCACGGCAAGGGGCTGACCACTCTGGTGGATGCCTTCATCGAAATGGTGAAGGGCAACCGCGTGCCCCGGCTGAAACTCAAGATTGGCGGCGCGATGACGCCCGCCGATGAGGCCTACGTCGCCGGCCTCCAGCAGAAATTGCGGCAGGCCGGCTGCCTGAACCGCTGCGAGTTTTATCCGAATGCCGGCTTCGAGGACAAGACCCGCTTCTTCCGCGACGTGTCCGTCTTCTCCGTGCCCGCCTCGTATGGCGAAGCCTTCGGCCTCTACGTGCTGGAGGCCATGGCCTGCGGCGTGCCCGTCGTGCAGCCGGAGAGCGGCGCATTTCCCGAACTCATCGAGGCCACGGGCGGGGGCATCCTTTGCAAGCCTGATGATCCGTCAGCGCTGGCTCATGCCCTGGAGTCGCTGCTGGCCGACACCCAGCTTCGCGAGCAGCTCAGCCTCAAAGGCATGAGCGCCGTGCGGCAACGTTTCACGCCGACAGTGATGGCGGAGCGCTTCGACGAGATGCTGCAGCAGGTGCTGAACGCGTGAACTCCGCCTACCGCGAAACCCGCAACCGGATGAAGCGCCGCGATCCAGCCGAGACGGCGACATTGTCCCTCACCTTGAGCTGGGCGGGCGCGTCAATGAGGGCTGTGGTGAATGACGGTCCGTTCTGCCAGGTCGCAAGATCGCCGCTGACTTCGACGGAGAAGGTCACGTCGGTGGCGGACACATTCCGCGCGATGTTCATCGTCGCGTAGCCGCCCTCATTCGCCGCGCCTGGCAGAAGGTGGGCGGTCGGCAGGAGCGGATCGTGATCCAGTGCGTATTCGAGCAGATTGCCCGATTGATCGCCATCCGGGTCGGCGAGATCACCTGCGATGGACGGCGTGGCGGCATCAAGACCAAAATGCGCGACGAGCCACGCATCGACCGGCAGCACGGATTCAAACGCACCAAGGTCATCCGCCGCGCCCGCACGATGACGAAGCACGCCGAGCCCGTGATGGTAGTACTGTGCGAAAGCGGGCAGTGCTCCGGCAGGCAGCGCCGCCGCGGCGTCGAGCGCCGGGCTGCCCGCGGCCAGGTGGTAGTCTCCGCCGGCTTCGTTGGCGAAGCCGATGCTCGCGCTCGTGATGATGTTCGCGAGGCCGGTGGCTCCGGCGTTGCTGAGGTAGCCAGGCGTGAGGAGGTTCTTGCCGAGCGTGACTGTGCCGGGGCCGCTGTTGAGGTAAAACTCGGTGATGCCGGCATGGCGCACGATGTTGTTCGTGGCGAGCGCGCTGTCACCGGCGGCATGGATGTTCAGCAGATTGCGCGAGTAGCTCGTCTCGCAATGCACGGTGTTGTGGTGAAAGTGCAGGACGCGGTCGCCGGGCAGGTTGGTGCTGCCAAAGTGGAGCACGTTGCCGGAGCCGCCGCCAAAGTTTCGCAGCACATTTCCCCACACATGCGTGATGCCATGACTGGCGTCGCCCGTGATGAGCGGCACTGCGCCGTATGGCTCGTCGAAAGTGAACTGCGAGCCGCCGCCGGTGATGTAATTGCACCGGCCGATGAATCCTGCGCTCAGGTCGCGCACGTTCTCGACGTTTGAGCCCGAGAGCGGCTCGTCGAGCCGGCAAAACTGCAGCGTGACGCCCACGGCCTGCGTTTCGAGATTGCGGCCGTAGTAGCTGCCGATCTTGCCGTTGGAGTGGAAGTGGCAGTGCGTGATGAGCACGTCGCGCGTGAGATTCCTCTCCTCGGTGCCGCCTTGATTGGTCTCGATGCCATTGGCGCAATGGTGGATGATGCAATCACGCACCGTGACATGCTCCGCGCCCCGCAAGTAGATGGCACCAGCAGCGCTTGACCACGCATCAGCGGCACCGCCGGTCTGGCGCGTGTAGCTGAAGTCGGGATGCGCGTTCTTCAACTCCAGGCCCCTGATCTCGATGTAGCCCGGCTTGAAGGTGGAACTCATGCCCTGGGCGCGCTCGATGACGATGAGGCCGCTGTCTTCCGATGCACCGCTCGTTTCATTGTTGTAGGTCGTGCTCGATGGCGGTGGTGCGGCGTTGTTGCCGTCGATGACGGGCCGCTCGCCACCCGCGCCCTTCACGCCGATCACACGGATGGGCAGCGTGGCGGTGCCGCGGTTCGGCAGGAGGATTTTTCCGGGAAACGGCGTGGCCTGATAATGGATGTAAACGGTGCTTCCTGCGGCGGCGAGATGCCACGGCACGTTGGCGAGCGTGGTGTAGGGCTGGCCTGTGCCGATGTGGAACTCGGCGGGCAGCGGATCATTTTCGGTGATGTTCACTGTCGCAGTCGCAGCGCCGTCAAGGCCCGCGCCGCCGGTTGGATTGGTGAGCGCGAAGGTGAACGACTCGTCACCTTCATAGGTGCTGTCGTCGGTGAGTGTCACGGTGACGTGCTCGATGTGCGCGTCGAGATTCGCCCAGTTCAGCGTGCCGCTCTTCGCGATGAAGTCGCTGCCTGCGGTCGCGGTGCCGTTCACGGTTGCGTACTGCACACTGACAGCGCCGCCGTCGCCGCCGGTGCGTTCGATATCGAAGGTGACGCTCGTGGCTCCGTTTTCGGCGACGGTGGAGGAGAGCGGCGAGAGCTTGAAACTGCCCGGCGGCGGCGGTTCGTTGTCGAGGATGGTGAGCACGGCCGTCGGGACGGGGCCGTAGCCTGCCTGACCGCTGAGCTGTGAGAGCGTGAGATTGATCGTTTTGTTTCCGCCGTAGGTTGCGTTGTCGATGACCGGCACGTTCACAGTTTTGACGGCGGAGTCGCCGGCTGCCCAGCCTAGGAGCTGGCTGGTGTTCGTGTAGTCGCCGGGAGCGCTGGCGGTGCCGTTCGTGGTGGAGACTAGCACGCTGACGGCTCCTGTGCTGCCACCGGTGCGCGTGACCGCGATCGTCGCGCTGCCTGCACTTTCCGCGACGGAAAAGGCGGCGCCGGAAAACTGCAACGTGCCGCCGGGTGGCGCGTCGTTGTCGGTCAATGTGGCTTCGGCTTTGGCCGAAACCTCCGCCGCATGATAACCCGCGCCATCCACAATCTGCACGACGAGATTCTCCGTTCCTTCAAACGTCGCATCATCCGCAGGCGTGAGCGTCAGAGTGGCGGCGGCGCTGCCAGCCGCGAACGAAACCGCGGCTGGAAACGAAACGAAGTCCGCTGTGCTCGCGGCACTCAGGATGCTGTCGATGGTCAGCGTGACATCGAGAGGCGCGCTCACATCACCACTGCGCTTCAGCAGAAAGCTCACGGCATCACCGCTCTCGCTGCCGGTGCTGTCCGTGGTTGTTATCTCCACATTCACCGGCTCGCTGCCGCCGAGCACGAGCACGCCGCCGCCGTCGGTGAAGCGCTGCGTGCCATTGGCTGTGAGCGTCACGGTGGTGCCGGCTTGCGCGACATTGAATCCGGCAAATGGCGCCAAGCCCGTGATGTAATGCGTCGTCACGCCAGCCGGATGCGTGTAGCTGAGCGCGGCCGGCGGCGAGCCGAGCGTCTTGCGGAAAATCACGCATCGCGATCCGGCCACCGCGCCTTCGAATTCGCCGTCGCTGCTCGTCACCACCTGCGCGGCATCGGCGCTTGTGACGCCGGCATCGGTGCCCTGGATCACATGAAGGAACCGCGTTTCCTGCGGTGCGCCCGGTGCCGCGACGTAGATCTGTGACCACATGTCCTCGAATGACGGACGCCCCGTGCCCGAGTCGATGCCGCCGGCCGGCTGGCCGTCATTGATGGTCTTCCATTGAATGTTCGCACCCGCGGGCAGCAGGGAGGTGACAAAGATGCGCCCCTTTTCCACCGCGCCCTCCATCGCCGGCGACCACGCCACATTGCCGGTGATGACGGGATCGCGCGGCACATTGACGAAGAACTTTTTGTAGTAGCCGGCGCTCTTGGATTTCGCGCGGTCATACACGATGACGTGATCCGGCTTCAGCCACATGATGCTGCGGCTGGCGTGCTCGATCTCGCGCAGCGTCGTCTGATACTGGTGATTGTAGAGGTTTGTCGCGTCACCGCTGAAGAAAAGAAAACCATCCGCCGTGCTGCGGGCGGTGATCTCGGGATCGCCGATGGGGCTGTAGTCCCATTGCGACCCATGTGCGGCGGTCGTGTCCTCTCCGACGGGACTGCCGGTGGGCACGCCGTTTTGCAGTGAGAGCGAGTTCCGGTAGTCGGAGCAGCCTTGCAGCGTGCCGTAGCCGGTCATGCCCTTCGTGAGCCAGAGTCCATTTTTCCACAGGCCGAAGCCGAGTGAATCGCCGCGTTGGTGGTCGATGCGGTTCCAGTCGAGCCGCCAGTGGAAGTAAGTGTCGCTCGCCGTGTAGCCGCTTCGCCCGAGCACCATGCCCATGAGTTTTCCATTCACCGTGTGCTGGGAGAAAAGCGTCTTCGGCTGCATCGCCGGACGCGGGTCGGCGGGAGCGGGCGCGGCGGGATCGAAGAGGAGAAAGTAGTAGATCGCATCCCGCAGCGCCGTGCTGCCCTTTGTGGTGGCGATGCGGCCGGCGAAGTTTGACGGGCCGCCTTGTGCGAGATTGCGCTGAATGTAGCGCACGGCCTGGATGATCGGGCCGCTGTTGCCGTTCGCGCGTTGATCCACGAGCGCCATCGGGGCCAGCACCTTGATCATCTGGTCGTTGATGTAGAGGAAGTTCTCCAAGTCGCCGGAGAGCGGCGGCTGGTAGATCGGACCGAGGTAGCCGAGGTTTACGCCGGTGGGCACGCGGCTCATCGGCGTGAGCTGCGCGAGATAGGATGGCACCGTCAGGCTCCAGAACGGATGCCGGGAGACATTCGCCTGCGGTCCCCAGGCTTGTACGTCGTCCTGTCCCGCGCTGTTGAGTCCGGCGAGCATGATCGCCATCGGGCCGAGGCCGTTGCTCGCATACTGCGAGCCTTCCACCGAGATGCCGCCCGCTCCGTCGGTGCGCAGCGCGTAGTCGGCGAGGTACTGCCACACGCCCATCGCATCAAAGAGCACGCCGCTCTGCTGGCGCACCCAGTTGTCCGGCGCGCCGGAGATGACATGGCTGGTGAGCGTGCCCGCGGGTGCGGTGTCGCTGTGCGTGGCGCTCGGGATGTCGTCCTTCGGGTCCATCGCGAGAGAGTAGAGCACCATCTCGCGCAGGTGATTGGTGTAATGATTGTTGAGCGCCAGCCGCAGCTCCGCGCGCGTCTGCTGCTGATACGGATCGCTCAAGCGCAGCAGCGAGGGCGAGTTCGCCGTGCCGTGCGGATACGTCGGCGCGAAATAGACATGCTGATTGCAGTCGTCCGCCCAGATGAGGAAGGTCTTGCGCACTTTCGCGAGTTCATCGGCGGTGAGGTCTTCGTAAATCCAATCCACCGCGAGCGCGAATGCCTCCGCCGAGAAGCTGCGATCATCCACGGCGAAGCCAATGTGCTGGAAGGGCGGGTAGTGGCCCTCGGAGTCCGGCGGCGGATGACCGTCCTTTGCGTGATCGATCACATGGAAGAGGCAGTCCCTCGATGCAGCGAGATACTCCGCGCGCTGTACGCTCTGGCCCGGCTGATCCTTCAGCAGGCGCGCCATGAGCGCGAAGATCATCGCATACTGCTCCGAGTTCACCCGCGTGTAGCTGGAACCATTGCCGTCATCATCTTCGGGGCAGGCCGGACGTGCGGTCTGGTCCGACCACGCTCCCCAGTCGGCATCCGCCGGCAGATGCAGCGTGCCGTTTTCATCGGTGAAGGAGTCGCGAATCCATGTGTAGTTCGGCGGCCCCGAGTAGTGCGAGGTGGCACTGCACTTGTAGTCGCGCAGGCACTTGTCCACGATGTCGGTCTTGAAGGCGACCCACGCGTCGTTCGCATTGGTCATCCGCGCGCGCAGCGAAGGAAGCTCCTCGCCACGGAAGAGCAGCCGCGGGTGGGTCTTGACGGGATCGGCGTTTGCCGCGCCGAGGCCGGCGGCAAGGAACAGGAATAGGAGGCGGTTCATGACGGATGCTGTCTCAGGCGGGGCAGGCTGGGGTTCGAAATAGCGCGGGAGCATTGTTTGTTTTCAGGCGGCAAGACCACGATCCGATCTGGTGCCAGGCGCCATGGCGTTCGCGCACGTACTGCCGGTGATGTTGACTGCGGCCACGCTCGAAGAATTGACCGGCCGTCCGCTCCGCCCGCGCGTTCGTTCGCCCAGCCGGCATTCGCGGACCAGACGCGGCTTCGTGTTCCGCTTCGACGGTGAACTGTGCGCAGGATTCGCGCGGCAACGTCAGCAGCATGAAGGAGACGCGCGCTGACGTGATGCGAAGGTGTGTTCGTCATGGCTCAACGCGGGGCCTTGAGCCAGTCAAAGAAGGCGCGGTGCTGGTTTTCGACCTGGGCGGCGATTTCCTCGTGGCCCAGCTTCCAGCTTTGAAAGTAGGACTTGATCCCGATGCCGCTGCGCGAGTCTGCCGGCGGAGCGGTCCGCAGCGCGAGCACCTGATCGACCATGTGCTTCTCGTCCTCAAGCGTGTAGCGCCATCCGCCGTGCGGACGCACCGGATGGACGGCCACCACCTTCAGGCGCGTGGCCGTCTGCGTGAGCGACTGGTGCGCGACATCTCCCCCGCGGCACTCGATGCGCGCGAAGGGCGCGCTCACGTCCGACGAGCCGTCCATCGAAACATCGATGCCCCATGCATAGCGCACCCAGGTCGTGCGACGCGAGGGCGGCCACTCTTCTGGCAGCCAGGTCGTCAGTTGCATCTGCCACTGGCGTTTGCGTTTTGCCGGCTTGTCGTCGGGCGTGGCGGTCAGCACCTGATCCCACATCGCCTTCAGCGCTTCTTCGGTCTCCTTCGCGCCGCCGGTCTGCTTCGAGGTGGCCGTGGGAGCGGCGCGCAGCAGCAGAAACACCGCGCCTGCTGCCACGACGCCGGCGAGCAGTACGATGAGAGTGCGGCACATGGTGTTCATGAATGTCGGTGGCGAGAAGCTCATTGCGGACGCAGGCGGAATTCTCCGGCAGATTCGCAGGAGTGAAATACGCCGTTCGGTCTAGCGATGAACTTTTCGCGCTCCGGCGATGGACGTAGGGGGAAGCTGGTGCTGCGCAGGCCGCAATATTTGCACTCTGATTCCCAAGGCGTCGCGGAGCCGGGCGGATTCGTTGTTCCGATCATTGCGGCGCATGACATCCCTTCCATTCCGACCATCGTGCAGTTTCCAGCTGTACCGTCCCCATGTGACATGAATCAAACCATGGCGTCCCACATCACGCTGCCTGGCGGACCGCTGGTGATCCAGACACAGGGCTACACGCCGCGGCTCTGGCAGGACCGGCAGGCCATCTTTTTCGCCAATCTGCTCGGCATGTTTTTTGGCAATGAGCGGCAGATCGCGGCGCTCGCGCGGGAGGTGATGCGGCCGGAATGCTACGGTGCGCGCGTGGTGCCGATCATGGGGCTGCTCTTTCGCGGCGGAAAAAATGTGGCGGTGCTCGAAGTGCCGCCGGATGAGGCGCTGTGCCGCTACTTCGAGAGCGATCTCGGCTTGAAGCTGCCGCAGGTTCATGTGCTGCCGCATGGCGACTACCTCGAGATTGGCCGCTCAATTCAGTCGGGCGTGGCTCCGGGACATGGAATCATTGACAAGCTGCGTGCGCACGAGGCGCCGTTCGTGGACGGTTTTGTCACCGATCCCATTTTGGAGCAAATCGCCGCCGCGCTCGGCAAGCGCGCGCTTTCCACAAGCGAGGGCAGCCGCCGCGGGAACAACAAGTATCTGCTGCACGCTCACCTCGAAACGGCGGGGCTGCCGGTGTTCGACACGGAACTCGCCGACTCGCCATCCGAAGTGCCGCGTCGCCTCGCATCGCTGGCCGCGCGCGGATTTCGACATGCGGTGGTGAAGTCGCAGATCGGCGCCTCGGGCGTCGGCTTGATGAAGGCATCAGTTGATGACGCGCACATCGCGGTGCCGGAATCGTTTTTTCACGAAGGGCCGGCGATGGTGCAGGGCTGGGTGGAGAAGGGGCGGCACGGTGTCGCGCGTGTGTTCAGTCCGAGCGTGCAGATGTTCCTCGACGACGAAGCCGTGTATCTCTACGACCTGACGGAGCAGATCCTCAGTCACGAGAGCGTGCACCAAGGAAATGAATCGCCGCCGCCGTATCTCGACGAGCATCCGGGGCTGATGGAGGAGCTGTTCCGGCAGGCGGGCGTGGCGGGCCAGTGGCTGCATGATCAGGGCTACCGAGGCACCGCGAGCGCGGACTTCCTCGTGACGGCGCTCGCGGAGCCAGGCGCGTATCGCGCGTATGTTTGCGAGATCAATGCGCGGCTCACCGGCGCGACGTATCCGTCGGTGCTCGCCCGTCACTTCCAGCCGCGCGGTGCGTGGCTGATGCGGAATCTGAAGCTCGCGAAGCCGGTGTCGGCACGCACCGTTCTTCGTCTGCTGGATCACCACAGCGATCTGTTTCATCCGGGCAAGCAGCGCGGCGTGCTGCCAGTGAACGTCATCTTGAATGAGTCGGGCCGCGTGGAAAAAGGCCAGTTCCTCTGCATCGCGCCCACCACAGCCGAGTGCCATGAGATGCTGCTTCACGCGGAGCGCGACCTGCCGATCGATTGGGAGTATGTGCGCGATTGATCCAATGCGAATGCTTTTCCAAACACCATGCCCTCACCGCTCCTCGAACGCCTCGTCACCCTTACGCGCGATCTCGTCGCCATTCCCAGCACGGAAAGTCGTCCGCTGGATCGTGCGCGCTGCTTCACCCTTCTGCGGAATCACCTGGAATCGCTCGAAGGCGTCTGCATTCGTGACTACGAGAGCTGCGGCTACGGGTCGATGACCGTCATGCCCGCAGGCATCGAGCGGCCGGACGTGCTCATGGTCGCGCATCTCGACGTGATCGAGCATCCGCATGTTGATGCCTACACATCACGCATCGCCGATGGTCGCATTTACGGACCCGGCTCCGGCGACATGAAAGGGCAGGGGGCCATCATGCTCGAACTCTTCCGCAACCTGCAGCGCGAGCATCCCGGCCTGTCGCTCGGCCTCGCCTACACCTCCGACGAAGAACGCGGCGGTGCGGACGGCGTGCGGTTCCTGTTCGAGGACATCGGCCTGCGTTGCGGACTCGCCATCGTGCCGGATGGGGGATCGATCCACGACGTGACCATCGCGGAAAAAGGCATCCTTCATCTGCGGCTCAGCGCTCATGGGCGGGAGAGCCACGCCGCGCGTCCCTGGCTGGTGCCGAATGCGCTGCTCGATCTCACGCGCGCCATTCAGCGACTGTGCGATCACTTTGACGCATTCAAAAACGACACGCCCGATCACTGGTATCCCACCTGCGTGCCCACGATCCTCAACACGCCGAACGAGACCATCAACTGCATCCCCGGCGAGGCATCGGCCTTCATCGACATGCGCTTTCCACCGCCGTGCACGCAGGAGTCCCTGCTCGCTACTGTGCGTGAACTCGCGGGCGAAGGCATCGAAATCGAGCACGTCATGGGTGCGGAGTCCACCCACCTCGCGCCCGATCCGCTCTACTTGCTGGTCACCGAAGAACTCACCGGCGAGCCCGTCCGCCTCGTGCGCGCTTCCGCCGGCAGTGACGCACGCTTCATTGAAAAGCACGGCATCCCCGTCATCCTCTCGCGCCCGCTCGTCGGCAATCTGCACGGCGTCGATGAGTGGATCGACATGCAGTCGATGGAGTTGTACTACCGCATCTGCGAGCGGTTCGTTTTGAGGAAGCTCGGTGCCTCCGTACCAACGTAGCGCGTGCCGTAGAACGACCCGTCCCGGTCGTTCCCGGTTCTGCGAGCGTCCCGCTCGCAGGCGAAGTTCGAGAGTTCCCGTTCGCGTCCGAGCGAGACGCTCGGGCAACGGTGACGACCCGGCGGGTCGTTCTACGAGGTGATGCGTTAGCGTTTGCCCGCCTTCACGAACTCCTCCTCCGTCAAAACGCCGTCGTGATCCGTGTCGAAGGTCGGGAAGCGGCGCTTGCCTTCGGCTTGGTCAGGAAAGTTTTTCAGGTACTCTTCGAGGGTCAGCTTGCCGTCGTGATCGACGTCCTTCTGCTTGAAGATCGCATGACGATCACCAGCGGCGGGATTCGTTTTGCCTTTGGCTGCAGCCTTGGCTTTGGCACCCGGACGTCCGTTGTCCTGCGGCTTGCCGGATGCTGCGGCGCGATCGCGCGCAGGGCTTGGCGGCAGGTGCGCCGCCCATGTCAGCGCTTTTTCGGTCAGCGATTTCACCACGTCGGGATGCTCGCTGGCGACGTCGTGTTCTTCTCCGGCGTCCTTCGGGATGTTGTAGAGCTGCGCATCGCCGCCTTTGTGACTGACGAAGAGTTTCCAGTCGCCATCGCGCACGGCGAGCATCGGTGGCATGTAGCCATCGTCGGGGCCTTGCACGTTGAAGAGCCACTCCCAGTTCAGAGGCTTCGTGCGCGCACGCGATGCGCCGAGCCAGATGTCGCTCACATCTTCGCCATCGGGCTTCACAGAGGCGGGCACCTCGACGCCGGTGAGCTTGCAGATCGTTGGCAGGAAATCCACGCCGCCGATGACGCTCGTTTCATCCACATGTCCCGCCGCCACTTTGCCCGGCCAGCGCAACAGGCCGAAGGTGCGGATGCCGCCCTCATACATGCTGCGTTTGCGCGCGCGCAGCGGGCCGGTGTTGCCGACTCCGCCGTTCGACGCATTGCCGATGCGGTAGTCCTCCGCGCCATTGTCGCTGGAGTAGAAGATGATCGTGTTGTCGGCCAGCTTCATCTCATCCAGCGCGGCAAACAGGCGGCCGAGCTGCGTGTCGAGATCGGTGAGCGAGGCGCAGAACACCTGCATCTGGCTCTTCAGGTCCTTTGCCTTCGCCAGATACTTCTGCATCCACGGGCCGAACGCCGGATCATCGGCCTTCGGCGCGAGGTTTTCGTACACCTTCAACTGCTCCGGCGTCGGCTTCAGCGGCGCGTGCGGCAGCAGCGTCCACACGTTGGCGTAAAACGGCCCTTCCTTGTGCTCGCGGATGAACTTGATCGTCTCGTCCACGATCAGCGCGGTCGATTTCGCGCGGAAGTACGGCTCCTTCTCGTCGCCGAGTTGGTCGCCGTTCGCGTTCACAGTCTTCGACACATCTACGCCATACGCCTGCGGTGGCGGCGCACCATCGCCGTGGCCGAGATGCCATTTGCCGAAGTGCGCCGTCGCGTAGCCAGCCGTCTTCAAGAGTCCCGGCAGCGTCGTCACCTGCGGATCGAGCCAGTCAGGCATCTCACGGCCCGCGTTGGCCGCATGATCGGCGAAGTGTCCATGCACAAAGTGCCGCGCCGGATTGTGCGAAGTCATGAAAGCCGTGCGGCTCGGCGAGCAAACCGTTGCCGCCACATAGAACTGCCGGAACCAAGTGCTCTGCGACGCGAACTTGTCGAGGTTCGGCGTCTTCACATACGGGTGACCCGCAAAGTGCGCATCATTCCAGCCCTGGTCGTCGGTGAGGATGAAGATGACGTTGGGTTTCTTCTCGGCCGCTGTGATGAGCGAGAATGAGACAAGCAAAAGAAGGGGGAGCAGTGTTTTCATGGTTTAAGAAGAGGCTAAATCAAATGGTGCGCGCAAATTTTGCTTCGTAAGCGACTTCGCCGCTCACATTTCGAAGTTGGAAAGCGATCTGGCTTTTGCCGCCGTCGGGTTTCAGCTCCACAGAAAGGAATCCGCCCTGCACATGGTGGAACTTGTGATACTCCTTGTCCTCGCCGGGTGAGCCGCTCGCGTGCGAGTTGCTGGCGGGGCCGACGCTGAATTCCTGCACGCCAGTGCTCGGATGCACGGAGTGGTATTGCCAGTGGCGGTCGCCGCAGACGACGAAGAAGTTGTCGGGCGCGTTTGCCTTGAGCCAGTCGCGGATTTCGTCGCCCTCGTGCGTGAAGGCGTCGTTGCTGTGGTTGTCGTGCTTGTTGCCGCGGTCGGGGCCGACGAGCGGTGTGGGGCTGACGAGCACCTTCCAGGTGGCGGTGCTTTCTTTGACGGTGCGCTTGAACCACGCCTTCTGCTCCGCACCCCAGATGGTTTTGTCGGGGCCGTCGGGCGCGGTGTTCGGCGAGCGGTAGTCGCGCCCGTCGGTGAACCACACCTGCAAATCGCGGCCCCAGCGCACGGTGCGGTAGTCTTTCTCGCCGAGCGGTGCCTGCTCGCGGAAAATCTGGATGCCTTCGGGGAAGGTGAGTTCGCCCGCGTTCATGCCAGGCCAGCAATCGTTCGTCAGCGTGTCGTGATCGTCCTTGAGCCAGTAGGTCGAGGTGCTGCGCATCGCTTCGACGAGCCGCGGCAGGCTGAACATGCGCTCCCAATGCAAACGCGCGAGGGCGGGCGACACGGCGCGTGGCGGATTGCTGTCGTAATACACAAGATCACCCGTCATCACGATGAAGCGCGGATCGAGCGCCACCATAGACGGATAAATCGGATGACCGTCGTCGTGATCGCGATCCTGATAGCCCTGGCACGTCATCACGCAGAAGCGCAGCGATGTGGGCGCCATGTGATCCGGCGCGGTGTGAAATTTGCCCGTGAAACTCTCATGCGCCGTGCCGTCGGTTCCAGCCGTCTCGCTGACGTAGTGGTAGGTGCTGCCAGGCTTGAGCGCGGTGAGCTTGAAGTGATGAATGCCGTCGCGGTCCTCGGTCACATTCATCCATTCCGTCGCGACCGCATCGCTCATGTCGGCCTTCAGACCGTAGCGCAAGCGCACCTTGCCGGACATCGCCGGACACGCGCCCTCGATTTCATGCACGGGCGGCACGTTGCGCTGGGTCTTGCCTTTGTTCTTGCCTTTCTCGAGCGCGAAACTCACGCCGTTGTTGTTGCGCGCGCTGTGTTTCGTCAGCCGCGTCCACACGATGGCCGTGGTGTCTGTAACCTCTCCCACACGGGTGCCCGTGGCCTGATGGGACTCGCGCGACGCGGCGCCGAGCAGGGGTGTGGCGGCGACGGAAGCTGCGGCGCTGCGGATGAAACGGCGGCGGGTGACGGAAGATGATGCGCTCATGACGACGAGGCAGAACGAAGCAAAGCGCACAAGCTATCGCGTCCAGATGAAGTGGAAGCCGCGGCGTACGGACATGCGTAACGGCGGGCAGGCGCTGTGCGACCCCCGGGGACCGCGCGTCAGAGGCGATCGGCGGCATCGACGACTACCTTCAGCACGGCGTCCGCGCGTGTCTTGAGTTCATCAGCGGTTTGAAAAGGCAGCAGATCAATGGTGACAGTGCCTGCACCCGGACTGCGGGACCACTCGTCGGCCAGCACGCGTGCTGATGGGCCGAGGGCGACGAGATGCACCACGCGATCTCCAGACTTGCGCATGTCGTAGTCCATGCGTTCAAATGGAGGCCGAATGCCGCCAGTGGAGGCATCCAGCACGGCAAACCGTACGGTCTTCACCCTCGGCGTGCCCGTCATCGCCTGGGCAACGGAGAAGAGGACGCTCAATGCCGCATCGTCGGAAGTCTGCGCGTCTCCGTAGCCTGCGAGGACCAGAACCACATCGGATGGCCGACGCGAGCCATCCAGGGATGCATGATATGAAGCACGCTCGGTGCCGCGATCCGTCTCGACAGCCTTCTTCAGGTCGTAGCCCATGTTCTCCGGACCGAGAGTGGACTGCACGAAACTCGACACCGTCTGCCGGCGCTCTTCAGGAGAGAGCTTCGCTGCGTCGCCGAGGATGGCGAGGTATCGCGACAGGCTGGCCGTGTCCACATCACGCCGCAGAGCAAGCGCGTGACGGTAGGTGTGCTTTTCCTTCTTCGCCTTGTTGTCGAAGTAAAACCAGAACGACGCAGCACCGAGCAGCACGAGGCCCACGGGGAACGCCACGAGGCCGAAGCGCAGCCATTTGCCCTGGTTTCCGGGTGATGTTGACGAATCGGCGTTCATGCGTGGAGGCACTCGATGACGATCTGTGCCGCACGAGCATACGAGCCGCCCTCGCCGAGAGTCGCGACCACGCCGGACAAATCATCGACCAACGCGCGGCGGCGCTCGTCATTGAGAAGCAGGTCGGCCATCTCGCGCGCGAGGCTGTCGGCGGTGAGATCATGCTGGATAAGTTCGCGCACGACATCGCGTCCGGCGAGGATGTTGACGATGCCGAGGTTCTTGATGCGCACGACCATCTTGCCCACGGTGTAGGTCAGCCAGTTCACATGGTAAACGAGCACGTATGGCAGCCCGAAGCACGCGGCCTCCAGCGTGGCGGTGCCGGAAGCGACGGCTCCCACCTCCGCGCGCTGCATCAAATCATAGACGGTGCCTGTCTCGATCCACTGTTTTGCCTCCGGCATCCCGCGCTTCTCGGCCATCTCACGCATCTCACCGGCGAGGGCTTCGGTCGCGGCTGCCACGGCAAAACGGACATCCGGCACGGCGAGGCGGATCGCGCGCGCGGCATCGAGCATCGTGGGGAAAAGTTTGCGGACTTCATTCGCGCGGCTGCCAGGGAACCAGCCCACGAGATGATGCTCGCGCTGCCAGTTCTTCCGGAGCGCCTTGGAGCGATCGACCATCGGATGTCCGGGGAACTCGGTGCGCAGGCCCGACTTCTCGTAGAGCGGCTTTTCGAATGGGAAGATGCAGATCATAAGATCGAGCACCTTAGCCATTGTCTTGATGCGGCCCTTCTTCCAAGCCCACACCTGGGGGCTGATGTAGTAGATGATCTTTCCCTTGAAGCGTTTCCGGATCGCCTTCGCCACACGGAGATTGAAACCGGGGTAATCAACGAGGATCACGGCGTCTGGCCGTTGCTGCGCAATGGCGGCCAGCGTCTCGTTCATCTTGCGCTTGAAGTAGCCGTAGTGCTTCAGCACCTCCCATAGTCCGAGCACGGCGGAGTCTTCGAGCCAGTTTTCGATGCCGTTTCCTCCCACTTCGCGCATTCGCGGGCCACCAAGCCCAGCGAAGGCAGTGGCCGCATCGAGCGACTTCAGTTCACGCATCAGTCCGGCGGCGTGCGTGTCGCCGCTGACCTCGCCTGCGATAATGAAGACGCGGCTCATGCTCGTGCTGTCGGCTGGCTTTTCTCAATCTGTTCGGTAATCTCCAAAGCCAGACGCAGCGCTTCGGTTGCTTCCTGTCCGGAGACAACCGGCCGCTTTCCTTGACGGGCGCATTCGACAAACGCTGCCAGCTCCAGCTTGAGCGGCTCGTCCTTCTCCACGGCGACCGGCTCTCGCACGATCTTTTGTCCGGCGAACTCGGTCACGATGGTGGAGTCCGTCGCCAGGCCGAGCAGCTTGCCGAGCATCGAACTCTCCTTTTCGCCGCTTTCCGCGAGTCGGAGGATGTAGCCTTCCTGCTTCTGGTAATCGAGCGAGAGGTAGGCGTCGTTTTGGAACACGCGAATTTTCCGCAGCTTCTCCTGGCTGATGCGGCTGGCGGTGATGTTGGCCACGCAGCCGTTCTCAAAACGAATGCGCACGTTGGCAATGTCCTCGCGCTTGCTGAGGATCGGCACGCCAACGGCATCGACGCTCACCCACGGTGACCTGACCAGATGCAGGATGATTTCCAGGTCGTGGATCATCACGTCGAGCACCACGCCCACGTCGAGGCTGCGGCCCGGATAGGGCGACAAGCGCGTGGCTTCGATGAAGCGGGGATTGTTCATCTGCTCCTCAATGTTCCGCATCACGGGATTGAAGCGCTCGATGTGGCCGACTTGCAGGATCACGTTCTGTTGCCGCGCGAGTTCGATCAGCGCCTGCGCTTCCGCCAGACTCTCGGTGATCGGTTTCTCAACGAGCACATGCTTGCCCTGCTCCAACAAAGGACCGGCTATCTGACGGTGAAACACGGTCGGAACGGCAACCGTGGCTGCGTCGACGAGCGAGGCGAACTCTTCGAGCGAGGTGACCGCCTTGGTCTTGTGAAGCGAAGCGAGTTCCTGGGCGCGCGACTGGTCGGTGTCAAAGATCGCCGTGAACTGCAGCGAGCCGCCGCTCGACTTCGCCAGCTCAGCAAGGATGCGCGCATGGTTTCGGCCGATGGCGCCGACCCCAGCGACGCCGACGCGAAAGGGACGTAGGTGTGAAGACGAATCGTTGCTCATCGTGTGGCTGAGTTTTTGCTCATTCGGACGGTCGAGACCAATCGGAACTCCTCCCCCTCACCCCAGCCCTCTCCCCGTGGGAGAGGGAGACGATGGCGCTGTGCGCCGACGGCGAAAGTAGTCCAGTCACTCCGTGACTGGAGTCTGACGAAGTTCGATCGCGTGGGATATGCAAACTCAAGCAGGCGGTGAGTAGCAGCCACTCGAATACTCCGGTCACGGTGTGCCCGGACTACTATTGGCGCGGCAGCGCCTTCAACTCCCTCTCCCAAGGGGAGAGGGCTGGGGTGAGGGGGACGACGAAGGCCAAACGGTGCAATTCCGCCCACAAGCAGACAAACAACCATGCTCATCGTCTTCTACCTCCGCCACCGCCGAGACGCGGGAACTTACCACCCGACTTCGGCAGCCTGCCGCCAAATCCGCCCATGCCACCTGGCATTCCACCGCCGCCCATGCCGGGTGGCATTCCTGGCATTCCGCCGCCGCCTTTCATTCCGCCCATCATCGCCTGCATCATGCCTTTGTTCGTCATCATGTTCTTCATCATGTCGAACTGCTTGAGAAGCTGGTTCACCTCGACCACAGGCCGGCCCGAGCCGTCGGCGATGCGTTTGCGGCGGCTGCCGTTGATGATTGACGGCGTGCTGCGTTCCTTCTTCGTCATCGAGAGCACGATGGCCTCCGTGTGCTTCATGCGGCTCTCATCCACACCGCCCATGCCCTTCAGTTTGCTCATGCCAGGGATCATGCCCATCAGACCTTCGAGCGGTCCCAGCCGCTTCATGAACTTCAATTGCGCGAGAAAATCGTTGAAGTCGAACTTCGCCTCCTGCAGCCGCTTGGCCATGCGCATGGCTTCCTTCTCGTCGATCTCCTCCGCCGCTTTCTCGACGAGGCCTACCACGTCGCCCATGCCCAGAATGCGCTGCGCCATGCGGTCGGGGTGGAAGACTTCGAGCGCCTCGACCTTCTCGCCGCTGCCGGTGAATTTCACCGGACAATTCGTCACCTGCCGCATCGACAGCAGCGCACCACCGCGCGCATCGCCGTCGAGCTTGGTCATGATGAGGCCCGTGATGCCGATGGTCTCATTGAACTTCGATGCCACGCTCACCGCCTGTTGACCGGTCGCCGCATCGGCCACGAGCAGCGTTTCGCGCGGTTGGACCACCTCGCGCACCCGTTTGAGTTCATCGAGCAGCGCGTCGTCCACCTCCTGCCGGCCCGCAGTATCAAAAATCGCCACGCCACCGCCTTGCTGCTGGAGCCATTCGAGAGAATGACGCGCGCACTTCACCGGATCCGTCTCACCAGCCGCCGGGGCGAACACGGGGACACCGAGCGATTCGCCGAGCACTTGGAGCTGCTTCACGGCAGCGGGACGATAAAGGTCGAGTGCGATGAGCAGCGGGCGCTTGCCCTGTTTCTTGAGCCAGTTGGCCAGCTTAGCGGAGGTCGTCGTCTTGCCCGCGCCGTTGAGGCCGACAACGAGAATGCGCTGCGGCGGGCCCAGATCCAGCTCCGACTGCCCGCCGCCGAGCACACGCACCAGCTCGTCGTGGAAGAATTTCACGATCTGCTGCCCCGGCTGCACCGAGCGGAGCACTTCTTCGCCCATGGACTTCGTCTTGACCGCCTCGATGAGGTCCTTGGTCACCTTCAGATCGACATCAGCCTCCAGCAGCGCGAGACGAATCTCGCGCATCGCATCGCCGATGTTCGATTCGGTAATCTTGCCGAGTCCGCGGATCTTTTTGAAGGCGTCCTCGAGTTTTTCGGTGAGAAGGGAAAACATGGGGCGTGATGTTTAGGCCACTGCACAGAGGGGTGCAACGCGTGAGTTTGCCTGCCTGCCCGCCGGGGCTTCCGTCAGCGCCGCCCGCTACGCTTGCCGCCTTTCTCGCCTGATTTGGCGACTTGCCGGTGAGCCTGCGAAAGACCGGTGAGGATCCCAACGGTGTCAGGCTGCGCTTTCGGTTCCAGAGTGGAACCACGGCGATATGGCAGCCGGCACGCCGTACGGCATGTCGCCTGCCTGCGTTCACCCTTCGCTCACCGCTTTGTCTGGAGCAGAAGTTTCAGAACGGGCGGCGTGGCCGGGGTGCTCCTTCCAAACTGGACCGCCACGCGGCTCGAAGCTGATGTTGATGCGGATGCTCTGATAGGCTGCCTTCATGTCGCTCTGCAGCACGTCCATTGTGCGGCCCCTGACGAGGTGATCCCGGCAGGCATCGCGTTCGGGCTCGCCGTTCTCGATGGATCGGAGGTAAGGGACGATCCCGCTGCCCGAGCCGTCGCCGTCGAGATGGTGAAAGTAAAACGTGAGGAGCAGCGCCGAGATGTAGTTTTGCCTGCTCGCATTGTGGTCACCGGCCAGCGTCCGCGACCAGTCCGCAGGTTCGAGCGCCATCAATTCTCCTGGTGGCAGCACGCGCAACGATCCGCCCGGCGCGCGCCGGCGGGACAGGTATTGTTGCAGGAGGCTTTCGATCTGGCCGAACGAAAATCGCCCGTGAAGATAGTCCCCCACGACCATGTACTCCGCAGCGCCTTCCGCATACCACACCGGCAGTCGTGGCAGCCAATGGTTCATCATCTGGTGGGTGATTTCGTGGATCAGCGTTGCATTGGCCGCGCCACCCCGATCCATGATCGTGCGTCCTCCTTGGAGCACTTTCACCCCCAGGCTGTCCAGAGGCACCAAGACACACTTCTCGGCACGCTTGTAGCAGCCCGCGCTGCCTTCCATGCCGCCTGCTTCACGGTAGGCCTGGTCTGACCGGAAAATCCGCGCGGTGAAGCGCTCCCGGAGATTCTCCGGCGCAGGCCGCAGGTCCAGCGGCAGCTTGCACACGGCCATGTGCGTGGCCTCGAATACGCGGGCAAACTCCCGCACCACGTCCGCTCCGAGCCTCGTATCCGACTGAAATTCGTAATGCGGCGACCGGTAGATGAAGCGGTCCGCATCGGCGTCCTCCTGCATGATTTCGACTGTCGGATTTCCCTGCAAAGCCACAAGGCGGGGCCAGGACTTCTCCGCAGGAAATTCGACCGGATCGAGTTTGAGAGACCCCAATGCCACGGGTGCGTCCGGGTCAGTCTCGACAACCTCTTCAGCCTGCAACTTTGGAGTTGTCGTCTGCTTCGGGGCGACTATCGCGCCTTGCCTCCCACCGGTCTGGCGAGCCGGCTCAGCGTTCCAGCCCGAAAGAGATCGCAAGTCGATGCCGAACCTTCCGGCGATGTGCTTCTGCAGATAGTCCCGCCTCACATATGCGACCGCGCAGAGGCCGAGCACGATCACCAACGCCGCCTGCCGCAACTTGCGGGCGCGGACTTCCTTCGGGTCGATGATCTTCACCCGTTCCCTCATGGTGAGTTTCGGGATCGGGATGTCGAAGGAGTCGGGACGGCGGTACGGCATCAAGTACGGTCTGTGCACTCACCGGACCTGCCAAGCAAAAGCTTCATCTGCCGGTGAATTCACCTCCTCAAAGGCGGAAACCGAGTGTCAGCCGACGATCTTCCTGCTCCGGCGTCGCGCCTTTCCAAGTGCTCGATACGACATGCCGGACAGCCCTCGAGCGGGTCGGTGCTGACGACGTGCCAGTCGTCAGCATTGACGAGCGGGAACGACAGTCCTGACGCCAGCCGCTCATCGACGCGGGTGAGGATGAGGCGCGTGGCGTGGGGTAATGCCGCCGCGTAAATCTGCGCGCCGCCGCACACCACGATCTCGGGCTGGGCCGAGGCGACAGCAAGATCGATGGCCTCGCGCGCGGTGCTCACACGCCGGCCTTTCGGCGGCTGGAAGCCGGCGTCCCGCGAGAGCACCAGCGGCGTGTGATCGCGAAACCAGCCCCTCATCTCCTCGTACGTCGTGCGGCCGAGCAACAGCCATTTCCCCGCCGTGTATGAGCGGAAATGAGCACGGTCCGCCGGCAGATCCCACGGCACACCTTTCCCCCGTGAGATGAAACCATCCGCAGAAACAGCGGCAATGAGTGTGACGGTGAGGGACATCAAAACACCGCCGACTCACCCTCTTGCAGGATACGGATGCGGTTCTCGAGCTGGCGGCGCACGGCGGC
This sequence comes from Verrucomicrobiaceae bacterium, assembly GCA_019694165.1. Taxonomy (GTDB): domain Bacteria; phylum Verrucomicrobiota; class Verrucomicrobiia; order Verrucomicrobiales; family Verrucomicrobiaceae; genus JAIBCL01. Next base: position 11,422 of record JAIBCL010000011.1, on the reverse strand, counting down.
ACGGGCGAGCCGCTCTGCGGGCTCGTGGATGGGCTCGCCGCCGAGAGGGAAGGTGTCGTGATGCATGGGAATCATGAAGCCGGCGCGCAGCATCTCGAAGGCATCGACGGCTTCCTCGGGGTTCATATGCACGGGCCGTCCGCTGGGCGCGTCGTAAGCGCCGATGGGAAGGAGGGCCACCTCGATGTCCGCCCGGTTCCCGATCTCGGTGAAGCCGTCGAAGATGGCGCTGTCACCCGCGTGGAACAGCGTGCGCTCGCGGCTCTGGATGAGATAGCCGCCGAACTGCCGGTGCGTATCATGAATCATGCGCGCACCCCAGTGCCGCGCCGGCGTGAGGGTGACCTGCACGTCGCGAAAGCGGGCCCGCTGCCACACGTCAAGCTCGATGATCCGCCCGAAGCCGCAGCGCTTCACCAAGGTGCCCACGCCGCGCGGCACGATGACGGGCTGCTCAGCGGCGATCTTTCTCAGGCTCGGCAGATGCAGGTGGTCGAAGTGCGCATGGGTGATGAGCACGAGGTGGACGGGCGGCATGTCGGCAGCGCGCAGGCTCGGGTGACGCACACGTTTGACCGGACCGTGCCACAGCGCCCAGTTGGGATCGATGGCGATGTTCAGTCCGCCGATCTGCAAAAGGAAACCGGCGTGACCGAGCCATGTGGCACCTATGCCCGCCGCATCCACCTCCGGGATGGAACCGAAGTCGCCGCCCGGCCGCCGCGGGCACAGGATGTGGGGGATGAGCACCTCGCCGATGAATTGCAGATTCCGCTTCCTCCAGCCTTCAGCGGGCAGCAGGCCCACCTTGTTCTCGTCCTTTGCCTTCCGGCGGAACGTGAGACGCCTCTTCTTCCCACCGTTCCTCAGAGCGGTGAACCACGGCGACGACGATGGATCGTGTATCATTCGGGCAAAAAGGTGCGCGCGGCTTGACGGGCCAAACTTAAGAAAAGACAACCGTCCTGACAAGCTGCAATTTGCCCGCAATTCCACGCAATCTTTGTGGTCCCGTGTCCGTCCCGTTTCCATCGCCCGAAAGCAAGTCTGCCCTGCGCAAAACGATGCTCTCCACCCTGCGCGCCCTGCCGGCTGACGAGGTGGCGCGCCGATCCGACCTCGTGATCTCGCATCTGGTGCACCCCGGCCAATGGTGCGGCCCGGGAGCCGTTGCGGCTCTGTTCGGCGGCCTGCCCGGTGAGCCCGACCTGCTGCCTCTCCTGCCTTGGTTTCACGGTCGGGGAGTTCGAGTTGTGTTTTTCGCCGTGGAAGGCCGCCGGTTGGTGCCCTGCGAAGTGCGTTCGGCGGACGATCTGCGCCGCGGTGCTCTCGGCGTCTGGGAGCCGGTCGTGGAACCCGCCCGGTTGGTGGCACCTGCGGACTTGACGGTGATCCTCACGCCTGCGCTTGCGTTCGGCAGATGCGACGGCTCACGGCTGGGGCGTGGCGCGGGTTTTTACGATCGCTTTTTCGCCGATCCACGCATCACGGCGCGGCGCATCGGCATCGGGTTCGATCTGCAAGTGCTGTCTGCCGTTCCGGTGGAGCCACACGATGCGCGGGTTCACGCTCTGGTCACCGAGTCGGGCTGGACCCTGTATTGATTCCTGGGGACGACATGCCCCGGTGCCTTCGTCGGGTTGCTCAGGCCAGCATCGGTGGCGTGCGCATTTTGAAATCCGGAACGCGTACGCAAACGGGTCGGCCATCATCCGTGCGGCCAAAGAAGGTGCCGGTGGCGGTGCTGTCGGCCTTGATGACATGATAGGAATTGTAGCTGAAGCTCTCGCCCGGTTCGATGCGCGGGAACTGACCCACCACGCCGTCACCCTCCACCACGAGCGTGTCCCCTTCCGTGTCGCGCACGATCCACTTGCGTCCGAAGATGTTCACCGGCTCCTCGCTCCCGTTGTGGATCGAGAGATGGTAGATGAAAGGATGCGGCCGGTCAGGCGGCGCCGGGCGCGTGGGATCGTACGTCACTTCATCGACGCTCACGCTGAGACCGGGGAGTTTTTCAAAGCGGACAGGCACGGTGCATCGTAGCCGCATGGGTGCCGTTCGACAAGAGAGCAAATCAGCGGGTCTGGGGTGCGTGAGCGAGCGCCGGGCTGCGTGGGCGAGGCTGCCGGCCACGCTGTGCTCCGTGCGGCGAGCCGCCGCGAAGACACCGCCCCGTTGTCTCGGCACGGACTGTCACGCAGCGTGAATCGCATCCGCCACGCGATTTGCCGAGCGCGTCGCGGCGTCCTGTCCCCAGGGAAGATTGTCGTACGCGGCGCCGACGAAGTGAATGTTGCCGGCTGGCTCTATGAGATGCGGCCACATCCGCACGAGCTGGCCGAAAGGGAAAGGATGGCGCTCGCAGCCAAAGGCATACGGCTCCTCCTTCCACCACTGATGCACGATGCAGTGCGTGATCGTGTCCGGATTCTTGCCGGGATAGAACTTGCGGAATGCCGCCAGCGTCTCGTCGGGTGTCTGCACGGGCTGGCCGCTGCCCATGAGCACGCAGCTTTCCCCCGGCACATCGTCGGCGGTTTCGTACACGAGGCTCATACGGTTGTCGCCCGTCTCGAAGTTGATGCTCGGCACGTCGCCCTTCCAGAAGGGAGATTTCGCCACGAGGAGCACCCGCGACTGCATTCCCATCACGGTGTTCTGCAGCGCATATTTTTTCGCCTCGGTCCACCCGGGTGTGACGGTGATCTTCGGCAGCACGAGCGGTGAAAGCGCGATGACCAGATGGTCGCCGGAGATGGTCTGCTTCTTCTCGTTCTCCGTGAAGTGCACGGTCACGGAATGGTCGCCGTGCTCGATGCTGTCGATGGGGCAGTTCAGCTTCACGCGGTCGCCCAGCTTCGCAGCGAAGGTGTCGGGCAGGAGCTGGTTGCCGCCCTTGAGATGGAAGACCTCGCGTTTGAAAACGGGCAGTCCGCGCAATCTGACGATGGCGGACTGCCAGAGACGGAAAAGCGCGGAGACATCGCCGCTGCCCGGCGGTTTCGCGGGCGAGGAGCGCTGCGTGGCGCCGATGAAGCGCAGCGCGGCGTCCGATGCGCCGCTGCCGGCGAGCACGTCGCCGAGCAGCTTGTGATCCAGATCGTCGAGTCCGATGCCGAAAGGCTGGTACTCGTCTTTGAACTTTGCGGTGAAAGGTTCGAGATAGAGCGTTGGCAGCTCGGTCCAGCCGTGGTCGATGATGTAGTCGATCTCGTGGGAACGGAAGCCGAAGCCTTTGAGCACCGCCCGGTCCGCCAGCTCCGCCTCGGTGCGCCACACGCCGTCGATCTTGCGATACATGTTCTCCCGCCGCTTCCACGGCATCCACGGCAGATTGAACTTCTCGACGTACTTCCAATACATCGTGTAGCCCGGCCGCGTGAAGTGCTCGGCACCCACGTCGGCGTAGAGGCCGTCGGGCAGGGGATCACGGATCGTCTTCACATGGCCGCCTGTGCGGCGTGAAGCCTCGATCACCACGACATCATGCCCGCGCTCCATCAGCTCGTAGGCGCAGCAGAGTCCGCCGATGCCTGCGCCCGCGACGATGACGCGCTTGCTTCGTGCCGGCTCGCTGCGCGCTCCTGGCAGGATGGACGTGCTGGCCGCCGAGACGGCGAGCCGGCTGAAATGGCGGCGGGTGAGCGTGCTCATGCGCGGACTTGAGCGCAAAAGCAGGCGCGGGCAAGCGCCGCGCCGGAAGGCTCCCGACTCAAGGGCTGCGTGACAGGCGGATGGCCCGCACCTTCACCCACTCTCCGGGCGACCCCGCGCCGACGGGATCAAAACGCAGCCTCACGATGCCTCCCGTGTAGTTCGGCGCATCGGCCAGCCGCACGCTATATCGGTGAAATTCGCCGTCCGCGGCGATGTCGAACCCGGTCGAATCGTCGGGCCCGACACGCCCATGCCGCTGCCAAAAGATCGTACCGCGCGTCTGTTTCGTGTGAAACGCCGCCTCGATGATCGCGAACGGCGCATCCTCCGCGCGCCAGAAGGTGCAGGGACCGATGAGCTGCGGATCGTCTTTTTCCAGCTTCACGTCGAGCGCGCCTTTCAAGGGCCAGCCCGCATCTTCGGCGTTGGCGAAATGCCAGCCCTGCCTGTCTCCGGCAAATACCCACGGCGGCGGCGGTGTGGCGGGACGGTGCATGGCGGCGCGCTCGCGAATCTCTTTGAGGGAACCGAGCACCAGTTCGTAGCGGTATTCATAGACGATGTCGTGGTCGAGGATCTCCAGCCCCTGGCCCGCGATGTAGCCGGTGTGAGTGGCGTGAGTATCGTTCGGACCGGGTTTGCCGGCGAAGCCGCCCGTGAACGATACGCGCCCCGGTGTGACGAGGCCGAGACCAAAACCGCGATCATCGAGCAGCGCCGACCACTGTTCAGTGCCCTGCCAGTGGCTCCACGGGTGATTCCCGGTCGGCCTTGGTACATCTGAAATCGCCTCGCCGGTAAACGGGCGGTCGCCCAAGTAGCTGACCACACGGTGGAAGGGCGCATTCGCATACACGGCCGGCAGTTCCTGAAGGCGTGCCGGATACTGCGTCTTGTCTCTCCGCGCATTGTTCAGCCGCGCGCGTGCCTTCACACAGATGCCGTCGAGTTCGAGCCATGACTCAAACGTGCAGTCGCCCGGCACGCCATCGAGCGGCCACTGCATCGGCACGCACTTCACATGGATGGAGTGTCCGTCGTTGCGATGCTCCAGCACGCGTGAGCCGTGTCCGAAGTCGTCGCCAGCCTGTATCGGATTCCAGCCGAGATGCTTCCAGTGCCCCGCCGGCTGCTTGTCGCCGGCAGCGAACGGCACCGGCCCCGAATAAAACGACATCTGTACCTGTCGGCCGTGGTCGAAGTTGTTGACCACGTTTTCCCCGCCGTCGCGGGCGAGAAAGGTGACCGCCCCGCCGAGGCCCAGATCAATGCCGAGCCTGATCTTGCCGTTGTCGAGAAAGCTCATCGCATCTTCGGCGCGGACTTCGACGCGAAGAAGGGCGGCGATCAAAACGAACAACAAGGTGGGACGCATGGATGAATGCCCGTATGTGAGTGGCAGCGGCTACGGCTGCATCTCCAGATTGCACACTCCACGCGTGCCCGGCGGGAAGAGGTTGTTCGCAAAGTGCAGTCCGCGTGGTGTGTTCGAGCCGCGCTCCGTGGAGATGATCACGTCGAAGATGTAAACCGGCGGGCCGACATTGTTCACCACATTGCCTTGGATGAGCACATCGGTCAGCGGCGGATCGCTTTCTTCCTGGCCGCAGTCGAACTTGAACGGGGAGCGCTCATTCCCCCACATCCAGTGCGCGCTGCCGTGGCCGAAGCCGGAGATGATGTTGTTCGCGATCACAGAACCACCGTCGGAATTGTCCGCCTTGTCGCCTTCCGCCGCGTGTGACGCCATGCCTGGCATCAGCCCGATGGCCCAGAGGTCATTCTTGGAGAACTGATTGCCGGTGATGATCACATTGCGAGAGCCGTGCATCGCCTTCATGCCCATGTGAGAGTTGTGAACGACGTTGTTGGAAATGATGACGTGATCGCTGTGGATGTCGATGCCCTGCGCGGCGTTCTCGATGTGGTTTCCGATGATGCGCGTGAAGTCGCTCACCTCCGGCGCGGTCACGACGATGCCGGAACCCTGCCGCCAGTTGCTCGTGTATTCCTCATCCCACGCCTGCTGGCTGATCATGAGTCCGCGATTGCGGTTCTTCTTCACGAACTTGCCCAACTTGTATTGATCGCGCACTTCCGGTGTCGGGAAGAAGACTTCCTCAATGATGCGGTTGCCTTCGATGAGCGTGCCCGTGCTGTAAGCGACGCTGATGCCCGTGCCGTCGGTGCAGTTGAACGCATAGCCCGTGTCGTCCGGCTTCGTGCGATCATCCACGCTCACGCGCATGTAGTTGCGCACGAGGCAGTGACTGATGCGCGTGTCCTTCGACTCGCGAATCGCGATGGTGCCAGCGTTCGAGCGATTGTCGATCACGCGCACATTGTCGATCACGAGATCGCGGCACTTGATGGCGAGGATCGCTTCGTTGTGCGTGTCCATCGCACCATCAGGGCGCACGAGCGTGAGGTCGCGGACCTCGGCGTTCGTCGCGTTTTCGATCTCGATGATCGGCCGGTCTCTCTTCGTTTGAATGATACGCCCAGGTCCAAACAAACCCGCGCGATCACCACGGATGCGGATCTTGTCGTCGATCTTGTAGTCGCCCGCCGGGACGAAGAGCATCCGGTTCGGATTCGCGTTCAGCGCTTCCTGAATCGAAGGATAAGCCGTGACCGAAAGCTCGGCGGCGGAGGATTGGGCGATGAAAGCGATGACGACAAGGCAAGAACGAAGCATGGAAAAACTCAACGCTCACCATGCACGCTGCTTGCAACACAGTTCCGCTTCAAAGCGAAGCCGAGAGTCCCGTTTCTCAAAAACATGCCTCCCATGTGATTCATTTCTTCCCGAAATCGCGCATGTCGGCTTACGATGAGTATTCCGATGAGCGATGTGACGCGACTGCTTGAAGCTGTGCAACTGGGTGACCAGGCTGCGGGCGAGCAATTGCTGGGCATCGTGTATCAGGAGCTGCGGCAACTGGCGCGGGCGAAAATGGCGCTCGAGCTGCCGGGGAACACGCTGCAGCCGACGGCGCTGGTGCACGAAGCATGGATGCGGCTGGGGGAGGCGCGGTTCCAGAACCGGGCCCACTTCTTCGGCGCGGCGGCGGAGGCGATGCGGCGCATCCTCATCGAGCGGGCACGGCGAAAGCTGACGGCGAAGCGTGGGGCCGGAGCGGAGCATGTGGACTCGGATGACATCGAGATCGCGGCTCCGGGTGGCACGAAGGAGGACGAACTCGTCGCGGTGGATGACGCGCTCAAGGCGCTCGCGGCGCAGGATGCGCGCAAGGCCGAGTTGGTGAAGCTGCGGCATTTTGTCGGGCTCACGAGCGAGCAAGCGGCGGAGGTGCTGGGGATTTCTAAAGCGACGGCGGACCGCGAGTGGGCCTTCGCTCGTGCGTGGTTGTTTCGTGAGATCAAACGCACCCGCGAGACTCCGAACTGACTCCTCCGTAAATTTTTTGAGTCATTCCGTTCCACTCTCACGCATGATGCGTCGGAACACCCACCCATGAACTCCATCCCCTCACGCGAAGAAGCCATCTTCAAGGCCGCGTTGGAACTCGGCACGGCCGAGGAACGCGCGGCCTTGCTCGATCGCGAGTGCGGTGAGGATGCGGCGCTGCGGGCCGAGGTGGAGTCACTGCTGGCGGCGATGGACGATGCGGGCAGTTTCCTCGCCAATCCAGTGGCCGCCGATCTCGACGTCACCATCAAGGCCGTGCCGGGCACGTTGCCTTCGCAGCGAGTGCTGCCGCCTTCGGAAAAATCGGGTGACCGCATCGGGCCCTACAAGCTGCTCCAGGAGATCGGCCAGGGCGGATTCGGCACGGTGTGGATGGCGGACCAGGAGCAGCCGGTGCGACGGCGCGTGGCGCTGAAGATCATCAAGCTGGGCATGGACACCAAGGAAGTCGTCGCGCGCTTCGAGCAGGAGCGGCAGGCGCTGGCCATGATGGACCACCCGAACATCGCCCGCGTCTTCGATGCGGGCGCGACGGAGCAGGGGCGGCCATTTTTTGTGATGGAACTCGTGCGCGGGATGAAAATCACCGATTACTGCGACGAGAAGGGCCTCTCCACCGCCGAGCGTGTGGAGCTGTTCATCCTCGTCTGCCAGGCGGTGCAGCACGCGCATCAAAAAGGCATCATCCACCGCGACCTCAAGCCCTCGAACATCCTCGTCACCGTCAACGACGGCAAGGCGGTGCCGAAGGTCATCGACTTCGGCGTGGCGAAGGCGACGCAGGGCAAGCTGGCCGACGGCACGCTCTTCACCCAGTTCGAGCAGATGGTCGGCACGCCGCTCTACATGAGCCCGGAGCAGGCCGAGATGACCTCGCTGGATGTGGACACGCGCAGCGACATCTACTCGCTGGGCGTGCTGCTCTACGAACTCCTCACCGGTCGCACACCCATCGACACGGCCACCTTTGCCAAGGCGGGCATGGGCGAAATCCGCCGCATCATCCGCGAGGTCGATCCCGTGCTGCCCTCCGCGCGGTTGAAGACACTCGACGGCAACACGCTCTCGACCACCGCCAAACGCCGCCACACCGATCCGGCCAAACTGCCCGGCACCCTGCGCGGCGACATCGACTGGATCGTGATGAAGTGCCTCGAAAAAGACCGCGCGCGCCGCTACGACACGGCGAACGGCCTCGCCATGGATCTCCAGCGGCACCTGGCGAATGAAGTCGTCGTCGCGCGCCCGCCCACTGCGGCCTACCTGCTCAGCAAACTCATCCGGCGCAACAAGGTCGCCTTCGCCGCCGGCACGGCCATCGCGGCCTCGCTCGTCATCGGCATCGCGGCCAGCGTGTGGCAGGCGGTGCGCGCCACGCAGGCGGAGAAGAAAGCCGTCACCGCCTTCGACGAGCTCCGCGCCACCGCGCCCGCCTTTGCCGAGCAGGCGCGCGGGCTGGCGGCGAAGGAGCAATACGCCGACGCCATCGCCAAGCTCGACTACGCCATCAAGCTGCGGCCCGACGCGGCGGAGTTCCTCGTGGCCAAGGGCGACCTGCTCCAGTGCCAGCTCCGGCTCGCCCCCGCCGCCGCGATCTACCGCGACGCCCTGCGCGTGCAGCCCGGCCACGCGCGTGCGGAATGATTATTTGATTGCCAAATTCAGTCTGCGGCGAGTCCACCAATTCTCAATGGCAGAAGCCGGCATGGCGTACCCGATTTGAGAGTCGCCGCCTACCACCATGCCAGCCCACATGTCCGTGCCTGTGGAATCCTGTGCCTGCAGCCAAGCGCCGGAATCACCGGGTTGCACGGGCTGCGCGCCATGAGGGGACCGGACTTCAATGAGTTCATCATAGCAGAACTCGTCAGAACTTGCAGAGTCCTTGAGCAAACGAAACAGAGCAAGGCCGCCGCATGACACCCAAGTGGTGCCGGAGGTTCTGCCAGAAAGTTTCATCGGCTGCTTCTGAGCCAGGTCATCCTTGTCCAACACTCCAGCAAGTGTTGGCAAGCCCAGCGTGCCTGAACCTGCCGCTGAGGAAAGTTTTACCAATGCGACATCTAGGTTTGCAGGTGTGCTCGTCCCGCCAGACGGCAGTTTTCTCGGATTCTTGACGGCGGACAACTGTCGTGGACTTCCATATGAAATAACATGCGGCTGCTCGAAGTCGGTAACTTGACCAATGCAATCGCTGGGGCCTCCACCATCAGCTTGAGCGGGCTGATCTGCACTAACACTGCCACGCATTCCATGCCAGCAGGTGAGGCCATAGACGGTTCCGTTCGTCGTATCTTCCAGCAGCCCACCGAGTGTCAGCGGGTCATAACTGCTGTGGCCGATGCTGGCACCGCCACGCACTGGGCGCAGCCTTGAAGTCACGGCACAGGTATGAGCGAGGGCGCGCTGCTGCTGCACTACTTGGAAGCGAAAACGCTCACCGCCCTCTTCCGGCAAGTCCAGCCTCTGCTGGTTGGCTCCCAACCTGTTTGCCACACTGATCAGGAGCTGTGGGTGGTTACCCCGTTCTGCCCAATGGTTTTTCATCACCTCTTCGATATCATCGGTTCGCATTCCACGACCTCTGGGCGCCCTACGCGAAAAATCGAAGCGATATCGGTGGGAAAAGATTTCTAGCCAACGCTCGGCGGTGTGGCCATCACCAGCAACCAACGGCATTCTTCTCCACATGTCGTTCCAATCTTCGGTGTACCATGGAGCGAGTACAAATCGTTCCTGCCTCCACCAGCGACCTGGATCATCGGGATCAAACCAAGCGCCGATCAGCCAAAGCATTTCCAACCTTGGATGCACCCGGAGCGTTACGCCGTGGCAGACCTTGGGTTGTTCACGGCATAGTTCAACGATTTTTTGAATCATCGGTTCTTCCCTCAATGCCTCAGATAAAAAGTGCATCGTTGCGGATCAGGATTTGCGCTTTTTGGGCAGTTTGGGAATGCCCAAAAGAAGCGAACCGACGGCAAGAACAATCCCTCGCGCCGATTCATGAGTCCACCAGCCGATGGGAACCAGCTTGTCCCCTGACAACCCATAGGCCCACACGATGTAGGCGAGTACAAACAGCCAGAGATGCTTCCGCCTCTCGAAGCCCGTCATGCGATTACCCATGTACACCGCGGTCAGAATTGCAAAGAGAATAAAACTGCCCAGATAAAGCCACGGTCTGGCATCAGCGTTGGGAACGGATGGAATGAGCCCCATGATGAACTGGTAACCGACAACCACCTCACCGGGAATCATCATGGCTACTTTGCCGAGGAACTTGAGCGGTCCGCTTGCGCCTTTGCCGCTGTAAACTTTCGCGTCATCGAGATCGGGATCAAAGTAAATGCGTGGATCGTGGTCCATATTTTTTACCAGTTTTAATCTATAAATCGAACGGGTCAATTGTGGAAGATAAGCACATGTTTCATCGGGACTGGTATCTCCAAGGAGCGGCGATCAGCGACGTTACCAGCTTGAAAGGAGCGCCGATCAGCCGCCTCAATGTTGGGAGGACTACAGTCTCCGATCTGGCGCCGCTGCGCGGCATGGCGCTCAAGGAACTGCGCTGCTTCAACACCAAGGTCGCCGACTTGAGTCCGTTCCAAGGCATGCCGCTGGAGCATTTGCAGTTGAGTGGCAGCCCGGTGACTGACCTCACGCCCCTGCGCGGCATGGGCCTCATCACCCTCGCGCTTCACAACTGCCCCCAGATCACCGACCTCACGCCCCTCGCCGAAGCGAAGGCGCTCACCAGCCTCACCCTCCCGCCGAACGCGAAGGACATCGAATTCCTCCGCACCTTCCCCAAACTCGAACGCCTCGGCACCCAGGACGCCAAAACCGGCGGCGGCCAGCCCGGCCAGCCCGGCCAGCCCGTGGCGGAGTTTTGGAAGGAATGGGACGCGAAGAAGTAGGCTCCTCAGGGCTTCTGGAGGCCCTTTTCACCCCGGAATGGCCCGTTTCGCCGCCAAAGGGCCTTCCCCGGACGAAAAGGTATGGACCCCGGACGAAAAGGTATGGACCCCGGACGAAAAGGTATGGACCCCGGACGAAATGGTATGGCTACCGGACGCGCCGGGGTGTTCCCTCCGCCGAATGGTATGGACCCCGGACGCGGCGGGGTCGGAGTTCCCCGCAATGGGGGCGTCACTCCGCCGAATGGTATGGACCCCGGACGTGGCGGGGTCGGAGTTCCGGGTGAGCCTTCTTCGTTTTCGTGGACAGCAAAAGTTGGGTAACCACCCAAATCAGCATGAACACGACAGGAACGAAAAAACGCACCTATGACGAGCAGTTCAAACGTGACGCCGTCGCGCTGCTCGA
>JAIBCL010000029.1 GCA_019694165.1 Verrucomicrobiaceae bacterium | reverse complement strand
ATCATCCCTACCCCGACGACCTCGGGAATCCACGCACCTGGCTCGACAAGGCGGCGTGGCCCACGGACGACTCACCCCACATCACGTTCAAGAATCTCGAAGTGGCGTGCCGGCACATGGAGCGGCCAGAGTTGCTCTGGCAGGGCAAACCACGCCGCATCATTCTCAGCGAGCAGGGCATTCATTGCTTGAAGGCTCCGGATGGCGAGATGCTTCAGGCGGCTGGCTTTGCTTATGCTTGGGAGAAGGTGTCTCGACAGCCGGGCATCGATGCGATGATCTGGCACCGGCATGTCGATCATGCACACGAGGGCGGGCTACGCGTGGGGCTTTGGGAAAACAAACCCGGCACCATCTTCGAAGCCGGACGCAAGCGGCTGATCTACGATCTATTCAAGAAGGCAGGCACTCCCGCATGGGATGAAGCGGCGAAATTCGCGCTGCCGGTGGCGGGACTGAAAACGTGGGATGACCTGAACCTGGGGCGCTAGACCCACGACCAAACACCCCAACCGCCAGCGGACAGCCGCTCAACGGATGTCCGGCTTGCCGTCAAGATGAATGAAATCATACGGCACCGCGATGGCGGTGTCCGCCTCATCATGTGGTACGATGACGATTTGATCGTATCCGCCGGTGAAATGCTTGCTGAGCAGGCCGGGATCGGGCTCGATTTCGATTTCGCCCATGACCCGGATGGTCTCGATGGAAAAAGCAGGGAGAGTCTTTCCTGTCTGATCCTTGCCCAAGCTCAGCGTCATGGCGGGATGGTCGGGTGCCTTGCCACGGCGGGCGAGATGCGTCTGGCCGCCGCGAGGCATGAATGCGAAGCCGCAAATGAAACCAATGACGACGACTGCAGCGGCCAGCGTCCATCGCGGCGAGAACAACTGGTCGTACCACGCGCGGAAGCTCTCCCACAGAAGGCTGAGGGCGGGTTGCTTCAGCATCTCTGCCCTCTGACGCTCGCGGAATGCCGTGACGAATTCATCGACAAACTGCTCCCCCGGTGTTTCGTATTTCTTCAGGCGGATCAGTTTTTGAATCTTTTCGAACTCGTCCATATCGGTCGGTATTTGAGTTTGGGGAGCATGAGAAGCACCGCTATTTGACAAAGTCTTCGAGATAGGTCTGCAATTGGCGGTGAGCGTAGAACAATCGCGACCTCACCGTACCTTCCGATACTCCGAGTATCTGACTTATCTCAGCGTGCTGGAGTCCCTGGACATCGTACAGAGTGACGACCGTTCGATGGTCTTGTGACAGCTTCATCATGGCCTCGTTCAACCTTTTCTGGAGCTCGTGGATGTTCACTTCACGCAGCGTGCTCTTCGCCGCCGTGGTCACTTCGATGAACGTGGGATCGTTCTGAATGCCCGTATCTACATCGTCAAGACTGACCTTGGTGTAGCGGCCACGCTTCTTCAAAAAATTGAGCGTCATGTTCACCGAAATCGAGTAAATCCAAGTATAAAACGAAGACTTGCCCATGAACCTTTGCAGCGAGCGGTAGGCTTTCGCGAAGATGTCCTGCAGCAAGTCGGCCGTATCCTCGCGGTTCGAAGTCATGTTGTACACGAGACCGTACAGTTTCGGCGTGTATTTTCGCACGAGATCATCGAACGCCCGAGTATCCCCCTGCTGGGCGCGCGCGACGAGATCGGTGTCGCTCTCTCCGTTGCTGCTGTGGCTGGCTGGTTGCTCGTTCATTCGATCAGTCTGCCCGCGCTGCGGGAACCGCGCGGATCGCGAGTGAGCAAATCATTCGTTCGCACTCATCACAAGCTTTTCTTGCTCGGACCTGAAAATCGGTCAGAAGCTCGCATTGCGGTGCAGGCGCGCCGCCACATGATCCGTGCCCGGGAGGATGCGTTTTCTGATTTCGACCGAGACGGCTGCCGCACCGAACTCACCCAGCACGCAGGCCGCGATGTCGGCGGCCAGGGTTTCGATCAGGCGTCTCGGCCGCTCTGTTGCGAGAGCGCGCAGCCGCCGCGCCACGGCATCGTAGTCGATGGTTCCGGCCAGGTCGTCGCGCAGATCATCGCACGAGCAGCGCAAACGCATGATCACATCCGCCTCGACGGTTTGCAGTTGGGCGCGTTCGGCGTCAGGCACGCCGAGGTGGGCGTGGAGGGCCAGGCCGGTGATTCTGATTTCGTCGTGAGTCATGATGGGCGGGTGCTCGTGCCGCGCCGCAAAATCTCGCCGAGGAGCACGCGCGTGGGCTGGTTGAGTTCCATTTTTGACGCGGCCTCGGGCGGCAGCCACTGGAATTCCTCGGCTTCGTCGTTGAGCTTCACCGGCGCACTGTCGTGGATGCAACGCGCGACATAGTTCAGCAGCAGAAAGTGCGCGGGCCGCTCGAACTCAGGCGGATCAATGCAGTCCTGGACCATTGCCAATTCGATGTCGGTGATTTCCAGTGCCGTCTCCTCCCGGATTTCGCGACGAAGCGCTGCTTCCGCCGTCTCACCGCGCTTGATCTTCCCTCCGGGTATGCCCCAGCGATGGCTCCACTTGTGCGTGCGGATCATGAGCACCTCGCCACGGAGATTAAAGACGAGCGCGCCGACAGTAGCGATGGGAAACGAAGATGCGGAGGTGTGCATGGCAAACCGGTCGGAGGCAGGAGAAATGTTCAAAACGGGCGGCTGACAGGGACAGGCGGCTGATACTCACAATCTCTGGTCCCTGAAGTGTGCCGGTGATCATTCCACATCCGTCAGCGTGAGAATTATTGCCAGATCATCCGCGCCAGTTCGGTCAATGCACCGCACGGCCCGCGCAAATGGGCAGACATGCCCCAGTCGCAATCGCATGTCGGATGCTCGACGTTGACCCCGCGCTCGTCGAGTACACGCACGGCGTCGTCCGCGAACCCGGCTATTTCGATGATCGTCATGCGGGTGAACTTGATTCCAAAAAACCGAGTCTCACTGATCCTGCACGTCGCCCTGTCACCACACCAGCACCGTGCTCGCCCATGTAAAGCCGCCGCCGAAGGCGACGAGGAGGACGACGTCACCGCGCTGGATGGCTCCGGAGCGATTGGCTTCGTCGAGGGCGACGGGGATGGTGGCGGCGGAGGTGTTGCCGTACTTCTGCAGGTTCACGAAGGTGCGCTCCTCGGGGATGCCGAGGCGCTCGGCGATTGCGGAGATGATGCGGAGATTGGCCTGATGCGGGATCACCATCTTGATGTCGGCGGCGGTGAGGCCGGCCATGGAGAGGGCTTGCTCGCTGGCCTGGCACATGCGCGTGACGGCGTGTTTGAAGGTCTCGCGGCCTTCCATGTGGATGGTGTTGAGCCGCTGATCGACGTTCTCTGGCGTGACGGGGATGGCGGATGCGCCGCCGGGCACTTTGAGGAGATCGGTGAGGCTGCCGTCGCAGCCCATGACGGCGGAGAGGATGCGGCCGGGTGCTTCCTTCGCGTCGTCATCCATGCGCTGCACGACCACTGCGCCGGCACCGTCGCCGAAGAGCACGCAGGTGTTGCGGTCCTTCCAGTTGATGAGGCTGCTGAGTTTTTCCGCGCCGATGATGAGGGCGGTTTTGCGATTGCCGGTGTTGATGTAGTGCCGGGCGGTTTGCAGCGCGTAAAGAAAGCCGGAGCAGGCGGCGCTAATGTCGAAGCAGACGGCGTTCCATGCCTCGATTTTCTTTTGCACGATGCACGCCGTCGAAGGGAAAAACATGTCGGGGGTGACGGTGGCGACGATGATGAGGTCGATGTCGGCGGCGGTGATCCCTGCGGCGGCGAGGGCGCGGCGCGCGGCCTCGGAGGCCATGTCGCTGGTGGCCTGGCCTTCGGCGGCGATGCGGCGCTCCTTGATGCCGGTGCGCGTGGTGATCCACTCGTCGTTCGTATCGACGATCTTTGACAAGTCGTCATTCGTGAGCACGCGGTCAGGCACGTAGCTGCCGGTGCCGATGATGCTGCAGGTGCAAAAGTGATTGTTGTTAGGCGGTGGCATGAGTAATGGCGTATTGCCGGACGGCTTCTTCGATGTGCGGGTTCAGTTCATGCGAGACGGTCTCGCAGGCCATGCGGATGGCGTTCTTCATCGCATACGGCGAGGCGCTGCCGTGTGCGATGATGGTGACTCCGTTCAGCCCGAGCAAAGGGCTGCCGCCGTATTCGTCGGCATTGGTCTTCGTATGGACGCGTTTGAAGGCGGGCTTTGCCAGCAGGCCGCCGATCTTCGTGCGGAAGGAGGCGACGATCTCCTCCTTCACCATGCCGAAAATGGCGTGGGCGAGAGCTTCGCTGGTCTTCAAAAGGATGTTTCCCGTGAATCCATCACAAACGACGACATCGGGCGGCGTTTCCCAGAGATCGTGGCCTTCGACGTTGCCGACGAACTGGATGCCGGGCGTGCGGCGGAGAAGTTTGCTGGCCTCCTTCGTCAAAGCATTCCCTTTTTCCTCTTCGGTGCCGTTCGACATGAGGCCGACCTTCGGATTCGACGTACGCAGAACGTGGCGCGCGTAGGCCGATCCCATGATCGCATTCTGCACGAGGTGATGCGGCTCGCTGTCGGGATTGGCACCCGCGTCGATGAGCGTCCAATACTTCGTGCGCGAGGGCAGCACGGAGGCAATGGCCGGGCGCTCGACACCGGGCAGCGTGCGGAGTTTGATCAGCGATGCGGTCACTGCGGCACCGGTATGGCCCGCACTCACGACGGCATCCGCCTGCCCGGACTTTACCAGGTCAACCGAGCGGCTGATCGAACTGTCTTTCTTTTTCCGTACGGCATCGAGTCCGGAGTCGGACATGTCCACGACTTGGTAGGCCGGCACCATTTCGATCTTCGGGCTGCTCACCCCCTGCGCATCGAGTTCCTTCTGGATCACCTCGGGCACGCCGACGAGCAGCAGCTTTGTGATCTGCTCCAGTTCCGCAAGAGCGAGCTTGATGCCGCCCACGGGATTCTGCGGGGCGAAATCTCCGCCCATGACGTCGATGGCGATCTTCATTCGGTCTCGGCTCGTGTCCCGGAAAACATGGCGCGTCACATAAGACGGCGGTGGGAGGATTTCAACGAGGTAGATGGGACGGGCGGGGGGCACATGACCCGGCGGAGGCGTCGGTGGAGAGCACCGGGGGCGTTTGCGGATCGTTGTCTGGCGTCGCGCAAGCCAGAGGCTTGCCACACCTTCGCCCCAACAAATAACAATCCCCGCCGCGACGACGCCGGGCGGGGATCAGAGAAAAGAGGGAGGGTCGGAAGCCTACGCTGCCGCGCCAGTGTTGAGCACCTGGCGGTCGCGGTAGTAGCCGCAGGACGGACAGGCGACGTGACCGGGGATGGTGGTGCCGCATTCAGGGCAGGACTTGAGCACGGGGGCTTTCCAGCGTTTCGCGCCGCGGCGCATTTTCTGCCTGCTCTTGGATTGTCTGCGCTTGGGGTTGGCCATGGGATGGAGGGGGGAATAGCTAGCGTTTGAGTTGGTCGAGCACGTCCCAGACACCATTGTCATCCTGTGGCGGCGGCTCGTCGGAGGTGGCCTCTTGAAACCGGCCTTCGGCGGGACAGGCGCGCGGAGTGATGTTGCCATCTTCGCAGCGCGGGTAGCTCGGAAGGGCGAGGAGTATGTCCGCCCGCAACGGTTCCGTCAAGTCAATCGTCTGGGCGTTTTCCACGGGCACCTCGAGCAGCAGATCCGGCATCTCCAGCCGGTAATCGAAACGCCCCGCGCAGCGCCCGCACTCCAGACTGAAGCAGGCGCTCACCTCGCCCTCGACAATGATCTCGTCATCATCACGGGTGATGTCCAGCGAGTAGGCGACCGGCGACTGCGGGCGCACCGGGTCGGCTGCGGCGAGAGCGAAGAAGCCGGACGGCAACGAGCCTTCGCGATGCACACCTTCGGCGGGGAAGTGGCGCAGATCGATGAGGAGTGGGTTCATGAGAATGTGGAATACGAACGATGGATGCTGGATGACGAACGGAAAGTGGCAAATGGAGTCACAAGCGCTGATCGATTCAGCGTCGGGACAATTCCAGGGTGGAGGGACGTTCGTGGCGGCCCGTCTGGGTCCAAAAAGTAGTTTGTCAGCACCATGCCAGCAAAGGACGCCACCGGCTTGTCGGGATACTCCATCGCAGGGTTCACCATCCCGGTGATCCTGCAATGGCCGCCAATCCCTGGCTGGTCACAGGACGCGCGGCTCTCACCAGGCCCGTAATTGCATGATCCCGGATGAAGGAAGATCTTGCGCACCAGCACGCCATTGCTCCCGAGGTAGCGCTTGAGGGCGCGAATGTCCTGGAAGTGCTGCTCCGAGTAACCTTTGCCGACGAGTTCTGCCGCCACCGCCTGTCCCTCAACAACGGCGTGGCACATGCGCAGGACAAGCGTCTCCCCCGCAATGGCTTCCTCTGCGGATGCGGAAGGGCCGCGAGATGTCGCGCGCGTGATTGATGATCTACTCCACTTTCATGACGTGGCATCGTCGCGGGAATGACCGGTGAAACGGGAGCTTTTTCAGGGCTGCGCCGACTTTTCTTTTTCACCCGCACGGATTGCGGCTAGTCTCGCGCATGAAAACTCCGGCCGCCGCCGCCGCTCTCTCGCTCGCGCTTATCGTCACGGCTTCGGCCGGTCCCATTGAAGAGCTGCCACCGAAATCGCCCGTTACAGGGCCTGTCGTCGCCGTGTATGATCCTGTCGATCACTGGGAGATCGGCTATGAAACCGCGGCGCTTTGGAAGTTCGGCAGTGATGCCACGCCGCTGCATTACACATTTCTGCCGCAGATCATCACCATCAAGACCGGTCCCGTGCTCGACTTCCGCACGGGCGGCGGCAGGCTCGTTGTCAGGAATCGATTCTCGCTGCTCGGCGAGGCCATCGTTGATGGGCCGGAGAGTTACTTCTTCGGCGTGACGGGCGGTGCCTCCGTCGAGTGGTGGAATGCGCCGCGCACCTTCAGCTTGTTTCTCAGTGCGGGCGGCGGCATCGGCGTGCTCGATGCACGCGGCTATGATGTGGCGGGCGCGCAGGGTCAAGACTTCAATCTGACGTGGTACATTCACAGCGGCCTGCGCTGGCGGTTCAGTGATCACCTCAGTGCATCTCTCGGCGCATACTTCCAGCACATCTCCAACGGCGGGCAAGACAAGGTCAATCCCGGCGTGAATGCGATCGGCCCAACACTGGGCATGGCGTGGCATTTCTAATGCCGGGCATGCGAACTGGAGAGGCGCGCAAAGCTTGTTGAAAGGTTTTGCACGCTTCGCTGTACTGAGTGCGCCACGCACTTGTACCCCCGTCTCTTAACCATTAACCATACCGGAAAACCATGAAACGCCGCGTTTCTGCCCTCACCCTGTTTTTGTCCATCGGCGCGCTCGCGCATGCGGACGTAAAGCTACCGTCCATCTTCACCGATCATCTCGTGCTTCAGCGCGGCGAAACCGTGCCGGTGTGGGGAACCGCGAAGCCAGGCGAGGAGGTGAAGGTCAACTTCGCCGGCCAGTCCAAGACGACGAAGGCCGACAAGCGAGGCAGGTGGAAAGTGGCTCTGGACGCGATGAAGGAGAATGCGAAGCCGGCTGATCTCGTCATCGCGGGGAAGAACTCGGTGACCATCAAGGACGTGCTGGTGGGCGAGGTGTGGATTTGCTCCGGCCAGTCAAACATGCAGTGGACCGTGGCCTCATCGAACAACGCGGAACAGGAGATCAAGTCGGCGAAGTTCCCCGCCATCCGCATGTTCAACATCGAGCGCGAGACGGCGACTTCGCCGCAGGACGACTGCAAGGGCGTGTGGCTCGAGGCAAATCCGCAGAACGTCGGGAACTTCTCCGCCGCAGGCTACTTCTTCGGGCGCAAGCTGCACGAGGATCTCAAGGTCCCCGTGGGCCTCATCAACACCTCGTGGGGCGGCACACGCGTCGAAGCATGGACGAGCATGGAGGCGCTCAAGCAGCGCCCCTCCGCAAAGGCGATGCTCGCAGATTGGACGAAAAGCGAGAAAACCTGGGACGAGAAAAAAGAGAAGGCCGTCTACGAGAAGCAGGCCGCCGATTACAAGGCGATGCGCGCGAAGTTCGACGCCGAAAACAACAAGCTCCCGCCCGACAAGCGGAAACCCGCACCCCGCGGCCCGCAGCCTCCGGTGGAGCCGGCAAAGAGTCAGCATCATCCGGCGGCGATCTACAATCGCATGATCGCCTCCATCATCCCCTACGCCGTGAAGGGTGCCATCTGGTATCAAGGCGAGAGCAATCAGAAGCGCGCCATGCAATACCAGGAACTGCTTCCCACGATGATCAATGACTGGCGGACGCGTTGGGGGAAGGAATTCTCATTTTACATCGTGCAGCTCGCCGAATTCGGAAACGGCAGGCCGCCCACAACCGAGCCGGGCGTGGCAGATCCGTGGGTGGAACTTCAGGAGGCGCAGCTTCTGACTGCGCTGACTCTCTCGAAGTGCGGCTTGGCCGTGGCCAATGACATAGGCGAGGAAAAGGACATCCACCCCAAGAACAAACAGGAAGTGGGCCGCCGGCTTGCACTCTGGGCGCTGGCAAAGGACTACGGGAGGACCGGCACGCTCTACAGCGGACCGATTTACAAGAGCGCGAAGATCGACGGCGACAATGTCCGCGTGAACTTTGATCAGGCGGCGGGACTCAAGACTCGCGATGGCAAGGCACCCGCGACCTTCCAAATTGCCGGCTCGGACCAAAAGTGGCAGTGGGCGAAGGCAAAGATCGACGGTGAGGCTGTCGTCGTCTGGAACGATGCGGTGAAGAAACCCGTCGGCGTGCGCTACGCATGGACCTCTTGGTCAAAGGACGACAACCTCGTGAACAAGGACGGCCTGCCCGCCTCCTGTTTCCGCACCGATGATTTCATCCCGTCCACGCTCGGTGTCGTGTCGCCATTCGCCGAAAATGCCCCGGCACCCTCCGCTCCTGCTCCGCAGACCAAGGCGGCGGCTCCAGCAAAAGCAGCAGCCCCGCCCGCCAGCGCAGCGCCGAACAACAAGCCCGCCGTACCCGACAGGAAGAAAACCCAGGATCAGCCGCCGAAGGCAGAGGTGAGGGCCAATGCTCCGGGATCGACCGGAACAAGCGTGAAGCCCGACGACAAACCAAAAGACAAGGCCAAGGAAAAGCTCCGGAAGAAAAACAAAGGTGCGAAGGCCGAGACCGAGGAGAAGACCGCGCAATCGGGCAAACCAGAGAAGTCAGATGCGCCGGCCAAGAAGTGAGCGCAGAGCCGATATTGGCCCTGATTGCCCGTCCATTGGCTTCCCGCTGAGATCATTCAGCGCGAACTGCATATTGTGGCAAAGCTGATGCAACTATGCGCGTTCTTCGCTCATGCGCGCCGTGAGTTTCCTTCTTCGTTCTCCTCATCGTCTCCACCTGTCGGCTGTCGTGCTTGCACTGCTGCCGCCGCTGCTCAAAGCCGCCGATGAGAAACCGGCTGCCGCCGAACTCGGCGCGATGATGTTCCAGACCGTATGCGCGCAGTGCCACGGTCCGAAGGGCGAGGGCAATCCGCAGATCAAATCGCCATCCATCGCCCATCTGCCCTCGTGGTACGTGATCCAGCAGATCAACAATTTCCGCGAGGACCGGCGTGGCACCGATCCCGCTGATCCGCAGGGCTTGCTCATGGCGGGCATCTCGAAGGCGCTCCAGCCGGATCAAATCCACGCGCTGGCAAAGCACGTCGAGAAGATGCCCATGGTGATGCCCACCGCAGTTTTCACTGCGGACGGCGCGGACGTGGAGAACGGCATGATCCTCTTTCAGGAGCGCTGCATGGAGTGCCACCGCTACAATGCCTCCGGCGAAATGGCCTTTGGCAGCCCGCCGCTCACCGGACGGCAGGACTGGTATCTCGCGGACCAGGTGCGCAAGTTCAAGACCGGCAAGCGCGGCACTTCCAAGACCGACCAAAACGGGGCGAAGATGGTGCTGTCTTCCCAGTTCATCGGTGACGAACAGACGCTCAAGGATGTAATGGCCTACATCATGACGCTGAACCCCGCCGCGCTTGAGGAGCAGCAGCAACAGTCGCAGGAGATTCTCAAAACATCCGAAGCCTCCGCCGAAAAGGTGAGCGAAGCCGGGAAAAAGCCGGCTCAGTAAGAACCTCGGCGGGAATGCCCGCAGATACTCGGAGAAGCGGTTGCAGCAGGCCCCCCGGGAGGTCCTTCGCCCACGTACGCTCACACACGCATATCGGATCCACGGCACGCCCGGGCGCCTGACAGCCGGTTTCTTCGTGCCCCCGGGCAGTTCCTTGCATCTGCAACACACTGGCCGCCTTGAGTGATTGCGGAGGAGTTCACACCATGAGTCGCTAAGGGTTCAGCCTTATCGTGCCCCGAGCGCGATCACAGCCGTTGTCCACGCGAACGCGGTTGCATAAGCTTGCCGAAATCCATTCCAGATTTTCGCATGAACCCGCAACACGATCCCACTACCGGTGAAATTCGATTTCTCCCTCCGGCCCTCGCGCGTCGCCATCTCACCTCACCACCCGGTGTCCTCATGAGAGGATGGCGCACACTCGGCGGCGGATCGCTCGTGTTCAGCCTCGCGATTCACGCCATCATCATCGCCGCAGCGTGCGCCATCGTCTTCACTGTGCACTCACGCCATAAGCCCGTGGATTTCATTCCCAGAGACAGCACCATCCAGGCCGAGGCGGCCAGCCAAAAAGCCAAAAACACGTCGGCAGTGAAACGCCTGGCGGCCCTTCCCCAACGCCAGCCGGCCGCGCGCGTGGCGATCGAGAGGCCCGGGACAGTCACGCTTCCCGAAACGCCCGCGCTCATGCTCGATGCGCCCGATGCCAGCGGTTCAGCAGGACCGGCCTTGTCGGGGTCCGGCCTGCGCGACGTTGGCGGCGGCCGCCTCGATTTTGGCACGCTTATGGGGCGCAGCAAGTCATCGACCCTTCTCCCGGTTCCACGCACGATGCGCAGCCGCTGCTCCGCTGCCGAGCGGATCGAGCTGCTACGGCAGAACGGCGGGCGGCCCGAGTGCGAGGCTGCGGTGTCACGCTCTCTCGCGTGGCTCAAGACGCAGCAGAATGAAGACGGCTCGTGGGGCCGCGCGAACCAAAGCGCGATGACCGGACTCGTGCTGCTCTGCTACCTCGGCCGCTGCGAGACTCCGGACTCCCCTTTCTACGGCGATCAGGTCACGAAAGGCATTCTCCACCTCATCGAGACTGCCCGGACCAACGAACACGGCTTCATCACCCGCGATCTCTCGGGCAGCGCGGGTGCCTACGAGCACGGCATCGCGACGTATGCGCTCGGTGAGATGTATGCGCTCGCCCGGCTCGGCACGAAGTCGCTGCCGGGCCTGCGCGAGACATTCGAAAACGGCGTGGCACTCATCATCAAGACGCAAAACACCGAAGCCCGTGCGCGCGGCAGCTGGGACTACTACACACGAAACGTAGCCGGGGGCAGGTGGACATCGGCACGGCAGGATTTGTCCGTGAGCGGATGGCAGTATCAGGCGCTCAAGGCGGCGAAGAACACGGGCCTGAAGATCGACGGCCTCCACGCAGCCATCGACAACTGCGTGAAGTATCTCGAAGGCCTTCAGACAAAGGACGGCGGCTTCGGCGGCACGCAGCGCGATGCGGCCTACAATCAGTGGAGCCTCAGCGCCACCGCCGTGCTCGGCATGCAGACGCTCGGCCGGGGCGCGAAGAAAACAGCCGTCAACAAAGGCATGAAGTTCCTCCGCGAGTTCATCGCCGCCGAGCCGCTGGACTGGAACACGAACTGCAATCTATATTCTTGGTACTACCTCACCCAGGCATTCTTCCAACAGGGCGGTGATGACTGGAAGAGGTACAACGAGCAGTTGCTCCCGCAGATCCTCTCCAGCCAGAATCCCGACGGCTCCTGGAGGCCCGGCCGCGCGAACTGGCCTCCCGCCGCTGCCGCCGACCCCATCTACCGCCAGGTGCTCTGCACGCTCCAGCTCGAGGTGTACTACCGCTACCTCAAGGTCGCCGACCGGGACGAGGGCTCGGTCTTCGACCGTTGAAACTGGCGCACGCGAGAATCGTGCCGCGCGCGCATTGCCTTTCCACGTTCATCACTCATCGTGCGCGGCCACCATCGCCGCCGCCATGAAACTTCGCTCACTGCTTTTTGTCCCGTCATTCGTTGCATCGCTTTCTCCCGGCTCCGTCGCGTCATCGGCCGAGCAGCGCACCATCCACTCACAGCGCTCCTGGGTGATCGGCACGCCACAAGTGGAACTCGCCGTCACCGAGACGGGCGCGATGATGGCTCCGGTCACGTTTTTCCGCGACACGGCCGCGCCCGTACAGCCCTACCACGTCAGCCCCTGGCAGGACGAGGGACTGAAGCTTGACGTGCCCGTGCTCGTCGCTCTGCGAGGGGACTGGTTCTGCATGCCCTTCGGAGGCAATGCGGACGCATTCAATGGTGAGACGCACCCGCCGCACGGTGAAGTGGCGGGCGGCAAATGGAGAAAGCTCGACGACCACGCCGATGCGGGCATCACGACGCTGAAACTCGAACTGCGGACGACGACACGCACCGGGCGGGTCATCAAGGAGCTGTCGCTCGTCGATGGGCAGAACGTCGTTTACAGCACCGACACCATCGAGGGCTTCGCGGGTCCGGCACCAGTCGGCCATCACGCCACGCTCGCCATGCCGGACACGGAGGGCGCGGTTCGCATCGCCACGAGTCCGATCCGCTTCGGCATGACGTGCCCCTCACAGTTCAGTGATCCGGCAAAGGGAGAGTACCAGTCTTTCGCCATCGGCGCGCGATTCACCGATCTGGCAAAAGTACCGCTGCAATTCAAAGGTGCGCCCGACGCCGATGCCACGCGTCTCCCCGCGCGCCGCGGCTTCGCCGACCTGCTGCAAATCTACTATCAACCCGGCGACATCGCGTGGCTCACCGCGACACGCGCCGACGAAGGCTGGCTGTGGTTCTCGCTCAAAGATCCCGCCGTGCTGAACTCCACCGTCTTCTGGATCGAGAACCACGGCCGCCACGGCCTGCCCTGGAGCGGGCGCAACAACTGCCTGGGCCTCGAAGACGTGACGGCTTTCTTCGCCGACGGCCTCGCCGCATCCGCGCGCCCAAATCTGCTCACCAAGGAAGGCATCAAGACGGCGGTCGAACTCCGCACCGACAAGCCCACCGCGGTTCGCTACATCCAGGGCGTGGCGAAGGTACCGCCGGGCTTCGAGCAGGTAAAGACGCTCGAGTTTGCACCCGGTGAGGTCTCGTTCATCGCCGTCACGGGGCAGCGCGTGCGCGTGGCGGTGCGCCATGAATTCCTGCGCAGCGGCAGGCTGTGAGACATCTCCGCGGATGATCAAGATCGCTCCGGTCGTGTCATGAGACCGCATCAGGGCGGAGGACGCGGAGAACGGACGGGCCGAGGTTTTATGACTTGCGCCACGGGGCTTCGTGACTAAGTAACGCGTCCCCTTCCCCAGGGCTTGGAGTGCATCGCGCGGGTAGCTCAGCGGTAGAGCAGTTGGCTTTTAACCAATTGGTCGAGGGTTCGATCCCCTCCCCGCGTACTTCACGCGCAGATCACATTTCCAAGCGCCGCATCGACACCGCCGGCGACGCACGAGCGTACGGCTGCGGGACTGCAAAATCACCAGACCGCACGTCAGTTCCGCTCAAACTCCACCCTTCCCTTCTTCATCGCGGCGGTGATGTGGTCGCCTTCCTTGAACCCGCCATCTAGCACGGCGAGTGAGAGCGGATCGAGCAGATGTTTCTGTATCGCACGCTTCAGCGGCCGGGCGCCAAATACGGGATCGAACCCGGCATCGGCAAGGTAGCGGGTGGTGTCGTCCGTCACCACGAGATGGATGTTCTGCTTTTCGAGGCGCTCGATCACACGGCGAAGCTGGATCTTCACGATGTGGTCGAGCTGCTCGGCATTGAGCCGGTCGAAGATCACGATCTCGTCAATGCGGTTGAGGAACTCGGGACGGAAGAACTCCTTCAGCGATGCGCGCACCATCGCATCGCGCTGCTCGGCATTGCTCACATCCTGAATCGCCGCGCTGCCGATGTTGCTGGTCATGATGATGACCGTGTTCTTGAAATCAACCGTGCGTCCCTGGCCGTCGGTGATGCGGCCGTCGTCGAGCACCTGTAGCAGCGTGTTGAAAACATCCGGATGCGCCTTCTCAACTTCATCGAATAGCACGACGCTGTACGGTCGGCGCCGCACAGCCTCCGTAAGCTGGCCGCCTTCTTCATAGCCGACATAGCCGGGAGGCGCGCCGATGAGACGCGCCACGCTGTGTTTCTCCATGTACTCGCTCATGTCGAGCCGCGTCATGGCCTGCTCGTCGTCGAACAGGAACTCGGCGAGCGCTTTGCAAAGCTCCGTCTTGCCCACACCGGTGGGTCCCAGGAAGAGAAAGCTGCCGATGGGGCGGTTCTCGTCCTGAATGCCGGCGCGCGCGCGACGCACGGCGTTGCTCACGGCGACAATCGCGTCCTTCTGCCCGACAACGCGCGCGCTGAGGCGCTCCTCCATCTTCACGAGTTTCGAGCGCTCGCCTTCCTGCAGGCGCGAGACGGGAATGCCGGTCCAGTTCGCCACCACTCTGGCGATGTCGTCCTCGGTGACCTCCTCGCGCAAAAGTGGTGCGCCCTTCCGGAGCGCACCTGGAGCCTCGGGCATGCCAGATGCCTGACCCACCTTCTTCTCCAGTTCCGGAATCAACCCGTACTGAATCTCCCCCGCGCGGGCGAAGTCGCCGCGCCGCTGCGCCTGCTCCAGCTCGGTGCGCAGGCGGTCGATCTCCTCCTTCACCTTGCGGCCGGCCTGCACCGCGTCCTTCTCCTTCAGCCACTGCGCCTTGAGTGCATCGGATTTCTCCCGAAGGTCCGCGATCTCCTTTTCGAGTTTCTCGAGCCTCTCCTTGCTCGCTGCGTCCTTTTCCTTCTTCAAGACCTGCCGCTCCATTTCATGCTGCATGATCCCGCGTTCGACTACATCGATCTCCGTCGGCATCGAATCGAGTTCGATCTTGATGCGGCTGGCGGCCTCGTCCACGAGGTCGATGGCCTTGTCGGGCAGGAAGCGGTCGGTGATGTAGCGGTTGCTCAGTGTCGCGGCGGCGATGATCGCGTTGTCTTGAATGCGCACACCGTGATGCACCTCGTAGCGCTCCTTGAGGCCGCGCAGGATCGCTATCGTGTCCTCCACGCCCGGCTCGCCGACCATCACAGGCTGGAAGCGCCGTTCGAGCGCCGGATCCTTTTCGATGTATTTGCGATACTCGTCGAGCGTCGTCGCGCCGACGCAGCGCAGCTCACCGCGCGCGAGCTGGGGCTTGAGAAGATTGCCCGCGTCCATCGCACCTTCAGCCTTGCCCGCGCCGACAATCGTGTGCAGCTCGTCGATGAAAAGAATGATCTCGCCTTCGCTCGCGGTGACTTCTTTGAGGAACGCTTTGAGTCGCTCTTCAAACTCGCCGCGGAACTTCGCGCCGGCCATCATGCCGCCGAGGTCCATGCTGATGAGCTTCTTGTTTTTCAGCGAGTCCGGCACGTCCCCCGCCACGATGCGCCGCGCCAGACCTTCCGCGATGGCCGTCTTTCCCACGCCAGGCTCGCCGATGAGCACTGGATTGTTCTTCGTGCGGCGGCTGAGCACCTGCATCACGCGACGGATTTCCTCGTCGCGGCCGATCACGGGGTCGATCTTCCCTTGCTTCGCGCGCGCGGTGAGATCTGTGCCGTATTTCTCCAGCGTCTGGTACTTGCCCTCCGGGTCCTGATCCGTCACGCGCTGCGCGCCGCGCACGGTGGTAAGAGCCTTGAGCACGCCGTCATGGCTCACCGAACTCGCTGCGAACACCGGCCTCAATTCGTCCGACTTCTTCAACATCGCCAGCAACACATGCTCGACGCTCAGAAACTCGTCTTTGAGCTTCTTCTGCTGATCCTCCGCGTCCGCCATAACCGCGCGCATGTCGTTGCTCAAATAGAGGCCGCTCGTGCCACCGGAGACTTTCGGCTGTCGCGCGAGATGCGCCTCGACCGCCGACTTCAGCGCAGTCGTGTTTGCGCCGGACTTCTCGATCAGCGGTTTAGCGATGCCACCCTCCTGTTCGAGCATGGCGCAGAGCATGTGGGAGGCTCGCAACTCCGGGTGTCCGTGGCGCGTGGCGACGGACTGCGCAGAATTGAAGGCTTCCTGGGTTTTTACGGTGAAGCGTTCGGGATTCATGGTTGGGAACTTTTGAAAGTCTCTAGAAAGCCGCGTGCCACCTTCGGCACCCTGCGCAAAACCATACGAAGGCTGCGACAAGAGGGCAACCATGTCACACTGCGAAGGCAAGAACGGCGCACGGAATGACACGCTGGCTCGCCGCAGGCTTGCATCGTCGGCACACGCAAGCGCTTGCGGACTTCATGGTGGTGGCTCGAATCCACGGCGACCAAACTTGGGTCTGCATGGCTTTACGCAGGCCCGCAACGATGCCACCGGCTGGCTGATCTGGTGGAGGTAAGGAGATTCGAACTCCTGACCTTCTCATTGCGAACGAGACGCTCTACCAACTGAGCTATACCCCCAAAGGCCGTGACGGCGCAGTGTTTACAGTCGAAACAGCGTTTGTCCAATCCGTTTTGGACCCCAGTTCCGCCACCGCCCCAGACAGCCCTCCCCTGCCCGGTCGAACGAGCACGCTCATCCTTCCGCCGCGTTCCTTGTATTTCGATGATGACGCGTCACATGTAGCCCTTCCACTGAACACTCATGCTTCGCCAGCTCCAATCCCTCATCACTCGCGGTCGCGTGCTCACCTCGCCCGCGCAGCTCGCGGGCTACTCGGCGGATGGCCTGGGCTACAAGCGTTTCATGCCGGATGCCGTAGTCATCCCGGCGGATGCAGACGAACTCGTGGCCTTCATGCGCGGTGCGAAGTCGGTCGGCGTGCCGGTGATCCTGCGTGGTGCGGGCACGTCGCTGAGCGGCGGACCGGTGGCAGCGCAGGGCGGTGTGGTGGTCCATACGTCGTCGCTCAAACGCATCCGCGAGATCAATGTCGAAGGCTTCTGGTGCGAGGTCGAATGCGGTGTCGCGCTCAATGATCTCGATGCCGCGCTGAAACCGCACGGCGTGTTTTATCCGCCCGATCCATCGAGTGGCCCGGTCTGCACGCTGGGTGGCAACATCGCGTCAAATGCTGGCGGCGCTCACTGCTTCCGTTACGGCGTCACCAGCAATTACGTGCTCGGTGTCGAGGCTGTGATGCTCGATGGCAGCGTGCATCGTTTCGGCGGCCCCGCAGGCGGACACGGTCCGTGGCGCGAGGATTGGAAGCGTTTCATGATTGGCAGCGAAGGAACACTCGCGGCGTTCACGCGCTTCTGGCTGCGCTTGCTGCCGCTGCCGGAGAAGGTGTGGACCTTCCGCGCGACGTATCCCGATTTGCGCAGCATCGAGGCCGCGATCCACGCGCTCGTCGCGCATCCCGCGTATCCCGCCGCCATCGAGATGATCGATCCGCGTGGCGTTGCGATGGTGGAGGGAAGTCAGATGGCGTGCGGTTTGCCCAAAGGCTCATTCATGCTGCTCACGGAGATCGATGGCCCCGCGGCGCTCGTCGATGCTCGCGTGCAAAGCATTGCGAAACTCCTGCGCGACGCGGGCTCGGACGATGTGGTCTTCAGCGATGACGAACCCACGCGCATGAAGCTGTGGAAGGCACGCAAAGCCGCTGGTGGTTTGATGGGTCAGCTCAGCGCCGACTTCGTGGTGCAGGACGCGGTCATTCCCAAGCGCGCGCTCGCCGAGGTTTTGCAGCTCGTCTATGACGAAGCCGATGCCGCTGGCATTCCTGCCGTGAACATCTTCCACGCAGGCGATGGCAACCTGCATCCGAACTTCCTCTTCAACTCGCGCAAGCCCGGCGATCTCGAAAAGGTGGAGCACATCAGCAAGGCGCTCATGAAGCGCGTGATCGAAGTCGGCGGCACGCTCAGCGGCGAGCACGGCATCGGCAACGACAAGGCCGCCTACATGCCGCTCGTCTTCGGGCCCGACTCGATGCGCCTGCAACTCGCTGTGCCCGCCGCCTTCAATCCCGCGCATCAACTCAACCCGCTCAAGGTGCTGGAGGCACGACGCTTCGTCGCATGAGCGAGCGTTTGTTTGAACCCTTCGTCGATGCCATCGACGGCACCGCCTGCGTTTCCGCCAGCGCCACGCTCGCCGACATCGAAGCCCTTTGCGCGCCGCATCGTCTGCGCTTCCCGTTGATCCTCGATGCCAAAGCCACTCTGCGCGATCACGTCGAAGCCGCCACGCACGCGCCTGCGTCGCATCGCTTCGGACCGTTCTGCGACAATATCCTCGGCATGAACTGGCGTCTGCCGAGCGGCAAAGTCGTGCGTGTCGGGGAACGCGTAGCTAAGACGACGACGGGCTATGACTGGTTGCGTTTCCTGCTGCACACCGGCACGCGTTTTGGTGAACCGCTCGATTATGTGATTCGTCTGCGACCTGACTGCGGCTTCACGATGGTGGCGGAGTTTCGTGGTGAAGCACTGTCGCAAGTTGTGCATCAACTCCTTCATAGCGGCTGGATGCACTGGTGGGACTCCGTGGATTACATCTGCCGCGATGGCACCAAGCATGTGCGCGTCGTCGTGCACACACCACGCGAAGAAGCACCGATCTTCGAAGCCGAACTCCGTCGCATCGCGAGCAGCACGAACACTCACGTCGAAGTGAAGCACGACGCCGAAGCTCCACGCGACGGCTTGCCTGAAGCCACGATCAAAACCACACCTGATCTTGTGATCAAACTCGCGGAATCCTTCACCGGCATTGGCCTGTGCTACTGCGGTGTCATTCATGGCAACTTCGATTCGACGGCTTTGACTGCCAGTCTCAGCTACGAACTACACTCCCGCCACATCACTGCACGCGATCCATCTCCGGAAGAATCCTCGTGGCTCACCACTCTCGAACAAGCCCTCCATGAGCGTTGAAGCCACCGATCACTACTCCAACTGCACCCACTGCGGCTTCTGTCTCGCCGTGTGCCCGACTTACATACTCACGGGCGACGAGAACAACTCCCCACGCGGTCGCCTTCGTCTCTGGAGTGAAGAAGCCGCTGGCAAGATCCCGCGCGATGAATGGACCGACTTCTACACCAGCGAATGCGTCGGCTGTCTCGCCTGCGAAACCGCCTGCCCAGCGCATGTGCCGTATGGCGAACTCTTCGAGCACACACGCCACGATCATGTCGCGACTCATCGTTCACATCCATCGCCCGCGATCCGACTCGCCGCCCACGCCGTCACGCATCAGTCGCTCTTCAATCTCGCGATGCTCCCCGCGCGCATGATGCGAAACCTCGGCCTCACACCGCATCCGTTTCTCCTGCCCGGCAAACCCGCGCTGCTGAAAAGCACTGCAGGCTACGCGCGTGAACTCATGCGCGCGAAGAAGCCCACCGGCCCGCGCGTCGCCTTGCTCACTGGCTGCCTGATGGAAGCGATGTTTCGCGACATCAACTTCGCCACCGTGCGCGTGCTCATCGAGAACAACTGCCAGGTCATCACCCCGGAGAACCAAACCTGCTGCGGTACCTTCCAGGAGCACACCGGACTTGAGGGTGTTGAAGCGCTTCGCGAACAGAACCGGCGAGCATTTGGCCCGCTCGATGTCGATGCCATCGTCAGCAATTCCTCCGGCTGCGGTTACTCGCTGGCCAAGACACTCGCCCCCAACAAACCCGTGCGCGACGTGCTCACCTTCCTCGGCGACCTCGACCTGAAGAAGCGCGAGCCGCGCTCCACCACCGCGCGACTCTACGTCGATCTGCCCTGCCACCTCGTGCACGGACAAAAAGCTCCCGGCATTCCCGCGAACGTCCTCGACGCCACGGGCATCCCCTGGGCACTCGCGCCGAACGCCAAGGACTGCTGCGGCTCCGGCGGCGTTTACAACCTCGATAAACCCGAGAACGCCCGCGCCATCCTCTCTGCGAAGTCCGCCTTCCTCAACGAAGCCGAAGGCGATCCCGTCATCCTTGGCACCGCGAACCACGTTTGCATGATGCAATGGCACAGCGCCGGAGCGACCGGACTCGTCACCCGCCCCTACGAAGTGAAGCATGTCATTCAACTGCTCGATCCGGGAGAGGGTTTTGCCTTAACGCCTGTCTAAGCCGCGGTGGGCAAAACAAAAGACACGACACTTTCTCAGTCGGCAGAGAAAGACCCTCAATGGTATACCGTATGGAAATGGTATACCACATGAGCTTAACTCCAGTTACCACCACCCGCTCCGACATCACCGTCTCTCGTCTCCGGCAGGAAATCCTCGATGGCGAGATTTCTCCAGGTCATCTCCTCGCTGAGTCTGCCGTCGCGCAACGGCTTGGCGTCAGTCGCGTGCCGGTGAGGGAGGCGTTGTTCACGCTAGAGCGCGAAGGGTTGGTGGAGTTCAGCGACACGGGACGGGCTTATGTCAAAGACCTGACACCACATGATTTTGAAGAGCTGTATGTGCTGCGTCTCGCACTGGAACCTGTGGCGGCTCGGCTGGCTGCACCGGGCTTGCGCGCAGATTGTTCGCGTCTTGAAAAAAACATCAAGGCCACCAGCAAGGCCACCACGTTGCTTCAGGTCACTCACTTGGATCTCGATTTCCACGAGATCATTCTGGATGCATCGGGGAATGCACGACTGCTC
The DNA here is from genome assembly GCA_019694165.1 of Verrucomicrobiaceae bacterium. Classification (GTDB taxonomy): domain Bacteria; phylum Verrucomicrobiota; class Verrucomicrobiia; order Verrucomicrobiales; family Verrucomicrobiaceae; genus JAIBCL01. The sequence goes on along the minus strand of JAIBCL010000029.1, from coordinate 57,612 downwards.
AAGCTCTGGCATTCGCTGCGCAGTGAATTGGAGCTTTGGCTGGGGCGGCTGCATCGCTCAAAGCAACTCCAGACTCGCGGCACGCGTGCAGAAACCGTGAGCAGTCACCAAGGTGTGGTGGAGGCTTTCAAAACCAAGTCTCCTACCGACTGCGAACGGCTCATGCGCCAGCACATCCTGAGCTGGCGTGAATGGCTGCCGGTGCTGCCTGCGGCCAAGTGATTTTGTCGGTTTCTCGAACTTCCACTCACCACTCAACTCATGATCCGCTTCCTCGTTCCCTCCCTGGCGGTGTGCTTCGCGCTCACGGCTGCCGCTGCTGATGGTGCGGGCGAGCAAGCGAAGGCGTATGCGGAGCGGATTCATCCGTTGATGGTGAAGACCTGCGGCAAATGCCACGGCAAGGAGCCCAAGGACAACGATCTCGACCTCACGAGCCTTGGCACCGCTGAGGCGCTGCTCGCGCAGCCGAAGGTGCTGGAGGACATTGCCGAAAGGTTGAATGAGGGCGACATGCCACCGAAGAAATCTCCGCAGCCGAGTTTGGCCGAGCGAGATCAGTTGCTCGGCTGGATCGGGGCAGCGGTGGATGAGGCGGCGGCAGCACATGCGGGGGACCCTGGGCCGGTGACGCTGCGCCGACTGACGAATGCGGAGTATGACCATGCGGTGCGTGATCTCACGGGCGTGGACATGCAGCCGACGCAGGCCGGTGAGTTTGCGCCCGATAGTGTGGGCGGCGAGGGGTTTGCCAATGTCGGTGAGGCCATGCCGATGACGCCGGGGTTGGTGGAGCGCTATCATCAGGCCGCGCGCTATGTCGCGGCGCGGGCGGTGCTGCTGCCCACGGGCTTCCGTTTTTCAACCTCTGCGGACCGTCCAGACTGGACGGCGGAGGCGGAGAAGGCGCTGCGCAGTTTTCACTCGCTCCATGCGGACAACTGGGGAAGGCCGCCGCTCCGTGCGCATCTCCTGGCGACGCTGAAACATCGCGACCGGCTCACTCGCGACGGTCCCGCTGCCATCGCGGAAGTCGCGGCGGAGGAGAAACTCAACGCGACTTACCTAGCCGCGCTTTGGGCGGGACTCAGCGTCCAGCCGGCAGCGGAGCTCGATGCGCAAACGAGGCAATGGGAGGCAAAAGCAGCCCAGGTGGAAGCTGAGAGAAAACAGCGGCAGCAGGCTCTCGACTCGGCGCGGCAGAAAATCGAGTCGCGCTGGGCTGCGTCGAAACGGATGCTCGTGGCGTCGAAGGTGCCGGAAGCGGGCTCGGTGCCCTTGGAGCATGCGGTTTCGGTTCGGCGCGGCGAAGTGCTGCTCCTGACCGTGCTGCCCAACCAAAGCTATGGAGCCGACAGCACGCTCATCGAATGGACGATCCGCGAAACGACCGGCGCTCGGCGAAGCTGGAGCGTCGCGGATGTGATTCCCGATCTTTTGAAGGGCAACCCGAGGACGGACAAGCACGGGGCGAGTTGGAGCTTCCTGGAGACGACATCCGCCCCGGTGTTCCTCACCGAGCAGCGTAACAGCATCGCCGAACGCACCGAGTTGAAATCGTGGAGCCTCGGCTCCGATCCCTCGGTCTTTGTGAATACCGGCACCGAACCCTTGCAGGTCTGGACGAATTTGCCCGCACGGTCGGTCTTCGTGCATCCGGGACCGAAGCGCCCAGTGACGGTCGCCTGGACAAGCCCAATCGATGCCGAGGTCGCGGTCGCGGGTCGTGTCGCCGATGCTCATCCTTCCGGGAGCGACGGCGTTTCATTCGAACTCTCTCATCTCGCCGCACCGGAGCTGGGGCAAGCGCTGGCCGTTGTGGGCGAGCGGCCTGCGATCCTACCGAGTGCGGGTCTGCCAAAGGATATGCTCGCCTGGATCCGAGAAAAATGGCGCACGACCACGACCGATCCCGCCCCCATTCTCGACGCGATCACTGCCATGCAGGACAAGTTGTTCGCGAGCCGCTACCTCAAGTATAAGCACAGTGTCCTCGCGGTGGGCAACGGCTTCCCCGCGTGGGAGGACACGATGCGCATGGTCGCCGTGGAGCGAGTGGAGAGCGCGGCACGCGAGCCGATCTTCCGACTGGTTGCAAGGCAAGTGGCCCCGGCGGTGCCGGGCACCTTCGTGGTGTGGGATAAACTTCGATTGGAAGGTGGCGATGCGCCCGCTCTGGTGCTGGCGGAACACGTTGAGCTGCGCTCAGCCATCGAGGCAGCATCCGGGCTCCGTTTTGGCCGACATCCAAAAGGTCGTCCCGTGCCCCCGACGGCGCTGGTCACGGAGGCTGGCTCCGAGGTGCGCCTGGATTTGAAAAAGCTGCCAGAGCCGCTGATGAAGCTGCTCGCCTTGCCGCGATTGCTTCGTGCCGATGTGAGCGTTGAAGTCGGCAGCCCGGAGACGGCCACGGTTCAGGCGCTGCTGCTCGCGGAGCCGGACTTTCGGGATGCGAAGGACTCGCAGAAGCTCAATCCACAGAGGACCAACCCAACTGCGTTTCGCTCGGGCGATCCGCTTGTTGTGGATGAGCCCGAGTTGCGAGTCGCGCAGATCGTGCATCCGCGTGTCGCCGCTGAGCGCGCTCGTCCTGCCGCAGAGTTTCGCGCGCTGTTTCCACCCTCGGTGCTTTTTGAGCCGATCATCCCGCGTGATGCGCAGGGCAGCCTGTTCATGTTCCATCGCGAGGACGAACCGCTGCGTCGTCTCATGCTCAACGATGCGAGCCGCGAGGAGTTGGAGCGCCTGTGGAGCGAGCTGCATTTCCTGCGCGAGGACGCCCATGCCCACGCGCTGATGTATGCGGAGTTGCTGAAGTTTTACGCCAATCCGAACGGCGCACCGCGCATGGATTTCTTCTTCAATCCGGTCATCGGAGAACGTGTGAAGCGGGAGGAGGCGGCGCTTCTTGCTCAGCAAGTTGCCGCCGAACCGAAGCACCTCGATGCGCTGCTCGCTTTCGCTGCACGGGCCTGGCGTCGGCCCCTCGACACCGATGAACGCGAGACCCTTGTCTCTGCGTATCGCGCCGATCGTGCCGAGGGCATCAAGCATGATCCGGCCTTCCGCGCGGCGTTGGCCCGCGTGCTGTCATCGCCGTGGTTCCTTTACCGCGTGGAGCAGCCGGCGGCCGGGCCGCGCTGGCAGCCAGTGTCGGGCGATGAATTGGCCACGCGGCTGAGCTTCCTGCTTTGGGACTCGATTCCTGATGACGAACTGCGTGCGGTGGCCTCACGTCTGCACGAGCCCGCCGTGCTGGAGGCACAGGTGCGCCGGATGGTCAAAGACAGGCGGACTCGCGGCATGGCGGAGGAGTTTGGCGCCCGCTGGCTCGGCGTGCGGGACTTCGTCGCCAACCATGGCCGCAGCTTGAAGGACTTCCCCGAGTTCACGCCCGCTGTGCGTGACGCGCTGGCCGAGGAACCGGTGCGCTTTTTTGAAGACCTGCTCACCAACGACCGCGCGGTGAGCGAGGTGATCGCCACCGATGCAGTCATCATCAACGAGGTGCTCGCCAAGCACTACGGCATCCCCGGCGTGAAGGGGCTCGAGTGGCGTCGCGTGGACAAAATTGCCTCCTACGGTCGCGGTGGTCTGCTGGGACTCGGCGCCGTGCTCGCCAAACAATCCGCCGCCGCCCGCACCAGCCCCATCAAACGCGGAGCCTGGGTGGCCCACACGCTCGGTGACCGCTTGCCCAAGCCCCCGCCCAATGTGCCGCCGCTGCCCGATGCCGTGCCCGCTGGCCTGAGCGTGCGTGAACTCACCGAACGCCATCGCAAGGACGCCAACTGCGCTGCCTGCCACGTCCGCATCGATCCGTATGGCATGACACTGGAGCAGTTCGACGCCATCGGCCGCCTGCGACCCGCCAGCTCGATGAAGCCCGGCGAGAGCCGTGCAACCCTGCGCGACGGCACCGATGTCCATGATTTCGCCGGCCTGCGAAACTACGTCGCCGGCCCGCGACGCGAGGACCTGCTGCGCACACTCGCCCGCAAGCTGACCGGCTACGCCCTGAGCCGCGCCGTGCTGCCCTCTGACCGCGCGCTCGTTGATGAAGTAAGCAAGACCATGATCACCGGCGGACGCTGGTCAGACGCCCTGCTCGTCATCGTCCGCAGCGAACAATTCCGCTGCATCCGGCCCGCAGCAGGGGCGATGAAATCGGCAGAAAACCGGACGAAATGAAGGGCGCATGAAGAAGTCGCAACAACCAGTGATCGCCATTCAAGAGTGTAGCGTCAGCGCTGTCCGACTGAGTTCCACGAAGTCGCCTTGTGAAAGCATGGACAAGATGGGCTGCCAGTTGGCGCGCAAAAGGTGGATCAGATCGTTGTTCGTGATGTTCCCGGTGGTGATAAAGAGCAGCTTTTCAGGCTCGCCACGCAGTAGAAAGCTGTCCACAAAATCGCTGTCTTTGGTCACGACCACTCGTGCCTCGGCTAGCGCCACTTCGATGATGGACGCGTCTGAAGTTCGATTCTTCGCAGGCAGATCGAGGGTGTGGATCGCATCATCGCCGAGGGCGTTGATTTCAACCGCCAACCGTCTCGGCAGTTGGGCATCCACGACGAACTTCATGCCGTCACTGGATCAATGCGTTTCGTTCTCACAAGCCGTGCGGCCCAAGCCGTCGCCGCGCGAAGATCATCTTCCTCAAGGTCTTCGTAGTCGGCGAGAATCTCAGCATGGGTCATGCCGCTGCTTAACCACTCGAGAACGGATTCAATCGGATAGCGCAGGCCGCGAATGCAGGGCTTGCCGTGACAGATGTCGGGGCTGGAGGTTATGCGTGCAAGCAAGGCTCGGTCACTCATGGAGCTTCAATAACACGGTGAGCCTGCCATTGCAACGCTCTCATGGAGAGCCATCAGCCCTGTTCCTTTCGTGAAACCACACCGTTCATCCCACGCCGCCAGTTCCTTGACTCCGCTGTCGTAGGTTTGCTCATCGCTCCCTTTTCCACATCCGCTCACTCCCAACCCAAACTCAACCCATGAACATCCAACGCAACACCTGGCTCATCAGCCGACGCCACGCACTGCGTGGCGTCGGATCGCTCCTCGCGTTGCCTTTGCTCGATTGCATGCGTCCCGCGCGGGCTGCTTCGGCGAGTGCCTCCCATCTGCCGCCAACGCGCACGCTCGTCACCTTCACCGGCATGGGCTTCCACTCGAAGCATTGGTGGGCCAGGGACGAAGGAGCCGCGATGGAACTCGGACCTTGCCTGAAGCCGCTGGAGACTTGGAAGGAGCGCATGGTCTTCCTGCGCGGCCTTTGGAACGAGCAGGCGAACAACGGCATCATCCACTGCATGCAGACGGGGAACATGCTCAGCGGCGCGACCATGGCGAAAAACGAGGTCCACACGGGCGTCAGCTTCGATCAGGTGATGGCGAAGCAGATCGGCGACCGCACGCGCGTGCCCTCGCTGGTGCTCGGCTGCGAGGAGGCAGTGCCAGGCCTGCAGGATGGGCATCCGCTGCTCTACGGCTCGCACATCTCGTGGAGTTCGCCCGTGTCGCCAACGTGGACCGAGACGCGGCCCGCGCTCGCCTTTGACCAGCTCTTCCGCACCGAGCGCAACCGCGATGATCGCCGCGTCGTCGATGCCGTGCTCGAAGACGCCAAGTCCCTGCAACGCAAACTCTCTAGCGCGGACCGTCAGCGCTTTGAAGAGTATCTCGGCTCCGTCCACGAGGTGGAGAGCCGCATCAAGCGCGCGGGCAAGGAGCGCGAGACCGGTGACTGGAAACCGACCCTCACCAGCCCTGATCGTCCACGGCCTGCCGACGGCATCCCTGCCGACCTGCCGGACTATTGGAAGCTCATGAATGACATCCTCATTCTTGCCTTCCGCACCGACTCCACGCGGATCGCGACGATGAAATACTGCAACGACGCCTCCACCATCGTCCACGCGCACCTCGGCATCCGCGATCACCATCACTACATCGCCCACTCGCAGCCGGACGAGTTGATCACGCTCAACCAGTTCTTCATGTCGCAGCTCGCCTACCTCTGCCAGCGCATGTCCGAGATCAAGGAAGGCGACAGCACCCTGCTCGACAACACCGCCATCATGCACTGCTCCAGCATGCTGCACGGCAACCATGACTCCAAGCAGTTGCCGGTGATCCTGCTCGGCGGTGCCGGCGGCAATCTCCGCGGCGGCCGCGTCCTCGACTACCTCGAAAAACCCAACCGCCGCATGTGCAGCCTCTTCCTCCGGCTCATGGACTGGGGCGGCCTGAAGCTCGACAGCTTCAACGATTCGTCCGAGCGACTGCCGGGCATCTGATTTCACTCTTAGCCAAACCGCATCATCATGAACACCCACCGATTCAACCGTCGAGCCTTCCTGCGCGGGACTGGCGTCACCATGGCTTTACCCTGGCTGGAATCCGTCAATGTTTGGGGCGATGAGCCGAAGAAGAACAAACCGGCGAGCGAGGCTCCCGTGCGTCTTTGCGTGACCTTCTCCGGCAATGGCTTCCAATCGAAGGAATGGTGGGCGAAGGGCGACGGCAAGGCGATGGAACTCGGCCGCGTGCTGGAGCCGCTGAAGGATTTCCGCGAGCGACTGCTCTTCGTGCGCGGTTTGTATCATGAAGAGGCTCGCAAAGGGAACATTCACTCTTCACAGACTGGCAACATGCTCTCCGGTGCTCCCATCGCGAGCGGTGGCGAGATCCGCAGCGGCACGAGCTTTGATCAACTGCTCGCCCAGACCTACGGACGCTCCACGAAAGTGCCGAGCCTCGTTTTGGCCTGTGAGAAGTCGAATCCGTCGGTGCACAAAAACTACTCGATGCTCTACAGCTCACACATTTCGTGGAGTTCACCGACCACGCCGACGCCGCTGGAGCTTTACCCCGCGCTGGCCTTTGATCGGCTCTTCAAAGACGACGCCTCGCCCGCCGACAAGAGTGTGCTGGATGCCGTGCTCGCCGACGCACAAGACTTGCGCCGCGACATCAGCGCGAGTGACCAGCGCAAGCTCGATGAGTATCTCGACAGCGTCCGCGAGGTCGAAAAGCGCATCGAAAACGCCGGCAAACGCGGCGAACTGCAAGGCTGGAGGCCCACGCTCGACAAACCAAACATGCAGCGCCCCGCCGACGGCATCCCGCAGGACATCGCTGAGCACATGAAGCTCATGTGCGACATCCTCGTGCTCGGTTTCCAGACCGACACCACGCGCATCACCACGCTGAAGCTCAACAACGACCACAGCGCCCTGCGTTTCCCGAATTTGCCCAGCGTGCAGCAGCCCGGCCACGGCATCGATTACATGATCCACCATCTGCTCTCGCACAGCGACGGCGAGGACTACCTCAAGGTGAACCAGCTCTTCATGCAGCAGGTCGCCTACATCGCACGCAAGCTCGACAGCATCCGCGAGGGCGAGCGCACGCTGCTCGACAACACCATGCTCATGCACTGCTCCAGCATGATGGTGGGCGCGAAGCACAACAACGACGAACTTCCCGTCATCGTCCTCGGCGGCGCGGGCGGTCGTCTCAAAAGCGGACGCACACTCGACTACAAAGACAAGCCCGAGCGCCAACTCTGCCGCCTCTTCATGTCGATGATGGACAAGATGGACGTGCGCCCGAAGACCTTCGGCGATGCAAAACTCATGCTGGAGGAAGTGTGAATGGGTGGCCATTCCCCATTCGGCGCGCCATCACGGAACGTGGATGCCACGGTAGCGGTCGATAAACTCCTGCGGAGTGATCGGTTGCGGCTTGTAGCCGGCATCTGCCAGCGCGGCGAAGTGACGGTCCTCAGTGATGACGAAGTCCGCGTGGGCGGCGATCGCGCAGTCGGTGAACGCATTGTCATCGGGATCGTCGCCAATGATGTGAAACTGGTAGTGCGGACTCACCATCACAAGGTTTCCGGACATGCCGACCAGCTCGATGAAACGCGCGACCATGCCCCACGCCGCCGGGCCTGCATTGCTGGAGATGATTTCTTCGTATTCTGTGAGCGTCCGGTTCGACACCGCCCAGTTCATCATGCCAAACAGGAAGCCATCGAGTATCACACCGAACGGATGGCTGTTCGCACGGGCTTGCACGAGCACATTGGTGTCGATGCAGACGGTCATGCGCTCTTCTGCCGCGAGCGATATTCCCGGATGATCTCAGGCAGGCGATCCCAAGTGCCCGCCGCCATCTCTTGCTCCGCCTGGTCCGACATCTGTTGCCGCACGTCCAGCTTCTCTTTGAGCAACCACAGCTCATACAAGGCAGCCACATCCTGGTCGGACATGGAGGCAAGGCGCTTCGTCATCTGCTCGCGCAAATTTTTCGGAACGGGCTCGAAGGTTGGCATGAGCAGGAGTCTATCCCGAGGCGCGAAGAAGTCCAACCACCCTTTGCAGCCATGACAAGAGGTTCGATCTTCATTCTCACGCTTGTTCCCGTCGCGTTGGCGTTTGCACACACGCCAGCCGCTGCTGCGCCGTCGAAGAAGCCCAATGTTCTCTTCGTTGTCTTCGATGATCTGAACAACCGCCTGGGTTGCTACGGCGATCCCGTGGCGAAGTCGCCTAACCTCGACCGGCTGGCCGCGCGCGGCACGGTGTTCACGCGGAACTTCTGCCAGCAGCCGATTTGCGGGCCTTCGCGTGCTTCGTTTATGAGCGGGCGCAGGCCGGACTCGCTCGGCATCTGGAGCATGACGAAGTATCTTTACGACCTGCATCCCGATGCAGTCACGATGCCGCAGTGGTTCATGCAGCATGGCTACACGACCATGAGCATCGGCAAGGTGCTCGGCGGCTATGGCAAGGAAGCGGACTTCAAAACGCTGAGCGTGCCGGACCGACGCACGGGCGGCAAAACGAAGGATGAGTTTGCGCTTCCGAATGGTGCACCTGTGCCACCGAATCTTGCGAAGGATCTGCTCTGCGAGAATCGCGATGTGGCAGACGATGCTTGCTTTGACGCCGTGTCCGCCAGTCTCGCGATCACCGAGCTGCGTGCGCTCGCGAAGAAGCCAGAGCCGTTCTTTCTCGCGCTGGGCCTCTTCAAGCCGCACACGCCTTACAAGGTGCCGAAGCGCTACTGGGACATGTATCGCCGCGAGGATATCCCAGCCATCGAGACACCCGCACGGCCTCGCAACGCGCCTGAGATCGCCTTTCACGCGAACCACGAAATCCTCGGCGAACCAAGTCAACGCCGCACGCTTGATGAGGAGGCAAAGCGCGAGATCCGCCACGGCTACTATGCGGCGATGAGTTTTGCCGACGCGCAGTTTGGTCGCGTGCTGGATGCGCTCGATGAACTAAAGATCCGCGACAACACCATTGTCGTCATCATCGGTGACAACGGCTTTGAACTCGGCGAGCACGACTGCTGGGGAAAGATGACCTTGTTCGGCTGGGACGCGCGCGTGCCGCTCATCATCAGCGCGCCCGGCATTGGCAGCAGTGGTGCGAAGACGAGCGCCATCAGCGAGTTGATCGACATCTTTCCCACGCTCACTGAAATCTGTGGCCTGCGAAATCCGCCAAAACTCGATGGCACCAGCCTCGTGCCTGTATTGAAGGACGCCAGCGCCACGGTGAAGACCACCGCGCTCACGCAGCATCCACGCCCCGCGCTCTACTGGGGTGGCGGACCGCAGGCACTGCCGCAGGTGATGGGCTACGCTCTCAAGACCGACCGCTGGAGCTACCACGAGTGGCGTTATTTCAAGTCTGGCCTCATCGTCGCGCAGGAACTCTACGACGATCAAACCGATCCGCTCGAAACGGTGAACCTCGTCGGCACCGTCGAAGCCGCTGCACAGATCCCCGCGCTTGCGGAGCAACTTCGGAAGATCACGAAAGGAGGACGTCCGTGAGAGCGCTTTCATGGTTTCTCTCTTTCGCAGTGCTGGCTTGTTCAGCGGTGGCTGCCGATGCGCCGAAGCGGAAGCCCAACGTCCTGTTCATCGCCATCGATGACCTGAAGCCGTTGCTCGGCTGTTATGGCGCATCGTGGATCAAGTCGCCAAACATCGACCGCCTTGCAGCGCGCGGGGCGCTGTTCACCGCGAGCTACTGCCAGGTGTCATTCTGCGCGCCGTCGCGCATGAGTGTTCTCACGGGGCTGCGGCCCGACTCGACGCGCGTGTTCTTCAATCCGGCCCAACCGCAGGACCTGCTGCGCACACGCTTTCCTGATCTCGTCACGCTGCCGCAGCAGTTCAGGAATCATGGCTACATCACGCATCCGCTTCATAAGGTCTTCGATGGCCGCACCGTGGATGCGGGACACGACCGCGCTTCGTGGAGCGTGCCCTATGGCCCGTGGGAGATGGCTCCGGGTGAAAAGCCTGCACCGGGCGGCTATCAGGACCCGGCGACCAAATCGCGGTTGGCCGAGCTTGCCGCACAGGGCAAGCCTGCCTCCGGGCCAGCGACCGAAGGCTGCGACATCGCTGACAATGCCTATCACGATGGCGGCGTGGCTTTCACTGCCGCGAAACGCATTCGCGAGTTCGCGCAGCAGACTCAGCCTTACTTTCTCGCCGTCGGTTTTGTGAAGCCGCATCTGCCGTTCATCGCACCGAAGAAGTATTGGGATCTCTATGACCGGGCAAAGCTGCCGCTCGCTTCCTTTCAAACGATGCCCGTCGGAAGCCCGCACGACCCCGCGTTTTACAGCAATTCGGGCGAACTGCGCGCCTATTCCGATGTGCCGAAGACCGGGGCGATCCCCGAACCGCTGCAACGCGAACTCATTCACGGCTACGCGGCCTGTGTCTCCTACATCGACGCGCAGGTGGGCTTGTTGATGAAGACGCTGGAGGAAGCGGGTGTCGCCAAACAGACCATCGTCTGCCTCTGGGGCGATCACGGATGGCATCTCGGCGAGCATGGTCATTGGGGTAAAGTGACCAACTACGAGGATGCAACCCGCGCGCCGCTCATCATCACCACGCCGGATCAAAAGCAGGTGCCGCGCGTCACCTCGCTCGTCGAGTTTCTCGACATCTATCCCACGCTCTGCGATCTCGCCGGCCTGCCCGTGCCGCGACATGTCGAGGGCAAAAGCCTGGTGCCGCTCATGCGTGGCGAGAAGGACAAACTGCATGAGGCCGCGATCAGCCAGATGTCTCCGGGAGCTGCCAAGAATGGCCTGATGGGCTGGACGCTGCGCACGCCGCGCTATCGCTACATCGAGTGGCGTCGTGCCGACCTCAGCAGCGACACGCCGCGCATCACGGATCAAGTCGAGTCCATCGAACTTTACGACTACGAGACCGATCCGCTCGAACGCGAGAATCTTGTCAGCAAGCCGGATCACCTCGCCGCGCTCAAAGAGCAGCAGAGCCTCTTCAACAAACTGCTGCCGCACCTGCCGAAAGCAGCGCGCTGATTCTCCGCAACCATGAAGTCCAACCAACCTATGCAACCATGAACATCACCCGACGCATCCTTTCTCTTCTCGCCTTGGCTCTGTCATTCAGCGCGCTCGTCTCCGCCGCTGACGCGCCCGCGAAACGCAGACTGCTTTTCACCGAATACGGCAAAGGGCCGAATCGCTTCATCGAACTCGATGGCGATGGCAAGCTCGTGTGGGAGTTCAAGCCGCCGAGCACCACGGTGATCTTCCAGGCGTTGCCGAATGGGAACATCCTCTTCGGCTACGGTGGGCAGCCCACGGGGGTGCGTGAGATTACTTCGCGCGGCGAGACGGTGTTCGACTACGTGAGCAAGTCGCATCAGGTCTTCGGATGCGAGCGGCTCGCGAATGGCAACACGTTAGTCGCAGAACAGGGGCCGTGTCAGGCTGTCGAAGTGAATCCGAAGGGTGAGATCGTGCATGTCACGCCGCTGCAAACGAACATTGAAGGAACTCACCTTCAGGTGCGCAACGTTCACAAGCTGGCGAACGGTAATATCCTCGCCGCTCATGAAGGCGAGGGCGCGGTGCGCGAAGTCGATCCGCAGGGAAAGGTGGTGTGGGAATACACCGGTGTCACGAACACGGGTGAAGCGCAGCGCCTTGCCAATGGCAACACGTTGATTTGCTGCGGCACGCAAAAGCGTTTGATCGAGGTCACGCCGGACAAGCAGATCGCGTGGGAATTCAAGGCGGAGGACGCGCCCGAGCTGAACATCACTTGGGTCTCCAGCGTGCAGCAGCTCAAGAACGGCAACTATCTCGTCGGCAATTTCATCCGCGGGCAGGAAGGCAAGGGCGCGCACGCCTTCGAGGTCACCCGCGACAAGAAGGTCGTCTGGAAGTGGGCCGACCACAGCCTCATCAAATCCCTCACCACCGTCCGTGCGCTCGGAGAGTGAACCCTTTTCCCATCCTGAACACAGCCATGCCCACCATTGCCATCACTGACTACACCTTTCCCGATCTCAGCCTGGAGGAAGCGATCCTCCGGCCTGCAGGCGTTGAGATCGTCTCGCTCAAAGAGAAGCGTCCTCCCGCGGAGATTGCCGATCTCGTTCGCCATGCCGACGCCGTCATCGCGCAGTTCGCGCCGGTGAATGCCGAGGTGGTCAACGCGATGACGAAGGCGAAGGCCATCGTGCGCTACGGCATCGGCTACGACAATGTGGACGGTGCTGCGGCGCGCGAGCGCGGCATTCCGGTGTGCAACATCCCGGACTACTGCATCGATGAAGTGGCGGATCACACGCTGGCCTTCATCCTCGCCATCACGCGGCAGGTGGTGCCGAACGCGCTCGACATTCGCGCTGGCAAATGGGGCCTCGCCACGCCGCTGACCGCGATGTCATCGCTGAAGCATCTCACGATCGGTATCATCGGCTTTGGTCGCATCGGGCGCGAGGTGGTGAAACGCCTGCTGGCCTTCAAGGCCCGCGTGCTGGTCTTTGATCCCGTCGTAGCAGCGGATGAGATCGCCAAAGCAGGTGCCGTGGCGGCCTCATCGTTCGATGAACTGCTCGCGCAGAGCGACATCGTCTCTCCGCACTGTCCCTCGAACGCGAAGACGAAGCAGATGTTCAATGCAGCGGCCTTCGCGAAGATGAAACCCGGCTCCATTTTCATCAACGTAGGCCGTGGCGATCTCACGGACAGCACGGCCGTCACCGAGGCGCTGCAATCGGGACATCTCGCCGGAGCCGCGCTCGATGTCTTCGATCCAGAGCCCATCCCGGCGGATCATCCGATCCGCACGATGCCCAACGTCATCCTCGCCGCGCACATCGCCTCCGCGAGCCCGCCTGCGGTGAAGACGCTGCGAGAGACCGCCGCACGCATCGCGCTCATGGCCGTGCGCGGCGAACCGCTGCCAAACATCGTCAACGGCGTGAGCGCCGCGAAGTGATTTCATTCCACCACGCCAACCATCCATCACACCATGCACACTCGTCGTTCCTTCCTCACCTCCATCGGTTCACTCGCTGCTGCGCCACTGTTCGCACGCGACTACGGCTCCGGCGCGCCGCCCGTGCGTTATCCCGAGCCAGACGTTATCGCGCTCGATAAGGCATTCGAGAAATACAAGATCGGCTCCGCGCCCATCGAGCGGCTGCACACCGGGATGTATTGGGCGGAGGGGCCTGCATGGAGCGGTTGGGGACAATACCTCGTGTGGAGCGACATCCCGAACAACGTGCAGCATCGCTGGCTGCAGGACGACGGCGAGGTCACGACGATCCACAAGCCCGCCGGCCACAGCAACGGCAACACCTTTGACCGTGAAGGTCGGCAGATTTCCTTCGAGCACGGCAACCGCCGCGTCGTGCGCTACGAGGCCGCCAGCACCCTCACCGTGCTGGCGGACAAGTTTGACGGAAAGCCCTTCAACGCACCCAACGATGGCGCGGTGCATCCCGATGGCAGCGTGTGGTTCACCGATCCTGGTTACGGCAGCCTCGGCAACTACGAGGGCAACAAGGGTGACCTCCAGCTCAAGGAGGCGGTCTATCGCATCGATCCGAGTGGCAAGGTGGAGAAGGTCACGGACGAAATCTTCAAGCCCAACGGCCTCTGCTTCTCGCCCGACTACAAGAAGGTGTATGTGGCCGACACGGGCGCGACGCATTACCCCGAAGCGCCGAAGAACATCAAGGTGTGGGACATCGACGGCGCGAAGCTGAAGAATGGCCGCGAGTTCGCCTCGATGAAGATGGACCTCAATGGCAAGGAGGTCGCCGGACTCGCTGACGGCATCCGCTGCGACAAGGACGGCAACATCTGGGCCGGCTCCGGCTGGGTGGGCGAAGGCTATGATGGCGTGCAGATATTCTCGCCCGAGGGCAAACGCATCGGCCAGATCGTGCTGCCCGAAGTGTGCAGCAACGTCTGCTTCGGCGGGCCGCGCCGCAATCGTCTCTTCATGACCGCCAGCCGCAGTCTGTATGCCGTGCATGTCGAGGCCATCGGCGCGCATTGGTGCTGAACCAGACGAATCGCAGCCATGCCCAACAAGTCTCATTCAGCCATCGCTCCCTTCGCCGTGCAGCGCAAGACCGCGTGGCGTGTGCTGCCGCTGGTCATCGGCGATGACTCTGAACCGCAGGGCAGCATCGAACGGTCGTGTCACATGCCTTTCAGTCGAGCCGGAGGCTCACCAGAGATTAGCCGGTGGTGGAGCGAGCCTGGGCGAGCGCAACCACCGGCTGGCATGGCAAAACACCCTGCGCCCCGGAGGGAGCGCGAGAGACATTCGATCCACCGATCGCCACCGTCACCACAAATACCGTTCGTCGTATTCGACCATCCCACGCTGCAACATCGCCACATATTCTTCCTGAAACGTCTTCACACAATGATGCTCCGGCTGTTTCAAAACATACGAACGCACCGCATCAATGTGGGACGCACTCACGGTGAAGGCACCGTATCCTTCCTGCCATTCAAAGAACGGCATGTTGAGTTCACGGTGAATCCATTTCGACGATTCGCTCTTCAGCTCACGCATAACATCCGCCAGACAATGCGTGGCGCGGAGCCCCATGAAGACATGCACATGATCGGAGACGCCGCCTGCTGCATGAGCGATACCGCTGAGGTTCTTCACCGTGCCACCGATGTAAGCATGAACTCGATCAATCACATCTCCGCCGATCCACGGTTCACGATTCTTCGTGCTGAACACAACGTGGTAATGAAGCGAGAGGTGGGTCGATGGCATGGCCAGAGCTTCTCGCGCTCCTGCCGGAGCGCAATCCGTTTGGCCTGCCCATCCGGTGGTTGCGCTCGCTTAGGCTCGCTCCACCACCGGCTAATCTCTCTCGAGCCTCCGGCTCGGCTTTGTTCGATGACGAGCCTCAATGCCCATTCCCTTTTTGCGGCATGAACTTTGAGCCCGCACGCATCCTCGAAGCCCCCGACATCGTGCTTGTCGGCAGCGGCATCATGTCCGCGACGCTGGCCGTGATGCTCAAGCGGCTCGATCCGCGGCTGCGCATCCAGATGGTCGAGATCACGAGTGAACTTGCTCAGGAGGCCTCGAACGGCTGGAACAATGCGGGCACGGGTCACGCAGCGCTCTGCGAGCTGAGCTACACGCCGGAGCGCGACAGTTCCGGGAAAGTTCCCATCACAAGGGCGCTGCACATCTTTGAGCAGTTCGAGCACTCGAAGCAGTTCTGGGGCTCTGCGACCGCTGAAGGCATGGTGGGAGCTGCTGCGGATTTTATCCATGCAGTGCCGCACGTCTGCTTTGTGAAGGGTCGCGAAGACGTGGACTTCTTGCGTGCACGGCACACCGCGATGGCGGAGCATCATTTCTTCCGCAGCACGACGTTCACGACCGATTCGTCGCGGATCCAGCAGTGGGCTCCTCTGGTGATGGAAGGACGCAATGCTTGTCCAGTCGCGGCTACGAAAGGTGCCGGCACCGAGGTGGACTATGGTCTGCTGGCCCGCCGTCTTTGCGGTTGGCTGGCGGAGCAGGAACATTGCGGCATTGCCGCCGGATGGAAGGTGACGAGGCTCCAGCGCGGTGTGGGTGAATGGCATCTCACGATGCAATGCCAGGCCACGGGCGAAACGCGGTCGCAGTGTGCGAAGTTCGTCTTCGTCGGCGCGGGCGGCGGCAGCCTGCCGTTGTTGCAATCCACTGGTCTTGCTGAAGTCGCTGGTCTGGGCGGATTTCCCATCGGCGGCCAGTGGCTTGTGTGCGATGAGCCTTCGATCTGTGCCCGGCATGAAGCTAAGGTTTACGGCACCACACCGCCCTCATCGCCCAGCCTCGGTGCGGGACACCTCGATGTGCGGCGACTCAATGGCCAGCGCCAGCTTCTCTTCGGCCCGTTTGCTTCATGGACGACGCGTTTCCTCAAACACGGACACTGGAGCGACCTGCCGCTCTCGATTCGTGCGGGCAATCTCAGCGCGCTGCTGAAGACTGGCATGCGCAATCGTTCGCTGGTGAAGTATCTCATCACCCAGGGCCTGCAAAGCATGGAGAGCCGCATGGAGGCCGTGCGCGAGTTTTACCCCAATGCCTGCTTGGAGCACTGGAGGCTCGTGCAGGCGGGTATTCGTGTGCAGGCCATCAAGAAAGCCGACCGCGGCGTGGTGCATTTCGGAACCGAAGTATTTTCCTCCGCAGACCGTTCGATCGCTGTGCTGCTGGGCGCTTCGCCGGGTGCCTCGGTCTCAGTGAACATCGCCCTCGAAGTCGTCCAGACCTGCCTGCCGCATCTGCTCACCAGCGCTCAAGGCCAGGAACGCATGAGGCGGATGATCCCCACTTTTGACCAAGACCTGAAGCAGCCACGCAACGCTGCTTTGTTCGAGAAAACCAGCCGCGAGGCCGCAGAACAACTTCAAATCCATCCCCAACCATGATTACCCTCGCTGACAAAATCGCCCTCGTCACTGGAGCCGGTTCCGGAATCGGAGCCGCCATCGCGGAATGCTTCGCCGAAGCCGGAGCGCTCGTCTTTGCCTCCGACCGCGACGAAAATGCCGCGCAGCAGACTGCGGCACGCATTCGCGAAGCTGGCCATCGCGCGGAATCGCTCGTGCTGGATGTCAGCGACGAGTCCTCGTGCCTTGCCGCTGTGCGCACGGTCATTGAGAAATGCGGGCGCTGCGATGTGCTCGTGAACAACGCGGGCGTCGGGCATGTCGGCACCATTTTGACCACCAAGACCGAGGACTTGGAAAGACTGTGGAAGATCAATGTGGTCGGCATCTATCACCTCTCGCGTGCAGTGCTGCCCGGCATGATCGAGCGCGGCATCGGCTCCATCGTCAATATCGCATCCATCGCCGGGCTCATGGGCATGGAGGCACGCTTCGCCTACACGACGACGAAGCACGCCGTCGTCGGCATGACCCGTGCGATGGCCATGGACCACGGCACCACGGGTGTGCGCATCAATTGCATCTGCCCCGGCCGTGTTCGCACACCGTTCGTGGACGCGATGCTTCGCCAGTATGAAAACCCCGACGACTATCTCCGCCAGATGGAGGCTCCACATGCCATGAAACGCATGGCCGCGCCCTCCGAGATCGCCTCCGCAGCGCTCTACCTCGCCAGCGAAGCCGCGTCTTTTGTCACCGGCAGCGCCATGATCGTGGATGGAGGCCTTTCCGCGGGCAAATAATTCACCACGAACTCTCCCATCATCACCACCCACCAGCCATGCGCATCATCCGCCACCAAACCACCGACGGTTCCATCCAATACGCAGCCCTTCAATCCGACGGCACCGCCCGCCGCATTGATGGAGACATTCTCGGCAGCTTTCGCGTCACCGAAGAGGTCGTCAAGCCGGGCAAGCTCCTCGCGCCGCTGCAGCCCGTCGCCATCTTTTGCATCGGCCTGAACTACCGCAAACATGCCGAGGAGAGCAACGCCGCCATCCCGCAGTATCCGGTGCTCTTCATGAAATCCCCCGGCGCGGTGCAAAATCCGGGCGATGACATCGTCCTGCCCCGCCATCTCCAAAGCGACGAGGTGGACTACGAGTGCGAGCTGGCCGTCGTCATCGGCAAGGCCTGCAAGAACGTCTCCAAGGCCGACGCGCTCGATTACGTGCTCGGCTACACCTGCGCCAACGATGTCAGCGCGCGCGACTGGCAGATCAAACGCGGCGGCAGCCAGTGGTGCCGTGGCAAGACCTTCGACACCTTTGCCCCGCTGGGCCCCTGCCTCGTGCTGAAGGACGAAATTCCTGACCCGAACACCCTGCGCATCCAGACCATCCTCAATGGCAAAACGATGCAGGATTCGAACACCAACGACATGATCTTTGACGTGCCCACGCTGATCGAGTTCCTCAGCGGCAGCACCACCCTGCTGCCCGGCACCGTGATCCTCACCGGCACGCCGCAAGGTGTCGGTGCCGCGATGAAGCCGCCCGTCTTCCTCCAGCCCGGTGACACCGTCACCATCGAGATCGAAAAGATCGGCGCACTCACCAATCCCGTCGTGGCGGAAGCCTGAATCACGAGCCCTGACACCATGACCGAAGCCGCGCCCACTGCCATCAATGTCCCCGCCCTGCGCCGAAAGGTCGCGTGGCGCATCCTGCCGCTCGTGGTGGTGCTTTACATCGTGTCGTATCTCGACCGCGCGAACGTCGCCTTTGCGAAACTCCGCATGGGCGAGGCGCTGGGGTTTTCGGAGGACGTGTTTGGCTTCGGCATCGGCGTGTTCTTCATCGGCTATCTTTTTCTCGAAATCCCCGGTGCGCTGCTCGTGGAGCGCTGGAGCGCGCGGAAGTGGTTCGCGCGCATTCTCATCACCTGGGGATTCATCTCGGCGGCGATGGCGTTCGTGAAGACACCCGCGCATTTCTATTGGATGCGTTTTTTGCTCGGCGTGGCCGAGGCGGGCTTCTTTCCCGGCATCATCGTGTATTTCTCGCATTGGTTCGTGCAGAGCGACCGCTCGCGGGCGTTGTCGTGGCTGCTCGTGGCGGTGCCGTTCAGTCTCGCGCTGGGTGCGCCGGTGTCGTCGATGCTGCTCGATGTGAAATGGCTCGCGCTCGCCGGATGGCAGTGGCTTTTCATCGTCGAAGGTCTGCCCGCCGTGCTGCTCGGTATCATCGTGCTCGTTTGCTTCACCGACCGGCCCCGCAGTGCGAAATGGCTCACGCAGGCCGAACGCGATCATCTCGAAAACGAACTCGCAGCCGAAGCCGCCGCCAAGGAAGCGGTGCAAAAGGTCAGCGTGTGGCAGGCGCTGCGTTTGCCTGCCGTATGGCTGCTCGCGCTTGGCGTGATGATCGGCAACAGCGGCGGCTACGCGATGACCTTCTGGCTGCCCACGACGGTGAAAAATCTCTCGCACGGCTCGGATCAGATGACGCTGCTCTACAGCGGCATCTACTACACCTGCGGTATCGCCAGCGTGCTGCTCTCCGGCTGGTCGGCAGACCGCACGGGTGATCGTAAGTGGCATGCGGTGGGCGGCATGATCGCCACGGGCGTGTTCCTCGCGTGCAGCACCATTCCCGGACAAGCCTTTGGCACGCAGATGCTGTGGCTGTGCCTCACCGCGCTGGGTGCGTTCTTTTGGATCGCGCCATTCTGGACGCTGCCCTCGCTCACTCTCACCGCATCTGCTGCCGCGGCCGCGACCGGTTTGATCAACATGGGTGCGAACCTCGCGGGCTACGCGGGCAACCACGTCACCGGTTGGCTGCGCGGCCAGGGCTACGGCGAGTCGCAGTGCCTCCTCTTCCTCGCCGCGTGCTTCATCACCGGCGGCATCATCCTCAGCTTCGTCCGGCTCAAAACTTCTGCTGCATGATTCCGACCGACAAAACATCCCCGCTCTCGCTCTACCGCACCATGCTCGTCATTCGCATGGTCGAAGAGCGACTCGCGAAATCGCATCAGCGCGGTCTCATACACGGCGCATGCCACACCTATGTCGGCGAGGAGGCCATCGCCACGGCGGTGTGCGCGCATTTGCATGAAGCGGATGCCGTTTTCAGCACGCATCGCGGTCATGGACACGCGCTCGCCAAAGGCATGGAGCCGCGTCAACTCATCGCGGAACTCTACGGACGCGAAACCGGCTGCTCGCGCGGTCGTGGCGGCTCCATGCATTTGTTCGCGCCCGAGATCGGCATGATGGGCACCAGCGGCATCGTCGGACCCTGCATCCTGCAAGCCACCGGCGCGGGCTACAGTTCCTTGATCATGAAGACGGGCAATGTCGGCGTCGCCTTCTTCGGCGATGGCGCGGCGAACAACGGCGCGTTTCACGAGGGGCTGAACATGGCGAGCATCTGGAAGCTCCCAGTGTTGTTCGTGTGCGAGAACAACCAGTTCGCCACCGAGGTTCCGTTCTCCAGTGTCGCGGGCAATCCCAACGTGGCAGCACGCGGCGCTGCGTATGGCATCACCAGCATCGAAGTGGATGGCAACGACGTGCTCGCCGTGGAAGCCGTGGCCCGGGAGGCCGTGAAGCGTGCGCGGAATGGCGAAGGCCCCACGCTCATCGAATGTAAAACCTACCGCACACGCGCACACGCCGAAGGCATGGGCGACTTCACTTACCGCACGCGCGAAGACGTGGAGCAGTGGAAGACACGCTGCCCCATCGCCCGGCTGAAGAAGCACCTGCTTAATCAAAAACTAGCGACCGATGCGGAACTCAGCGCCATCGAAGGTGAAGTCGCCGCACTCACCGAAGACGCGCATGAGTTTGCCGAAAAGAGCGCCTACCCGACGGCTGAGAGCGCCACCACGCACGTTTATTCAGCCCCACGCAGCGGACCGCCGCGTGATGTGCCCGCATCAAACGCCAACACACGCGAGCTGACCTTCATGAAGGCCACGCTCGAAGCACTGACCGAAGAGATGGCGCGCAATCCGAAGATCTTCGTCATGGGCGAAGGCATCGGCGTCCGCGGCGGCAACTTCGCTACGACCAGTGGCTTGTTTGCCATCCATGGTCCTGAACGCCTGCGCGACACCCCCATCTGCGAGCGCGGTTTTGTCGGACTCGCGGGTGGCGCAGCGATGACGGGCACGCGCCCCGTGGTGGACTTCATGTTCGCCGACTTCGTGCTCGATAGCGTTGGTGAGATCATCAATCAGATCGCCAAGATGCAATACATGAGCAGCGGCCGGCTCAAGATGCCCGTGCTGATGCGCGGCTGCATCGGCATCGGCCACAACGCGGCCACGCATCACAGCGGCAGCTACTACTCGATGTATGCGCACTTCCCCGGTCTGCGCGTCGTGGTGCCTTCGTCACCGCGCGATGCGAAGGGTCTGCTCAAGACCGCGCTCACCTGCGATAATCCCGTGCTCTTCCTCGAACATCGCGAACTCATGACTGTGAAAGGCCCCGTTCCGGAGGAGGAATACTTCATCGACTTCGGCACAGCCGCCATCGTCCGCGAAGGCAGCGACATCACCGTCGTGGCGCTCGCGCTGATGGTTCACAAGACGCTCGCGGCGTGTGAGACACTCGCCAAAGAAGGCATCAACGTCGAACTCATCGACCCGCGCACCGTCGCACCGCTCGACGTGGACACCATTATCCAGTCGGTGGCAAAGACGGGCCGCCTCTTGATCGTGGACGAAGACTTCGCGCACTGCGGCATCAGCGCCGAGATCGCCGCGCAACTCGCCGACCGCGGTTTCGACGAACTCGACGCCCCCATCCGCCGCCTGAACGGCAAGCCCTCGCCCACGCCCTACAGCCCCACGCTGGAGGCCGCCGTGGTGCCTGATGCCGCAGCGATCGCTGACGCCATCCGAAACCTTTGCGCCGAGTGAGTATGAACACGCCGACCAATCATCGACAGGAGAATGGGGACAGAAGAATGAGATCTGAATCCATTCTCCTGTCCCCATTCTTTTGTCCAAACAACACCTCCGAATCGCTCACGGCTTCACAACCAAAGCCATAGTCCAATGCCCATCGAAATCCAACTCCCGCGTCTCGGCTGGTCCATGGAGGAAGGCAAGTTCCTCGCGTGGCTGAAGAACGACGGCGACTTCATCAAAGAAGGCGAACCACTCTTCACGCTCGAAAGCGACAAAGCCGCGCAGGAAGTCGAATCCATCGACAGCGGCATCCTCTCCATCCCCGCCACCGGCCCAAAGTCCGGCGACGTCATCAAAGTCGGCCATGTGCTCGGCTACTTGCTCCACGACGGTGAGAGCGCACCGTTTTCGAATCAACCAGCACCCAAGACAAAAGAGCCGATCGAAGCGCAACAGCCGGGAAAGAAATCCATCCATTCTTCTGCCCCCATTCTCCTGCCTGAGAAACGCCGCACCGAAACACCCGCCAGTCCCCGCGCCCGACGCGCGGCGAAAGAACATCACATCGATCTCTCCGAGCTCACCCCTTCGGGCAAAGGCGGACGCATCCGCGAGTGCGATGTCATCGCTGCCGCATCCGCCGTTGCTTCAACCGGCTTCAAGAAAATCCCGCTCACGTCATCGCGTCGCACCATCGCCGCGCGGCTCATGCACAGCCGACAGACCACGGTGCCAGTCACCATCACCGGACGCTGCGATGCCACGCAGCTCGTCGAGTTGCGCAAACAGCTCAAAGCCGATGGCGAATCCTCCGCCAACACGATCGTGCCCACGATCAACGACATCCTCGTGAAGCTCACCGGCGCCGCATTGCGCCAGCATCCGTTGCTCACCGGCGTGTGGGCCGAAGAGCACATCCTTGTCCCCGACGCCATCCACATCGGCATCGCCGTGGACGCGGACGACACGCTCCTCGTTCCCGTCATTCGGAACGCAGACACCTCCACGCTCACGCAGATCGCCGCGCAATCACAGCGACTCATCGCCGCCGCGCGCACTGGCAAACTCGCCGCCGAAGACATGCAAGGCGCGTGCTTCACTCTCAGCAATCTCGGCACGCTCGGCGTCGAGGCATTCACGCCCGTCATCAATCCACCCGAGTCCGCCATCCTCGGCATCGGTGCCATCGTGCGCGAGGCCGTGCCGCTCGATGATGGCCGCTTCACCGCGCGAGATCGTCTCACGCTCAGCCTCACCTTCGATCATCGCGTCATCGACGGCGCGCCTGCCGCCCGCTTCCTGCAAACCCTCCGCCAGCTCATCGAGCAGCCCGTTCTCGGGCTCGTGTGAATCAACCTAGTCGCAGATGCCCATGCAATCACCAAGCTCAACCTCCGGCGACGACGCACGATCAACCGTTCACCGATCGTGGCTCATCAAGGGGTGCCTGTGGATCGCACTCGTTGGAGTGATTTGTTTTGCCGGAGTCGCCTGGTGGTTTTTGCATCCACAGAGCCCGCCCAATCGACAAAGCGCAGTCGAATGCACTTGTGAGTGGGCTCAGCTCGCTCCTTTGCCTTTGCCCATAGGAAACGTGAACATTGAGACAAAAGGAAGCATGTTCACGCGTGAGTTCATTGTGAGTTTTGACGCCGCACCTGAGAAGATACTGCTGTGGTTGCAGTCTTCGAAAGGCACTCAGCACGCATTCAGGGGCAAGACCACGCTGGCGGATACCCATATGAATCTCGTCCCAGGCGGAGGAGCGCAGTTTGCCGAAATCACCATCTCCAAGGGAGGAACTCGAGTGCTGATTCGAGCCTATTGGAGCTAGCCCCAGATTCCCTATGAAAGTCCATCTCCAAGACCAAGTCGCCCTCGTCACCGGTGCCGCCGGTGCCATCGGACAAGCCATCTGCGCTTCGCTCGCCTCCAACGGCGCCAAAGTCGTCTTCGCCGACATCAACCTCGAAGGTGCCCGCCAGCTCGCCGCTGCTACGCCCGGAGCCATGGCACTCCGCATGGATGTCACCGATGAAAAACAGATCGAATCAGCCATCGGCGAAATCATCGCCGCGCACGGACGCATCGACATCCTCGTCAACAACGCCGGCATCAACACCATGGCGCATCGCGTGAACATTGATTCGTTCCCCGCCGACGAGTGGGATCGCATCCTGCGCGTCGATCTCACCGGCCTCTTTCTTGTCAGCAAGGCCGCCTCGCGTCACATGCTGCAACGCAATGCCGGACGCATCATCAACATCTCCTCCGTCATGGGCCTCGTCCCCGCGCGTCTGCAATGCGCCTACACCGCCGCGAAGGCAGGCGTCGTCAATCTCACCCGCACCATGGCCATCGAACTCGGCTCGCAAGGCATCCTCACGAACTGCATCGCCCCCGGTTCCATCCTCAGCGAAGGCACGAAGCAGCTCTTCTACGGCGAGAACGGCAAGTTCAACGACCGCGTGCAGGCCATGCTCTCCCACGTCCCGCTCGGCCGCCCCGGCCAGCCGGAGGAGATCGCCCACGCCGTCCTCTTCCTCGCCGCCCCCGAAAGCTCCTACCTCAACGGCGCCATCATCCCCGTCGATGGCGGCTGGCTCGCCGGCTACAGCCGTGATTTTTGAAACCAAGCCCTGCATTCATTAATGAACTCGAAACCCAATCAGTGGGCCTCCGTGAATCTGCGGGGAGTCATGATCGCGCTTTGCATCTCGACCTCCCAAGCCGCCGAACCCAAGGCCCTTCTGCAAACGCATTGCCTCAACTGTCACTCGACCGCGAAGCACAAAGGCGATCTCGATCTCGAATCATCGGACATCCAAAAAGAGCCCCATGTCTGGGAGAACGTGCTCGATCAAGTCACCTCCGGCGAGATGCCGCCGAAGAAGGAGAAGCTGATCACATCGGATGAGAAGAAGCAGCTCACCGATTGGGTGCGTGGCACGCTAGATCAGATCGCGCTCGCAAATGCGGGTGATCCTGGGCCCGTTGTGCTGCGGCGTCTGTCGAACATGGAATACACCTACACGCTGCGCGATCTGACCGGTGTGGACTCGCTGGATCCCGCGAAGGAGTTCCCCGTCGATGGTGCAGCAGGTGAAGGTTTTACCAACGCAGGCGCGGCGTTGGTGATGTCGCCTTCGCTGCTCACGAAGTATCTCGATGCAGCGAAGGACGTGGCGAATCACCTCGTGCTGCTGCCGGATGGGATTCGTTTCTCACCCAGCACTTCGGCGCGCGATTGGACCGATGAAGCGCTGGCGAAGATTCGCGCGCTGTATGCGAAGCACACGACTTCGGGCGAAGGCACGAAGACGGAAGCACAGGGCATCAAGCTCGACACCGGCACGGGCAGTGGTCATCTGCCGCTGGCGAAGTATCTCGACGCGCTGCAAGGCCGCGCGAGCACGGAGGGCTTGAGCGCGAAGTATCTCGACATCCTGCGCAAAGCACTGACGAGCACGAAACCGAACGTCTTGCTCGATTCATTGCGTGTGAAGTTCCGTGAGAAGAAGCTCACGGCGGCGGACATCGAGCCGTGGCAAAAGGTGCTGTGGCGTTTCGCGAACGTCGGCCACATCGGAAAAGAGAACGGCCCGAAGGCATGGCAGGAGGCGGTGACACCGCTGGTGGCAAAGCAGGAGATGCGCGTGAAGCTCGACAGCGGCAAGGACACCACGCTCTACCTGAGCACTGGCGATGCAGGCGATGGCAGCGAGAGCGATGACGTCGTGTGGGAGAATCCGCGCCTCGTGGCACCGGGTCGGCCCGACTTGCCCATCAATGATCTGCCCGCGCTGGTGAAGCATTTGGAAGCCGAGCGGGCGAAGCTTGTTGCGAGCGCGGAGCAGTGCCTCAACACCATCGCCGCCGACAAAGCCGACGCTGATCCCGAGATGCTCACCGCATGGCGCGAGTATCTCGGCTACGGCACCACGAAGCTCGAACCCTTGCTCACGAAGAAGATGGAGAGCACACCGGACTACAATTTCATCAAGGGCTGGACCGGCGACAACGCGCTGAGCGTGCTCGCGAACTCATCGGACACGCAAGTGCGCATCCCTGGCGTGATGAAGCCTCACAGCATCGCCACGCATCCCTCGCCGAAGCTGGCGTCCGTGATCGCCTGGCGCAGTCCCGGCGCGCACACGCTGAACATTCGTGGCGATGTCTTCGATGCGCATCCCGAGTGTGGCAACGGCATCACCTGGGCGCTGGAGGTGCGTCGTGGTCATGCGAGCGAAGTGCTTGCCCATGGCGTGTCCGAAGGCGCGAAGGTGCTGACGTTTGGCCCGTTCGACAACGTGCGTGTCGAAGATGGACAGGTCGTCGCGTTCGTCGTCGGACCTCGCGATGGCAATCATGTCTGTGATCTCACAGGCGTGAATCTCACGCTCGGCGACGGCAGCAAGACCTGGGATCTCGCGAAAGATGTATCGCCCAACATCCTCTCTGGAAATCCCCACGGCGCATGGCACTTCCTCAGCCAGCCAGCGACATTGGAGCCTGCGTCGGATTTGCCCGCACCCATCGCTGAGTGGCGCAAGTCGCCGACGCCCGCGCTGGCTGCAAAGGTGCGTGTGCATCTGGAGAAGGACTTCCCGCTCACCAGCCCGCTGCTGACACGCGCGATGCGCTCGTTCCACTCGAAGGCCGCAGCGGGCTCGATCAAAGCGAAGGCACCTGGCGTGATCGAGGTGCAAGTGCCTGCCGTGCTTGCGAAGGGCACGGAGTTCGTCGTCACCGGCAAGCTCGCGAGCCCGGGCGGTGGCAGCGTGCAGATGCAGGTGCTCACGGAGAGGCCTCAGCCAACGAGCGGACTCGTCGCCGGCAAGTCTGAGACGGGTTTGAAGAACGGCCAGTGGAGTGACAACAACCTCGTCACGCAGCACAGCGCCCCGATCATCGTGAACGATGGCGGCAACGAGCGGCATCGCTTTGAAGCCGCGTTCGATGAATTCCGTTCGCTCTTCCCCATCGCGCTCTGTTATCCGCGCATCGTGCCCGTGGATGAGGTGGTGACGCTCACGCTGTTCTATCGCGAGGATGATCAGTTAAAGCGGCTCATGCTTGATGACGCCGATTCACGCGAGCTGGATCGTTTGTGGGATGAACTGTTCTTTGTTAGCGAAGCGCCGCTGAAGCAAGTCGATGCCTTCGAGCAGCTCTGGCAGTTCGCCACGCAAGACGCGAAGCCCAGCGCGTTCGAGCCGATGCGTGAGCCGATCAAGCAAGCCGCGGAGAAGTTCAAACAGCACCAGCGCGACGCCGAGCCTTCGCATGTCGCCGCCGTGCTCGAATTCGCCAATCGCGTCTGGCGTCGTCCGGTTAGCGAGGCCGAGAAGACCGAACTCCGCTCACTCTACGATAAGCTCCGCAAGCAAGACCTCCCGCACGCCAGCGCTGTGCGTCAGTTGCTCGCGCGCGTGCTGATAGCGCCTCCGTTTCTCTATCGCGGCGAGAAAGCCGCCCCCGGCCCGAAGGCTGCACCGGTGAACGACTGGGAGATCGCCACGCGCCTCAGCTACTTCCTCTGGTCCTCCGCACCCGATGCCGAACTCACGCAACTCGCAGCTACAGGCAAGCTCCACGATCCCGAAGTGCTCGCCGCGCAAGCGAAGCGAATGCTCAAAGACGAACGCATCCGCCGCCTCGCTACCGAGTTCGGCTGCCAGTGGCTGCATGTGCGCGATGTCGCCACGTTGGATGAAAAGAGCGAGCGTCACTTCCCGACGTTCGCGAGTGTGCGCGAGTCGATGCAGGAGGAAGTGACACGCTTCTTCATGGATCTGTTTCAGAGAGATCGCAGCGTGATGTCGCTGCTCGATGCGGATCACACGTTTGTGAATGCTGAGCTGGCGAAGCACTATGAAATGACAGGAGAATGGGGGCAGGAGAATGCTTCTGCTCTTCATTCTCCTGCCCCCATTCTCCTGTCATCCTCAAGCGAGGCATGGCATCGGGTTGACGGCGTCAAAACAAAAGGTCGCGGCGGCATTCTTGGCTTCGGTGCCACACTCGCCAAACAAGCCGGAGCCTCGCGCACCAGCGGCATCTTGCGAGGCGCGTGGCTTTGCGAGGTTGTGCTTGGCGAGAAGCTGCCCATTCCGCCGAAAGGCGTGCCCGTGCTCCCCGAACAACCACCCGAAGGCCTCACTGAACGCCAGCTCATCGAGAAGCACAGCACGGATGCGAACTGCGCTGCCTGCCACAACCGCATCGACCCCTTCGGCTTCGCGCTCGAAGGCTTCGATGCCATCGGTCGCGCGCGCAAAGCAGACACGAAAGTCAAACTGCCCGACGGCACTGCCGTAGATGGCCTCGCGGGGCTGCGCAGCTACCTCATCGACAAGCGCAGCGACGAGTTCCTGCGTCAATTCTGCCGCAAGCTGCTCGGCTACGCCTTGGGGCGCAGTGTGCAGCTCTCCGACAAACCGCTGATCAATGACGTGATGCAGCGGCTCAAACGGAACGAATTTAGGGTGAAAGAAGCCGTGGACCTCATCGTGCGCAGCAAGCAATTCCGCGAAGTGCGCGGGCGCGATCATGGCTCGGCTCTTCACCAGAGCTTGTGATTCCCATCGATCCTACGGCTTGCTCTTCTTGCGCGAGCGCGGTTTTGCCTTCGGCTTTGAGGCAGGCACGAGGGTCGCGGCAGGAGAAGGCTCAGGCAGCGGACTCGCGGCAGACGGAGCCGGTGCCGTGAGTTTCAAGCGAGCGACTTCTTGCTCCGCATCTTCGAGCTTCGCGACGGCGGTGGCTAGCTGGATTTGCGCGCGGTCGCGGTCGGACTCGGCCGCATGCGCAGCCAGCTTCCAGCGCTCGATTTCGTGCAGCGCCGATTCATCGACGGCGGGCGGCGGTGCGGCGGGCGGCGCGGCGGGCCGTCTGCCGCGCAGCCACCATCCCAGGGTGAAGAACGCTGCCCCGGCCAGTGCGAGGAGCATCGCCATTTTCAACAGCAGCCATGCGAGACCTTCCATGCGTGTGTGATCCTCCGTGTTACCTGGATGGTGGTTTCTGAAGTTTGTCCCAATGCGTCTTGAGGGCGTCGATCGCCTCCGAGAACTCGTCAGCGGCCACCTCCAAGGAAAAGCCCTCCGGGACGATGCCGGCCTTGGCGACGCCATCCGGTGCAAACGTGGAGACGTTCACCTCGGCGGTGCTCCACTCCTCGCCGGCGATGGCAAAGGCCATGACGCCTGCTGCTTCCTTTTCCGGAGCGGGCGGGAGACTGCGCGCGGTGGGCAGCGCCTCGTCCACCGGCGAGCAGCGCGCATTGAGCCGGATGAATTGAACGAGGAGATGATCTGGGTAGCGGCGGCGCACGGCATCAAGCACCTGGGTGCGCGTGGCTTCCTCGGCCACCTGGCCGCGCAGCCACACGCGGTCCGCAAAGACGGCGAGCGTCAAATACGGTGCGAGGGGCGGATTCGCTGCGGGATCACTGCCGGTGGCAAACCATTGCGCGACGGCCTTCGCGTCAGCCTCCACCAGACGGGGCTCAATGCCGGCGGGAATGGTGGTGCGGATGACGGCGGAGACATCGTCATCAGCCAGCGGCGCGCTCTTCCAAGACCAAGGAGGCACGGCGACGGCCACCAGCCCGGCCTTGCCTGCATTCGCCGCGGAGGGAAACGCCGCGAGCATGGCCGCCGCATCGACCACTGGCCTGCGCTGCTTTGAAACGCGCAGCATGTCAAGCACACGAAGGCCCGGGTAGGCGCGCAGCGCGGCGTCGATCAGCATCGTCTTCAGCGCGCTGGTGCCCACGTCGCCTTGCATCAGCACGTCGCCACCTTTGATCGCCAGCACGACGTGCGGCGGCGGCAGCCTGGCCAGGCGCGCCGCCTCCTGGGCCGCCTTTTGCTGTTCGTCACGCCGCTGCCATGCAGCAGCGAGCAAGGGAGCAACGGTGATCTCCCACTGCTCACTGCTCACGCCCCGGGCGGTGAGCGTGTCACGCAGGGCATCTCCGTCCGAGCGTTCCACCAGACGCCATTCCTCGCCAGTGCGTGCTTCGAACACCGCACCATCCACGTCGAGCGAGCGCAATTGCGCGGCCAGTGACGAAAGCGTCACGTCCGGTGTCATGGACACGCCGGCGCGTTCGTCGTCCACTTCCACCAGAGTCCTCAAGTCCACGCCAGGCTTGGTCAGCAATCTTGAGACCGCCTGCGAGACGAGGTCCCGCTCGTCGTCCGACCCCGCAATGCCCAGCAGCATGATCTTTTCACCTGCCTGGGCGAGCAGCAGCCAGCCGGGAGGCAGCGGCTCGATGGCGATGTCATTGCGCACGGACGTCACCGGATTCAGCGCCGCTCCGATCCCTGGCGCACGGCGCAGGCCTTCACCCACGATCTGCGCCGCGAGGCCGCGCATGGCGGCCTTGTGCACGGTGCCCGTGAGCACGGCCTCCTGGCCGTCGAACCTGACCGTCACATCCTTCAGGAACCGGGCGTGGGCATGGGACTGCAGCGCTTCGCGCGCGGCGGCTTCGAGGGATTTTTCGATGCGCCCGGCCCAAACGCTCCATCCGAGCAGCATTAGCGCCGCCCAAAGTGCGATGGCCATGAACCAGAACTTCCGCATTCCAAATCGAGGGGCGGACTAAAAGCGAAGCGTGGCAGGCAGGCAAACACAAAGGCATCCGAAGGCGAATGAACCCAGGGCTTACGCATGAATTGCTTCTGAGCGAATTCCCACGGATTCAGGACGACCACGGATTGGACTTCTTTTGAACCCATCTGTGGAATCCTGAATCTTGCGGGGCAAATCATAGATTCGAGGCTTGCGCTTTCGGTTCATGCGTAAGCCCTGGAATGAACCGGTGAGACCGCGCAACCGGGACAGAGCCGTATCGTGGCGCTGGTGACAGCGCGCGCCCGCATCCGTCCGTCAGACGAGGGGGCGCGGCGGGTCGATCATTCAATCGACGCGCTCGCCCGGGGCACGATCACGCGCCTTTCGACAGCACGGCCTGCGCCTCGCTCCACCGGACCTCGTGCGGCAGGCGGCGGCTTTTCGCCGCGAGGGCAGCCACCACGCCTGCGGCCTCACCCATAGCGACGGCATTGCCCGTCACGCGATAGCTTGCGTGCGCGATGTAATCGCCACTGATGCAGCGCCCCGCCATCATCAGCCCGTCCACGTCCTTCGCGATCAATGCGCGCAGCGGCACATCGTAAGGCTTCGTTTTGAAGCCGCCGTGCGAGATGGCGTCCGCCTTGTTCGCCTCCTTTGTCTCCGCGTGGATGTCCACGCCGAATGTCACATGCGCGACCCCGTCCTCCTGACGCGCGCCATCGAGCAAATCCCGTTTCGTCATCGTGTAGCGACCGCGGATGCGGCGGCCGTCGCGCACGCCGATCTGCTCCGCCGTGGCAGCCACTTGCAGCCCGTCCCACGCACCGCCCAGCTTGCGCAGTGCGCCCACCAGCCGGTGCACTTCGGCGCGCGCTCGCACGGTCGCCTGGGTGATCCCGTTCGCGTCGGACGAAAGCACGCCGTACTCGTGATTGAGCATCAGCATCACCAGATCGTCCCGCACGGGGAAGATCGTGGGGTGGCCGTACGAAGCCTCGACACCGGCGCGCTTCAGCTCCTTCTTGAATGCTTCCACGCAGGTCAGATGCCCGCCCGGTCCCTCAAAAGCATCCGTGCCGTTGAACGAGGTGAACGCGCGGATCGCCTTCACATCGCGCACCACCGCCAGCGCGTTCATCGTCATCGGCTGGCAGGGGCAGTCCTTCACCCGCCCGGTCTCCCACTCACATCCGGCCTGCGCACCGAGGTCCCCGTCGCCGGTGGCGTCGATGAACACCGGAGCCGTCCACGCCTGGCGGCCTGATTTGGAGTCGGTGATGATCGTGCTCAACCGCACGCCAGCGCCATCGCGAAACGCGGCGACGACACGCGTGTGCAGTTGGAATTTCACACCGGCCTCCACGCACATCTCCTCCAGCACGAGCTTCATTTCCTCCGGCACGTAGACAAAGCGCCCGGGATTCCTGCCGCCGCGCGCGCCGCGCTCATCGAGCCGTCTGGTCAGCTCGCGCGTGAGACCCGGCTTGTCGAAATCGAAGATGTAAGTGAGCAACCCGGCGGTCCACACGCCGCCCAGGCAGCCATGCAGCTCGAACAATCTCACACGCGCGCCCGTCCGCGCCGCGGCAATGGCAGCCGCGATGCCCGCCGGACCTGCACCGCATACGATCACGTCCGCATCGCCGCTGAGCGGCACATTCTGCGCCGGCTCCTGGAATACGCAGCCGCCCGGCGGCGATGCTGCGCGGTTGACCGGCGCAGGCACGATGGCACCCAATGCCGCCGCACCGAGAAAGCGGCGGCGGGAGGAGAAAGCGGGCTGTTTCATGGCACTCATCTTCCAGAGGAATCGACGCTTTGCATCAATGAGTCGCGGTCTGCCTCCGGCGGCGCATCGGCTCCGAGTCGCGCGAGAATGCCAAGGATGGTGAAGAGTGCGTTGCCTTCGAGACGGTTGTTCACGAAGACGAAGGTGCTCTTCGTCCGGCGTTGCCGTGCAGCCTCCGTCCTCATGCGGATCAGCTCGGCGGCGGCGGCACGGGCTTCCTCGGCGACCTCCTTCGTCGCCTCATAGGGGCTGAACATTTCGACGGCCTGCTCGTAGGTGCGGCCAGGTTTCAAAAGCAGCCGCGCGGCGGTGAAGTCATCGCTGGTGAAGGTGCCTTCCATTTTCATCTGCTCGGCGACGGAGGGCATGTGCGTCCAGTTGTTGAAGACGTGGGCGACGCCGTGCCTGCGGAGCACGCCGAAGTACTCGGGCTGCAAGAGGCTGCGATTGCGTATCTCGACGCCGTATTGCCAGCCGCGCGGCAGCTCGCCGAGGAAGCGGTCGAGCATGTCCACGAAGTCGCGGCCGCGCTCGAAGTCGCGCGGATGAAAATGGCTGAATTCGAAGATGAGCACGCCGATGCGATCGCGATGTGGCTCGCACGAGGAGAGGAAGGCTTTTTGGAAAAGCTCCGCGCTGAGGAAATGCTCGTTCGGCCTGCCCGCGCGGTCGCCGTGGCGCGGAAGCTTCGGAAAGGTGCGCGTGGTGATCTCGTCGGTGACTTTGAAGCCGAACTTGAAGCCGGGCGGCGTCTGCTTGACGAGGCCGTCGATGAACTGCGGCGACGGGAACCTGTAGTAGCCGGCATCGACGCACACAGTGTGGAAGACCTGCGAGTACTCTTCGAGGCAATCGCGCTCGAATCGGCTTTCGGCGAATTTGCCGCGCCAGATGTAGCGCTGCTCATCGTAGAGCTGCCCCCGCCAGCCGGGGTACTTCCACGACGACGTGCCGATGAAGACGTTCTGCGCGGCAAGAGAGGCGAGCGCGTGCCGCAAACCGTCGAGCGGAAAAGGTGCGGCGGTGATCATTCCACCTCGGGCACGGAGTCGAGGGAGCTTTTCTTCCAGCGACCTTCGAGCGTGTAGCAGAGGTGCGGTGTGTAAAGCTCCGGCTCCAGGAGGAAGGAGTCGTGGCCTTTTTCCGAGTGCACGGTGATGTGCATCGAGGACACGCCGGCGCGCTCGAGGTGCGCGACGAGTTCAGCCTGCTCCTCGGGATAGAAGCAGAAGTCCGAGTCGATGCTGAAGACCAGGTAGTGATGCCCGGCCTCGCGGGAGCGGGCGAAGAGGTCATCGTACGTCTCCACACCCACGTCCTTCAGCGGATCGTACCGCAGCCACATGTTGCAGATGCGGAGGTAAGTGTTCGCGTCGAAGCGGCGGACGAATTTTTTTCCCTGATGGAGCATGTAGCTCTCGACGTTGTGGCCGACTCGATACCAAGAGAGCTGGCCGTCGGGCTGCTTAGTGTCCGCGCGCGCGCGGCGCTCGATGGCATCGAGGTGGACGAAGGTCTTGTGGCTGATCATGCGGGCGAGCGCGAGGCCGTACTCGGGCTTCGCGCCCTTGTAGTAGTCGCCGCCGTGGAAGTGGCAGTCATTCTCGATGGCCATCACCTGCTCGAAGAGCGTGAGGCGCGCGAGCACCGTGGTGCGACATCCCGCGGCGACAGGCATGACGATCTTCACACGCTCGGGGAACATGGTGGCGAAGTTGATCGCCAGCAGCCCGCCGACCGAAGAGCCGATGACACAGTGCAATTGTTTGATGCCGAGATGATCGAGCAACGCCGCCTGCGAGCGCACGACGTCGCTGGTGGTCACCGGAGGAAACTTGCTGCCGTACGGTTTGCCCGTCTTCGGATTGATCGAGGCCGGGCCGGACGATCCGTAGCAGCCGCCGAGATAGTTTGCGCAGATGATGAAGTAGCGATTGGTGTCGAGGGCCTTGCGTGGTCCGATGAACAAATCCCACCAGCCCGTCTGGCACTCCTCCGTCCAGCGCGCATCGGTGCCGGGCACGGCTTTGGTGATGCCGGCCGCGTGCTGGCTGCCGGAGAGCGCGTGAAACAGCAGGATGGCGTTGCTTTTCCGCGCGTTGAGCCTGCCGTAGGTTTCGTAGGCGATGGTGATGCCCGGCAGTTTCGCGCCGGAAGCAAACACGAAAGGTTCGTCCGCGGAGCCGACCTGATGAAATTGCGTTTCAGTCTCGCCGATGCCTTTAGCCATGAGAAGTAAGGGGCGGGGAAGAAACTACACTTTGCCCGCCGGGCAACGGGGATTGTGGGGAGGGGAGCGGTCTGTGTTCAGTGGTCAGTTTCGGCCGTCGTTGGCGCGGTGGTCTGGCCGAGTAGTGAACCCAGATTACTCCTCCGCCGCTGATCACTGTTCCTCCGTCTTCTTCTTTTTCTTCTTCGGCTCCGGAGGGAGCAGGCCCTTCTGGCGCATCTCCCACTCGGCATAGCCTTTGCTTCCGCGATTGCCGAGGTACTTGTAGGTGTCGAAGATCGCGGCATTGCCGAGCGCGCGCGGATCTTGCTCTTCGACGAGCGTCTTGTCGAGCTGGGCGCGGAGCTGTCTGGCGATCTCGGCGTACTTCGGGTACTTGATCAGGTTCTTCACGCACTCGGGATCACTTTTCAGGTCGAAGATTTCCTCCTCGGCGCGATACGCGAAGGCCAGCTCATAGAACGGCCCTTTGTTCTCGACGATCCACGACTTCGTCGGCCCGTCGTCGCAATTGCCGAAACCGGTCTCGGGGTTGCAGGCGGGCCAACGCTCGGGGTTGTAGTTGTGGCTGTAGAAGAACTCGGGCGTACGGATCGCCCGCACGGGATAGCCCCAGTCGTTTGGGCGGCCGAGATCGTGGCGCTCCTTGCCGGTGAGCATGATCTTGCGGCCCTCGATCCAGCCGGACTTCTCCGAGCGCAAGATGCCCGCGATGCTTTTGCCGGTCATCTGTTCGTGAGGCTTGAGGCCGGCCAGCTCCATGTAGGTCGGCGCGAGGTCACGCATGTTGATGAAGTCCTCCACCACACGGCCGGGCTTGATCCCCTTCCCCCAGCGCGCGGCCATCGGAACATGGTAGCCATCCTCGTAAATCTGCCCCTTCACGCGCGGGAACGGCATGCCGTGATCACTGGTCACGATGATCAAAGTGTCATCAAGCACGCCTGCGGCCTCCAGCATTTTCAAGGCGCGGCCGATGTGTGTGTCGGCAGATTCCACCTCGATGGCGTAGTCGGCGAGATCACCGCGCACGACGTCATTGTCGGGCAAATAGGAGGGCACCTTCACCTCCGCGAGATTCTTGCCGAGGCGCGCGCCGGAGCCGGGCTCGTAGGCGCGATGCGGCTCGTGGAATCCCATCCAGAAACAGAACGGCTTCGCGGCATCGCGCTGCTTGAGGAATGTCTCAAGATTCGCCGCGTAGTCCGCGGGGCTGACCCCCTTTGCCGGCGGCTTCATCTTTGCGTCATCAAACGCCGGCCCGGCCGGATTGCGCGTGCGCTTGGCCGCCGTCTTGAAATCGCCCGGTCCCCAGCCCTTGCCGGTGAGGCCGACGGTGTAGCCGGCGGCTTCGAGCAGATCGGGGTAAACGACGAACTTCGCCGGGAACAAGCCGTTGTGACACGAAGCCTCCTCAAGCTGCCATGTGTTCCGCCCCGTGAGAATGGTCGCGCGGCAAGGGCTGCACTTCGGGTTCGAGGTGAACGCGCTCTTGAAGAGCACGCCTTCCTTCGCCACGCGGTCAAAGTTCGGCGTCTTCACCCAGTCGCAACCGTACACGCCGGCATGCTGCCAGCCCCAGTCGTCAAAGATGATGAAGAGAATGTTCGGCCGCGGCGACTTGGCCGCGGAGAGCAGAGGGCGCAACGCAGAGAGGCAAAACCAGGCGAGCAGCGGAAGGAGAAAGCGGTGGCATTTCATGCGCCTGTGAACGGCGGAGGCACGGCATTCTTCCGCGGCGCATGTACGAAGGGAGGCTTGCCCCCCAAAGACGGGCGAATGCGGGCGGCGGCCCCTGCATCTCGGTACGGGCTCACGCGAGCAGCTTCTCCACGACCTTCGCGCCCTGGTTGTCCGTGAGGGAGGCGGCGAGGCCGTTTCTCTTATAGGTGAGCCGGGTGTGGTCGAGGCCGAAAGCTCGGAGCAAAGTGGCGTGGTAGTCGTAGTGCTTCACTTCGTCGATCACGGCGTGGTGGCTCCATTCATCCGTCTCGCCGTGCGCACAGCCTTTCCTGAAGCCGCCGCCGGCCAGCCACATGCTGAAGCCGTAGGTGTTGTGATCACGGCCCCACTTCTCGCGGCCGGCGTCGTTTTGGAGCACGGGCAGGCGGCCCATCTCTCCGCCCCAGTGGACGACGGTGGAGTCCAGCAGCCCGCGCTGCTTGAGGTCGAGGATGAGCGCGGCGCTCGGCTGGTCGGTGGCTTCACAGTTCTTCGGGAGAGCGGTGATGAGGGAGCCGTGCTGGTCCCAGCTCTGGCCTGAATTGAGCACCTGCACGTAGCGCACACCGCGCTCGACGAGGCGGCGCGCGATGATGCAGCGCGTGGCGTAGTCCTTCGTCGCCGGATTGTCCACGCCGTAGAGCTTCTTCACATGCTCCGGCTCCTTTGAGATGTCGAGCGCTTCCTTCGCCGCGGTCTGCATGTTCGCGGCGAGTTCGTAGCTGGCGATGCGCGCCTGGAGGTCCAGCTCGCCCGGGTGCTGCGCCAGGTGTTCCTCATTGAAGACCTTCAGCAGCTCGAGCTGGCGCTCCTGCGACCGGCCGGCGAGAGAAGGCGGCGGATCGAGATTCAAGATACGCGGCTCGGTGGCACGGATGAGCGTGCCCTGGAAGAGCGCGGGCAGCCAGCCGTTCGTGAAGTGCTCGCCCTGGAATGTCGGCAGGCCGGCGGGATGCGAGAGCACCATGTAGGCTGGCAGGTTGTCCGTCTCGCTGCCGAGGCCGTAGGTGAGCCACGAGCCGAGCGCGGGCCGGCCCGGCACGATGCGGCCGGCATTGATGGCGTAGAGGCCTTGCGCGTGATTGTTCACGCCCGAACTCATCGAGCGGATGAGCGTGATCTCGTCCACCACCTTTGCCAGATTCGGCAGCAACTCGCTGATCTCCATGCCGCACTGGCCGTGCTTTTGGAACTTCCACGGCGAGCCGAAGACCTTCGACGAAGCCTGGGCGAGGTTGTCGTACTTGATCTCACCGGGGAATTTCTGGCCGTGGTACTTGGTGAGCATCGGCTTCGGATCGAAGAGGTCCATCTGCGAGGGCCCGCCCATCATGAAGAGCGAGATCATCGCCTTCGCGCGCGGCTCGAAGTGGGGCCGCTTCGGCGTGAGATCATAGCGTGCCTGGCCGAAGCTCTCCGGCTTCACCGGCGCGGCGAGCAGCCCGTCGCGCTCCAGCAGAGAAGCGAGCGCGAGCGAGCCGAGGCCAAAGCCGTTGGCGTGGAGAAAGTGACGTCGTGAGCAGAGCTGGGGACGGATCATGGGGGTGACAAACATACGCGCTCAGCAGGCGGCATCTGGCAGCTTCATGGGGCTGGAGTCCCGCCCTCACCGCTCTTTGCCGACGATGTTCCGACCCGCGCAAGCGCACAAGCATGTGCCTTGATGAAT
Source organism: Verrucomicrobiaceae bacterium (assembly GCA_019694165.1). GTDB lineage: Bacteria > Verrucomicrobiota > Verrucomicrobiia > Verrucomicrobiales > Verrucomicrobiaceae > JAIBCL01. The sequence goes on along the minus strand of JAIBCL010000029.1, from coordinate 19,924 downwards.
CGAATCCGGGCGACAGCCCGGCGTGCCCCCTCTGAAGACGGGTCTCCAACAACAGACCTGTCGCAGGCGCGTCGTACGAGGCCTCCGCCGAAAGACTTTACGCAGCCAGCGCTGCATGGATATAATCCGCGGAATCGTCCCGCTCGCATGAATGCCAATCGCGCCGTCTGCATCTCGTTGATCTTGTTTGTCACCTGCCGTGCGGCGCTTGCCGTGGATGAATTTCGGGCCTGGACGAGCGCGGATGGGCGCAAGGTGGAGGCGGCTTTTGTTTCATTCGAGAACGGGCAGGTGCGCATCAAGCTGAAGAACGGCTCGGTAAGCTCGGTGCCGCTGGAGCGCTTCTCGACGGCGGACCAGGAGTTTGTGAAGCAAAAGACTGCGCCCGCCGCAAAAGCGAACAGCACCGAAAAGAAGGCCGCGAATGCCGGCGACAGCCCTGCCGCTGAAAAATCGTGGCCACGCACCGTGTCCCTCGACGAACCCGCCGATCCCCAGGTGGTGAAGGAGGATGCCGCCGCGAAGGAGTTCCTCTACCGGACGAAGCACTACGAGTTCCAGTGCGATTCAAAAATCGGCGCGAATGCGGTGAAGGAATTTGCGCGCATCTTCGAGGCCACTTATCTGGCCAACTGCAAATTCCCGCTGGACTTGAAGCCGTCACCGGAACCGGGCCGCGAGTACTTTCTGGCGCGGCTCTTCACGCAGAAGCAGGATTACTTTGACGCCGGCGCCATCCCCGAGTCGAGCGGCACTTACATGTCGGCGATGAAGTCGCTCATCGTGCCGCTCGAGAGCCTCGGCGTGAAGCTGGCCGGCACGCGGGTGATCCTGGAGGGCAGCAGCAATGACCGGGACAACAACACGCTCGTCCATGAGATCACACACCAGATGATGAACCACTGGCTCGGCAAGCTGCCGCAGTGGTACATCGAAGGCTCCGCCGAATACGTGGCCATGGCGAAGTATGAGCGCGGCAAGTTCAACTTCACCAGGATGGACGACCGCCTGCGGGACTACCTCCAGGGCCGTGGCGCAAAAGGAAAATCGTTCACCATGTTGAAACCCGCCGAGCTGATGGTCATCTCACCCGAGCAATGGGACGCCGACATGGGATCGAAGGCGTCCCAGCAGAACTACGGCTCCTCCGCCGTGCTCGCGTACTTTTTTTACCACATCGATGAGAAAGGCGACGGCGCGAACATGATCGCCTGGCTGCGTGACATCGAGGGCACCGACGACGAGGCCGCCGTGCTGGCCTCGGCTGAGAAGCACCTGGTGCGCGGCCGCACCGCCGACGAGCTGGAGAAGGCCGTGAAGACCGGCTTCCGCAAACAGGGCTTCGACATCGACTTCGCCTCCCGCGGCATCACGAAATCTTCGGCGAAGTAGGGAAGCCGTCGAAGCCGCCGGACGTGGCGAGCGTTCCCTTTGCGACGGCGGCGATCATCGTCTATGCCTCCGCCCGCCATGAAAGCCCTCGTCCTCACCGCGCCCTCTGAGTTTCAATACGACGTCCAGTTCCCCGCGCCCGAAGCCGGCCCCGGCGAAGTGCTCGTCGATGTGAAAGCCTGTGGAATCTGCGGGAGCGACATCCACGGCATGGACGGCCGCAGCGGCCGCCGCCAGCCGCCCATCGTCATGGGCCACGAGGCTGCCGGCGAAATCTGCGCCGTGGGCGCCGGTGTCACGGACTGGAAGGTGGGGGAGCGCGTGACCTTCGACTCCACTGAGTACTGCGGCGAGTGCGACGAGTGCCGCGCGGGCTATGTGAACCTTTGCACAAGGAGAAAAGTGCTCGGCGTTTCGCCAGGTGAGTACCGCCGGCATGGCTGTTTTGCCGAGAAGATCGCGCTGCCGACGCGCATCCTGTACCGCATCCCCGACGGGCTCGCTTACGAACAGGCGGCGTTTGCCGAGCCGGTCTCGATCGCGCTGCATGCGGTGAATCTGGCGGAAGGCATCGAAGTCGGAGAGGCCTTCACGCAATGCTGCGGATGCGAAGGCGGCTGCGAGAGCGAAGGGGAGAACGAAGCACTCGGCGGCACCGCGGTGGTCGTGGGCGCGGGCCTCATCGGCCTGCTCGTCATCCAGGCGCTGAAGGCACGCGGCTGGGAGCGCGTGATCGCCGTCGATCTCGATGAGAAACGCCTCGCGTTGGCGAAGCAGCTCGGCGCCGAGTCGGCATTCAATGCCAGGCAGGAAAATCTGGCGCAGCACATCCGCCAGATTTGCGGCGGCGACGGTGCCGATGCCACGTTCGAGGTGGTCGGCGCGGGCGCTCCGCTCGATCTCGCCATCCGCAGCGCGCGCAAAGGCGGACAGGTCATCCTCGTCGGCAATTTGCAGCCGAACACGCCCTTCCCGCTGCAGGAAGTCGTCACCCGCCAGCTCACCATCCGCGGCTCGTGTTCGTGCGCGGGCGAGTATCCCGAAGCGATCCGCCGCATCCAGGACGGCAGCATCGACGTGAAGCCGCTGCTCAGCGCGGTGGCGAAGCTCGAAGATGGCGCGGGCTGGTTTCAGCGGCTCTACGACAACAAGGAGGGCCTGCTAAAGGTCGTGCTCACCCCGTGACGGCGCGCCCGAAGGAATGCTGAACTGCACCCCGGCCACCTCGACCATCTTGTCTTCCGACCATGAAGCATGTCACGCTCCTTCCGGCCTGCCTTGCGGCGGTCGTGCTCTTTTCTTCCTGCCAGGCCCCGTCGCTCCGCGGCGGTGCGCGCAGCCAGTATGGTGATCGCCCCGGACCGAAGGGCTTTTCCACCGTCATCGTCGATGCGGGCCACGGCGGGAAGGATCCCGGCACGCGCGGCCGCGGCGCGTTTGACTGCGAGAAGAATCTGGCGCTCGACATGGCGCGGCGCGTGCAGAGCCAGTTGCGCGGCTCCTTCAAAGTGTTGATGACGCGCAGTTCGGACACCTTTGTCGATCTCGACGAACGCGTGCGCATCGCCAGCGCGCGCCCCGACGCCGTGCTCGTCAGCCTGCATTTCAATGAAGGCCCGCGTCGCCTCGCCGGACCCGAAACCTATTACTGGCGCGTGGACAGCTTCTCTCTCGCCCGCCGCGTGCAGCGGAATCTCTCCGCCGCAGCGCCCGTCGAATGTGGGAACCGCGGCCTCGTGCGCCGCCGGTTGCGCCTGACGCGCAATCCCACCATTCCGTGCATCCTCGTCGAATGCGGCTACCTCACCAGCCCCAGCGAGTGCTCGCTGCTCAAAGGCACGGCCTACCGCGACAAGCTCGCCCGTGCCATCGCCTCCGCCATCCGCGAACAGGCCGCGTGCGGCGACGCCGGCATGGGACCGCTGCCGAAACCGATCTACGCACCGCTCAGCAGCTCGCACGACCGCCGGGAATAGAGAGCGCCGTTGAAGCGAGGGATCCGGCGACGCCATCCGCTGCCCATGATTCGGCAATATGAGCGAAGCCGGCCGCAGAAGCGGCGTTTATGATCGTATCAAAGCCATGAAACCAAAATCCGTCCCCGTCGAACCGCCGCCCGCAGGAAAAAAAGCCGCTCCACTTCCGCGCAAACTCGGCGCGAATCACAGCGACACCGCGAAGCGGCCGCGAAAACACCACAACAACTTCCAGCAGAGCTGTGACATCCGCGAGGATCGTGGCATCCGGCAGGTGAAGGCCAGTCCGAAAGGACGGAAGTGAAGCGCCTCAGCCACGCGAAGCAGACCGATGCCTGAGCGGACGGAGGGAGTCACAGCGGAGGCGTCTTCGCACGGCGGGGCTGGCGGCCAACGGACGAACGTCTCTTGCACGGAATCAAGAACCCCGCTTGAGTCGGGCCTCGAATCCCGCACCGCCTTGCCGTGACCATCCATCCCACCGCCATCATCGACCCCCGCGCCGAAGTTCATCCGGACGTCCAAATCGGTCCCTATGTCGTGATCGACGGCCCGGCGCAACTCGCGGCGGGATGCCGCGTCGAGGCGCATGCGCAGATCGTGGGTGACGTGCGTGTGGGCCGTGACACGCTGATCGGCCGGGGCGCCGTGATCGGAGGCACGCCGCAGGATTTGTCTTTGGATCCCGCGACGCAGAGCGGCGTGAAGATCGGCGGGAAGAACGTGATCCGCGAGCATGTCACGATCCACCGCAGCAACAAGGCAGGCGGCTTCACCACCGTGGGAGATGGGAACTTTCTCATGGTCGGCTGCCACCTCGGCCATGACGTGCAGGTCGGCGACAAGAACGTGATCGCCAATGCGGTGCTGCTGGCCGGCCACGTACATGTGGGCAGCAACAGCTTCCTGGGCGGCGGGGCGGTTTTTCATCAGTTCCTCCGCATCGGCGACTACTGCATGATCCAGGGGAACAGCTCGTTCAGCACGGACGTGCCGCATTACTGCTCAGGCTTCGGCTTGAATCTTCTTGCCGGCCTGAACGTCATCGGCCTGCGGCGCGCCGGATTCAGCGCGGCAGAACGCGGCGAGATCAAGCGCCTGTTCCAGTGCATCTTCCTTTCGGGGCGGAATCTCTCGCAGGCGCTGGCCGAGGCGCGCGGGCAGTCGTGGTCACCCAAGGCGGAGCGGATGCTGGAGTTCATCGTCACGCCCACGAAGCGCGGCATCGCCCGCCCGCGCAACGGCGGCGGAGACGATGCCGGTGAAGAATGACGCCGGCTGCAGCAGCTGAGTTCACACCCGGATGAAAATCCCGCGCCGGTGGAGCCACCGGGCGGCGAGAAGCATCACGCCAAAAGACATGACTGCTGGCAACCAAGCCCACGGACGCCCCGGATGCCCCGTCAGCCGCTCGGCGATGGAACGGAACACGCCGAGTCCATTGACCATGTAAAGCGTGATGGGATTCGCCCCCACCCAGACGAAGGGCGTGGCCCAGGCGCGCCATTCCATCACCTCGATGATCCAGACGAACACGCCGAGCAGCATGGCGCTGCACCCGCCGGCCACGAGCACGAAGCTCGACGACCAAATCTTTTTGATCACCGGAAAGAACGGCTGCCAGCACCAGCCGAGCAGGAAGAGAACGGCGCCGGCCATCACGAGCCACGCGGCCTTCCGCTGCGCGGAAGCGTCGCCGCTGATCCATTTGCCGGCCAGCACTCCGAGCAACGCTGTGGCGATGGCGGGCAGCGTGCTCAGAATGCCCTCGGGATCATGGTCGCCATCGTACTTTCGGCCGGGAAGCCAGATGCTGTCGAGGTAGTTGGTGAGATTGCGGCCTTCGGCGAAGTCGCCCGCACCGAAGCCAGGCACGGGCACCAAGCCGAGCAGCAGGCAGTAGCCCAAAAGCAGTGCGGCCGCGGTCGTGACGAGTCCGCGGGTCCCCGTCCACAGTGACAGGATCCCGGCAGCCGCGGAGGCGAGGCCGATCCGCTGCAAGACGCCCAGCCAGCGGATCTTCTCCCAGCCGTCCTTCAAGCCACCGGAAAAGAAAACGCCGAGCGCAAAAATGACGAGGGCGCGGGCGACGAGATGGCGCACGGCCGCAGCGGTGCCATCACGCGCCACCCGGCGCGGCAAGGCGATCGACATGGACACGCCGGCGATGAACAAGAACAGCGGGAAGATCAGGTCGTAAAAGTGAAAGCCCTCCCATTCCGCATGTTCGAGCTGCTTTGTGACCAGGGCGGTGATGCCGGCGGCTGGAGCGACGGCTTTGAGCACGCCTGTGAGCGCCGATCCCATGCCGAGTATCCAGCACATGTCGAAGCCCCGCAGTGCATCGACGGAAACGAGGCGCGGGATTGAAGGTTGCGGCGCGGCGGGCGTGTTCATGCGTGTGCGGAAGGCTGATGGATTGCGGGACGGTTGAACGGGCGTAGAGTACGCCCGTCTGAGAGACGGGCCGCGCGTCGCATTCTTCCGCTCTGCATGAAAAGAGTCGTCATCCGTGACAGCCACATCGTCGGCACCTACGACGATGCGACGTTGCTCGCCCTGCTCAATGCTGGCACGCTGAGGCTCGGTGATCACTACTGGGACGAGAAGACCGCCACATGGCGTCCGCTGACGGACTTCATCGGTGCACGCGCGCCGGCACGCCGGCTGGGTGCCATCATGGCCCGAGCCGCCGCACTGCTGCTCGCGGCCGCCTGCGGATCGGCGGCGACATGGTGGCGGCTGCGCGGGACAGGTGAGGTGCCGGTGACAGGCGGCGCCAGTGTTGGAGTCCAGGCAGCGACCGGCACGGACGCAGATGGCGCTCCAAGAACGGAGTCACCCGCCGCGATTGCAGGCATCGAAAACAAAACGCTTCCGGTCGCCAAGACGACCGTTGCAATCCCAACCCAGGCCACTCCACCGTCGAACGACAAGCCCAAGCCCGCGCAATCCGGGCTGGCGATCCTGAACGTCGAAGTGTTCGAAGGAGAAGCGGCGGTCACCGTGCAGAACAACGGCACCGAGACTGTCGACGGATTCGACCTGCGGCTGAAGTACTTTGCACTGCCGGCGGAGAAACTGGAGTTTGACCGCAATGAAGCCGCCATTTCCGCACACGACGCCGGGACGGCGGAACGGGCGGACAAGACGAAGGTGCTGGATGCCATCGTCGCGGCGCTCAACCGCAATTTGAACATCGTGAGAGCCGACGTCATCACTTGGACGCCCGATCACATCAAGGCGCTGCCGACGGCGGAGCAATGGAAGGCGTTCGGCGATATGAAGCTTGGCGAAGCCGGCGCGGCGCTGGCGGCGACGGCGGCGAGCTTCTCATCTGGGGCGTCGAGCACCGTTCCTGCCGTCCGCGAGAAGGCGCTGACCCAGGTGCTTCCGGAGCTTGGCCGCCGCAGCATGGAAATCCGTCCGCTGCTGGAAGCCGCCATCGCCCAAGCGGGTACGACAAAGGGAAAAGTGCTGGCCGAGCAGAACGCGGCGGAGGCGCGGCTGGCGGGCCTGAAGCAGGCACAACGTGCGGTGGAACCGCGCCTGGAGGCCCTCCTGGCGGAGGCACGCAAAACGACGCTCCGCAGTGAAGTGGTGCATGTCGATGCCCCGCTCGAAGCCGGCCTCGTGCAGCGCGTGCTGGTGAAACACGCCAAGCAGGCGGGTGAAGGCGTGCTCGTAGATCTGCGCGACGCCGGCGGGAGATCCGTGGCGCTCTCGCCCGCGGGCCAAAGTGCCGCACCCGCAAGTCCCTGACCGAACAGGTTTCACGATGCTTGCACGAGCCGGAGTGCGCTGGCACAGATGCGCGTCGTGCAATCGTCACTTCCAACCCCCGCGCAACTGTTCCGCCAGTTCGAGCAAGGACGCATTTCGAGCGAACAGTTCCGCTCGATGATGACGCTGCATCACCGTCTGCTGATCGAGGACATCGACGACGCAGCGCGCGATCCCGGGCTGTCCTGGTTCGACGAGGTGCTGAACCGGCGCGCGGCACGCCATCTCGAAAAGGAGTACGGCGAGGAGATCGTGCGCGAGACGCTCGTGGCGCTCGCCGAGATGCCGGACTTCCCGCCCGCGCACCATATCTGGAATGCCGGCCACAAGCTCGTGCCGCTCTATTGCTTCCTGCGCACGCGGCGCGCGCCAGTTTTCCGCGTCATCAAGATGGAGGTGCTCCCACAGATGGTGGGCGTGGTGATCGAGTACGGCGGCGCGAAAAAAAGCCAGTGTACTCGGGAGGAGATCACGCTGCGGCGGAACCGCCAGGGGCAGCTCGTTTTCGTGAATCGCGTGGCGTCACGGTAGGTCCCGGCCGCCGGCTCACGCCTTCACGCGCTCGAGCTGAGCACCGAGCGAGGAGAGCTTGTCATCGAGATGCTCGTAGCCACGGTCGATGTGGTAGAGGCGGTTGATCTCCGTCCGGCCCTCGGCCTTCATCGCCGCCAGCACGAGCGCGGCGGACGCACGGAGATCGCTGGCCATCACCGGCGCGCCGCTGAGCTTCGCGCCACCACGGATGCGCGCGGTGGCACCCTGCAGGTCGATGTTGGCTCCCATGCGCTTCATCTCGGCCACATGCATGAAACGCTGGGGGAAGATGGTCTCTGTGATGGTGCTCACATCGGGGATGGCGCACGCGAGGGCGCAAAACTGCGCCTGCATGTCCGTCGGAAATCCGGGATAGGGCAGCGTGGTGAGGTCGAAGCCCTTCGCAGTTCCGTTCGGATGAATGGTGATCGAGTCCTTCGTGGTCTCGATGGCGAATCCGCACTTCCTCAAGGCGTCGAGCACGGCGCGCAGATGGTCGGCATTCACGCGTTTGATGGTGACACCGTCGCCGAGCATCGCGCCGGCGACGAGGAAGGTGCCGGCCTCGATACGGTCTGCGATCACGGTATGGTCGCACCCGTTCAGCTCCTTCACTCCCTCGATGACAATGCGGTTGGTGCCCGCGCCTTCGATCTTCGCTCCCATCTTCTTGAGAAAGTTCGCCAAGTCCTCCACCTCCGGCTCAGCGGCGGCGCCTTCGATGATCGTCGTGCCTTTGGCGAGCACGGCGGCCATCATCACGTTGTCGGTGCCCAGCACGGTCGAGCCTTGCTTGCCGAGCATGTTGATCGTCGCGCCCTTGAGGCCCTTCGGAGCGGAGACGATCACATTGCCCGCATCCACCTTTACCTCCGCACCCAGCGCCTCCATGCCACGCAGATGCAGGTCCACGGGCCGGTCTCCGATCACACAGCCTCCGGGCAGCGACACCACAGCGTGACGCAGCCTCCCGGTGAGCGGGCCCAGCACACAAATCGAAGCGCGCATTTTGCGGACCAGATCGTAGGGCGCCTCCGACTTGATGTTTTCCGCCTTCACCACCACGACGCCGCTCGCGCGCTCCACATCGGCACCCACTTCGGCCAGGATTTGCGTCATGTAGTTCGTGTCGCTCAAATCCGGCACGCGCCGGATGGTGCACTCGTCCTTTGTCAGAAGCGTGGCCGCGAGGATGGGCAGCGACGAGTTTTTCGAGCCGCTGATGTTGACGCGCCCCTTCAAAGTCGCGCCGCCGTGAACGATGAGCTTTTCCATGGAGCGGCCCTACTTCGGCGGAAGGCACGAGGCTTCAAGGGGAATCATGGAAGGAAACAGCATCAAACCTGAAGGGCGGCGAGACCGGGGGATCGGCTCAGGCGCAGGAAGGAGCTGTGGCCTCGTAAGCCGCGATTGCCGCCTCGGGTCGGCGGGAGCACCCAAGCCGATGCAGGGGACTGCGGGTGGTCAAGGTAATGAGTTTTTGCGTTTTATTATAATTTCCGTATAATTTGCGCTCATGTCAGCCACCCTTGCCCAGCGCTCCCGCCCCCTCCGCGTAGCAGCCTTGTGCCTCGCTTCTTGCTGGTCACTCGCGGCACCGGCGTGGGCCGCCGACCCCACTGGAGTGCAGCAGTACTGGCTGGAACTCATGAATCGGATGCGCATCAGCCCTGCGGCCGAACTGGAGCGGCTGACCAATTACTCGGTACCGGGCACCACCTTTGCCAGCCCGGCGTCTGACGATCCGTTCGTGAATGCGGCGCTGCAATTCTATCAAACGAGCGCATCCACCCTCGCCACACAATGGGCCGGGCTCATCCCTGCGCCGGCTCTGGCATGGAACGGGTCGCTGTCAGACTCGGCGGCCACCTACTCGAACGTGATGGTGGCGCTCGACACACAGGCGCACAATCTCGACGGACTCACACTCGAAGACCGCATCCTCAACGGCGGCTACACCGTGAACTACCTCGAACTGGGCGAATCGCTTTTCGCCACGGCTCAAAACGCCTTTCATGGACACGCCGCCTTCGCCATCGACTGGGGGGACAGCGACAGCAATCCAGGCAACGGATTCGGCACCGGCATCCAGACCCCGGCCTCGCACCGGGACGACTTGATGCTGCCGTCCTTCAAGGAGGTCGGCATCGGCTTCCAGACATCGTCGCTCGTGGGCAACGTGAATGTCACCGGCCCGCTGGTCACCACGCAGCACTTTGCCAGTCAGTTCCGGGTCGTGGGACTCACCTACGTGGCCGATGCCTTCCTCACCGGCTCCATCTACACCGACGCCGTCCTGGCGGACAACTTCTACACCCCCGGCGAAGGAGTCGCCGGCGCGACCGTCAATGTTTACAACGACGCCACCAACACCCTGGTGAAAACAGGTGCCTCGAATTCCGCCGGCGGCTTCAACATCCTCCTCGACGGCCTCGCGACGGGCACGCTCTACCGCATCGAAGCGCCCGGCACCGGCCAGCCGGCGCAGACCTTCTCCCTCTCGACACGCACCGTTTTCTACCAGGCGGCCAATCCTGGAGATCCCGACGTGCCAGTGACCTACTACGACAATGTGTACGCCAGCTTCCAGGCGGTGCCCGAGCCCGGCGGCGCAGTGCTCATCCTCGCCGCCGCACTCGCCGGGTATGTGCGCAGGGGCAAAGCCCGTGGCAGGAGCGCCCCATCGCACGCGTTTTCTCTCTCATGCGCTCCCTGATCCCCACTCTCGCCATCGCCGGCCTCGGCTGCTTTGCGACCTCCTTTGCCGAGACTCCCGTCGAGCGTGACGTCACCACGCTCATCGAGGAGTACAACAATAAGTTCCGCGAACTGGCACCGCGCCTTGCCGCCGCGAAGACCGACGCCGACCGTGCCGCCGTCCGCGCCGACGCGCCGCGAGCGGAGCACTATGCGCCGCGACTGATGAAAATCGTCGAAGCCAACCCTGCCGACCCAGGCGCTGTGAGGGCGCTCTGCTGGCTCGCGACGCAGGCGAACGGCACACCCGAATCCGGCAAGGCCGTCGAGCTGATCGGCACGCGCTACGCCGGCTCCGCCGGCGTGTGGGAAGCTGCGCAGCAACTGTACCGCACGCCGCGCCCGCAGGCGGAACCGGTTCTGCGCGCGATCATCAAGGCCAACACGCACGAACAAGACCGCTGCGCCGCCATGCAGGCGCTTGCCACCGTTCTCTTCAACGCCTCGGAAAACGTCAACACCCCCGCGGGCAAGGCGGATCGGGACGAGGCGAAGCAACTCTTCCAGGACATCGTGGCCAACTACCCGCAGACCACCGTCAACGGCTTCAAGCCCGCCGACCAGTCCGCCGCCGTGCTCTTTGAAATGGAGAACCTCGCCATCGGCTGCGCCGTCCCGGAGATCGAGGGCAAAGATGTGAACGGCGACAAGTTCAAGCTCAGCGACTACCGCGGCAAGAACGTGCTCATCGTCTTCTGGGGCTCCTGGTGCCACTCGTGCCACTACTTCCTCCCGCAGTTGCGTGAACTCGCCGCGAAGCTCAAGGACCAGCCCTTCACCATCGTCGGCGTGAACAGCGACATTCTGCCCGACCTGAAAAAATTCCTCGCGGAAGAAACCGTCCCATGGCGCAACTTCGCCGATGAAAGCTCCACCGGCCCGATCTCCGCCGTCTGGAACATCCGGAACTGGCCCACACTCTACGTCATCGACGCCCAAGGCGTGATCCGCGCGAAGAACCCGTCCGTCAGCACAGTGGAGGAGATGATTCGCGCCATCGGAGCGAAGCCTTGAAACGGGCCTCCCTCCAAACGGCAACGCGCACCATCGCGGCAAAGGGTTTTCAACCGCCGCCCGTCCGCAGCCTCGGAATCGCTGCATCCAGGCTGGCAAATTGCCGGTTGAGATTTCAGTCCCCGCGCTGAGTTTCGCGCGGCGCGCGGCTCATCCGGCCGGGCCTTCGTTTCCACCATGAGCAAGAAATCCTCCGCCGATCCCAAGCCCTTTCGCGAGCTGTTCACCAGGCTGAAAACCGAAATGCAGAAGGCCGTCGTCGGCTACGATGATCTGCTCACCGACGTGCTCATCGCCATTTTTTCCGGTGGCCACGTCCTGCTCGAAGGCGTGCCCGGCCTCGGCAAGACTTTCCTCGTGCGCGTACTCTCCCAGGTCATCGGCCTGGAGCCGGGCCGCGTGCAGTGCACGCCCGACCTGATGCCCGCCGACATCATCGGCACGCATGTCGTCGGCGAGGACGAGCGGGGCCGCCGCACATTGCGCTTCGAACACGGCCCCGTTTTCAGGAACCTGCTGCTCGTCGATGAAATCAATCGCGCCACGCCGAAGACGCAGGCCGCTTTGCTCGAAGTCATGCAGGAGCGCAATGTCACCACTGGCGGCGAACGCCACCCGCTGCCAGAGCCATTCTTCGTGCTTGCCACGCAAAACCCGATGGAGATGGAAGGCACCTATCCGTTGCCCGAGGCGCAGCTCGACCGCTTCATGTTCAAGGTGAAGGTCCCCTTCCCTGATCTCGAATCGCTCGTCGAGATCTCGCGCCGCACCACGGGCTTTGAGGAGCCGAAGCTCGAAAACGTGATGAGCGGCGCCGACCTCATCCGCCTCCAGCACGAGCTGGCGCAGATGCCCGTGGCGGATCCCATCGCACACTACGCCTCGCGCCTCGTGCTCGCCACGCATCCCGAGCAGCCCGGCGTCCTGCCGGAAGTGGCGCGCTACGTCGCCTACGGTGCCAGCCCGCGCGGACTGCAATCGCTCATCCGCGGAGCGCGTGTTTGGGCCGCCGTGAATGGCGCCACGGCCGTCTCCACCGATGACATCCGCCGCGTGGCCCACACCGCCCTGCGCCATCGCGTGATCTTCAATTTTGAAGGCGAGGCCCAGCAGCTCAAGATCGACGACATCCTCACGCGCATCCTCGATCAGGTGAAGACGCCCGCCCAGATGGCAGCGTGAAAGAGGACGCCCGCCCATGAGCGATCCCCTGCTCAGAGAAGAACTCTTCGACGCCGCCTTCCTCGACCGGCTGCGCACGCTCGCGCTTCGATTGAGAAAACGCCGGCAACTCATGCGGCGCGGAGCCCAATCGACTCCGGCCACCGGTTTCACGCGCGAATTCAAGGACTACCGCCACTACTCGCGTGGCGAGGACTACCGCGCGATCGACTGGCGGCTCTACGCCCGCCTGGGCAAACTCTTCGTGCGTCTTTACGAGGAAACCCAGGAGCTGAATCTGCATGTGCTCGTGGATACGAGCGCTTCGATGGCGCGGCCTTCTTCAGCGAAGCGCACGCAGGCGCTGCGCTTCGCCGTCGCGCTCGCCTACCTCGCGCTCAGCGCGCAGCAGCGCGTGAGTTTGTACTCGATGAGCCACACGGTGAAGCAGGAGCTGCCGCCGCTGCGTGGCCAGGGCAATGTGGAGAAGATCATCCAGACCGTGGCACGGCTGAACTTCGAGGGATTCACGGATTTCGAGCGATGTTTTCAAGAGTTCCGGCCCGCGCGGCAGCGCTTCGGCGTTATCTTTGTGATCTCGGACTTCTTCGGTCGCGATGTCGGCACCGCTGCCGAAGCCGTGGCACGCGCGGCGACATGGCCCGGTGAAGTGCACTTTCTCCAGATCGTGCATCCCGCCGAGCGCAGCCCCGAACTCGAAGGCGAAGTCGAACTGGCCGAGGTGGAGACCGGCGAGAAGCGCCGCTTCTGGCTGACGAAGCGCGATGTGCAGCGCTACATGGAGACCTTCGATGCCTTCGCCGAGAATCTCTCGCGCACCTGTGCGTCACGACACATCGACTTTTTCCAGTGCGCGACGGACGAGCCGTTCGAAGACCGTTTCCTCGACTTGCTTGTACGGGGATCAGCGCTCGCTGGCAGCGCATGAAGTGAACCACGGAAGGCACGGAACACACGGAATGAAATTCAACTCATCACGCCTGATCCCGCAGCGCTCCGGATCCTTCCGTGTATTCCGTGCGTTCCGTGGTTCCAACTGATGTTCTGACCCGTGCGCTTCCTCGCCCCCAGCTTTCTGCACCTCGCATGGCTCGCGGTCATTCCGCTGGTTTTGTACTTGTTCCGGCGGCAGGCGAAGCGGGTGCAGGTGTCCACGCTGCTGTTTTTCCGGTCGCTCGCGCGCGAGCATCAGGAGTCGGCGTGGCTGCGGCGGGTGAAGCGCATCTTGTCGCTGCTGCTCACGCTCGCCATCATCGTCTTCGGAGTGCTCGCGCTCGCGCGCCCTGCATCGGACGCCGGAGCGGACACGCCGGGATCACTGGTCATTTTGCTCGACCGCTCCGCTTCGATGGCCGCGAAGGACGCAAAAGGCCACACGCGAATGGATGAAGCGCGCGACGCAATCCGCCAGCGCGTGCGCTCGCTGCCCGAGCAGGTGATCGTGTCTCTCATCGCGTTCGATGCGAAGCCAGGTGTGCTGCTTTCCCGAAGCCGGAACCGCCGCGACCTGCTGCGCCTGCTCGATGGTGTGACAGCCGTGCCACGGGAAGGAAAACCCGACGCCGCACTGTCAGTGGCGCGCCGCCTCGCGGAGCTGGAGCGGCCGGCGGAGATCTGGATGGTGTCGGATGCGTCAGCGGCATCAGACAGGCCCGACCCGTCCGACATCAAACTCACCGCCACGAGCACCGCCCTCCAAAATCCGACAAATGTCGGCATCACAGGCTTCCAGATCCGAAAAGCACCGCTCGCACGCGGGCGCTACGAGGGCTTCGTCAGGGTGAGCGCCTCCGGGGCGAATCAGAAGACGCTCACCGCCACGCTCGAAGTACGCATCGGCGGCCGCATCTCCCAACTGCGCGAGATCGAGCTGAAGCCCGGCGATTCGTCCTCGCTCATCCTGCCGCTCGAAGGCGTGCGCGGACAGAAACTCGAACTCGAACTCAAGGCGCCCGGTGATTGCCTGGGCTCGGACAACATGATCCTCGCGCCGCTGCCGGAATTGAAGCCGCTGGTCGTCGCATGGCTGAGTGATTCACCAGACCCCTTCACTGGCATCGCGCTCGGCTCGCTCGTCGAAGCAGGCAGGCTCGACATCTGGAAGGGCGACTCGAAAAGCTGGCCGATGAAGGAGAAACCCGACGTGTATGTCTTCGAGCACTGGGTGCCCGATGCATGGCCCGCCGACCGGCCGGCCATCGTGCTCAATCCGCAAAAGTCCGCCGGACCGCTGCGTGTGCGGGCACTTGACCGCACGGGTATTCCGCACAGCACCGTGCGGCTCGTCGCGCCGGAGAATCCAGTTTCATTCCGCATCGCCACTTCGCGTGTCGCCATCACGCAGACGTGCGCATTTGAATCCCTCGGCTCGCTGGAGCCGGTCTGGCTCGCCGGCAATGAAACCGTGCTCGCCGCCGGAGAGGTGAACGGCCAGCGCATCGTCGCCAGCGCCGTGTCGCCCAGCCAGTCCGAGCAGCTCGCGCTGCTGCCCGCGTATCCTTTGCTCCTCGGCAATGCGATCTACTGGTGCGCCGAGCAAAGCGATGCCATGAGCGAACTCAAGCCGCTGCACCCTGGCGACTGGCTCACGACCACCGGCCTCGTGAAATGGACCGAGTGGAACGGCACGCGGTCCGCCGCCGCCTCCGACGAGGCACAGGGCGGCATACTCGAAGTGCAACGCCTCGGCATCTGGGAAACTGCCGATGGCAAAACCGGATCTTCCATTCTCGCAGCCGCCGAGGAAACCAACGTGCCGAGGCAATCAACCGACGCCACCGCCGCAAAGCCGGGCGCGCCGACGAAACAAACCTGGAGGAAAACGTCAGGCAACTGGCCGCAGAAACTCATCTGGGGGCTGCTCGCGGTGCTGATTCTGGAGAGTTTCTTGTTTCATCGGAGGGCGGTGTATTGACGCCCTCTACCACAACGCGAGCAGGCTGTTGGCCGCCCGTCTGGCTGGAGGCGCCGCTCCTGGTCAATTCCTTCACCTTGTCCGCGAGCTTCTCAAACGCCAGCCGGTCGGCGTTGCTTTTCCCCACGTAGCGGAAGGCTTCCTTGCCGCCGGGTCCGATGAGAACAGTGGCCGGGTAGTGGACGGTCTGGCCGTGGAACTTGTAGCCGTCCGGAATGTCGAAGGCCTTGGCGAGCCTGGCGTTGGGATCGCGGTAGATGGGGTGTGCGGTGAGTTGTCCTGCTGGCAGTTTGGCCGCCCACTTTTCGATCTCCACGTCGGTGTCGGGTTTGAGGAAGACCTGGATCACATCGGGCAGAGACGCAGCTTTGGTGAAGTAGTCGTTCGTGTGCCGGAGGCAGTACGGGCATTCCGTCTTCAGCAGAAAATGCACGGCCACGAATTTCCCACGCACCTGCTTGAGGCTGAAGCTGGACTTGTCGGTGGCGGACTTGACGGTGAAATCGTCAGGCGCGGCGGCGCGGCTCGGAAGGGTGAGCAGCACAATGGCAGTAATGGCGAGGAAGGATGCTGTCTTCATATCGCCCGGTGAGAGCAACGGGCAGCGGATGTATTCCAGCGCACCGTCGGATTTCCGGTGCTGCGCGGTTCCTTGGTTGGCAAGGCTCTGCTGGCCCGGTGCCCGGCATCGCCAGGGCACGGTTCCGCGGCTTCCGCAGGCGGACAAGCGGGTGGGGATGTTGGGGGGCGGTCCAGCCTGCGGACGGTGCACGTCCGCAATTTCAGCCGACCACCGGATTCGTCAGCGCACCGATCTTCTCGATTTCGATGGTCACGCTGTCGCCGTTCTTCAACCAGAGCGGCGGCTTGCGGGCCATGCCCACGCCGTGAGGCGTGCCAGTGATGATCACGGTGCCAGGGAGCAAAGTCGTGTCGGCGCTGAGGAACTCGATGAGCGTCGGCACATCGAAGATCATGTCGTTCGTGTTCCAGTCCTGCACCGTCTCGCCATTGACGATCGTCTTGATGGTGAGCGCATTCGGATTCGGGATCTCGTCCGTGGTGACGAGCACGGGACCGAGCGGGCAAAAGGTGTCGAATGTCTTGCCACGGCACCACTGGCCGCCGCCGCCGTTCTTCTGCCAGTCGCGCGCGCTCACATCGTTGGCACAGGTGTAGCCGAGCACATGCTTCAGCGCGTCGGCCTTCGAGACGTTCGTCGCCGCCTTGCCGATCACCACGGCCAGCTCGCACTCGTAATCGACGCTGTCGCTCTTCAGCTTCTGCGGCAGGCGGATGGGATCGCCCGGATTCTGCACCGCCGCCGGGTTCTTGATGAAGAGCACCGGGTTCTCGGGCGCGGGAAGATTGCTCTCGGCGGCGTGGTGGCGGTAGTTCAAGCCGATGCACAGGATGATCGTCGGCTGCACGGGTGCCAGCAGCTTCTTCACCTCCGCCTTCCGGTCCGTGACCTTGAACGAGCCAAAGATGTCGCCCTCGATGACGAGCGTGGAGCCGTCAGCCTGTTGCGAGCCATAATGCGTGGTGCCGGAGGAGTCCTGGAAGCGGGTGATTTTCATGCGCGCCGACTTTGAAGGAGGACGTGGCGAATGCAATGACGAAACCCGAACCTCACCGCGCCCGCCAAAAGCCCCGGTCCAACATCGGCCCATCACCGAGCATCAGCTCCGTTTCTGCTGAATCCTCAACGCCCTCGTCATGGTCCGACCGGAGAAGCCTCCATGGTTTTGTCCATCGCCGCCCCGGCCCTTTCATGAGGCTCATGCGATGATTTTCAGCGAGCCCCGACGCGCGATCCATTCGCCGCCAAGAAATCCGTCCTTCGGTCGTCATAGTGCTCGACGAATGAAAACGATCATCCACTTCACAGCGCTGGCTCTTCTGTTCACCCTCACCACCGGCCATTGCTTTGGCATGTGGGACGTCGAAGAGGTCTCGAGGGAACGAGCCAAGGAACTCGGCATCGAAATCCGGTCGCAACCAGCCGGACCCGGCAACCTCTTGGTCGAGCTTGAGTTCCCGACCAAAGGCAAGTTCGAGAAATTCGGCGAAGGCCGATCCAGCAGCGACCCCAGCCGCGTGGACTTGCGCATCGGCACGAAAGACAAACTGCTGCTGACCACCACCTTGCGAGAAGACCGGTCGAAGCAGGGGCGCATCATCGTCAGCTTCACCGCCGACGCTTCCCAACTGGACCAGATCAGCCTGTGGGTGTTGGTGGCAGAGGGAGCCGGCGGTCAAGCGTACGGCCTGCCGGTGAAGGATTTGGTCGGATCGAAGAAGAACGGTTGAAGCACGGCCCGGCAAGCAAGCCCATGCTTCCCGGCGTCTAGCGCCGGCGCATCGGCCACTGGGAATCGAAACGAAGTGGAGATGGACAGGAGCGAACGCGACGTGCCCGAAGGGTGAGCGAAGCGAATCAAATCGACACCGTGACCGTGCATGGCAAGAGCACCGCGTGCGTGCTCACCGTGGTGGAGCGGCGCACGGGTGTATAAAGGGACAGACACGAATGGCTCTCATCACTGGCATCTTCCTCGGCCGCGCAGCCATCCCCGCGCGCCATCACCTGATAAAGCGCGCCCGGAAACTCAATGCCCCTATGATATCGATGCATCCACCGAATCCAGAGCCATGAAGCCAGTGAGAGCGACTGCCAGGACCAGAGCCATGAAGCCAGTGGGAGCGGCTGCCTGAGCCAGAACCGTGAAGCCAGTGGGAGCGAGTCATAAAATCGGCAATTGGTTAAGTTAGAAAGTTGGCTCGCCCGCCACACCCGTATGGGCTAGAGACGTAGAACTGCTTCGGCGAGCTTCATTGGTTGGGCGAACGCTTTGGATCAGGCGACGGCGAGCGCAGGACTTTGCTGACACGACGGATAGCCTTCGAGCCGTTGCCTGCATCCGCTTTGTTCGCCTTCGTTGTTGAGTGTGTGCATCTCATGGTTTCGGTCCTGAGGCTTCCAATACCAGTTCAAGCTCGTCCTCTAGGATATGCGAGCGTGGGGGCGGCAGCGTGGACCCCGTGCCAGTGAATGAAAAGCCGTGTCTGAGATAAAGTCGCTGAGCGGGAAGATTATGTCTGCCAACATGGAGCACCAATCTCCCAACTCCCAGACAGCTGGCCTGATCTATCACTGACTGCATGAGTGCGTCTCCAACACCCAATCCCCGGTACTCTGGCGCAACCCAGACCGCAAAGACACCACAATCAGGAGGAGAGTGAAACGGCCCCAGCACCGCCATCCCTGACTCGCTAGGCTCGATAGCAATGAATGTAGTGGATCCTGAAGACTGAAGACGATCTATCCACCACTCCGGCGGTCTCTGAACCTCGTCCTCAAACGTGGAGCCAAATGCGTCAGGCGTATCTCGGAGTGCGGCAAGCCTGAGTGTCCGAACTCGCTGCCAATCTGCGTGAGAGGCTATCGCTACTGCTGGCATGGCAATGGACTCGGTTTCTTGGGCGAACGTCTAAGCTGTGGCGACGGCGAGCGCAAGACTTCGGTCATGGGACAGACGGCCTTCGAGCCGTTGCCACCAGCGCCTTGTTCGCCCTTGTGTATCCATTGACTGTTATTTCACTACTTTGATAAGCTCAGGAACATCGGCTGTTAGTGTGATCGTGCAATCCAGCCTGTCATTCTTGCGGACAACGACCGCAGTTCCCCCTTGGGGACTGGTAAGCCGGATGAGCTTGGGATAACCGTAACCGACTTTGATAGTGCCATCATCTTCTATCGTCCACTTGAACGCGGGCATGAAGGCATCCACTATATCACCAGTCATTCGGCCAGCCTTGCCATCCTTGGCAAAGTAGAGAGTCTCACCGCCCCCGGATGGATATGCTACCCGCCACGTCTTGTTCAGAATCCAAGACTCGATGTCCTTTCGTTCGGATGTGGAAATCCTCTTCTTCGGTTTGTCCGAGGCATCGGGAGCAACGGCCATAGCCTGCGGCTCCGGCGCTGAAATTCCCTCAAGCTCCTTTCGCACCTCCAGTGCTTGATCAAGTTTGCCAGCTTTTGTGTGTCGGTCCAAGAGCTTCTTCAGCTCAGCCACATAAGTCTCAGTTAAAGGCTTGGTCGCTCGATCAATTGCCTTTCGGTAGTTCTGCCGAAGAAAGTCCAGCTCACTCGCAGACTGTGCGTGAAGCGATCCGACCGTTGCAGTAAATAGCAGGAGAGTGATGTGTCTGATGTTCATTGGCGGGCTTGTGAGTTGGGCGAACGTCTAGGATCAGGCGACGGCGAGCGGGAGGCGTTGCTGACACGACAGATAGCCTTCGAGCCGTTGCCTGCATCCGTTTTGTTCGGCCTTAGCTGTTGTTCGGTCATCTTTCTTCGTATCCC
>JAIBCL010000066.1 GCA_019694165.1 Verrucomicrobiaceae bacterium | reverse complement strand
TCACGGCGCATGGAAGGCTTGGCTCGATGTGAACGGCAACGGCACCAGCTCCACCGCCGATGGCGACGTGAATGCCATCTACACCGACCTCAGCGGCACGATGACTCTCGCGCTCAAAGTCGGCGACGCTGCACCCGGCATCGCCAGCGCAACCTTCTCCGGCTTCGATCTTCCAGTCGTCGGCGGCACCGAGCAAATGGCCTTCCTCGGCACGGTGACCGGCGGCGGCACGACGAGCGCGAACAACAAAGGCGTGTGGCGCAGCGCAGCCAATGGCGGAGCGCTCACCCTCGTCCTGCGCACGGGCGACACGATGAGCACCTCGCAAGGCACCAAGACCATCTCCAACGTCGATTTCCCCGGCAGCGGCACCACCGACCGCCGTTGGGAGCAGCCCGTGATGGACTCGACGGGCCGCCTGCTCGTCTATGTCACCTTCATCGGCGGCGCGACCACGCAGGTGCTCGTGCCGTAGGCGATCCCGTCCCCGGCTCCCAACAGCCCCGTCCGCCCTTGCGCACACGCCCGCTCACACACGGCCACCCTCATCATGTGAACGCCAAAACCGGCGGACTCCGCACAGGCTTGCGCCGGATGCTCTTGAGCTTCCTTTCGCGGGTGAGCGTCCGGTTCGGAATTCTGGCGAATTCCGCCACGGCATCTGGTCCCGGCATCTTCGCGACTTGGCCTTGATGTTCGCTTGGGAAAAACACGCCAAAATTTGCTCGCCTCCGTTGCGAGGTGGGATAACCTCCCGGCCGACGAGAGCCGGCCGCCTACAGCGATCATCCGGCGGTTTCTCCGCACTTGCATCACCGACCAGCCGGACGAAGCCGCGCGTCCCATCAGCCGTCGCGGGAGTTTGGAGACCACGCGCACATCTCACAATTTCATGGAACCGTTCCGCAGCATGGTAGCCATTGGCCCCAAAGACATGACCATCGCGCCTTCAGGCGATGGGAAGCCGCCTGAGAACATGCCGCTCTGTCGCTCGCTGAGCGGGCTCCTTGCCGTCGAGGGCGTGTTCCCATCGCGCGGTTGATCTGAAATAAGATGAACATCACGCCCCTGTTACTTGCTCCATTTTGATGTCTTCCAAACCTCAGCCTTTCAACAGAACACCCTCGCCATGAAAAACAACCCGCGCTCCGCCGTCGTTCCTGAATCGTCCCTCGCCTCCGCTGCAATGCAGTCCCGAACGCGTTTGAGAGCACGCCGCTTCATCCACGCGCTGAGCGTGTGGCTCGCTGCGTTTGTCGCGTTGAGTTCCTCCTCTCACGCCGCCGTCGCACCGCTCGGTGCCGGCACCCAGGCCGTCGGCGCGGATTTCACCGCGACCGTCATCGTCCCGGCGGGCACGAACCGCATCCTCGTCGTCACCGTCTCCCATGCGGATGATCTCGGCCAGTCCTACACCAGCGTGACATTTGGCGGTCAGGCGATGACGAAGGCCATCGAGCGCAATGACGACAACGACGGCGCCACCGGGATCAACGGGGCGGCCTACGACTCCATCTGGTATCGTGTGCTGGGCGACAGCGCCTCCGCCACCAGCGGCTTTGTGGCGGTCACGCCGCGTCCGGCGGGCGCGGGCACGAAGCCCACGACCTGGATCTCCGCGCAGGCATTTTCCGGCGTGGATCAAACCCTGCCCATCGCCAGCACCGGTGCCACGAGCAATCCGAACGGCACCAATCTCTCCTCCCGCCTCGTGCTCGCCAGCAGCGCCGGGGACATGGTTTATGATCTGTTCGACACCTACAACTTCACGTCCGGCCTCACCCTCACCGAAGGCGCGGGCCAGACCGGCGTGGCGAGCAGCCTGGATGTCACCCTCTCCACCGTTTCTGGCCTCGCCACGACTTACACCGGCTTTGGTTCCTACCGCACCACCTACAAGGCCGCGGTCGATGTCGGCACCGCCACCTCATGGACCTCGAACACCGTTGCCATGATCCACACCGCCATCTGCCTCAAAGCGGCAGGCACTCCCGGCGCCGGATCCAGCGCCTCCGTGCAATGGGCGCAGACCAGCGCGAACAACAGCTATGGCCGCGCCTATTGCGTCGGTGCGATGAGCAATGGCGACATCGTCGCCGGCTACCAGATCAGCGGCAGCGGCACGCTGGCCGACGTGCGCGTCATCCGCCACGCGGCGGCCACGGGCAATGTGGTGTGGACGCGCGACCTGAATCTCGGCAGTTCCAGCGACCGCATCACCGACATCGCCGTCGATCCCCAGACTGGCGACACTTTTATCTGCGCCGAGGCCACCGTGACCGGGCAGAATTTGAACTGGTTCATCGTGAAGCTCAATGGCGCGGACGGCACCGTGGCCTGGAACACGACGCACAGCGGCAGCGCGAATCAAAACGACTCGCCCCTCGCGCTCACCATCACCACCGATGGCAACATCGTCGTCGTCGGTACCACCACCACCGCAGTGAACTTCTTCGCCCGCGCGGCGAAATACAACCGCGCCACCGGAGCCGAGATGTGGAGCTACGTCCACCCCACCGGTGCCACGACTTTCAACGATGTGGCCGCCGACTCCGCCGGCAACGCCATCGCCTGCGGCAACGTCAACGGCGCGGTGTTTGACGGCATCCTCACCAAGCTCCCCGAGGCACCCTTCTCGGGCACGAGCGTCTCCGCGCTCTGGGACGCCACACCCTACAACGGCCCCGGCAACAGCAGCGACAACTTCCTCGCCCTCGCCATTGACTCCGCCAACAACATCGGCATCGCCGCCACCACCAACGGTGGTGCCAGCGGCAACGACATCAACATCCTCAAATACAACGGTGCCACCGGAGCGAAGCTCTGGGACCGCCAGGTCAATGGCACCGCCAACAGCACCGACTCCTGCAACGACGTCGTGGTGGACAACAACAACGACTTCTACGTCTCCGGCACCATCCGCAACTCCGGCACCGACAACATCGCCTGGGTCGGCAAAACCAACGGCACTGACGGCACCATCGCCTGGACCCACACGAAGAACGGCCCCACCGCCAACGGCAACGACCGCTACCTCGCCCTGCGCTGGTTCGGCGGCTCCATCTATGCCGCCGGGCGCGTGGATGACACCACGCCCGGCACCTTCAAAGACCTGCTCCTCACCCGGCTCAACACCGCAACCGGCGCGGAGCAGTGGAGTACCACCTACAACGGCACCACCAACTACGAAGACATCCCCGGCCTGCGCAGCCAGATGGTCGTGCCCGCCAATGACACCGTCATCGTCGCCGCCCAGGGCGAGGACAGCACCGCGCTGCCGCTCAATGGGCTGGTGGTGAAGTTCGCCGCCGCGGCCTCGCCCACGGTGACTGCGAGCACAGGCTCGCTTGCGCTTGGCACGGCGACCCAGGGCAGCGCTGGCACCGAGCAGAGCTTCACGGTCAGCGGCAGCAGTTTGACGGCCAATCTCGTGGTCACGGCTCCGACCGGCGTGGAGGTCTCGACGACCAGCGGCTCGGGCTTTGGCGCTTCGGTATCGCTCCCACCCGGCAGCGGCTCGGTGGCGACGACGACCATCTACGCGCGCATCAAATCCAGCGCAGCTTCCGGCGTGGTGAGCGGCAACATCACCGTCGCCAGCACCGGCGCGACGACGCAGAATGTCTCCGTCTCCGGCACGGTCAATCCCGCGCCCGTCGCCGTCAGCTCGCTGAACCGCACCAGCGGCACCCCGAGCAACCTCGCCAACCTCACCTGGCAGATCACCTTTGATCAGGCCATCACCGGCTTGCAGGCCAGCAACTTCGGCCTCGCCAATAGCGGCCTCACCGGCCCGTCGATCACCAGCGTCACCAATCCCAACTTCCCCGCTGCCTCGACGACCTGGAACATCACCGCCAGCACCGGCACGGGCGACGGCACCCTCGGCTTGAAC
>JAIBCL010000028.1 GCA_019694165.1 Verrucomicrobiaceae bacterium | reverse complement strand
TCTCGTCGGCCAACGCGTCGGACAGCGCCTGCCAGACCTTCGGCAACGGCGTCTGAGCGTATTGCAGAAAGCTCGCCAAGTGCCCCAGCGGCGTGGCGAGGGCGGCGTCAACGAGCGTCTGCCGGTGCTTCTCGTCGGCCAACGCGTCGGACAGCGCCTGCCAGACCTTCGGCAACGGCGTCTGAGCGTATTGCAGAAAGCTCGCCAAGTGCCCCAGCGGCGTGGCGAGGGCGGCGTCAACGAGCGTCTGCCGGTGATTCTCGTCGGCCAACGCGTCGGACAGCGCCAGCCAGACCTTCGGCATCGAAGTCTGCGCGTATTGCAGAAATCTCGCCAAGAAGTGCATCGGCGTGGCGAGAGCGGCGTCAACGAGCGTCTGCCGGTGCTTCCCGTCGGCCAACGCGTCGGTCAGCGCCAGCCAGACCTTCGGCATCGGCGTCGGCGCGTATTCCAGAAAACTCGCCAAGTCGCCCAGCGGCGTGGCGAGGGCGGCATCAATGAGGTTCTTGCAGGTCGCCAGCTTCTGATCCACTTCGCCTGCTGACATGACTGCAAGGCCCGTCAATTGCCGAAATTTGGTATGCAGAGCTACCATTCCATGCTCAATGAGAAGTTCGAAAGCACCGGGGTTGCTAACGGCGGAAGTGAGAACACGTTCCGCGGCAGCGTGGTCGCCTTGAATCGTCGCGAGTCGACTTGCTAAGAGGCTACCAAAGTGAGGATTGCGTTGAGCAAGTGCGCAGACCTGATCAAGCCAGTTTGCCTCACCTATCTTCGCGGCAAATTGGAGCAGTTTGCCCATGCCGGGATGACACAGCCGATAGCGCGCAAACTGGCCGTAACGCCCGTGGATGGATTGCCAGACCAAGCCGCGCTTCATGCTGATCCCCAGTGCCGATCCGGGAGGGTAAAGTAGTGCTTCCGCTGGCACTGCCAATTCCCAGTCGGCGCACGAGGCGATGGCAAGCAGGTTCTCCCGTTCGGAAGAGTCAATGCGTCGTTTCGGGTCCGGGTTTTCGAGGTATTCTTCGCGGATGTAGTTTGCGGCATCGGCTTCCGTGAGTTGGAAGTCACCACGCACGATCTGCGGAAGCTTGCGCCGTGAGGCGGAACTGAAGGCGATGAGTTCGCCACCGAATACCTTCAGCCATTGATCGAGGATGGCCGGAGGAATCGCCGTCACAGAAAAATTTCCTTTTGATCGGCGGACGAGTCGTTGCAGAACGCCAGCGAGGTCCTCGCGCATCACCTCCAGCACGAGTGCTGTGCGCTTGAGTTCGTCCAACGGAGATTGCCGCCCGCGCCGATCCGCTCCCTGCTGGGTGAAGCGGCCTTGGAGAAGCAACCGCACTGGCTGGCCTGCATCGCGCCAACCAAGGTGAAGCTTGTGCGCCAATCCCTCAGCAAGGTGGATGTTGTCCACAATCACCAGCGCATCGCGCCCGTGCTGCTGGGCGATGGTCTGCATGGCGGCACGGTATGATTCCGCAGCGTCCGGTTGATCATCAGTCTCCGCTAAGTCGAAGTAATATGAATGCTCCGGACCGAAGGTCTCGCTGAAAGCAAGCAACAAGGCCAAGGTGGTCTTGCCTGACGCTCCTTTGCCAAGCATGCAGGCAAAGCGTTTTTCAAGGAGCGCGGCTTGGACTCGATCAGCCAGAGCAGGCCTATGCACCAGTTTTTCCTCGAACTCGCGCAAAGACGGACTGAAAGCGCCGGGGTCGTCATCCATGCCGTAAATCCCTGCGAGGTTACGAACGCAGACAAAGGGGAAGAAACCACCTGCGGCAGGAGAGAGCGTGGATATGTGACCGCGCTGTATGAGATCTGAGAGGGCGTGGATGACTTCCGCACGCAAATCTTGAGGCGACTTGAATTCGCGGCGTCCGCGCCCTCTGCTGGCGCGCTGTTTCAACTCGGCCAGCTTCTTCTTCGCGTCGTCGTCCTCATTGATCACCTCGGAGGGGAACGAGTGTTCCTCGTGGCTAAGGAATACGAGAACCGGAATCCTCCGCTCTACGGCGCGATTGAATTCCATCTCCGTAATCGAAATCTCGTGGCCTTCGGGTCTGTGCCCATAGCGGCACGCGAAGATGCCAATGTAGATGTCCGCGTTATCGACCATCTCAAGCGAGACGCGGATGGCGTCGGCATCGCGTGCGGGAAGATTCTCCATCCCGATGGGGAATACGCCCTCTTTCAGACAAGCTCTCTCGACTTCGCGACGGTGATCAGGCAGATCAACAGAGGTGCTGCTTATCATCGCGGTGAGTTGGCCGGGCCTTTTCATATTCCACGACGGTGCCAATCTTTGATCGGAACGTCATCGAGACGCAGGGGAAGGAAGCGGCGCTCCTTGTTCAGCGGGTCGCGAAAGCGGAACGTGCGGGACTCCAACTGCGCCCAGTCCGAGCCGAACGCATTCGCCGACATGCAGAGCACCAGCACGCGCGAGCGCTCCAGCCCTTCCTCGATCTTCGCCGGGATGCTGTCGCCGGGCTTGAGCACCCATTCATCGAACCACACCTTCACCCCGTCCTTCTTCAATCGCTCGGCGATGTCACGGACAACGGCTTTGTCCTTCGAGCTGTGGCTGAGGAAGACGTCGTGGGAGAAGGTCTCGGGCATGGCGGCGATTGTGAGTCGGCGCGGGGAGATTGGCAAACCAGTTTTCAGTAATCAGTGAGTCAGTATTCAGTGCTGTTGGGCGTCAGCAGTTGGGAAGTGGGCGGGGCGTCATGTGCGGCGCGTGGAACGCTTGGGGCTTTGCCCGGCGTTGCCTTTCCTTCCCATCGCCAGCCCGCCGCTTGCCTTGTTGATGTTGTGGGCAGGCTTGAGTGGCGATTGGTGACGCTTGGTGGGCGTCGCGGCAGAAGGCCGATGACATTCTTTCGCCATCGAATCGTTGGCACCGTCGTCCGCCATGAATCAAGAATCATCTGGTGGGCCGGACAGAATGGGTTCGGCGGAGGGGAGGGGCTGCGGGCCGTGCCTTGCGTGATTTGGCACGCAACGCCGCACGCGCTGTGTGGGGCGGCTC
Organism: Verrucomicrobiaceae bacterium; assembly: GCA_019694165.1. GTDB lineage: Bacteria > Verrucomicrobiota > Verrucomicrobiia > Verrucomicrobiales > Verrucomicrobiaceae > JAIBCL01. Next base: position 76,503 of record JAIBCL010000028.1, on the reverse strand, counting down.
ATGTCTTCGCCCATCCTCCTCCCGGGGCTGCAACATTATGCTTGCCCCGGCTTGACGATGGTTGATAAAACCGCCCGTCTAGTTTCCCATACCCGCCCGCCTGCCCCGATGCCAGACGATCCCAACGCACCCGTACCATCGCCGAAACCTCCGTTGAATCCCGGGCCGACGCCGACGGGTTACCAGCGCACACAAGGCGGCGGGTTCAAGTGGGTGCCGCCCACGGCGGAGGAACTGGGCAAGTTGCTGCCGCAATACGAGGTGCAGGCGCTCGTCGGTCGTGGCGGCATGGGCGCTGTTTACAAGGGCAGGCAGAAGGCGCTCGACCGGCCCGTGGCCATCAAGATCCTGCCGCCCGAGGTGGATGCCGAGGATGAGAGCTACACCACGCGCTTCAAGAACGAGGCCAAGATCATGGCCAAGCTGGAGCATCCGGCCATCGTGCCCGTGCATGACTTCGGCGAGACGAGCAACTGCCTGCTCTACTTCGTCATGGGGTTCGTCGATGGCACGGATGTGCACGAGATGATCACGAGCCAGGGCCGGCTGCCGCCGGAGCACGCGCTGGCGATCACTGCGCACGTCTGCGATGCGCTGGCATACGCCCACAAAAACGGCGTGATTCACCGCGACATCAAGCCGAGCAATGTGCTGATCAACATGGACGGCCAGGTGAAGGTGGCCGACTTCGGCCTGGCGAAGTCGGATGATGTCGCGCAGTCCAATGGGCTGACGAAGACCGGGCTGGCGATGGGCACGCCTGATTACGTCGCGCCGGAGACGTTGACGATGGGGGTGAACGTCGATGGCCGCGCGGATTTGTATGCCGTGGGCGTGATGCTCTACCAGATGCTCACCGGCCGCGTGCCGCGCGGCACGTTTGATCCGCCCAGCAAGCTCTGCGGCTGTGATCCGCGCTTCGACCCGATCGTGGCGCGAGCCACGAAATACGAGCGCGAGGAGCGCTATCCGAGCGCGGGCGAACTGCGCAAAGACCTCGACGTGATCCTGACCACGCCGCAGGTGCGGCACGGCGGACAAGGCAGCGCGGCGATCCCGAAGCAGGTGATGGCGCAGAAGCCTGCCGCCAAGGGGCCGTCACGCTCTGCGGGACCGAAGGGCAAGAGTGCGAACGTGCCGGTCGATGGTAGGCGCGTTCGCCAGAACGCGGAGGACGCTGCCGGCACCCCGGACCGCACTCTGGCGAGTGCGCCTACGGCGAAGAGCAAGACGCCTCTCCTCATCGGTATCGGAGCCGCCGCCGCCATCGCAGCGGGTGCGTTCGTGATGATGGGCGGGGAGGGTAAGCGTCCCGCTCGGCGGGACCAGAACGCGGATAGCGCCGCCACCTCCAGCGGAATTCCCTCCGGGGCTGCGCAACTGGCGAGTTCCCCTACGAGCAGCGCCGTGCCCATCAAAGTGCGCGAAGACCCGAAGCCCGCCGCCGCGCCGATTTCGAATTCCAAACCGCCGATTTCAAATCCCGCCGCTTCCGCCCCGGCGAACGCATCCCCGGGTAGGGCGGCTGGTCCTCCAGCCGCCGCGAACGCCCCAGCGCCGACGAATTCAGAAAAGGCACCCACCCCAGCCAACGCGGCGCAAGGTAGGGCGGCTGGTCCTCCAGCCGCCGCGAACGCCCCAGCGCCGACGAATTCAGAAAAGGCACCCACCCCAGCCAACGCGGCGCTTGCAGGAGCAAGCGCCCTACCCTCGCCAAAGTTCCCTCCCGGCCAGTGGGTGAAGGTGTTTACCAAGGTCGAGGACTTGCCAGCCGATCTCCGCAAGCCAGAGCGGGGTGTGACGATGGAGGATGGGTGGATTCGTTGCCAGGTGGGCAAGCCATATCGGATTTACGTCGTGGACTCGCTCGCGAATTATGCCATTCGCGCGACGATTCAACATCAAGGCACTGAGTATAAGAACAAGTTGCTCATGCTCCGTGCGGGACCTAAAGACGCCAACGAAGGCTATGTACTGGCGCTTTCCGACAGCTATTTTTATTCAGGGTTAAAAGACGGTGGCTCAAGTGTTTCTGAGTATTTGTGGAAGGCAACTCCTCCCCAGGTTCGTGTGCCTCGTGTCGGAGAGGAATACACTCTGGAATTCGGCTGTGTCGGCGAAAAACTCATCGGGCGAATCGGCAAAGACTTTGTCAAAGTCACCAGCGATACCAGATGGGACCGTGGCTCAGGTTACTTCACCGGTGGCGAGCCCGTCCGCGACATTGAAGTCATCAACCTCGACGGCATCCCCGAAGCCGAGGCGCTGCGCATCCTCGGCGTGGATGAAAAAGGCAACGACCTGCGCGCGCTGGCTGCGAAGCAGGAGCAGCAGAAGGCCGAGCAGGCGAAGCAGGCTGACGCCATCGCCGCCATCCCGGAATTGAAGACGCTGCATGATCAGTTCGTGAAGCTCCAGGCCGAGCGCGTGACCGCGCCCTTCGAGAAAGACGTGGCCGCGCTGAACACCAGCTACCTCGGCGGCCTCGACCGCGAGATTGAGAAAGAAAAGAAGGCCGGTCACCTTGATGGCGTCCTCGCGCTCGAGGCGGAGAAGAAGCTGATCGTAGAACGAGCGTCGCGCTCGTCCTCCGAACCGAACGAGCGCGACGCTCGTTTTACAACGACCACGCAGCCCATCCCCGCCGAGGACGACGACGCCACGCCCTCCAATCTCAAATCCCTGCGCAAGATCTACCGCGACACCTTCGCCAAACACGAAGCCACCCGTGCCACCAATCTCAAGGCGCTCACCGATCCGCTCACCGTCCGGCTCAAGCAACTCGAGAGCACACTCACGCAAAAGAACCGTGTGCCCGACGCAAAGGTGGTGCGGGAGTATCGGGAGGGACTGGGCAGGACGGATGGTTCCCTGTCCGTTGCTAACGCTCAGCCCGTTGCGAAGACACCGTCGCCGTCGATTGGAGGATCAAGCGCCCTTTCTTCCAGTGCACCGCCTGTCGCCGGCAAGGATGGCTTCACCAACACCCTTGGCATGAAGTTTGTGCCCGTGAAAGGCACCGACGTTTTGTTCTGCATCCACGAGACGAGAAAGGGAGACTATGCAGCGTTCGCTGCCGAGACGGAGGGCTTGGATCAAACGTGGAAGAGCCAGCAGGTGGACGGAGTGCCGATCAGCCCAACTGATGACCATCCCGTTGTTGACGTGACCTGGGAGGAGGCGACAGCCTTTTGCGCGTGGCTCAGCAAGAAGGAGGGCCGCACTTATCGCCTGCCGACGGATCGCGAGTGGAGCGTCGCCGCTGGCATCGGGCGCGAGGAGCGCAAGGCAGCCACGCCCAAGGAACTCGACGGCAAAGTGCCCAATGTGTTTCCATGGGGTGACAAATGGCCGCCGCAGAAGCCCGTTGGAAACTACGCTGATGCTGACGCGCGGGCGAAGCTCAGTCCAGCCACCATTGCTGCTGTCGTCGAAGGCTACAGCGACGGGTTCGTCACCACGGCACCCGTGATGAGTTTTCCGCCGAACAAGCAGGGCCTCTATGACATGGGCGGCAACGCATGGGAGTGGGTGGCAGATTGGTATATGACCGATAACCTGCGCAAGGTGACGCGCGGCGCTTCATGGAGCATCGCTGATCAAGGGGACCTGCTGTCCTCAAACCGCCGCAACAGCGTGCCCACACACCGCTCCTACAGCCAGGGTTTCCGCGTGGTGCTGGAGAAGGGAAAGTGATCCGCGTCTCCGCGGTCAATCACGCGGTCTTCGTCCGCGAAGGGATGCCACGCGGGATCAGCGGCCGACGATGTCATCGGACGTGCCGAAGATTTTGTCCGGACCGGCGGAGGTGATCTCCATGTTGGTGGCGGACATCTGATGGAAGAAATACGGCGTGCCCCACCGGTCCACGAGTTCACCGTTGCCGTTGAGCTGCTGGCCTTCGTGCATGAGGCGTGCTCCCTTGGGGTTTCCGCCGTTGATGGCTTTCATGATCTCAGCGTTGGTGCCGACGGGGTTCTGACCCATGATGGTGCGGAAATCGCGGAACATGAGGCTCGCGGTTTCGATGTCCTGGCGCGCGTCGGCAAAGGCATCCGGTTCAATCTTCGGCGGCGGCTTTGAAGGGGTGCCACCACCGGATGACACGACCGGTCCGCCGGGACGTGTTGCAGTGCCGGCCGGAGCAGGCAGCGGGGGAGTCTGTTGCACGAAAGGCATGGCGGCCGGCTTCTGTGGCTGTGGCGGCGCGGACGCAGCGGGCACCGGCGCGGGAGCAGCGGGGGCGGATGCCGGAGGCGCTGGCACAGGCGCAGGCTGCGTGGCGACGGGCGCGGGCGGTGGCTGCTGCTTGGGCCGAACCTCGGCATCCGGCACGGCGATGGGCGTGGGTGACCGGCCTCCGTCACCCGCGAGCCAGACCCCAATGGCGACGGAGGCCACCACCAGCAGCACGAACAGGAATCCTAAACGCGATTTCATCAGCGAAGCGAAGACAGGCTAGGCCATGAAGCCGAGATAACCCGTGCCGTAGGAGCCAGGGAAGCGTGTGAGATTCGGGAACACGGTGGCGATCTCCGAGCTGGCGAGGCCCATCCACTTGCCCAGCGTGGCAGCGTATTGATCGACCGAGGTGGTGGGGATCCAGCGTCCCGTGCTGGTATCGTCCGGGCCGTTCACGGCAAGGGTGGGGAAGGTGCCGTAAGTCTGGCGACCCTGCACCGCACCGCCGACGATGAGATGGTGGCTGCCCCAGCCGTGGTCGCTGCCGAGTCCGTTCGAGGGGAAGGTGCGGCCGAAGTCGCTGGCGGTAAAAGTGGTGACACGGTTGATGAAGTTGGCGTCACCATACTGGGCACCGATGGCTTTCATGGCTTTCTGGAAGGCCCAGATGCTCTGGCTTACATCGGCGAGGAGGTTGGCCTGGCCGCCGATGACGACCTGCGCATTCGTCGGTGTGGCGCTGCCGGCGTTGTTCGTCTGACCGGTGTGGGTGTCGAAGCCGCCGATCTGCACGAAGAAAATCTGCCGCTTCATCCCGATGCCGCCGCTCACACCAGCCTGGCGGTAGCCCGCCTCGATGATCTGCGCCACCATCTTCATCTGCTGCATCAGGCTGGAGGTGAAAGTGGAACCGCCGTTGGGCGTGACGACCTGGTGGATGGTCGCCGTCTTGCTCCAGTTCGCAGCTGTGGTCCAGTAGGTGGGCATCTGCGACTGTGAAAGGCCCGCGCTGAGCGCCGCGCCGGTGGCGATGGTGTTGTCCAGCGCCTTGGCGTAGTTGGAGGTGAAGAGGTTTGCCTGGTTCTTGCTGCCGGTGAGAATAGCCTTAAGGGCGGTGTCACGCGCGGTGGTGGCCGTGGATGGATTCGAGGGATTCGAGAGCGAGACGATGCCGCCGGTGCCGACATTGTATTGCTGAACGGTGCCGCCAACTTCGAAGGTGTTCGTGCCTGCGATGGTGATGCAGGTGGCGAGCACGTCGAGGCTGCCGTTTTGCGGATTCGTCGAGTGCAGGAAGTCAGCCATGCGGCCGCCCCAGCCGGTGGAGGGCGGCACATCCGGGATCGAGGTCTGAAACTGGGTGACCTGATCGGAGTGCGAAAAGAGCTGCGGCGGCTTGGAAACGGAATTGGCGACGTATTGCGCCTTGGTCATCGGGTAGGAGAGATTCCCCACATTGAGGAGGGCGGCGACCTGGCCGAGGTCATTGTAGCCGGCGGTCTGGTTGAACATCTCGCCAATTTCGAACATGGCCGGATGGATGCCGAACTCGTGATTGTCCTTGTCGATGTAGTTCCCGCCCGCGGCCTTGGTGAATTGCCTGGCGGTCGCCGTACTGCCGTCTGCATTCGGGATGGCGAGCACGGGCGTGCGGACGTTCGCGTAGTTTGCGTACTCCGATGCGACGGTGGGGATGATCACGTTGTTGGCGTCATTCCCGCCGGCGAGGAAGAGGCAGACGAGCGCCCGGTAGTCGGAGAAGGGCCCGGAAGCCAGGGCCGAATTCATGAAGTGCAGATCGCGCAGGTAGTGATTGCCAAGAGCCCCAGCCCCGAGCGCGACGGGCATCGTGCGGCGGAGGAAACTGCGGCGGCTGATGTAGAAGTGTGGATCCGTTTTCATGGTGAAGGCTATTTCTGGACCGCGTACTCGGCGGACGTGAGGATGAGATGAATGATGGCGCGCACGCGGTCGCGCATCTGCTGATTGGTGGGCGTAGGCGAGGTGTAGGGGAAGTAGGTGGTGTTTGAGGCGAAGTCGATGATGGTCTGCCGCGTGGTTGTGGAGTCGAGCGGGCCGCCAACGAGAAGGGCGCCCAGTTCATCGACGAGAGCCGGGATGCCGGCGTTCGCCGTCTTCGCGGGGGTCATGTAGGAGCCGATGTCGAGGACGATGTTGCCGTTGCCGTTGTTGAAGCTCATGAGGCCGTTGAGGTTGCCGTTGCCGCCACCGGTCCCGATGACCATGTTTGTCATGCTGTTGGTGATGTTGGAGAGGTTCGTGTCGGTGGAGAGCTGGAACTCGGGCGAGTCGACGCCGGCATTCGAGAGCGTGCCCGGGAATTTGTAGTCCGGGTAGAAGAAGTTGAAGACGGTGGGTGCGTTCAGCGGCGACTGCGCCAGCGTGCTCTCCGTGGAGCCGAGATTGAAGGTGCTCTGGTTGATCACCACGGTGCCGGAGCGGCCCAATGGCGGAGCCACGAGCGGGTAGATGGTGATGCCGTTGTTCGATCCCGACGGCTTGGGATACGTGCCGCCGTTGGTGTCGGCAGGCAGGTAGGAGATGCGAACATGGTCCTCGTCGTCGATGCCGAGATTCACCTTGAGGCCCGTGGCGTTGTCCATATCGCGCACCGGCACGATGTACTCGGCGTCCGTGAGCGGCGAGGCCACCACGGGCACGTCCACCCAGAAGTGGTCGCCAGTCTGGAAGTTGTGATTCACGTTCGTGTTGAAGATGACCACGGTGTTGGTGCTGCTGGCCACGTCCATGTTGCTGGTGGGCGTGTAGCTGGTGGTGAGCTTTGGCACGATGACATTGCCGCCGCGCGCGGTCGCCGGCGTGTCCGCCGTGAGCACGGTGAAGGAGGAGGTGCCGGAGACGGTCTGCACGTCGTAGATGCCGTCAGCCGGGATCACCGCTCCGCCGGCGGTGGTCTGGGTGAGGAATTTCAAATACACGCGGCTGTGAATCTGCTTCGTCGAGCTGCCGGTGGCGCCGGCCGTGGTGCAGTCCACCGGAACGGTGAAGGTGTTCGTGCCCGTGACCGTCGCGGTGAAGGTGCCGTTGATGGCGGTGCCATACACGCCGTCGGTCACGCCCGAAATCTTCACCAGACCGCCGGACACGAGATTGTGCGCGGCGCTCGTCGTGACGGTGCAGGGGTTGCCAACGGCAATGCCGGTGATGGTGACCGTGGTGCCAGGCACGTCCACATTGGTGGCCGGACCACCGGTGTTAACGGTGAGGATGTTGCTTCCGGCGGTCTGAGAGTAGGTCACGTTCACCATGCCCGTGGCGCTGACGTCGAAAGTCTTGCCGCCAACGATGCTGCCGGTGTTTGCCGTGGCCGCCGCCGTGCAGGCCACGGGAATCGTGAACGATGTGGAGTCGATCACGGTGACACTGAAGGTGGCATTGCTGATGGTGGGGCTGAAGGTGCCGCCGCTGACGCCGCTGATCGTGATGCTGTCGCCCGTGGTCAGCCCATGGACGTCGGTCGTGGTGATGCGGCAGGGACTGCTGACCAGCAGGGAGGTGCCAGACACCGTGGGCGCCACGGTGCAGTTGATGCCGTCGATGGTGAAGGTGGTGGGGCTTGTGACCGTGATCGCGCGCGAGGTCGTGCTGATGCTCACGCTCGTGGCTCCTGACAGGAAGGTGCCACCCGTGAATCCGGAAACGCGGACCGTGCTGCCAGTGGCCAGCCCGTGAGGCTCAGACGTGGTCACCTGGCACGGATTCGTCGCGGCGATTCCAGACACAGCCGTCGATGTCTTTGCAATGCCGAGCGTGGAGCCGACGCTGTAGTTCGTGCTCGTGGGATTGCTGTATGGATTTGGCGGGCTGGTGGTCGTGTAGTTACCCAGGAAATTGAGGCCCACGGTGAATCCTGCGCTGAAGTCATTGAGGCCGGAGGTCACGATCCGGAGCTTGTGGGAGTTCACCCCCGTAAGCTGCGTGTAGGTGCCGGTGTAGGCCGCCGCCGGGAACGCACGGGCCGGACCAGTCAGACGGAGCATCGGCTCACGCTGCTTGCCGAAGGACACGTTGCTGTACGCCGCAGTGGTGCTGCGCGCCTCGCCATCCAGGAGGATTTGCTTGATCACAGCGGTCAGGTCTCCACGCACGCCGAAGCCGTTGTTCTTGAACTTCTGCACCACGCGATAGACGTAGCCGGGGCTCGGGTCGCTGGTGACGAAACGCTGGATGAGCTGGCGGCAGATGTAGGGCGGCACGTTGTCATTGGCGACGATGTTGTCGATGGCCCGGTCCAGCTCGGTGAGGCCGTACTGGTCGTAAGGATGTGGCAGCGTCCAGCCGCTGAAATTGCTGCTGTCTCCCTGGGAGCCGGTCACGGCTGCGATCACGCCGCCGGTACCGCTGATGGCCGCCGGGAGCACGGTCGCGCCGGTTACCGCCGCATTCGTGTAGCTCGTCGGCACCACGGAACAGTCCACAGCGACCTTGAACGAGTCGCCATCGACGATCTGCGTCACCAAATGCGAGGCATTGATGGCGGCGCTGAACGTGCCGCCGGTGACGTTCGAGATGAGGATGGTGTCCCCCACCTTCAAGCCGTGCATGGTGGAGGTGTTCACCGTGCAGGGTGTCCCCGTGCTGATGCTGCTGATCGATACGCGCGGTGTGATGCCGGTGGCGGCGGGCGAGACGACGTTGTTGAGGAGCAGCTTCGGGTAGCGCTGCTCATGCTGCGTGGGCACAAGCACCATCGGATTCAGATAATCCGCCGACGGACCGAAGCTCGTGGGCAGACGGCCATTGGCCTGGAATGCCTGGGAGTAATTCCAGCCGGTGAGCAGCGCGGAGAGGCCAAGAATCGTCGGCTGCGTGTAGGTAGGCACGAGGTTTGCATTGGAGTCGATGACGAACTTGCCGTCGTCCCACATGCGGTTCAGGCCCACGGAGAAGAGCTGCATGATTTCGCGCGCATAGTTTTCATTTGGGTGGCGGCCCAGCGAGTCGTCGCCCTTCTGATTTGCGCGCATGTCGAGGTAAAGGCCCATCGCCGGAGTCAGCGTGACCTGCTTGAGAATGCCGCGGAAATTTCCGCTGTCGGCGAGACCCGACGTGGGCAGGCAGTAGTCGACGAGCTGGTCGTAGTAGTCGGCGAGGATGCGGCCGTTGTTTTGCAGGGGGCCGGAGTTGTTGGCCCAGGAGACCACCATGATCTCGCTCAAGGCGAGGGCCAGGCGCTGTCGGAGCTGGTCTTGTCCGGAGATCGAGTACTTCCACCACGCGTTGGTGAAGAGCGAGGAAGGATACGGCGTATTGATGTCGGCAGTCACGCCAGCCACCACATCGTTCGACGTGTGGCTCGGCGTCTTGGTGAGCTGGTCATTGATCCAGCCATTGTAGCCGTTCGCCTTCACATACGCCACGTCCGCGGGGTTCGCACCGTAGGTCGCCTGATTCAGGAAGCGCGCGGCATAGGCATCGGTCACCGGTGTGTCCGTGGTGGAAGGCTCGGGATACGTCGAGGCGTCCGGCGGCGTCTGGGAACCATCGACGAGTGTGAGCGTGCCGCGGATTTCACCGTTGGGGAAGTTCACGGAGTGGACGTTGAGGTACACCTTGCCCAGCGTGATGGCATCCTTGATTTGCTGGATGGTTGTGAAGGTGCCCCCGGTGGCAAAGTTCCAGATGTAGCCGCCGTCAGCGGTGCGCAGTTCGGGGTGAAAGGCGTCCACGTCGTCGATGTCGAAGATGATCTCACCGGCAGGGTGCGTGGAGAAGGCGTCGGTATGCAGGTGGTAGCCCGTGCGCGGGGAGGAGAGGCCGGTGTAGTTGAAGTGCAGGATGGCGGTGTTGCCGTTCATGTCCACGCGCATGTTCGTCGAGCCGCTGGCCTTCGTGGCAGACGATCCCTGCGGACCGAGATTTGCCGCGTAGAGCTGACCCGTGGAAGTGGCGACGGTGGGATAATCGTAGGGCTGGAAGATGTAGCTCGGTGCCGTGCCACTGAACGGATAGCCTTGCATGGCCGCCCCGCCGTTGGCGATGACAGGTGTGGTGCCAGCCGGGTTCGGAGCGCCGGTCACCGCCACCACCGTGCCCACGTCGTCCTGGAGCCAGCCGAGATTCACGTAGTCATCGGCATCCGCTCCGGTGTTTTGCAGCACCTCAAAGTAGTACTTTTGTCCGGCGGTGAGCGCCAGCCACTGCGTCTGCTGCGAAGCCTGCGCATTCCAGATTTTGTTGCCCGTGCTCGATGCCACCGTGGCGCGGCGCACCTTGTTGATGGACTCTGAGTCGTTCGAGAGCCAGAACTCGGCCGTTCCGCTCGCAGCCAGCCAGAAATAGTAATTCCCCGTCTTCGGCGGCACGATGTAGCCGCGCAGGCGGCGCGAGGTGTTGTTGGGATAGTCAGTGTCGTCATCCAGCGCGGGCACCGTGCCATTTGCCGTGACGATAGATCCAGAGAGCGTCTCGCGCGTGACGCTGCCGGCCGGGAAAATGGTGATGTCGATGATGGAGCTGCCGGTCACCACGCCAGCGGCCGAGTTCGTCGCGTTGACGGCCACGTTGTATCGTCCTTGGGATCCGGCCTGCGGCGTGCCCGAGATGATGCCCGTCACACCGTCGAGGCTGAGGCCCGGCGGCAGTGGCGCGCTGCCGGCTGCGAGCGCATAGGACGTCGCCGCGCCGGTGGCCGGCGAATTCAATGCGAACGAGAAGGACACTCCCTCATATCCGACCACCGACAAGGAAGAGGTGATGGCGGTGAATTTGGCGGCATTGCTCGCCGGCTCAGGGAAGAGGCGGCCCTGCGGGATGATCTGCTTCACCTGGCTGGCGCTCCACCAATAGAGACGTGCCTCGGCACTGCCGCCGTTGTTCCAATATTCCACCACGATGTCGTAGAGCGTGCCCGCCTTGAGGTCGATGGTATTCACATACTCCGTGGCCGACTGGGTCGTCCAGCGGTCCACGAGGAGCACGCCATTCACCCATACCTTCGCGCTGTCGTCGCTCTTGATGTCAAAACTGTACGTTTCCGAATACTGTGGCAGCACCTGACCCGTCCAGCGCACGGACCACAGGCCGCCGGCGGCGGCCGAGGACAAGCCCACCGGCCCAGTGGCGCTGTCCCAGCCGTTCGTACCACCGACGATCGCGCCGGACAGCGAGGCAGGCGCCACCGTGCAGTTCACCGGCACGGTGAAGGTGTTTGCCCCCGTCGAAGTGGCTGTGTAGGTCGTATTGATCGTCGGCGAGAACGTGCCGCTCGGCACGCCGCTGATGCGGACTGTGGCCGTGGTGGCGATCTGATGTGGCCGCGCCGTCGTCACCGTGCAGGGATTTCCCGTGGAAATCGCCACGATGCTGTTGGCGAAGTCGATCACCGGATCCACGCGCGTCATTTCAGCCGCGCCAGAGAAAATGCCCGTCTGGGTCGCGTAGGTCGCGCTTGCCGAGTTCTGATAGCGCCCTGTGAGACCCGTGCCATTGGCCGTGCCGGCCGGATTGATCGCCACGCTGGCCGTGGTCTTGCCCGCAGCGAGCGTGTAGCCCGTGCCAGCCTGCACCGAGACCATCGCCACGCGGTTCGTCTTCAAGCCAGCATTTGCCGTAGGCATGACGTCAAGCACCACAGAGGCCGAATTCTTCGGGATCGTCACGGAGTTCGGCAGGGACGTGTAGTCCGTGCCCTCGACCGCAGTGCCCGTCTTTTGCAGCGGCACCGTTATCGCCGTGAAGTGCAGCGTTCCGGAGCGAGCGACGACCACCTGCCCCACATCCACCGCAGGATTTGTCCCCTCGGGTTGCAGGGCGCTGGAATCCGTCGCCGTGATCGAAACCTTGTTCTCGTTCGCCAGTGCCGTCGGCAAACCGGTGCCGTCCTGCACTCCGGGGATGGTGGTGGCCGAGTTTGGATTATAGCCCACCACATTCTCCGCCCAGTCGCTCACACCATCGCCATCCGAATCCGCATCCTGAACCAGCACGCGGAAGAATTTGTTCGAGCCCTGCGGCGCGGTCAGCGTCTTCGTCGTGTCCGCCGTCGCCACCCAGTCCACCGAGGGCGAGAGCGCGGCAAAGCCCGTGAGACCCGGCGCACCCTGCATGACGTACATCTTGCCCTTCATGGCCGGGAATGTGACCGACACGGTGCCCGCCCCCGAATCCACCGTGATGCTCGTGATCTTCACCACCGACCCTGCCACAAACGGATTCGTCCCCGCGGCCAGTTCCGCGCCGTTGCGGATGCCATCGCCATCGTCGTCGCCGTTGTTCAGCCAGTTCGAGTCGGCCATCTGCGCATCACTCACGCCGTATTTCATCTTCCAGACGGTCTGGTTGATGGAGTTGATGTCGGCACGCACGCTGGTGAAGGCGGCACCGGCCAGGCAACAAAGGGCGGCGAGCAAGATGCCACGTCGGACAGCGGCCATGCGGGACAGGAAACGATTTGGGTTGGAGTTCATGCGAAATTCGAGGGGCGTCCTGGTTGATCGGCGGATTCTGCCCAATTTGGGTGCCGGTTGTCGAGACAATATTGAGGTCAATGGTGTGTGGCGCGACGAGTGGCGCGATCCGTCCGGATGGCACTCGTCATGCGAGGAACCGCGCGAGGGTTCACTCAACGGTGGCGAAGGTAACGTTGGTGATGCCAGACTTCGCCAGCCCGTCGAGGACATCGACGATCCGCTCGTAGCGCGCATCGGGCTCCGCCTGAATGGAGACCAGCACTTGGTCATGCTGAAGATCGGCGGCAGTTTTCAGGCGTTGCAACGTAGCGGTGAAGGCGGGCAGAGCCTTGCTTGAGGGGCTGTCGAATATTTCGTCATTAAGGGTGATGGTCCCGTCCTCACAGACTCCGACCAAGACATCGAGATCGGGCGACTTTACATGTGCGTCAGAGAATGTCCCAGGGAGTCGGGCCGGCAGCGTCGCCTCGGTTTTCATCACGCCCGCCATCACCATGAAAAACAGCATGATGACAAAAACCACATCGATCATCGGCGCGATTTGGAAACTCAATTGAGGGCCTTCACCAGGTGGGATCATTTTCATGCCGCAATTCTTATCACGAACGACGCCCGCGTGTCGAGATTGAAATCCGGCCTTGGCGGAGATCGTCGCGTCGGGTTGACTACGGATGCGGGGACGTTTGAAGAAAGAACAATCGCGCGGGAGGCTGAGGCACTGCGCGACCTCCGTGTGAAGCAAACTTCTTGGTGACAAAATTTTCGAGCCTGTTATTCTCACCGACCTTTTTCCGAAAATGGCTTTTTCTCATCGTGCAGTTTCGCATTTGCACCCGGACCGCGGGGCGTGTGATCGAATTGAAAAGTTCGATGATTTTTCTCGCCATGCAGGCGGCCATGGAGCTAAAAAAGCAGGGTGCCGGCGAAATTCGTCCGGGCGTGCAATGGATATGAGCATCGTGAGAAAATTCGTCGTGTGGTCGCTGTGTGCCGTCGTGTCAGCGAGGGCGCTGGCTCAGGCACCGGCGACGCCGCCGGCAGCACCCGGCCAGCCTGCCGCACCTGGAGCACCGGCGACGCCCGCACCTGCGGCTCCGGCGGACCTGAACATGGAGGCGCAGGCGCAGCGTTTGCAGACGGAGGCGTTCGCGGCGTTCGGTGAAGGGAAGTTCGACGAGGCATTGGGCAAGGCGGCGGAGATTCGCAAGCTGGTCAATGACAAGCCCTTCCCGCAGATCCTCTATCTAGAAGGCGCCTGCTACTTCAACAAGAACGACTACGCGAAGGCCGCCGAGGTGCTGCAAAAGTACGTGGACACCTTTCCGGATGGCGAGGCGATCGTCGATGTGCGCATGGCCCTGGGCCGCGCCTACGTTCAGAAGGGCGAGGCGGACAAGGGCATCGGCATCCTCAAGGAAGTGGTGACGAAGTCGCCTGAGCGCAAAGGTGAGGCGGGCCTGGCCATCGCCAACCACTACAAGAAGGAGAACAAGCTGGACGAGGCCTTGCAGATACTGACCGCGGTTATTGCTGATGGCATCCGCAGTTCCGAAGGTGTGCAGGCCACTCTGATGGCCGCCGAGCTTTACGTGGCGAAGGGCGATGTCGAAAAGGCAAGCCAGCTCACAGAGACGGTGAAAGGCGTGGCGAACCAGGGTGACAGCATCATCAAGATCAACAACATCGGCTTGAAGCTCGGCGACTCGCTCATGGAGGCGAAGAACTACGGCCAGGCGCTCAATGCCTACCAGATGGTGCGCCGGAAATCGGAGATCGTCCGGCTGCAGAAAGAGCAGATCGAGAAGATGCAGAAGTCACTGAAGACGCCGGGCAAGGGGCCGGTGTCGGGCACCAAAGAAGAACTCGAAGCGCGCCTCAAGGCGGACACCGAACTGCTAGGCGAGCTGGAGAAGCGCACGGACTACGACGCGTCCCTCTATTACAGGCTGGGGCGTTGCTATTTTGAAATGGGCCTGGCCAGCGCCGATCCCTCGCAGTCCGATCCCAGCCGTCTCTGGCAGGCGATTCTGGCCTTCGACGTCATCGTCGATGAGTTCAAAGACTTCCCGCAGCGTGACAAGGTGATGTACGGCACCATCATGGCGAACGCGTCGCTCAAGCGCGTGGACAGGGCGCGGCAGCTTTGCGAGAAGTTCATCGACGCCTTCCCAAACAGCGACATGATGCGCGAGGTGTCGAAGCTCTACGGCATGCTCGCCTATGAGAACAAGGATCTGGAGGGCGCGCAAAAGGCATTCGACAAGGCCATGGGCTTCCCGAACGCCGACAAGGAGCAGCTTCTCTTCCTGCGCGGGAACGTGCTTTTCGAGATGCAGCGCTTCGAGGACGGGCGGCTGTGTTTTGAAATCCTCCTCAAGGACTTCAAGGAGACGACTTATAAGGACGACGCGCAGTACCGCATCGCGTTGAGCTACTTCTACCAGAACGATTACAAGAACGTAAAGAAGGCGCTGGAAACCTACATCAAGGACAATCCCAAAGGGCAGTTTGTCATCGACGCGAAATACCGCCTGGCTTTCATCAAGTTTCAGGACCGCCAGGTGGAAGAGGCGATGAAGGAACTGCTCAAGCTCGTGGAGGAGTCTCCCAACGATGCCAACATCGGCCAGGTCCATGCGCTTCTAGGCGACGGCTACAGCCAGAGCCAGCAATACGCGAAGGCCATGGAGCACTTCGCCCTGGCCGTGGACAAGGCGCAGACCGAAGACGTGCGCAAGTATGCGATGGACAACGTCACGGATCTCTACGTCGGCGACAACAAGTGGAAGGAACTCGCCGACATGTGGCAGAAGTTCCTCGACACCCACAAGGATGACGAGGAGCAGTCACTGCAGGCCGTCCTGTGGATCAGCCGCGCCCGGGTGAAGGAGGGCAAGCCCGAGGAGGCCAAGAAGATTTTGTCCGAGGCAATCGTGCCGAAGATCGGCAATGCGGCGAATGATGTGGTCGAAGGCTTGATCCAGCAGTTGTGCAGTCTCATGGCGCCGAAGCGGAGGAAGCCGTCGGTGCTGCCAGCCAAACCCGCTGCGGCGGGTGATGCCGCGGCCAAGCCGGCGGCTGGAGGCGCGGCTCCTGCGGCCGCTCCCCAGGCGACCGCGGGACCGACTTTCGAGGAAGTGGAGAAGGACTTGGAGAAGCTGCTCACGCCGCCGGAGTCTGCGATGAACGGCACAGCGCAGATGCGCATCCTCTTTGCGCGCGCGTGGCTGGCACGGTTGATGAAGGAGCCGGACAAGGCCGAGAAGCTGTTGTCCATCATCATCGAAGTGGCGAAGCCCGAGGACCTCAGCCCCATGTTGCTGGCCACCATCGGAGAGAACGCCCGCAAGAAGGGCAATGCCGAGAAGGCCGAAGGCTGCTTCAAGCGCCTGCAGGAATCGTATGCCGACAGCGACTACGCCGACGGCGCTGCCGTGGGCCTGGGCGAGATCTCCTTCGACAAGGGCCAGTTCGAGAAGGCATTGGAGCTTTTCAACGAGGCCACTGGAACGAAGTATCAAGGCAGTTCGAAGCTTCTCGATGCCACCATCGGCAAGGCCAAGACACTGGTGAAGCTCAAGAAGTTCGATGACGCAGCCAAGATCTACGAGGAGATCGCGCAGACAAAGGAGTGGCGCGGCGAGGCCACCGCACAGGCGCTCTTCAGTCTCGGCGAGATCGAGATGCTGCGCGGCCAGGTCGGCAAGGCCATTCCGTACTTCCAGCGCGTATTCATCGCACACCAGAAATGGAAGAGCTGGGTGGCGAAGGCATACCTGCAGTGTGCGCGCTGCTTCATTCAGCTCAATCGTCCCGCCAATCCCAGCCCCGATCCGGCGGAGAACCGCACGTCTGACCGCGACGCGGCCGTCAAGACCCTGCAGGAGGCCGCCAAGCGCGAGGACCTCAAGAAGGAGCCCGAATACAAGGAAATCGAGGCGGAACTCAGAAAGCTCGGCCAGTGAGCGACGCCGCCACCTGAATCATGAAGCTTTTGCGATACATCGTCCCCCTCGTCAGCCTCGGCATCGCCGGCCACGCCCTGGCCGATGCGCTCATCCTCAAGGACGGCACACGCGTGGAGAAGACGGACCTTAAGATCAAGGACGGCAAGATCAGCCGCGTCATCAAGATCGGCGCGAACACGGCCGAGGGCAGTGTGCAGCTCAATCAGATCGCCTCTCTCGACTGGGGCAATCCCGAGGAACTCACCAATGCCAGCGCCCTGCTCGCCGCAGGAAAGACCGAGGATGCCGTGGCCCAGCTCAAGGCCGGCAAGGAGTTCTTTGAGCTGCTCAAGGACATCCCTGGCAACTGGTACCTCGACCTGTATCTGGCCTACGTCGATGCGCTGAATCAGGCCGGCAAATTCGAAGAAGTGGTGAAACTCCTGCCTGACCTCCAGTCCAAGAAGCTCACGGACCAGCAGAAGACGAAGCTGCGGATCATGAAGCTGGACATCGACCGCCAGACTTCGTCCGACTATGCCGCCATCGTCTCTCAGGCCGAGGACATCCTCAAGGAGACCGACGACTCCTCCGTCGCCGCCTCGATCTGGAGCATCATCGGTGACGTGTACATGAAGAAGAAGGACTACGAGAAGGCGCTGCTCTCCTACCTGCGCATCACCGTCTTCTACGGCACGCAGATGCAGAAGGTCCCCGAGGCCGAGATGCGTGCCGCTCGCGCGCTGGTAAAGATGAAGCGCTTCGCGGATGCGCAGCGGTTCTTTTCCCGCATCGTCGAGACTTATCCAGGCTCGCCCATCGCCGAGGCGGCGGCCAAGGAAAAGGCCGCCATCGGCGGCAGAAAGAATGAAGACCAGGCCCCGCCCGAAGGCGCCCAGCCCGCCGATGCCGCCAAGACTGGCGACGCCAAGCCGGCCGATGCCGCGAAGCCCGCCGAGGCCAAGCCCGACGAGGGCAAGACGAAAGAATCCACCGAACCAAAGAAACAGTAGAACAAACCCATGCAACCCAACGTCCCCATGACCACCACTCCTCTCAAGAGTTTGCTCCGTCTCGGCCTGTGCGCCGCTTTGTTGTTCGGCAGCATGTCCATCTTCGCACCCGCGGCCAAGGCCCAGGAAGGTGCCGCCGCGCCTGCCACGACGGAAGCCGCCGCACCGCAGAAGAAGACTTTGATGGATCACTTCCACGAAGGCGGCTGGGTGATGTATCCCATCATCGCGTGCTCCATCGCGCTGGTCTGGCTCTCCGTTGACCTTTGGATGCGCACCTCGGCCAAGAAGATGGCTCCGCCCGCCCATACGGCGCAGATTCAGGACCTCTTCCGCGCCGGCGACTACGTCGGTGCCTATCAGTTTTGCAAGAACAATCCCTCCTATCTAAACGACATCGTCCGCGTGGGATTGAGCTACCTTGGCGACGGCCACACCGCCACCGAGGAGGCGCTCTTCAGCGAGATCACCAAGACCAACGCCGCCATCCAGACGCGCATCAATTACCTTTCCGTCATCGGTGTTTGTACGCCCATGATCGGTCTCACCGGTACGGTGACGGGCATGATGCGTGCCTTCGCCACCCTCGGCACCTCCGGCGTGGGCGACCCCTCCAAGCTCTCCGCAGCCATCGGCGAGGTGCTCATCGCCACCGCCTCGGGTCTCTTCATCGCCGTGCCGGCCTTCATGATGTTCTATTTCCTCCGCAACCGTCTCCAAGGCGGCATGCACCATCTCCAGGAGGTGGTCACCAGCCTCTTCCGCAAGATGCCCTACGCGCACCTCAAGGATGCGCATGTCGGCGAGGAAGAATTCTATGCTGCCGTCCCGAACTGGGTGGCCGGTGGTGGCGGCGAAGCGGCTCCGGGTGAACCTGTGGCGGCTTGAGCGGCTTGAAATCACCCGTGACCCATCACACACATAACCCTTAGCAACAGGAGGACCCAGTCATGGCAGGAGGAGGTGGAGGAGGCGACGGCGAGCCGGAATTCCAGATCGCGCCGATGATCGACGTGCTGCTGGTGCTGCTCATTTTCTTCATGAGCATCACCACCTCCCAGGTGCTGCAGATCGACAAGGACATCAAGCTGCCCGTCGCTCCTGACGCGAAGAAAAAGGAGGACAAGAACCAGATGAACGAGGGCGCGGTGAACGTGGCCTACAAGGCCAACAAGGCCACCATCAAGTTCGGCGGCAACGTGGGTGCCAATGACTTCAGCGACAATCTTCAGGGACTCGTGGACCGCCTCACCGAACTCAAGCAGAACAACGCCTCCTACCGCGTCATCATCCGCGGCGACCGCTCCGTGCCCGCCGTCGAAATCCAGAAGGTGATGAACGTGATCGGCCAGGCGGGGATCGACGACATCTCGTTCTCCGCCCTCAACAACGACATCTAGACGCCGATGAAAAAGCCGCACCACAGGCAGGTCGCAGTCGAGGAGGCAAACATGGGCTTCCAGATCGCCCCCATGATCGATGTCGTGTTCGTCATCATGCTTTTCTTCATGGTCATGGCTGGAGCCGTGAAGGTGGAGCGCGAATTGAAGAGCGCACTGCCGGGCATCGCTCCGTCCACGCCCACTGACGAGCAGGTCATGCCCGACGAGATCATGGTCGGCGTCGAGGAATCCGGGGCCGTGACGCTCAATGACGAGGAACTAGACCCCCCCGACAACAAGGCGCTGCCAAACTTCACCTCCTCGCTCATGCGATTGAAACAGGAGGCCGACAATCGCGGCGCCAAAGTTCTCGTGACCATACAGGCTGAAGAGCAGGCCAAATACGAGCGCGTGATCGACGTGCTCAACTCCCTCGCCAAAGCAAAGGTCGCGAATGTGACCTTCACCGTCGGCACGGACACCGGTTTCTGAATCACGTAGCCCGCGCTGCTCAGCGCTCTGTGTGCCTGCGATGCGCGACCACACATGCTGAGGCTGGCCGGGAACCCGTTCATGCTGACGGATCGTCTCTTGGTCGATGAATGAATGTTTGTCGCCACGAAGGGGTGACGATGCGCCCGTGCGGGCAGTGGAGCTTCATTGAGACGGGCATCGCGCCGGCGAGGGCAGGGACGGAGGAGGGCAGGGGAGATCGTCGGGGCGCGCTCACAGGGCTTGCGCATGAACCGAAGGCGCAAGCCTCAAATCTATGATTTGCCCCGCAAGATTCAGGATTCCACAGATGGATTCAGAAGAAGTCCAATCCGTGGTCGCCCTGAATCCGTGGGAATTCACTCAGAAGCAATTCATGCGTAAGCCCTGGCACGCTCATGGGAGCTTGCATGGTCGGCGGGGCAGTCCCAAGATCGCGGGCAATCTTCCCGACCATGCACACCCGACTTCACGCCATCGTCCGGTCCTGCGCGCTGAGAGCGCTGGTGCCTGCCATTTTCACTCTGCTTCCGGCCTGCGCCACGCGCACCAGCAAGCCCACGCTGAACGGCAAGTGGGAATCCTCGGAACCCGTGGTGAATCTGGGCAGGTACGAAAGCGTGCAGAAGCGGCCCGGTCAGCGCCGGGACATCGCGGTGGCGGTGGCCATCTCGGGAGGCGGGATGCGCGCGGCGAATTTTGCCGCGGGTGTGCTCGGCGCTCTGGAGGGCGTGCATGTGCGCGGCGCGGACGGACGGGACTCGAACCTGCTGCGCGAGGTGGATTATTTTTCGACGGCTTCGGGCGGCGGGCTGGCTGCGGCGTCCTACCTCGTGCATCTGGCTGACTACAAGCAGCGTCATCCCGAGGATCCGACGGCGGCAGGCTTCCGCTTCGCGTCCGAGGGAGCGGAGGGCGTGAAGAGCGACGGCGGGCGGAACTGGCGCGAGGCGCTCGCGCGCAATTACCAGGCATCGCTCGTGCGGGCGATGCTCAATCCATTCCTGCGCGGCTCGATGAACCGCGGCGACGTGCTGGAGCGCCGGCTCGGCGAGTCGGTGCTCGGGAAGGTGGGCGGCCGGACGCTGACGCTGGGTGATGTATGGGTGGCTCCCGGCCACACGCCTACGCTGCCGTTCTGGGTGGCGAATGCCACGGTCTATGAAAATGGCGCGATCTTTCCCTTCACGCCCGACATCATCGAGACATACGGAATCAAGCGCTACTGCCATGACGAGAAGTACCAGGACCTGGCCTCGCCGCGCGATCTGCCGCTGGCGGTGGGCATGAAGGCCAGCGCTTCCTTTCCGGTGGCGATTCCGACGACGAACCTCATCAGCGGCATCGACCGGCAGAATCCGACGCTTCATCTGATGGACGGCGGCGTGGCGGACAATCTGGGGGTCATCACGGCCGCGCGGCTGCTCGGCCAGGACCGGGTGGCGTCGAAGAAGGTGCTCATCGTCATCGATGCCTACAACGGCACGGCCGAGCCGTTCTCAAATGGCGGCATGGCGCCCGGCATCTTCACCACCGCGTTGCGCTCCACGTCCATCTCGCTGGACTCGGCTCACCAGCGTGTGGGAAACCTCCTCGCGCTGGTGGCGAGGACGGATGGCATCAAGACGGCCGTGGTCGATTTCCATCAGGCGCGCAAGAAGCAGGCCGTGGATGACTTGCGTGCCGCCGAGACTACCGGGGAGGCGGCCGCCGCGATGCGGGGCATGACCGAGAAAGCAGAAGACACCAGCCCGCAGACGATCGACGCTCTCTTCACCCAGGCCCTGGGCATGGGCACATGGTTCAAGATCAAGAAGAGCAATCAGGACGCGCTGCTGCGCACGGGTGCGAATGCCATCTACGTCCAGGACGGCGCGGCCGCGCCGGCGGCGCAGAGGCGGCTGTTGAAGGATCTGCAGCAGATCAAGAATGTGTTTTGAAAGGCCGGAGTGAAAACAAATCAGCGTCAGTCCGCGCCAAGTCATTGACACCCGCGTGAGGGCCGTAGTAGTCTCAAATTCCTCCGGACTGATCCAGCGCTTGCGCAGCAGGTGTGATCCGCAGATTCAGCCCGGAGCATTCATCGCATGGCCTATTCCAATGAAGAATATCTGATCGAGCTGCTGCTGGAAGCGGGGCTGCTCGACGAGCGCGCCGTCCAGCAGGCGCGCGGGACGAAGAAACCGAGCGAGTCGGTCATCGACACGCTGATCAAGACGGGCGTGGTGTCCGACGAGCAGATCGCCCAAAATGTGGCGGTGAACTCGGGGATGGAGTACGTGGACCTCACGGGCTTCGCGCCGCTCACGGAGTCAAAGGAACTGGTGCCCCTCGATGTGGCGCTGCGTTACAAGATCGCTCCCATCGGCGTGGACCGCGGGCGGCTGCAGATCGTGGTGAGCGATCCGTATGACTTCGAGACACTCGATGCTCTTCCCCATGTGCTGCAGCCGGACATCGAGTTCTTTTGCAGCACGCCGGCCATGATCAAGACGCTGATGTCGAACATCTACGGCAACGAGGCCGTGATGGGATCGGCCCAGGTGAAGTCTGCGTCGGGTGCGCCGGCGGACGATGCCCCCATCATCCGCCTGGTGAACAACATGCTCACCGAAGCGTTCAAGTCCCGCACGAGCGACATTCACATCGAGCCTCTGGAGAAGGACATCCGGGTGCGCTACCGCATCGACGGCGTGCTGCAGGATGTCGAGCACCATCCCAAGCGGCTCCATGCGGCGATCATCAGCCGCGTCAAGATCATGACGAACACCATGTCCGTCGATGAGAAGCGCGTGCCGCAAGACGGACGCATCCAGATGACCTTCAATGACAAGGAGCTGGACCTGCGCGTGTCCATCATCCCGACGAACAATGGCGAGTCCGTCGTCATGCGCGTGCTTGACAAGTCCGGCCTGCGGCTCGGCCTCTCGGACCTCGGTTTCCTCTCGGACGATCAGGAGATATTTGAAAAACTCCTCACGCTGCCTGACGGCATCATCCTCGTGACGGGGCCGACCGGATCGGGCAAGACTACGACGCTTTACGCCTGCCTGAACTACATCAACCGCCCGGACCGCAAGATCATCACGGTCGAGGATCCGGTGGAATACGAGCTGGCAGGCATCAACCAGGTGATGGTGAAGGAGGACATCGGCATGACCTTTGCCGCCGCGCTGCGCGCCATGCTGCGCCAGGCGCCGAACATCATCATGCTCGGTGAGATCCGCGATCTGGAGACCGCCGGCATCGCCATCAATGCGAGCCTCACGGGCCACCTCGTCTTCAGCACGCTGCATACCAATGATGCGCCGAGCACGGTGGCGCGCCTTTCCGACATCGGCATCAAACCCTTCCTCATCGCCTCTGCAGTGCGTGCGATCCAGGCGCAGCGTCTCGTGCGCAAGCTCTGCCCGGAATGCAAAGCCCCCGGCACCTTGAGCGACTCCGAACTGCGCGGCCTCCGTCTCGACGCCTCGCAAATCCTGGACGCCACCATCATGGAGCCGAAGGGCTGCAAGAAGTGCCGCGAGCGCGGCTACCGCGGCCGGCTCGCCATCTTGGAAATCTTCCAGGTCGATGACGAGGTGCGCAACATGATCAACGAGCAGCTCACCACGCCGCAACTGCGCAAACGCGCGCGCGAGCTGGGCATGAGAACCATCCGCGAGGACGG
Source organism: Verrucomicrobiaceae bacterium (assembly GCA_019694165.1). Classification (GTDB taxonomy): domain Bacteria; phylum Verrucomicrobiota; class Verrucomicrobiia; order Verrucomicrobiales; family Verrucomicrobiaceae; genus JAIBCL01. The sequence goes on along the minus strand of JAIBCL010000028.1, from coordinate 53,361 downwards.
AGTGCGCAAGGTGCTCGCCGGACTGACGACGGCGGACGAGGTCATCGAGGCGACGATGTCCGACGTGGACTGATCGACAAACCGCGAACCAACAACCGAGAACTGACTTGATATGACAGCTCAAAATGTGGTGGACATGCTCGTGAGCCGCGGCGTGATCGATGAGGGCCAGGGCTACGACATCGCGCAGGACGCGACCCGCAGCGGCAAGGACATCCTGAGCGTGCTCACGGACTACGGCATCTACACCACGGAAGACGACTTCTGGGCCGCGGTGGCGGACGAACTGGGCGCGGAGCACTTCGACCTCTCCGATTTCACACCGCAGCCTGAGATTCTACAGTTGATCCCGGCCGGCATGGCGCGGCTCTACGGTGCATTGCCGGTCACGATGGACTCCTCCAGCATCCATGTGGCCTTCACCGACCCGCTCAATCCGCAGTTGCTCGAAGATCTGCGCTTCGCGCTCGGCCGCGATGTGGTGCCGGTGGTGGCCCGACGCAGCCAGGTGCAGGACCTCATCGACAAACACTACGGCACCGGCACGCCGAGCATTGAGGAGATTTTCGGCCAGATGGGCATGGCCGGCGGTGCGCTCGATGCGAAGGCGCTGGAGAAGGAGGCGAATTCCGCGCCCATCGTGAAGTTCGTCGATCTGGTGATGCAGCAGGCCATCAAGGAGCGCGCATCGGACATCCACTTCGAGCCGTTCGAGCGCGAGTTCAAGATCCGCTACCGCGTGGACGGCGCGCTCTATGAAATGGCGCCGCCGCCGGTGCACCTGGCCAATCCTGTCATCTCCCGCATCAAGGTGATGGCAAACATGAACATCGCCGAACGGCGCGTTCCCCAGGACGGCCGCATCATGACCTCGGTCGGCGGCAAGCCGGTGGACATGCGCGTATCCTCGCTCCCCACGCAGCATGGTGAGAGCGTGGTGCTCCGCGTGCTGGACCGCTCGTCGGTGAATCTGAATCTCGAGCAGCTCGGGATGCCGCCCTTTCTCTACGACTACATCATCGAGACGATCCACAAGCCCAACGGCATCTTCATCGTGACCGGCCCGACCGGCGCGGGCAAGACCACCACGCTCTACGCCGCGCTGCGGAACATCAACACCATCGACTGCAAGCTCCTCACCGCCGAAGATCCGGTGGAGTACGAGCTTGAAGGCATCATGCAGGTGCCGATGAACGAGAGCATCGGCCTCACCTTCGCCAAAGCGCTGCGCGCCTTCCTGCGCCAGGATCCGGACCGCATCATGGTCGGTGAGATGCGCGACCTCGAGACGGCGCAGATCGCCATCCAGGCATCGCTCACCGGGCACCTTGTGCTCAGCACGCTGCACACGAACGACTCGGCCGGCGCCGTGACCCGTCTCGTGGACATGGGCGTGGAGCCGTTCATGGTGGCCGCCACGCTCGAGGGCGTGCTGGCGCAGCGCCTGTTGCGCACCATTTGCAAGAGCTGCAAGACAGCATACGACCCGAGCGTGCACATCCTCAACCAGCTCGGCCTCTCGCAGGGAGACACGGGCGGAAAGCAGTTTTACACCGGCGCCGGCTGCTCCACCTGCACGAACACCGGCTACAAGGGCCGCAAGGGCATCTACGAACTGCTCGATGTGACCGATCCGTTGCGCGATCTGATCACCTCAAAGGCGCCGACGCTCGTGCTCAAGCAAAAGGCCATCGAGCTGGGCATGACCACGCTGCGCGAAGACGGCCTGCGCAACATTTACGATGGCGAGACGACCATCGAGGAAGTCTTGAAATACACTTGACGTTCCCTGGCTGGCCGGGTGGAGTGGCGCTCCGTTTTTTGAGATGGACATTCCGCCCCGGTTTCCGCTAACCTGAATTTGTAATTCCATCCCCGAATCACTGAACCGCGCCCTATGCCCACCTTTCACTACATCGCCCTCGACCAGAACGGCCAGGAATCCGCCGGCGTCATCGACGCAGCCACCGAGAGCGAAGCCATCTCCTCCCTCCGCCAGCAGCAGCTCTACCCCACGACGGTCGTTCAAGAGGGCAAGGGTGACGTCAGCGCCATCAAGCGTCGCGCGCGCACTTCCTCGACAAAGGCGGCGAAGGGGTCCGCCGGCTCAAAGGCCTCCGGTGCGGCGAAGGTGAAAAGCAAGACGCTGATGATCTTCACCCGGCAGCTCGCCACCCTCATCGATTCAGGGCTGCCTCTGCTCCGCGGACTGACGGTGCTCTCGCGCCAGGAACCGCTGCCGGTGATGAAGCGCACCATTTCCACTTTGGCGGACTCCGTGCAGACCGGCAGCACCTTCTCCGAGAGCCTCCAGCAGTATCCGCGCATCTTCAACAAGCTCTACGTCAACATGGTGAAGGCGGGAGAACTCGGCGGCGTGCTCGAGATCGTGCTCAACCGTCTGGCCGAGTACCAGGAGAAGGCGCAGAAGCTCAAGAACAAGGTCGTGGCCGCGATGGTGTATCCCATCATCGTCATGTTCATCGCCGTGGCGATCATGATCTTCCTCATGCTCGTCATCGTGCCGAAGTTCGAGAAAATCTTCGACGACATGCTCGGCAGCCGCGACAAGCTGCCGGAGATCACCAAGTGGGTCATCGGCTTCAGCCGCTGGATCGGCACGAACATCTGGCAACTGGTCATCGGCGTGGCCGTCGTCTTCATCGTCTGGAAAGTGTTCTCCAGCACGAAGAAGGGCCGCGTGATCATCGACCAGATGAAGCTCAAGATGCCCCTTTTCGGCGACGTCCAGCGCAAGACGGCCATCTCCCGCTTCACCCGCACGCTCGGCACCTTGGTCACCTCCGGCGTGCCCATCCTCCAGGCCCTCAACATCACCCGCGAGACCGCCGGCAACGTCGTCGTCTCCGATGCCATCAACAAAATCCACGACGCCGTGAAGGAAGGTGAATCAATGGTCGGTCCGCTTGAATCCAGCGGCGTCTTCCCGCCGATGGTGATCTCCATGGTGGACGTGGGAGAGGAGACCGGCCAGCTCCCGGAGATGCTTTTGAAAGTCGCCGATGTTTACGAGGACGAAGTGGACAACTCCGTGTCCGCCCTCACTTCGATGCTTGAGCCGCTGATGATCGTGCTTCTCGCCGTCGTCGTCGGCGTCATCGTGCTCGCGCTCTTCCTCCCTCTCATCAAGGTCATCCAGGAAATGAGCGGCGGCGGCACCGGAGGCTAGCCTTAAAATCATCCAGATCATCCGACATGAAAATCTTCACCACTCCAAAGCGGCGCGCGGCGGCCTTCAGCCTCATGGAGGTGCTGGTGGTCATTTCGATCATCGCCCTGCTGGCCTCCATGACCATGGGCGCCTTCTCCTACGCCCAGCGGTCAGCCATGAGAAACCGCACCACGGCGATGCACCGCGGCATCATTTCCGGCCTGGAGAACTACCACTCCGAGTACGGCGAGTATCCGACGCCGGCGAGTGACGGGGTGACCGAAAAGTTCGGCACCAAGACCTATGAAACAGGCGGTGCCATGATGCTCTACCAGGCCCTCAGCGGGGACGGCACGGACAAACTCCGGCTGGCTGGCGGCGGAGGATCTTCCTCCGACAACAAGTGGACCGAAGGTGAGAAAATGATGCTGTCCGAAATGCCCAAGGAGTTCTACACGCGTGGCAATTCGAACGTTTACATGCTGCTCGACGCCTTCGGCCACCCCTTTCAGTACACCAAGGGCGGGACCATGAATGCCGTGAATCCCAGCTACGACCTGTGGTCCTACGGGGAGGATGACATGAACACCAAATCCACCGACAAGACTTCGAAGCTCACACCCAAGGTGTCGGCGAAGTGGATCAAGAATTTCTAGCCAGGGCTGCAATGCACAGGGCTGCACGGGGTTCTCCTCCCGGACCATGAGTTTCGTCCCGACGGCCCGAATGCGAGCGCGAGCGGCCTTCATCGCCGCCGCCTTTTTCTCGTGTGCCGCTGTCTTGCCCGCCGGTCCGGAGGGAGCGTTCAAAAGCGACGACATCGAGGTCGTCCTTCAGTTCTCGCTCGCACCGTCCGGCATCACCGTCGCGTCGGACGGAAGCTGGATTCTCAGCGTGAGCCAGACGGAGAAGCCCCGGGCACGCGTCGTAAAGGTCTCGAAGTCCGGCAAGGTGGAGCCCTTCCCAACGGAAAAGATCAGTGATGCCGCGCCGGACGCCCCGTTCCAGCTCGATGCCGTCGAGGGTTTGCAGCTCGGTGCGGACGGCCTGATCTGGATGCTCGACAATGGCCGGCGCAGCGAGTTCACGCCAAAGTTGATCGCCTGGAACTATGAGAAGAACCGGCTGCAGCATCTTCACTACTTCGGCCAGCCGGCGGTGCTGCCGGGTTCATATCTCGTGGACCTCGTGGCGGACCCCAACCTGCCATTTGTTTACCTCAGTGACCCCGCCAATGGCGCAGACGCTGCGCTCATCGTGCTGGACCGTACCACCGGCCTCTCACGGCGGGTGCTCCAGGGGCACGCGTCCGTCATTCCCGATCCCTCCGTCAAACCCGGCGCCACCCGCGGCGGCGCCGAGGCACGGCGCATCGACGGCGCACTGACGGTGCCCCATGCGGGAGTCGATGCCATCGCCCTGGACCGCAAGGGCGAGTGGCTCTACTACGCGCCGCTGCGCTCGGACAAGCTCTACCGGATCAAGACCGAGCACCTGCGCTCCGCGGACCTCAAGCCCGAAAAACTTGCGCAGGAAGTGCAGACCTACGCCACCAAGCCGCCCGCCACCTCCATCACCCTCGACAACAAGGGCAACGTCTATGTCGGCGACATCGAAGGCCGTGCCATCGGTGTCATCGACAACGATGCGAAGCGCACTTACCGCGTGCTGGCGTCCGATCCGCGCCTCATCGCGCCGGACGGGTTGTGCTTCGGCACCGACGGCAAGCTCTACTTTTTCTCCCGCTCGCAGTACGTGCCAAATGCAGCCCCCGGCCCGTCATCCGCCGGCACCGTCTCCACCGGTGGCACCGGCAGCTCCCTCCACAGCCTCTACCGCATGAAAGCCCTCGCCCCCGGCCGCGCCGGAGATTGAGCGCGTTTTCAACAACGTGATCCGGCAGCCCGACTCCGCGGCATCGGAGCGCCCCGACAGAATCGCCCTCGTCCTCCTGCTCGTCCTCGAATCCGGGCGTCCAGTTTCGAGCAAGAGCAGGAGGACGAGGACGGAAGTTTGCCACTTGGTCCGCACTCCACGCACGCTGCCTTCCAGTGTTCCTCGATTTCGCGGCGCGCGGTGAAAAGCCCGGGCCTCCGGTTCCGTCTCCATCTTCGCCTCTCCCATGAACCCTGCCCGCCCAGCCGATCCGTACCGCATCTTTCTCTCCGGCGCCACCGCCGACTTCGCCGAGGTTCGCATCGGTTTCAGTGATGCACTCCGGCGCGGCCAGCTCCATGTCATCCATCAGGCGGACTTCCCCCAATCGCAGGCGGACACGGTCCTGAAGCTCGCCCAGCTCATCGCCCCTTGCGGCATTCTCATCCATCTCATCGGCAGGCAGCCGGGTTCCGTCGCTGATTCCGCCGCGGTGCGGGAGTACCTCGCCGTTGCGGAGCGCGAGGGCGGCTTCCTGAAAAACATGCCCGGGCTGCGCGCGCAGCTCGGGGATTGCTCCGGGCTCACCTACACGCAGTGGGAGGTCTTCATCGCCCTGCATCTCGGCCTCGCCGTTTTTGTTTTTGGCGATGCCACCCACGCCGACCCCGCGCATCCGCAGCGCCAGCACCTGGACCGGCTCATCGACGCGCGGCGGTACACGGACAGCTTCACCGACGCCGCCGATTTGAAGGACAAAGTCTGGGCCGCCCTCCTCTGGCACTACCGCCAGACCCAGCCCGCCGCCCCGCTCCCCGAGGTGCTCCGTCCGCAAAACCTCCCCGGCGGCTACGTCGGCCGCCTCTTCCTCGGGCGCGATGACTTCCTGGAAAAGGTCCACGCCTCCCTGCTCGGCGGCGGCCACGCCACCGCCATCACCCAGCAGTCCGCCGTCACCGATCCGCAGTCCAGGATCGCCATCAACGGCCTCGGCGGCATCGGCAAGACCCACACCGCCGTCGCCTACGCGCAAAAATATGCCGGTGACTACACCGCCCTGCTCTTCGTCAGTGGCGACAGCCCGGAGCGCCTGCTCTCCTCCCTCGCCGCGCTGTGCGGAGTCCTGCATCTGGACCGCGAGGGGCCGCTCCCGCCGGATGACCCCGGCCGCGTGGCCGCCGCCGTCGAGTGGCTGGCCGCGCACGCGGGCTGGCTGCTCATCGTCGATAATGTCGATGACGAGGCCAGCGTGGCCGCGCTCACCGGGCTGCTGGGTCACCTCACGCGCGGCCATGTCCTCATCACCAGCCGCCTGCATTCCTGGGCGGACCATGTCACGCCCCTGGACCTCGAAGTCCTCAGCCCGGACGCCGCTGCGGAATTGCTGCGCGCACTCGCTCGTCACCGCCGCGGCGACCACGCCGCGGACACCGCCGCCGCGCACCGCCTGGCCAATGAAATCCTCGAGGGCCTGCCCCTCGCCATCCATCAGGCCGCCGGCTACATCAATGAGCAGCGCCTCACCTTCGAGGACGCCCTCGCGCATTACCGGGAGCAGGCAGACGGCCTCCTCGGCTGGTTCCGGGAGAACATCATCCACTACCACGGCCCCGAGGAACTCGGCCCCCGGCCCGTGCTGATCACCTGGAAGAGCAGCTTCGACCAGCTCGCGCCGGACACCCGCCGCTGGCTGCGCGTCTTCGCGCACCATGCCCCCGCGCCCATCCCCGAGTTCCTGCTGGAGACCCGCCCCGCGATGAGCGAGGAGGTCAAAGCCCGCCACCGCGCCGCCCTCGCCGCGCTGGCGCAGGCGGAGAGCTACAGCCTGCTCACGCGGGATGCGCGGCAGCCGCAGTTCAAGATGCACCGCCTCGTGCAGCAGATCATCCGCCGCAGCGCCACGCCCGAGGAAAACGCCGCCGCCCTGGCCGAAGGCATCCGGCTCATTGAGGAGAGCGACCCCGGTGATCCCCAGGATGTCCGCACCTGGCCGCGCTGGAATCCGCTGCAAGCCCACGCCCAGGCCCTCTGCGACCACGCCCCCGACCAGCCCGCGCCTGAGCGCCTAAGTTGGTTGTTAGTTCAATTGGGCGTGTTGTTATATACCAAAGCCCTGCACTCCCAGGCCGAGCCGCTGTACCGTCGCTCCCTGGCCCTCGACGACGCCAGCTTCGGCAAGGACCATCCCGAGGTCGCCATCGACCTCAACAACCTCGCGGAGTTGCTGCGAGTCACGAACCGCCACGCCGAGGCCGAGCCGCTGATGCGCCGCGCCCTGGGCATCGACGAAACCAGCTTCGGCAAGGAGCATCCCAAGGTCGCCATCCGCCTCAACAACCTCGCGCAGTTGCTCCAGGACACGAACCGCCACGCCGAGGCCGAGCCGCTGATGCGCCGCGTGGTGGACATCTTTGAGAAGAGCTTGGGCAAGGATCATCCCAACGTCGCCGCCAGCCTCAACAACCTCGCTGCGTTGCTCCAGGCCACGAACCGCCACGCCGAGGCCGAGCCGCTGATGCGCCGCGCCCTGGGCATCGACGAAGCCAGCTTCGGCAAGGAACATCCCGAGGTCGCCATCCGCCTCAACAACCTCGCGCAGTTGCTCCAGGCCACGAACCGCCACGCCGAGGCCGAGCCGCTGATGCGCCGTGCTTTGGACATCGACGAAGCCAGCTTCGGCAAGGAGCATCCCAACGTCGCCCGCGACCTCAACAACCTCGCTGCGTTGCTCCAGGCCACGAACCGCCTCGCCGAGGCCGAGCCGCTGATGCGCCGCGCTTTGGACATCGACGAGGCCAGCTTCGGCAAGGAGCATCCCAAGGTCGCCATCCGCCTCAACAACCTCGCGCAGTTGCTCAAGGACACGAACCGCCACGCCGAGGCCGAGCCGCTGATGCGCCGCGCTTTGGACATCTTCACCGCCAGCTTCGGGCCGGAGCATCCGCACACGCAGACGGTGCAAGGCAACCTCGATGCGCTCCTGGCCGACAAGTAGCCAGGGCTTGCGCATGAACCGAAAGCGGAAGCCTCAAATCCATGATTTGGCCCGCAAGGTTCAGGATTCCACAGATGGGTTCAGAAGAAGACCAATCCGTGGTCGTCCTGAATCCGTGGGAATTCACTCAGAAGCTATTCATGCGCAAGCCCTGCCAAGCAGCAGCGTCACGCCGTGCCGCGTGTCTGTAGCCGAACTCGCCAGAGTTCCGTTCATGCCCGGACGCGGGAGACGCGCGGCAAACGGCAAGCCGGAGAGCAACCGGCGGAAGTCTGGCGACTTCCCCTACGGTACTGCGGGTGCCCCGCGCCGTAGGGGAACCCCCTGGATGGTGGGGTCGCGAGGACCAGGTGGTGAATCGCCTTGGTTCCTCGCACCTTTCGGAGCACAACTTCGCGAGTGCCCGAAACCCGCGCCGAGAGTCGGCACGACCCAGGGGAGATTCCTCAACCCCGCGCCGGGAGCCGGCGCGACCTGAGAGCTTGTCCGGTAAATCACTCGAAGCACGAGAACTCTACCCCCTCACCCCAGCCCTCTCCCAATGGGAGAGGGAGCAGAGCGAGCTGCCGCTCGGCCATGCAAAGCACACTTTTGCGCAGGCGCGGCAGCGCCATCGTCTCCCTCTCCCCTGGGGAATCGAGCGACGGCGAGATGGCTGGAGAAGATGCTTCAAAAGAAGTCCGGCAAAGGGCTGGGGTGAGAGGGGAAGTTTCTGTTTGCTCTCACATGAGCCAGTTGCAAAACCTCCGAATTCAGAAGTCGGATAAGATGCATTTCATTCTCTTGCCCCCATTCTCCTGTCATTCAAAGCGATGATGACAGGAGAATGGGGGCAAGAGAATGGGTTTCGCAACTGGCTCTCACGCTTTCGTTTGCCTGGCGATGATGATTCAGGGCATTTGCCGGACAGGCTCTGAGGGACACTCCCCAACCCCGCGCCGAGAGTCGGCGCGACCCGGGGGAGACTCCCAACCCCACGCCGAGAGTCGGCGTGAACCGAGGGAGACTCCCCAACCCCACGCAAACTACTGATTCCAAACCGAGAATGGATCAATCAACCCTTGCCCCGCCAGACCATGCGCGCAGCTTTCCGGCGATGAAAAACCGTTCTGCTTCGTGGCCCCTCCTCGTTTCGTTTGTCTGCCTGCTCGCCCTTGTCGTGGCGGTCATCTGGTTTCGTTCGGGGGATGCTTCCGCACCGAAGCAGGCGGGTTCAACGGAGCATGGCAAGGCAGCGTCGCCGGTGATGCCAGCCCTGCGGGCGACTTCGAGCGCGCCGGTTCCGCAAACGGCGCGCGTCTTTGAGCAGAAGGAATTTCGCGCGTGGCTGGCGAAGCTGCCGCAGGCTCAGGCGATGCCGCAAGCAGAGCGCACCACGTTCGTGATTGAAGGGGCGCGGCTTGCGAAGGAACGCTCGGCGCGCATGGCGCGGTTGATTCGCGAGGACCCGAAGCAGGCTTTGAGTGAAGCCGTGTCGCTGGATGAATACGCGCTGCTGCCCCAGGAGGTGAAGCCGCTGGTGGAGCGTCCGTTCAGTGAGCGCGCGAGCTATCAATGGCTGCCGGTCTGCGTGCCGCCGGGAACGAAGGCTCCCGCAGGCACGCCGGATCACATCGCGACGCTGCACATGCCCGATGGCTCGGAACTCAATGCCTTCACGTATGGCCAGCGCGATGGCATGACGACGAAGCGCGCGATTCCCGTGCAAGGCATCGCGCTTGGCGCTGATGCCGCGGTGCATGACAGCGTGCTGCGTCCGCTGAGGGCGACGGAGATCGCCACGGCGCAGGCGTTGTTTGCACCTGCGAAGCCGCTGTCGCAGAGCTTCCTCACGGGCAAGCCGATCACGGGCGGTGCCACGCTCGCGCTCGCGGGCGGCAAGCTCTTCGCCTTCGCGAGTCCGGCGGAGTTGCAGGAGGTGGACCATGCGCTGGCGAAACTCGATGCATTGCCCGGACCGGATGCGGGCTCGCAGGTGCTGTATTTGCCAAGCCCTGCGGATGGGTCATCCAATGGCGGCGGCTTCTCCCTGAGCTTCGCGACGCAGTCGGCCATCGGCATCAGCAGCGTGTGGACGGAGTCGAAGAAGAAGGTGTTCCTCATCCGCGCGGACTTCAGCGACAACACCGGCGAGCCTTTCACGCAAGCCGCGACGAGCACGGTGATGAACGGCGCGGTGTCGAATCAAATCCTCGCGATGTCCTACGGCAAGACATGGATCGAGGCGACGGTGAGCGCGAACGTGTATCGCGTGCCCTCCACGACGACCTACTACGTGAACGGCGGCAGCGGCCTGAACTCGGAGCTGCTGCGTGATGCGCGCAATACCTTCCGCACCACGAAGTCCGGCGCGGATGCGGCGATCAACATCGGCCCGGTTTACAACTCAGGCTCCGGCGACAACGGCCTCGGCGACTACGACATCGTGGGCGTGGTCTTCAAGAGCATCGGCATGATCAGCGGCGGCGTGAACTACGCGGGCCTCGCTGGCGGCGGCAATATCTGGATGCAGGGCAGCATCAGCGACTCGGTGTTCATCCATGAGTTCGGTCACAACTACGGCCTGGGGCACAGCAGCTTCTGGCAGACGAGTGATGGCAGCGTGGTGGGTGCGGGCAGCAGCGTGGAGTATGGCGATGACTACGACATCATGGGTGGCGGCGATCCGCCCGAGGGCCACTTCCACGCGCAGGGCAAGGCCTTGCTCAACTGGCTGACGGCAAGCCAGTGGAGCGACGCGACGGCATCCGGCAATGCAACCTATCGCATCTACCGCATCGACTCCTCGACGACGACCGGCACGCCGCGCGGTGTGCGCGTCACGAAGAGCGCGACGCCGGGCAGCGAGGAATACTACTGGCTCACGTATCGCAAGGCGTATGGAGCCAATGCGCACTTCGACTCCGGTGTGAACCTGGTGTGGCAAAGGCCGGGCCAGTCGCGAAGCTGGCTCGTGGACGTGACGCCCTCGACGAGTGGTGACAAGACGGACTCGCCCCTCGACATCGGTCGCACCTACTCGGACACCACGGCGCAAGTCCATCTCACGCCTGTGGCGAAGGGCGGCTCCGGCAGCGAGAGCTACATCGACGTGCAGGTGAATAGCGGTGCCTTCCCTGGCAATGCTGCGCCCACCGCAGGTGCGATCACGGGCGGTGCCACGGTCGCTGCGCGCACGGCGCAGACGTATTCGATCAGCGCCTCGGACTCGAATGGCGACACGCTCGCCTATTGGTGGAGCGCAGGCGACGGCACGGTCTCGGACAATGCGGCGAGCATCACGCACAGCTTTCCCGTGGGCGGCACCTACACACTGACATGCGTGGTGTCCGACATGAAAGGCGGCACGCAGACCGTGACGAAGACGGTGACCGTCACCGATCCCATCGACACCTGGACTGCGGGTGGCGTGAGCACCACGGCGGATCCGTATGATCTCATCGCAGCGAAGGGCCGCTTCGTCGCGGCCTGCTACTTCGGTGAGGTCTTGTTTAGCTGGGATGGTGCCACCTTCACGAATCTCGGTGGCGTCACCGGGCTTACGCGCCCTCATCTCGCGTATGGCAATGACACCTTCGTCGCCGCGGGCGGAGATGGAACGAACGTCCGCATCTGCTGGTCGCGCGATGGACGGCGGTGGTTTGTCGCGAGTCCGCCGGTGGTCGCGGGTGAGGTCGAGGGCATCACGTTTGGCAATGGCAAGTTCGTCGCGGTGGCAAATCACGGCGATGTGTTCGTGAGCACCGACGGCGTGACGTGGACGAGCAACCACGTCTCCGGTGCCACGGAACTCGACTACGTCGTGTGGGATGGCGGCATGTTCGTCGTCGCCGGTATTCAGACTTCAGGCACGCAGATTCGCACGCTGTGGACCTCCGCCACGGGCACGAGCTGGACGATGAATCCGGTGACGCGCGGCGAGTCGATCCAGGCGCTGTTCGCGAATGGCTCGCGCCTCTTCTACACCGGCTGGTATGCTGGCGTTTATTACTCCACCGACCACGGCGCGAACTGGACCGAGGCACCGATGCCGCAGGGCAATAGCTGGAGCACCTGGCAGATGGTGCAGGCGGACGACGGCACGCTGCTCACACTCGCACGTGACATGGACGCGGCGGTGACGACTTACGGCCTGCTCATTTCACAGGACAACGGCACGTCCTGGCAGAAGAGCCTCGGCATCAGCGCGGGCTCGATCTCGCAGAATGGTCACAACCTCGCGTATGCACAGGGCCGCTTCTTCGTCGTGCAGGACAATGGCGTGGTGCAGCGCACGGACTCCTTCTTCCCAGGCAATACCGCACCCGTGCCGAGCTTCGTCAGCGCACCGACCACAGGCAGCGCGCGTGCTTCCATCTCCTTCAGCTCAAGTGCCTCCGACAGCGATGGCGGCGCGCTCACGTATGCGTGGGATTTCGGCAGCAATGTGAACATCGCGGACGGAGCGAGTGCGTCGTTGACCTTCGATTTCGGCGGCAGCTATCCTTACACACTGCACGTCAGCGATGGTCGCGGCGGACACTCGACACTGGCGCAAACCATCGTCGTCAGCGATCCTGCGCGCACCTTCACCGCGCGCACCAGCGGCACCACGAAGACGCTCTACACCATCGTGAACAGCAACAGCATCGCCGTCGCCGGTGGAGGCAGCGGCGGTGTGATTCGCAGTTCACCCGACGGAGTGACGTGGACCACGCGCACGGTTTCATCCGCCACGAATGTGTATTTCTACGGCGGCGCTTGGACGGGCTCGAAGTTCATCCTCGTCGGCCAGGACTACAACTTCGGCATCAGCGACTGGGTCAGCGCCATCGCCACTTCGAGCGACGGCATCACCTGGTCGCGACCCTACACCGGCACAACGATCGACACTGATCTCAGCGACGTGGCCTCCAGCGGATCCGTGCATGTCGCTGTCGGCACAAACGGCACCATCCTTCGCTCCACCGATGCCGCCGCCGCGACATGGACCACCGTGAGCGTGCCCGCGCTGGTGGGCAAGACCTTGAGCGGCATCAGCTATGGCGCGGGAACCTTTGTGCTCGTCGGCTACGTGGGTGGCAATGGCACCTGTGTCGTTTACACCAGCCCCGATGGCTCGACATGGACGGACCGCAGCAGCGGCTCCGGCGTGGCCTCCTGGCAGGACTTGCGCAAAGTGAAGTATCTGAACAATCGCTTCGTCTCCAGCGGCTGGTATTCCAAGCAGCGTGTGTCCACGGACGGCGGTCTCACATTCACATCCACGCGCACCGACAGCGAAGAACTGCCCGGCAACAGCTACGGCAATGGCGTCTGGTTCAGTGCCGGCGTGAATCACTCGGCAAGTGACGCGGACACCGACCTGCTCTCGCTCGACGGTGTGAACTGGAACGCCTACACCGCGCCGACCACGAACGACCGCAAGGCCGCGACCTTCTTCCAGAACACCTTCATCACCGTCGGCGTGAACGGCGAGATATGGCAGAGCGACGCCGTGACGTTGACGCCAATTCAAAGCTGGCGTCTCGCCAATCTCGGCACGCTCTCCGGCAGCGGCACGACTGCTGACAGTGCGGACTACGACAGCGATGGTCTTGTGAACCTGCTCGAGTTCGCCTTCGGCACGAACCCCGCGACCAATGATCTGCGCGGCCTCAGCTACGTCAGCAACACCATCACCACCGGCCAGCCCGTCTGCGCCCAGAGCGGCGGCACGTCATATGCGCTCTTCGTGCGCAGGAAGGATTACCTCACCGCTGGCCTGACCTACACCGTGCAATCGAGCACCGACCTCAGCACCTGGACCACGATCAATCTCACTCCCACGGTGCTCGCGGACGATGGCACGAACCAAGTCGTCAGCGTGCCGATGCCTGCGGCGTCGCATGAATTCTTCCACGTCATCGTGACCGGTCCGTAGAACGAAATCTCTCAATCGCTGAACCGGCGCAAAGAGTGCGACATCCACCCGCAGAACCGGGCAGCCCTGATCAGCGATTCACAGGGGACACAGCTCCGAGAGCAGCCTCAGCATTCACCGGGGGAACGAGGAATGATGACAGCGTGACCCGGTCGTGCCCGGATGTGACCTGAGCCCGGATGTGGCCGCGCAGGCGGTGACTCTGAAGGCGGGATCTTTTCGGGGAAACGCGAAGGCACCGAAGCGGATGGTTGAGAACCGAGGGACTCCGTCCGGTCGAGATGTGGGGGCAGGGGACATCTCGGGCCTTGCTGAAAGGCTCACTTTTGCCGTTCCTTCGGAAAGCCTGCTGCGTTTCGGTGCGTTCGGGGTGAGCGTTTTTGTTTTTTCATCTGCATTCCATCCCATGCTTCGGTCCCGCCTCTCCATCGTCTGCCTGCTCATGTTCGTCTCTGTGCTCTCTCCCGCGCCTGCCCAGCAGCCTGCGCCCCCGCCAGGGCACGACCATGCGGCTGGCGGTGAGATTCCAGGCATCAAAAAGGAGATGTTCGCCGGCCTCTCTGCGGAAGATTTGCTGAAGCCGGGTGACAAGCCGAAGAGCGTGAAGGTCACGCTTGTGGCCACCTTCAATGCCGCGAACTACGGCATGAACTTCAACGGCTACTCCCACGGCAGCGCGCTCATCACCGTGCCGAAGGACTGGACCGTGAATGTCACCTTCATCAATCCAAGTCCCATCCCGCACAGCGCCATCGTGATCGAGAAAGCGGACACGAAGAAGCTGCAGGTGCCGGAGCCGTACTTCGCCGGTGGTGCGGTGAAGGATCACATCAAGGGTCTGAGCATGGGCAAGGCCGAGTTCAGTTTCGTGCCTGACGAAGCCGGCGAGTTTGCGCTGGCCTGCGGTTTCCCCGCGCACTCTGCCACGGGCCACTGGATCGGCTTCAATGTGAGCGCCGATGCCGCATTGCCCACGCTCAAACTTGGCGAGCTGCCGGCGAAAGAGATCAAGTAGGCAGGCCCGGCGGTCGGAACCGCGACCGACTACGGCGCGGGTGTGTCCGCCTTTGGTGCATGCCTGGCGAGAAACTCCTCGGCCAGAGCGCGGTAGGCCTGCGCGCCACGTCCGTTGGGCTCGTACTCGATGATGGACTTGCCGAAACTCGGTGCTTCGCCCAACCGGATCGTGCGAGGGATGGCGGTCTGATAGACGATCTCGGAAAAGTAGCTGCGTACGTCCGTGACCACCTGCTGCGCGAGGTTTGCCCGCGAGTCGAACATGGTCATCACGATGCCCTCGAGGAGCAGTCCGGGATTGGCCCCGCACTCGCGGATGTGCTGCACGACCTGGACGATCTTGGAGAGACCCTCGAGACCGAAGTACTCGCACTGGATGGGCACCAGCAGCTCGTCGGCGGCGGCCAGTGCGGAGGTCATCAACACGCCGAGGGATGGCGGACAGTCGAGGAAGGCGTAGTCGAAATTGCCGGACTCGCGCAGCGGCTGCAGCACCTGGCGCAGGCGCACGAGGTGGTTCCCGGCCTGGGCCAGCTCCACTTCGCAGCCGGCGAGATCCTGCGTGGAGCGGATCATGGAAAGGCCCGGCAGTTGCGTCGGGATGATGGCATTGCGCGGATCGTCGCCGGCCACCAGCGCGGGATAAAGGCTCACGCCCTCCTGCTCGGTCATGCCCAGGCCGCTCGTGGCGTTCGCCTGGGGATCGAGGTCGATGAGCAGCACACGCACGCCCTTGCTCGCCAGTCCGGCGGAGAGGTTCATGGCGGTGGTGGTCTTGCCCACTCCGCCTTTCTGATTGGCGATGGCGATGATCCGCATAAGGAAAGCAGGCGCGTATTTGACCACAAACGCGATCATGCGCCAGCAAAGAAATCGCAGCCTGCCGCCTGCCGGCCTGTCACCCTCCGCCATTGCGGCCACTGCGTTTTGCGGCGCGCCGCTGACGTGCGGCGGTGCGTTTTTCTTGGGGCCGGCACATGCATCCGCGAGAATTTGGGCGCCATCATCCGGCTCGACAAGGGCCGGGCTTGCCGGTATTCTCGCGGCCATGAATCAACGCCGCACTCTGTTTGTCACCATCGCCGTCGCGCTCATGGGCCTGCTCGCCGCACCATCCGCGAGGAGCCAGGTCGTCGTGTACTCGGTGGACTTCAAACATGTGGACGGCTTCAACCTCGACTTTTTCGAGGGCGGCTATTTCGTGGCTCCCGCGCTCGGCGGCACGGGCAAGTTCGTCCTTACGGCGAATGACAACGGCGTCAAAACGGTGACCGGCTCGGCAAGCACGGGCAATTTCTTCCACGGCACCGACGAGCACGGCACACGCATGTCGGTGGTGAGCGCGAGCGGCGGCGATGGCACGACATCGAATGCCAGCTACGTGGCCTTTGGCGAAGTCACCGGCTCGGTGGAGCTGGTCACCACCGATGCCACCTACAAGATCAAGGTGGCGAAGAAGCTCAAGGGCCACGCCATCGCAGCCAGCAGCGAGGCGAACACGACGAGTTCTTCATCATCGTCGTCCGGAACGACGGATTCATCCTCGTCCACCGGCACCTCGACGGGCACGACGACCACCACGACAGACACTTCGACCAGCACGAGCACGGGCACCACGACGGACACGGGATCGAGCACCACGTCCAGCACGACGACCACGAAGACCAACGCCACCATCGGTTTTGCCAACGTGTCATCCATGTCGATGACCTTCGACGAGGGCCACACCAAGACGTACAACAAGCTCAACCAGACGATCGACGAGGCGGCGGCATCGATCCTGCTCGAGCTGCAGCAGCATGGCTACACGGAGTCGTCGTCTTCATCTTCGTCATCGTCTTCGTCCTCATCGAGCGGCAGCTCCAGCTCCAGCTCCGGTACCAGCAGCAGCACTGGCAGCACCACGACCTCGGCCGCTCCGGAAATCGGTGTCTCCGGGGCCGGCATCGGCGATGTGGCCGATGGCGGCGTGGCTGACTTCGGCAGCGTGACGGTGGGCGGCACTGGCGGCCTGACCTTTATCATCAGCAACACCGGCGGTGCGAACCTCACGGGCCTGACGAGCACCATCGACGGGACCAATGCCTCCGATTTCACCGTGACCACGCAGCCCGTCTCGCCGGTGGTCGGCCCCACGGGCACGACCTCGCTCGTGATTCAGTTCGCCCCTTCCGCCGCCGGCACCCGCACGGCCGCCATCCATATCGTCAACAACGACGCGAACGAGAATCCCTACGATATCACGCTGGCCGGCACAGGGACTTGAGGCCCTTGATGCGATCACGATCAGCGTGCCGGCGCTCCCGCCGTCATTCTTATCTGGCCGCTTTTCGCACTTCCTCTCTCAAGAGGCCAGGCACCGGCCCGTAGCCGAGAAGGCGCGCCTTGTCCCCTGGCTTCGGAATCTTGAAGTCGAAGACACTCACTCCGCAGCGCCGCTGCCCTTCGTAGCTGCGCCCGTCGCTGGCGCCGAAGATCACCGGTCTGCCGTCCTTCGCGCACCGGCCGAGGTACAGCATGACGTGGGACACTGGCAGCTTGCGCGCCGACGGCTCATAGGTGCCGGTCCAGAAAAGCAGATCGCCGGGACTGAGCGTGCGGAATTTTTCATCCTCCAGCGCGGTGGCCGCCTGAGTTTCATGCAGCACGGTTTTGTCCCGCACCCACACGGCCATCTCGTCGGACTGGCGCGGTGCGTCCTTGATCCCGTGATCCTGAAGAAGCCGGTAGATCGTGCCGGAGCAGTCCATGCCGCCGAGGGCGGGATCGCTCGAACCAAAACGGTAGGTGAGATTTTTCCTGGTGAAATCGAGCGCACGCGTGATCAACGCCTTCACACCGGGCGGCAAAGTCGCGAATTCCTTCAACTCGTCCGGTGCCAGCGACGACACCTCGGCCCGGGGCGGCTTCGCCTCGGGCGAGGGCACATCGGCAGCACAATGAATGGCGAGTGCTGCGGCCGCGGCGATCACGCGGAAATGGCTGATCGGCGTCATGGGTCGGATGGAGGCGCGAGTTTCGTCACGGATTGGCATTGGCGGCAACACGCAGCGCCTAGGCTTTCAGCGCAGCACGATACAGCTCCTCAAACTCCGCCTGCGCGACGGGGCGCGGATTGAATCTGCCCGTCCACTGCTCGCACGCATGCGCGGCGAGCGCCGGGATGTCCGCCTCGCCCGCGCCGTAGTGCGCGATGTCGCGCGGCATGCCGGCCTCCCAGAGCAGTTCGGAAATGCGATCGGCCAGGTCGCCGTCGAACAGGCTCTCGTAGATTTTGGCGATGTCGCCAAGGCCGGAGTTGAAGCGGATGACGTGGGGCAGCATCACGCCGACGGCTTCACCGTGCACGACGTGGAATTTCGCCGTGAGCGGATTCGCGCAGGAATGCGCGGCGCCGAGCATCGAGTTCTCGATGGCCTTGCCCGCGTAAGCCGCACCTAGCAGCATCATGCCACGCGCTTCGATGTCCGATGGATTGCGGAGCACACGGCTGAATCCGCCGTGGCACAAGCGAAACGCCTCGCGCGAGAAGACGGCGGAGAAGGCATTCCGCTTGTTCGTCACCGCGGTCTCGAGCGCGTGCGAGAGTGCATCGATGCCGGTGCAGACGGTGACGCGATGCGGCTGAGAGACGGTGAGTTCGGGATCGAGAATCGCCACGCGCGCCGCCGCCTTCGGATCGCCGCAGGCCATCTTCACATGCGTCCGCGGATCGGAGATGAGCGCGAAGCTCTGGCACTCGCTGCCGGTGCCCGCAGTCGTCGGAACGGCGATGAGCGGCAGCATCGGCTTCGTGGCCTTGCCCACGCCCCAGTAGTCCTTGATCTCGCCGCCGTTGGTGAGGATGAAATTGCAGCCCTTCGCCGTGTCCATGCTGCTGCCGCCGCCGAGGCCGACAATGATATCGGCGGCAAACTCGCGGGCGACATCGACGCAGCGGGCGACATCATCCGTGGTGGGGTTTTCATGCACGTCGCCAAACACGCGCACCGCAAGTCCGCCTTCGGTCAGATAACCTTCCGCCCGCACGCTGTAGCCGGCCTTCACGATGCCGGGATCGCTCACGATGAGCGCGCGCTTCGCACCGATCTCGCGCGCCAGTTCGCCGAGGCGGGCCAGCGAGCCGTTGCCGAAGACGATCCGCGTGCGGGGATGGTGGTCGAAGGGGGCGAGGGACATGAGCGCGCGTCAGAGCTTCGCGGCGGCGAAGATGTCACTCGCCTTCATCTTGAACTTCGGAAACGCGGGCGCGGCCGAGCAGATGTCGTGGTCGTGCTTGATCTCGGCGTCGGTAGGTCCGGTGTAGATCGTCACGGTCTTGAACGCACGATGCACGTGCCAGACAACTTTGACGCCGGCGGCGAAATACTCGCCAACCTTCGACTGCACATGCATGATCTGATCCGACGGAGACAGCACTTCGATGACGAAACCCGGCACAGGCAAGCCTCCTTCATCGGCGAATTCAATCTGCGCTTCGGTCAGCACACATAAATCGGGGATCCGCATCTGGCGCTTGTTCAGCCAGATCTCGACCTCGCAAAACATTTCCGCTCCTTGTTTTCCGTGGGGCGATGCGGCGAATGCATTCGGAAGGCGTCTCATGAACTTGATCTCACTCAGTCTCATACGCTCTTCATAGGCTTCGGCGAATCCATCGTTCCATTCAAACTTCCATCGAGCGGCATCGCCCTCCTTCCAATCGCGCGCCTCAAACTCCTCGCGCGTCATCTTCACCCGCAGTCCGTGCCACGGCGGCAGCGGCGGAATCTCCACCTTCGGCGGATCGTTGATGATGACCCGCGGCGGGCTGTCCACATGAACCACCGCGCGCTTTTTCCTGGCTGTTGCTGCTGGCATGTCGCGAAGCTATCTGCTTTTGCCTCACGCGCAATCAATCGACCGGCGCTTGTAGAGGAACTCGAACATGTTCCCCTCGTGCGGCTGGTCCCAGCTGATTTTCATCGTGCTGATCGGGCCGATGTTCAGGCGGTCGATGCTGCCGCACTCCATGAGGTCGCTGACAAATTGCGCGTCGCCGGTGATGGCGGTGACGATCAGCGAGTAGCCGATCTTTGAGAGCATCTCCTTCTGCGGCACCTCGACCACGCTCGCATACGGGCAGAGGAACTCGCGGTTCGCCAGCGGGTGATCGAAGCTGTCGCAGCGGATGATCGTGGGCCGCAGGTAGATGCCGCCGCCGAACTCGACCTTGCGCGGGCCGTTGCGATACTTTGCGGTCACGTCCTCTGCGCCGGGTGTTTTCAAATCGGCATCGATCGCGCTGTCGATGTAGTCCGCCATCTTCGGATTCGCGAAGCCGGAGAGCTTCGCGTTTTCATCTTCAGGCGGCAGCGGCTCGACGGGGCCGAGGCGCTGCGCGATGGCGTCGGCGATTTCCTTGCCATGCTTCGGCACCAACACCGCCGATGCATTGATGCACGAGCGGCCGCCGTTGTCGCTGATGGAACTGACGATGACGTCGATGTATTCCTTCCAGTTCTCGATCTTGTCCTCGCCGATGAGGATTTTGCTCCAGCCGGGGCCGTGCACCTGCACGCGCGGATTGCCCTCGTACATCTTCGCCATGTTCACGTCGCCGAAGACGAGGCAGCGGCCGTTGAGCTTCACGACTTCGCCGCTGCCTTCGTGATCGGTGGGATAGAAACCAAACGCCTCTGCCGGTGCGCCCGCGGCGATGAACGCCTGGATCAGTCGATACGGCGTCCACGGCTCCTCACGACCCGGCTTGATGACGACGGGAATCTTGAGCGCGATGGCTGGCAGCCACAGCGAGTTCACCGCGGGCGAATTGCTCGGCATCACGAGGCCGAGTGATTGCGTGGTGGGGAAAAACGCGACCGGGCAGCCCGCCTGTTCGCCGAAGCCGCGATCGATCACCGTCATGTCGAGTCCGCGGGTGAGGCCGTTGAGGATCACATGCATGTGCGTCAGCGCGTAGTGAATCTTCGCCATGTTGCGCTTCACCATGATGTGCGGCAGGCCGCTGGTCTGGGAGAGCGTCTCGATGTACTGCTGCGGCGTTTGGGTGTGGCCGCGATCACCGAGCGGCAGCGTACCATTGAGGAAATGCTCGCCCGCTGCGGCGGTGATCTTGATGAGGTCGGCCACGCTGAACTTCTTCAATGCCGCGCGCGCTTCGGCGATTTTTGCCATGTCCTTGCGGATGATGCCCGCGTTCACCTGGCTCACCTCCGCCATCACCTCGCCGGTGCGGTGGTTCTTGACCTGGACTTTGTCGAGCGATTCGTAGGCGCGGCCTTTGCGGAGTGCGGGCAGATGGGGGATGGCGGACATGTGAGAAAATGAAGTGGAAGGATGAATACGGACACGAGTGGCAAGGGCAAAGAAAAACTGCCAGCGTGGCGACGGTCTTTCAGCGTGTGCCGGAGCGGCGCGTGCGAGTGTGGAAAAGCCGCCGCGGAGCGGCTTGACGCGCGGCGTCACAGCGTGCCCAATTGCGCGCGAGAGCCTGATGAATCCACCGCCATGAAACCCGCAGCCCGACATCTGTTCACGCACCCGTTCATTGCGTTGCTCGCTGCCGCCGCTCTTCTGCCCGCTGCCCCGGCGCGCGCTGAGTCCGACGAGAAGCCGGCGAAACGACGCTCGACGGGCCCGGTGTTCGATGTGGAGATGCTGCGCCCGCTGCTCCGCGGCACATGGGACTGGAAGCAGCCGAAGGGTGACGCGGGCGGCCTCACCGACATCTTCCTGTCCTTCGATGAAAACGCGACCGTCGTCGGAACCGCGCGCATCGTCGGTGACGGCGGTCTCGAAGTCTCGCGGAACGTGAAGCCCGCGCGCATCGTCATCGTGCAAAACATCAGCACCGGCCTGCGCTCGCCCGAGGTCGGTACGCTGCTCGTACTGCCGCTGCCGGGCATCCGTGGCAAGCCCGCGCGGCTGCTGCTAAAGGCCGCCGGCCAGAGCAAACTGGAGTGCATCGACCTGGCGGACACTGAAAGGCCCGCGAAGGTCAACATCGTGAAAACCTCCGACCGGCTGCTTCATGAGATCGAAGGTCCCGGTCTCCAGCGAGCGGCGGTCGCGCCTCCTGCCGATGAGCCGCCTCCTGCTGCGGTTCCTGCGCCGCCGCCAGCGGAGTTGCCTGCACCGCGCGTCGTCAGACAACCCTCCGGCAGGCGGCTTCCGATGGGATCGGTGTTTCAGCGCCTCAAAGACGAGCAGGCGGAAAAGGCTGCGCAGACGAAGCAGACCGAGGCATCGTCCCCCGGGTTTCAGTACGTCCCCGAGTTTAAGAGCAGGCCCTACGTCTCCGTGTTCGAGCGCCTCAAGACCGAGCAATCAGGCAAGGCAGCAGGGGAGAAGCCGGCCGGCTCTCCTCCGATCTCGCCTTACAAGCATGTGACCGCTCCGCTGCCGCAGCCACCATCTTCCGTTTATGAGCGGTTGAAAACCGGGCAGGCGGAAAAGCAAGACGGCACCCAGGCGGACGACGGTGCCGTCACGAAGACGCCGGCCCGCGAGAAAACGCGAGCGCCCGGGACCCCGTGATGCGCGGGGATTTGGGTGCGCACCACGGCAGGTCTTGCAGCCCAGGGCTTACGCATGAACCGAAAGCGCAAGCCTCAAATCTATGATTTGCCCCGCAAGATTCAGGATTCCACAGATGGGTTCAGCAGAAGTCCAATCCGTGGTCGTCCTGAATCCGTGGGAATTCGCTCAGAAGCAATTCATGCGTAAGCCCTGCTTGCAGCCGGCGCCGCACGTTTTCGATCTTGAATTGCCCTCCGCCGCTGATTGAGTGCGCGCCTCATGGATGTGCCTGCCGCAAAACCGCAACGCCTGCTCTCGCTCGATACGTTTCGCGGCTTTGCGATGTTCCTGATGGCGGCGGAGCTGCTCGATCTGCCCGACGTGGCGGCGCAGTTTTCCGCGAGCGCGTTCTGGCAGGCGGTGAGTTTTCATTCCCAGCATGTGGAGTGGACCGGCTGCTCGCTGCACGATCTGATCCAGCCGGCGTTCAGCTTCATGGTGGGCGTGGCCCTGCCGTTCTCCATCAGCAGCCGCCGGGCGAAGGGCGCGAGCGTCCCGCAGATGATGCGCCACGCCCTGGTGCGCGCGCTGATTCTCGTCGTGCTCGGCGTGCTCCTGCGTTTCCTCGATGAAAAGCACATTCACTGGACCTACGAGGACACGCTGGCGCAGATCGGACTCGGCTATCCGTTTCTCTTTCTGCTCGGCCTCTGCTCCACGCGTGGGCGCTGGTCGGCGCTGGCGGCGATCCTCGCGGGCTACTGGCTCTTCTTCGCGTTGCATCCGCTGCCGGGGCCTGACTTTGACCGTGCCGCGGCGGACATTCCCGCCGGCTGGGCGCATGACTTCACGGGCTTCGCCGCGCATTGGAATCTGAACTCAAACGCCGCATGGGCCTTCGACCGCTGGTTCCTGAACATCTTCCCAGCCGGCGACTATTTCCGCGGAAATCCCGAGGGCTACTCCACGCTGAACTTCATCCCCACGCTCGGCACCATGATTCTCGGCCTCATTGCAGGGCAGTGGTTTCGTGACGGGCACCGTGGTGCGGCCGCGATGAAGCGCCTCGGAGTTGCGGGCGCGCTCTGTCTGCTGGCGGGACTGGCGCTGCACCACTCCGGCATCTGCCCCAGCGTGAAGAAGCTGTGGACGCCGTCGTGGACGCTGGTGAGCGGCGGCTGGTGCCTTTTCATCATGGCCGCATTTCATGGCATCAATGATGTGGCCGGTTTCGACAAATGGTCTTTCCCTTTCCAGGTGCTGGGCATGAACTCCATCTTGATGTATCTGCTGGTGCATCTCGTCGAAGCGGTGTTCGCGGCCGGACACCGGCTGCACCTGCGCTTCCAGCCTTTCTCATCGATGTCTCCCGCAGTGGAGTCCGCATTCGGCGGCGCGGTCCTGCTCTTCGTTCTGTGGAGCGTGCTCTTCGTGCTCCACCGCCGGAGAATCTTCCTGCGCATCTGAGCTGCGAACGCTCGACATTCCCGCCCACCTCACTAGCGTCCCCAAGCCTCGCAATCTGAAATTCGAAATCTGGCATCTGGCACTTGAAATCTGAAATCTGAAATCCACGAGCCACCATCTCGCTCTTTCCTCCCTTCGCTCTCGACTCACCACCATCCACCCTCCGCACCATGCCCCGCAAACTCAGCCACATCGCCCCCGACTGGTGGGACTACACCACGCTCGAAAACGATCTCATCAACGACGCCGCGCGCCTCACCGAGCGCGATCTGCTCAAGTTGTCGCGCCCCGGCTTCAAAGTCGTCATGTATGACACGCTCGAAGATTTCTATCTGGCCGAGGCACTCGAGTACATCCACGCTTGGAAGCAGGCCACTGCCGATAACCCCGTCGGCATCTGCGGCCCCATCGGCCCGACGGAGCAACTGCCGCTCGTCGCCCGCCTCGTGAACGAACTCGGCCTCTCGCTCAAAAACGCGCACTTCTGGGGCATGGACGAATGGTATGACGAGCACACGAAGAAGGAGACGCCCGTCACACATCCGCTTTCATTCGAGAAAGCCGACCGCGAACTCTGCTTCAGCCGCATCAGCAAGAAGCTCGTGATGCCTGACTCGCAGCTCCATTTCCCGAAGGGAGATGTCGCACCGTATGTGAAGTCGTGGCACGCCGGCGTCCGCTGCGCCGTCATGCAGGGCGGCCAGGGCGACATCAAGCACTGGGCTTTCAACGATCCGCTCAAACGCGCCGGCAAATACAAAAACGAGCCGCCATCGCCCGCCGAGTATCGGAAGCTCGGCACGCGCATCGTCGAGCTGCACCCGATCACCCTCGCGCAAAACGCACGCACCAGCGGCGGCGGCAATGTCACGATGGTGCCGAAGATGGCCATCACCGTCGGCCCGCGGGAGACATGGCTCGCGGAGAAGGTCTCCATCTGGCAGGCCGGCACGCACGACAATCCCCTCGGCCAGCGCCTTACCGCGCTGATGATTTCCAAAGGCATGGCCGACAGCGCCGTGCCGATGTCATTGCTGGCCGATCATCCGAACGTGCAGTTCAACTACTACCGCGGCGGTCTGGGAAGCTGCGCGGTGGAGATGCACTGAGGAGGCGGTGAGCACCGCCCGCTCGGGCGCCACCCGGCCCTTTTGCCTATTGCAATGCGTGGCGGGATGCGTGAAATGCCGCGCTCCCTGACATGGTTCGCAGCGTTGGCAGACACACACTCACCCTCGTGCACACGCTGGGGGACTTCGCCCTGTTCACCATCCGTGCGTTTCATGAGGCGGCGGGATCGCGGAAGCTGGCACGGCGTGTGGTGTGCTCGATGTTTGAGCAGGGCGTGCGTTGCCTGCCGGTGATCGTGATCGTGGGCGTCTTCACCGGGCTGGTGCTCGGTCTGCAGGGCTATCATGTGCTGAACAAATTCGGCTCCGAGAGCCTGCTCGGTACGCTGGTTTCCCTGAGCATCGTGCGCGAACTCGGCCCGGTGCTTGCCGCACTCATGCTGGTGGGGCAGGCGGGGTCCGCCCTTGCGGCGGAACTGGGGATGCAGCGGCAGACGGAGCAGATCGCCGCGCTGGAGACCATGGGCGTGAGCAGCCACGCCTATCTCGTGGCACCGCGTTTGATCGCGGCGCTGATCGTGTATCCGCTGCAGACAGCGGTGTTCTGCTGCATCGGCATGTGGGGCGGCAGCGTTTCGGGCACCATGCTGCTGGGGCTGGAGTCCGGGGTTTATTGGTCGGCGGTTGAGCGTGCCGTCGAGGCGCATGACGTGCGTGAGTGCATGACGAAGGCCGTCACGTTCGGTCTGCTCACCGTCGCGCTGTGTGCCTATCAGGGTTTTCATGCGCACCGCAGCAGCGCCGGCAGCGGTGCGCGCGCGGTGAGCGCGTCCACCACGCGTGCCGTCGTCATGTCCAGCATCGTCGTGCTCGCGGCGGACTACGTCATCACGTCCTTTCTCGTGTGATCATGGCAATCTCCGCCCAGCCCCTGCTCAAGGTGGAAAGCCTGCACAAGCGCTTCGGCGCCGCCGCGGTGCTCGCGGGCGTGTCCCTTGAAGTGCCGCGCGGCCGCCTTGTCTCGGTGCTGGGCCGCAGCGGCGCGGGGAAGTCCGTGCTGCTGAAGTGCCTCGCCGGCGTCTTGTCAGCTGATGAAGGCGTCGTCACCTTCGACGGCCATGTTCTGAGCGAGGGCGATGCTGCGGCGCGCGCGGATTTCCGCCGCCGGTGCAGCGTGCTGTTCCAGGGCAATGCGCTCTTCGACTCGCTTACAGCCCTGGAGAATGTGGCGCTGCCGCTCGAGCAGACGACGCGCCTGACCGAGCGGGAAATCCGCGCACGGAGCCTCGAGGCACTGCGGCAGCTCGAACTCGATGCACACAGCGATCACTATCCCGGCGAACTCTCGGGCGGCATGCAGAAGCGCCTGGCCCTCGCGCGTGCCATCGTCACGCAGCCTGAGCTGGTCCTCTTCGATGAGCCCACCGCGGGTCTTGATCCGCTGCGGCGCAACGCCGTGTTCACCATGATCGCCAAGTACCAGCGGCAGTTTCACTTCACCGCGCTGGTCGTCACGCATGATGTGCCGGAGGCGCTGGTGGCCAGTGATCGGGTGGCCTTGCTCGAGGGCGGAACGATGTGCTTCCAGGGCACGTCTGCCGAGTTCTCCGCATCCACCGACGGCGTGGTGAGCGCTTTCCGCGACAGTGAGGCCGCCCTCGGCACCGCGCTGTCATCCATCCGCCGGGGTGAAGTCGTTCCATCCGAAGACACATGAAACAAGGCAAACTCGAACTCCTCGTCGGCGGCTTCGTGCTGCTCGGCCTCGCCGCGATCCTCTACCTGACGGTGAAGCTCGGAGCCGGCTCGTTCATCGGCGGAGATCACTACACGCTCGAAGCGCGCTTTGACAACGCCAGCGGCCTGAACGCCGGCTGTTCCGTCCATGTGGCCGGCGTGCCCGTCGGCCGCGTGGAATCCATACGCGTGGATCCCGGAGACTTCAGCGCCATCGCCACCATGACCGTGCTCTCGGGCTTGCATCTGCCCACGGACTCGATGGCGTCCATCAAAACCAGCGGCCTCATCGGCGACAAGTTCATTTCCCTGTCCCCCGGCGCCGAGACGGAATGTTTGAAGCCAGGCGACCGCATCACAATGACGGAATCGTCGGTGGACATCGAGTCGCTCATCGGAAAGATGGCCTTCGGCGGCGTGGACAAAGACAAAGACAGCACTAAAGATAGCGCGAAAACGTCGCTGCCATGACCCGCCGTCGCCTGACGCTCGCACTTATCACCCTGCTCCCGTCCGCCGGTTTCGCGGCATCGTCCGTGGAGGAGGCCCAACGCATCCTGCGTGCCGCCATCGATGAGGTGCTCGTCCTCGCGGACAAGGCGCCGGATCTCGCCGTGCTCGAAGATCGCATCGCCCCCGTGCTGCTGAAGCACATCAGCTTTGACGCCATGACGCGTCGCGCCATCGGCCCCGGCTGGCGGCAGTTCAATGATCCGCAGCAGAAGAAGGCCGTGGCCCTTTTTTCAAAGCTCGTCATCCACTCGTACAGCAGCAAGTTCACCATAGGCGAGCATCCGCAGGTCAAGTTCCACTCCGCCGCCTCGCCCGCCTCAGGCCGGGTCGAAGTCACCACCACGACGCTGTACAGGGGGGAGCGCTTCGCCGTCATCTACCGCATGGAGGAGGCCGAGAAGTGGCGCACCACCGACGTCGTCATCGAAGGCGTGAGCCTCGTGGCAAACTACCGCAGCCAGCTCGATCCCGTTTTCAAGAAAGGCGGCGCAGAAGCCGTCATCCGCTCACTCGAACAATCCGTCGCCAAATCCCGATGAAATCCCATCTGCTCTCCATGCTCGCCGTCGTGGCCATCACGCCACTTTTCACCCAGTGCACTTCCGCCTCGCGCAAGGCTGCGGCGGCCCCATCTCCCGCCGCGCCGGCTGCCGTGACGCGCTCGAAAGCGGGCAAGGGCAGGGAAGCGGACTTGAAGCCCGTGGCCACCACCTCCACGCACAAGGCCGCCGGCGCCAAGGACGACCTCGAAGAATACGCGGTGGTGGAAATCAACGATCCGCTCGAAAAGCTCAACCGCGGCACCTTCTGGCTCAACGACAAGCTCTACCTCGTCATCTTCCGTCCGATCTCAAAAGGCTACGAAACCGTGCTGCCAAAGCCGTTGCGCAAGGGCATCGACAACGCCTTCGAGAACGTGAAGTTCCCCGTGCGCTTCGTGAACAGCCTGCTGCAAGGCAAGATCAAGGGCGCGGGCTTGCAGACCGGCAAGTTCGTTGTCGATACCGTCGCCGGACTCGGCGGCATGATCCGCGTGTCCGGCCACATCGACGGGCTGGCCGACCTGCCGGACGAAGACACCGGCAAAACCTTCGCGCGCTGGGGCATGGGTCACGGCTTCTACTTCGTGATACCCTTCCTCGGTCCCAGCAGCCTGCGTGATGGCGTGGGCCTCGTCGGCGACTACGCCATGAATCCCGTGAACTGGGGCATCTACTGGGGTGGCGACCACGACTGGACGCTCATCCCTCCGTCCGCCAACACACTCCGTGCGTTGCCCACCCAGCTCGGCCTCTACGACGACGCAAAGCGCGACGCCGTGGATGCCTACATCGCCATCCGCAGCGCCTACGTGCAGAACCGCGCCGCGGCGGTGAAGAAGTAGCCGTGGCGGGTGGCTCCGCGCGCATCCCGTATCCCGCATCCACCTCATGGAACCCGATCTTTTCACTTCGCCTCGTCTGACGCGCCGCTTGTTTATCAAGGGCACTTCTGCGCTCGCCACGGCCCCGTTGATGACTGCCGCCACCGGCGCGCATGCGGCCGGCCGGCAGGC
Organism: Verrucomicrobiaceae bacterium; assembly: GCA_019694165.1. Classification (GTDB taxonomy): domain Bacteria; phylum Verrucomicrobiota; class Verrucomicrobiia; order Verrucomicrobiales; family Verrucomicrobiaceae; genus JAIBCL01. The sequence continues at coordinate 24,537 of JAIBCL010000028.1, read as the reverse complement.
GCCCCTCATCGCGTACATCGGCACCTACACCTCGCCTTTGAAAAACATGCGGGCCACGCAGGTCGATCTGCCGCCAGGAAACGGGCGCGGCATTCATCTCTTCGAGGTCGATCGTGAGACGGGGGCATTGAAGGCTCTCAGTGTTTACGAGACGGGCACGAGTCCCAGTTGTCTGGCCTTCAATCCGGCGAAGACCCATTTGTATTCCGCGAATGAAACGGAGCGCAACGGCGATGACGAGTCCGGTTCGGTCAGCGCATTCGCCATCGCGGCCGACGGATCCTTGAAGCTGCTCAACACGATGAGTTCGCGCGGCAAAGGGCCGGCATATCTCAGCGTGCATCCGTCAGGACGTTTCGTGCTCGTGGCGAACTATTTCGGCGGCTCGGTCTCCGTTCTTCCCATCCAAGCGGACGGCAGCCTGGGAGACGCGACCGACGTGAAGAAAAGCGCCGGCACCGTCGGCCCCATGAAGGCCACGAATGCGCCGCCCGGCAGCTTCGCATTCAGCGGCCACGACCAGACGCACTGCCACATGATCGAGGCAGATCCATCAGGCCGCTTTGTTTTGTCCGTCGATCTCGGTCTCGATCAGATTCACGTCTGGAAGTTCGATGACCGGAAAGGCACGCTCACCCCGAACGACCCGCCGCTCGTGCAGCTTCCGCCTGGCGATGGCCCGCGGCATTTCGCGTTCCATCCGGGACATCGGTGGCTTTACTCGATCCAGGAAGAGGGATCCACCATCGTGTTGTTCGATTACGACCAGGCAAGCGGCCGGCTCGCGGAACGGCAGACCATCTCGAGCCTGCCGCCCGGATTCGCCGGCAGCAATTTCTGCTCCGAGATCATGGTCTCCGCCGACGGGAAATTCGTTTATGCGGGCAATCGTCTGCACGACAGCATTGGCATCTTCGCTGTCGGCCAGGACGGGAAGCTCGCCTTTGCAGCTGATGAATGGACACGCGGGAACTATCCGCGCAGCTTCAATTTCGACCCATCCGGCACCTTCCTCTATGTCTGCAATCAGCGTGGTGACAACGTCGCCGTCTTCCGCGCCGACAAACAGTCCGGTGCCCTGCGTTTTACCGGCCACTTCACGCCGGTGGGCAATCCGTCGATCATCGTCTTCAAGGACCTTGCGCAATGAGGCGCTGCCGTCGCCTCACCCGCCGCTGTACAGAACGCGTCCGCACATCTCGCACTGCGTGATGGTTTCGTCCTGCTTGAGCTTCTGGAGCGTGTTTTGCACCACCTTCATGTGGCAGCCGCCGCAAATGCCGTTTTCCAGCGGAACCACGGCCGTGCCGCCCTTCGTCTTCAACAGCCGTTCGTAAAGCTCCAGCGCCGCAGCAGGCACGGGTGCCGCGAGTCCGGTGCGTTCGACTTTGGTTTCTTCGAGGCGCTTTTGCAGATTCACCGCGCGTTCGTCGAGCTGCTTGAGATCGTCGTTCACATGCTTCTGCGTCTCGGCCAGCTTTGCCTGCGCGGCGTGCAGCTCCTTCTTCGCCGCGTCGAGTTCCTCCATGTGCTCCAGCTCCTTGTCCTCGAGGGAGCGCACTTCGTCCTGGTAGCGCTGGATTTCGTGGCCGAGCGCCTGGAATTCATCGTTCTTCCGGGTCTCGAACTGCTGGTCTTGCAGGCGCTTGATCGTGGTGTTGCGTGTCTGCACGTCGAGTTCGACGGCTTTGATCCTCACCTCAACGTCGCGCGTCTTTTGCAAGGCCGCATCCACCGCGCCCTGATCGCCGGCGAGCTGGAGTTTGGCGCGCTGCTGGAGCAGCGGCACGTCCTTGATGTCTTTTTGCAAACCGCGCAGACGCACGTCGCGCTCTTGAAGCTGGAGGAGCTGGGTGATTTCAGGAAGCATGGTGTCGGTATTCGTGATTTCAGAACTACAAAACTCAGGCGTACCAAGATGCTCAGTACAATTCCACCGGCGAGCGTTTCCCATCTTCGACGGAGAGATTCTTCGCGCGGTCCTCTCCCAGGACGGCTACGCGAAGATCCCAGATCTCGGCATTGATGCGCTCGAAGTGAGCCATGTCCCATTTGTAGGGCGCGCTCATTCGCTTCTTGGCTTTCTCGATGCGGCGGAGAGCGTCGTAGATGATCGGCGCTTCGACACCTTCGAGGTGCTGTTTGGCCAGCTCGACCATTTCAAGTCGATGGCAGATCATGACGATGTCGTTGCCGGCGCGGACGGCTTCTTGAATGGCCTGCTCGAAGGTGACTTCATTGAGGATCGCGCCCATGTCGAGGTCGTCGGTCATCGCGAGACCGTCGAAGCCGAGTTGATCGCGCAGGAGCTTGGTGACGATGTTGTGCGAGAGGCTGGCGGGCCAGCGCGGGCGGTCGGGGTCGTAGGCGGTGTAGTTGCTGTGGCAGGTCATCACGCTGTCGAGCACGGGCAGCAGCGCGAGATACGGCGCGAGTTCCTCACGCATCATTTCTTCGTGCGGCTTCGAGATGACGGGAAGGAACTCATGTGGATCGCACTCGGCGGGGCCGTAGCCGGGGAAGTGTTTGCCGCAGGAGAGAATTCCCTCGCCGCGCAGGGCTTTGTTGAACATGCCGGCCTTGTCGATCACCTCCTGCGCGTCCCGGCCCCAGCAGCGGCCTTTGAGCGAGTTGTCGGCCGTGTCGTCGTAGGAAATGTCGAGCACGGGGCAGAGATCGAGATTGAAACCAAAGAGCCGCAAAATCTGGCCGGTGAGAATGCCGTGCTGCTTGATGAGCATTGGATCGCCTTTGTCACGCAACGACTGCGCATTCGGCGGTTCGTCGCCGATGAGGCGGAGGCGCGACACGCGGCCGCCTTCCTGGTCGATGGTGATGAAGGGCTCGATCTCGGAGACGTCACGCAAATCGTCACAGAGTTTCCGTAGCTGCTCCGGCGTCTTGATGTTGCGGCCAAACAGAATGAAGCCGCCGGGCTGGAGTTTCCTCAGGCGAGCGGCGGTTTCGGAATCGAGTTCGGGACCGGGTACGCCGGTGAGGAGAAGCTGGCCGAGGCGGGTGAAGTCTGACATGTGCGCGGATGGTAGCGGAGAGCGGTGAAAAGTGAACCGCTTTGTCGCGCGGATGGTCGCACGCACGATACCCTTTGCTCCATGCAAGAATGCCCGCCACGAAATGTACATTGATGGAAGCGCTGCTCATTTCGGCCGCCAGATCCGCGACAAGCACCCCGCATCCTTTATCCATCATCCCGAATCCACCCGCCCCATGCCCACCCGCCGTCAATTCATCACCGCTGCGGCCAGCGCCGTGGCCGGAGCCTCCGTAAGAGCGCAGGAAGCCGCCGCCGAGCCCGTCTTCGACATCCACCAGCACACCCACTACCACGCGCGCGAGACTGACGAGCAGCTCATCCTGCATCAAAAGAACATGCTGGGGGCCGGCGGCCGCTCGATCCTGCTGCCATCCGGCTCGCCGCAGAACATGCCGTCCACGCACATGGGCAGGTCAAACGGTCTCGCCGCGAAGACGGGCGGGAACGCCGAGTGCATGAGGGTGGCGAAGGCATACCCAGACCTCTTTCTCTTCGGCGCGAACGAAGTCACCGATCTGCCGAACGCTCGCGATGAGATCGAGAAGTACCTCAAGCTCGGCGCTGTGATCATCGCCGAGCAGAAATTTGCCGTCGAGTGTGATTCTGCCGAGAACCAAAAGCTTTACGAACTGGCCGCCGCCTACCGAGTGCCCATTCTGCTGCATTTTCAGCACAAGACCTACAATCTCGGATACGACCGGTTTTACAAAATGCTCGAGAAGTTTCCACGAACGAACTTCATCGGTCACGCACAATGCTTCTGGGGAAACATCGACAAGAATCACGACCAGACACAGAACTATCCGAAAGGATCCGTCACACCCGGTGGCATCACGGACAGGTATTTGTCTGACTATCCCAACATCTTCGCCGACATGTCCGCCGGCTCCGGTCTGAATGCGCTCGAACGTGACGAGGAGCACACGCGTGGATTCCTTGGCCGGCATCAAGACAAGATCCTCTACGGCAGCGATTGCGCTGATCTTCTCGGACGTGGCCCGGGCTGCCAGGGTGCTGGCACCATCGCCGCCATCCGCCGCCTCTCGCCGGACAAGAAAGTGGAGCGCAAGATACTGTTCGAGAATTCGAAGAAGCTTTTCCGGCTCTGAGCCTCGCGTCTCAAGGCCGGCGGCGTGCGTGGAGCCGGAAGTCCGGAACGCGGACGCAGGCGCATGGAAACGTGTTGATGCTGCCGTGGGTGGGATTCGTTCTTTACAGTCATGTGCGTTCCTGCGATTCTCGGGGCCTTATGGGACTCTTCGATTCAATTGCAAAACAGGTGCTCGGCGGCGCGGCTGCGGGGCAGCAGGACCAGATGGCCGATGCGCTCGGCGGCATTCTCAATCAAGTCGGCGGCATCCAGGGCCTCCTGGGCAAGGCGAAGGAGATGGGCATCGAGAAAACCGTTGCTTCGTGGGTGAGCACCGGTGAGAACGATGCTGTAAGTCCTGAGCAAATCCACAATCTGCTCGGTGCGGACGCGGTGCAGGGAGTGGCGCAAAAACTCGGGTTCAACGTGCAGCAGATTCTGCCGGTGCTCGCACAGTTCTTCCCGATGGTGATCGACAAGCTGACGCCTGGCGGGCAGATTGACCAAGGTGCGACCAGTGCGCAGGGGCTTGATCTCGGCGGTGTCATCGCCTCTGTGCTCAAGAGCAGCGGCGGATCGGGTGGACTCGGAGGATTGCTTGGTGGTCTCTTCGGTGGCGGCCATCAGCAGGGTTGAATGGGCTGACGGTTGCCCGCGGGCCTCGCTTTGGGGCCCGGGTCTCACGCGCAGAAGAAATCAACATGGCCGCCTGACCGTTGCAGTGCGGCCTTCATGTTCTCGCTGGAGCCCGCTCTCGGATGACGACGCTTGACTTGGCGTGTCATTCCGATTTGACCGCGACCTTCTGTCCTTGCAATTCGTCGAGATCACATGCCACTGGCCACGGCGCATCCATGTTCAACAGTTCGGGGGCATCCATTTGCAACTCTCCGACAGCGGCAACTCTGAATCCTTGATATGCGAGAGGCAGCACGGTCACACAGATGCGATCGAGCGGCAGTTTTTGCACATGCACTGCGCTCGCGAAGGTGGATGTCTGATCGAGGGTGATCTTGTCGCCCTGCGCATAAGCCACGGGTGCCGAATCCACGCCGGGGAACACCATTTCGAGATCGACGTCCTCAATGTCGTCCGCCCGGGCGCGCACCACCCAGCCTTTCGTGAACACATCAGTCTTCTTCAATTCTCGGGCGGCTACGACTGTGAAGGCTCCCTTCACATACTTCGGCGCCTGCTCCTTGTAGTTCTTGATGTATGCGCGCTTGAGCTGGTCGTTGCTCACTGAGAGATGTTCGGCATTATCGGCGAAGTATTCTGCCAGCAATTCTCGCGGCGTAAGGAACTTGCCCTGCGGCACTGACAGCGGGCTGAACTTTCGCAGCGGTTCCAGCTTCTTCACCTTCGCCAGCAGCCGGTAATGAAGCGGCTTCTCGGGGTGGGTGAAGAGGATGATCGAAAAAAACCAGCAGAAGATGGCCGCTCCCATGAGCAGCGTGATCAAGATCGTCCACCAAAACAGACCAGACCCGGGTTTGTTCTTCGAGAAGCTGCCGCCGCCATGAGACCTGTACTCTGTGCCATCGCTAAGAAATTGAATTTGCATGAAAGGGGTGTGAGAAAATTTTCAAATTTGCACTCAAAGTGCTGCAATTCAGGCTTTTATCCCATTCCAGTATTTTTGAAAAGCAAATTTGTGAATAGATTAGCAAAAACTTTGATCAATCGCCTGACTCGGTTCCACGAGGTTCGAACGATGTTCCACAGCCACAACTACGTGCGGCATTGGGATTTTCAATCTTAAATCCCGAATCATTTAGGGCTTCGACAAAATCGACACAACTACCGTCCAGATAGGTGAGGCTGGCAGCATCCACAATGATCGACACACCGTCGGTCGTGAAGACTTCGTCACCTTCGTGACTTGAATCGATGCGCATGGTGTACTGCATCCCGGCACAGCCGCCCTTGTCGACATGAAGACGTAGTCCGGTTCCCGCGCCGGCGTTGTGCTGCACGAGCAGGTTTTTGAGATGAGCTATGGCATTCGATGTGAGCGTGATCATGATTTTGAATTGGATACGTCGCAGGTTGGATCGTGGCGGCGTTGAACTCCCGCGACCGACTCTGCGTCACACTGTTGTTTCAGGGCAAGGGGCTGAGATGTCGAAGCATCTTCTTTTCATGGCGCGGCTACGATGACTGACGCTCTCGCTTGGGTTTCAAGATCTGCTTTGTTGAATCCGCGCCAAGCCTCTTGCGTTCGCATCCGCGAAACACGACGATGCCGGCACACTGCTTGCATTGATATACTCGCGCCAATTTGTCCGCCATGTCAAAGATCCGCATACTGCCCGACGCACTCGCGAGCCAGGTGGCCGCAGGCGAAGTCGTGGAGCGTCCGGCCGCCGTGGTACGGGAGCTGGTGGAGAACAGTTTGGATGCCGGAGCGACGCATGTTGAGGTGCATGTCCAACGTGGGGGAGCGGCCCTCATCCGCATCGTGGACGATGGCTCGGGCATGGATCGTGAGGATGCGTTGCTCTCGCTCGAAAGACACGCGACGAGCAAAATTCGGACGAAGGAGGACCTGGCCGCCATTTCCACGTTTGGCTTTCGAGGCGAGGCCCTGCCGAGCATCGCCAGCGTCTCGCGCTTCAGGCTTGCCACGCGTATGGCGGAGGCGTTGGCAGGCACGGAGATCGAAGTGAACGGGGGCCGGATGAATACGGTGCGCGACTACGGCGGTGCTCCCGGCACGGTGATCGAAGTGCGCTCGCTGTTCTTCAATGTGCCGGCGCGGCGGAAGTTCCTGCGGACGGAGAGCACCGAATACGCTCATCTCGAGCAGCAGTTCCGCCTGCATGCCATCGCGAACCCGCAGACGGCCTTCACGCTCACGCGTGACGGGGATGTCGTCTTCCACCTGCCGCCCACGAGCGACATGTTGGAGCGTATTCGCGGCCTGGTGGGCGAGGAGCTTGCAGGGCGGTTGATCCAGGTGCCTCGCGAGGAGCGGCGTGGCATCACGGTTCACGGGTACATTGGCGGGCCGGGTCTGAGTCGGTCGAGCCGGCAGCAGCAGATCACGTTTCTCAACGGACGGCCCATCGAGAGCCCGTCCATCCACTACGGACTGCGTGAGGGTTACCATACTGCGTTGATGAAAGGACAGCATCCCGTCACATTCCTTTTCATCGAGCTGGATCCCCACGCATTCGACATCAACGTGCATCCCGCGAAGAAAGAAGCCCGCTTTCACGACGGCAATGCGGTGCGCGAAGTGGTCGCTCGCGCCGTGAGTGCCGCTCTCTCGCTTTCACGCCGGCTGCCGCAGGGCCATCCGGGATCACATGCTGAGGTGGAACGGCCCGCGTGCGAAGTCGCGGCGCCATCTGCAGTCCCGATTACGCACGTCGCCGCGGAGACGCAGGAGCCGCGCGCGCTCCTGCCCGACGTCACGCAGCCTCTCCTGCCGATTCCTAAGTCAGAGCAGCATGTGCTCCGCTCCGATTGGTTGCGTGGTGCCGTGCCTCCTGCATTGCCGCTGCGGCAGGAAATCATTCCGCCTGAAGCGGTCGCGCCCGCATCGTCGGCGAATGCATCGACGAGCCGTGACGCAGTCCATGACTTCCGCATCATCGGTGTGCTGAACAATCTCTACGTGCTCATGGAGGGCAGGGACGGCCTCGTGCTCATGGACCAACACGCCGCGCATGAGCGGGTGATGTTTGAAAAGATGCGTGCATCGATGGAACGCGAAGGCGTGCCCTCGCAGCGGCTGCTCATGCCGCTCACGCTGCAGCTAAGCCCTCGTGACGCCGACCTTGTCACCCGGAACCTCGACGCGTTGTCGAAGCTGGGCATCGACGCACAGCCGTTCGGACCGCACACTTTCAAGATCGACGCGCTACCCACTTTCTTGAAGACTGACGATCCGCTTGCCTGGCTCGATCACGTTGTCGAGGAGCTTTCAGCGCTCAGTTCCAAGTCGTCATCGCTTCGCCTCGGTGAGGACATGATTGCCACCACCGTGTGCCGCCACGCGGTGAAGGCCAATGACGTTCTCTCCATGCCCGAACTGCAAGCGCTGCTGCGGGACATGTTCGAGTGTGAGATGCCGTATTGTTGCCCGCACGGACGGCCCACCTTGATTCAGATTTCGTATGCCGAGCTGGAGCGCAAGTTCGGGCGGCGGGCGCCATGATCCGGAGTTGGCACATTTTTTCCACCGTGCGCTGCTCACTCCTGCTTCTCGAAGCGCTTGCGCAACTCCGTGAAATAGCGCCGCACCTGCTCCCGGCGTGAGGGCGGCAGCGCCTGTTCATCGAGCGCCTCCTCTTCGTTCTGAATCGCTTGCAGAACGCTGGAAGTGGCGCCGCGCGAAGCCTGTTCCTTCCTGGCGCCGCCTTCCACCGCGCGGGACGTGCTTTGTCCTTCGTTGATTGATCGGGTCGTCACCATGCTTTGAGTTCCGCTGCCTTGTTTCTTGGTGGATTTGTTGTTGAGGTCGGCCTTGCCTTCGCCGGGGGGAAGCCCACCGGGAGCTGCGATTGCGACGGCAGCGTTCGGATCGCCCTTTTCCGACTCGGGTGAAATCAAGATGGCATCGGGCTTCTCCGGCGGCTTCATGCCGGGCACGGGTGCGACAAGCATGGGCTTGCTCCCTTCACTCTTCGTATTGCCCGGTTGCTGCAGAGTCATCACCGGAAGTTGCTGCCCTGTGCCTGACGATGGTGACTGGCTCATCACGCCCTGTTGCTGATTTTGCGCAAAGCCGGGAGGCATCAAAGGCTGGCCGCCATTCTGGCCTTGCTGCGGATTCGACTGCGGCACCTGCGGAGATTGCGCGGCCTGGGATGATCCCCCCTGCTGTCCGGCCTGCGTCATCGATCTCATCGTGCCTTCCGACTGGCCGGTGATGTTTGCTCCGGCGTCGCGCAGTTGCTGCGCGAGTTTCTCGAGTTCCTTGCGCGTCAGTTCACGGCGCGAGATGTCACGCATCTTGTCGGCGAGCTTTTCAAATTCATCCCCCGCTTCGACGGGATCGGAAGCTAGCAGGCGATCTGCCGCACCCAGCACGTTCTCGCCGACCGTGCGCGTGCGGTCCTCTTTTTCCGAGAGCTTCTGCACGTCCTTGAGCGTCTCGTTCAGGCGTTCCCGCGCTTCGGTGGTGAGCCGCTGGGATTTCAACTGCCGGGCCAGCGTTTCGGCCGCCGCGGCGGCGTCGCGGGCATTCTTTTCGGCAACAGCGTCTCCGAGGTCCGCCGTGTCGGCGTGTCTGCGCAGTTCCTCCACCATTTTCGCCGACGCCCATGAGTTCTTCTCCTGTCCGATGTCGGAAGCGAGTTTTTCCGCCTCGCGTGCCCGTTTCTCGAGGCTGGAGAGCACGCTGCGCGCATCCTTGCCTGCGCTGTTCTCCAGCTCCCGCGCCGTGTTCTTCAGTTGATCTTTGAGCTTCTCCAGCGCCTTCTTTTCGTTTTCATCGAGACCATCGAGTTTCTTCTTCTCCCAGTCCTGTCGGGCGAGCTTGCGGCCTTCTGTTCCGGCTGCTCTCGACATGTCGTCGTTGATGATTTCGCGCGTCGTCCGTGTCCCGAGCGCCGCCGGCAGCGCCAGCGCAAGCGTCGCAACGACTGGTGCCGCCCAGACTGCTCGCACCGGGCGAATCGGAAGCGCGTCGCAGATGCGTGGCAGCGCTTCGCGAAGCAGAGGCTGCTGACGGACGACGTGGGCGGACTGTGCCGGCGTGGGCTGTGCCTGTTGTTCGAACCACCACGCCGTGGCAAACGCCTCCCTGCGTCCTTCCGCCTGATCCCACAGCGCAAACGCGGGAAATGCGCCCGGCTTGGTGGCGTATGCAAAGACCAGACTGCCCGCCATCCAGAGGCATAGAAGCACCAGCGGAAGCCAGGGAATGAAGGCCCCTGAAAAACACCAGACGAGGCCGCTCAGTGCGCAAAGAACACCTGAGGCGACCCATCCGGCGGCTCCGAGCAGGGTGATCCAGCGGCGCAGGATCACTCTGCGCAGCACTCGCGACGCGGCGGTGGTGAACGAAAATGCGCATCCAGCGCCTGTTTGTCCGGTGTTCGCCATGGATTGGTGTGAACCAGTAATTCCTATACGCTACGAGAGCGAGGCCGTCAGTCGATAGTTTCAGCATGGTGGGAAAATGAGCCGGGGGATCAACAATGCGCCCACGGCTCTGAAGATCACCGTCGTGGCGCTTTGATCAGTTCATCCATCTTGTGGACGTTGAAAACGACAATGCTGCCGTCACGAGCGATGTCATCGCTCGTGCCGCAGCTGCGCGGGAGGTTGTTTGCTTCACCGAGATCGCGCGAGAGGTCGTGGAGGAAATCTTTTTCCGTGAACCAACAATGCATGAGCTGAAGGTCCTGTTGCGTGCGGTCGCCCAGTGCTCATGATCAACCCATGACGGTTCCTCCGGACTCCGACAATCTCTTCCAGCCTGTGAATGGCGCTTTTCTCACCACGCGCTGGTCGCTCGTCGTGAGAGCGGGTGAGTCGGATGAAAAGACGGCGCAGCAGGCGATGGCGGAGTTGTGCCGGGACTATTGGAAGCCGTTGTTTGCGTATGCGCGGCGGCGCGGACTGTCGCCGGAGGACGCAGCGGATTTGACGCAGGGGTTCTTCCTTCATGCGATTGATGGCGATCTCATTCAGCGGGCGCGGGCCGAGCGTGGGAGGTTTCGCTCATATTTGCTCACAGCGATGCAGCAGTTCTTTTCCAATGAACGCCGTCGCGCGCAGACGCAGAAGCGCGGAGGCGATGCGCTGACCGTCTCAATGGATGAGATGCTGGAGGCGGATCACTTTCCCAACGAGCCTGCCGATACGCAGACGCCGGAAGCGGCGTTCGATCGGAGTTGGGCATTTGCGTTGCTGGATCGTGTGTTCGTGCAGCTTGGTGAGGACTACGCGAAAGCCGGTCGGATGGAGTTGTTTGAGAAGCTGCGGCCTTACCTGGCAGGCAAGACGGATTTGCCGAGCTATGAAACCGTGGGGGCCGAATTGAACATGAGCGCGGGTGCGGTGGGAGTGGCGATTCATCGGATGCGGAAGCGCTATGGCGAGCTGCTGCGCGAGGAAGTCGCGCACACGGTGGCGGAGCCTGACCAGATTGATTCAGAACTCCAGCAACTGCTTGCGATTGTCGCGGGTGCGTAAGGTTCGGGCGTTTTCCGGTGAGAGATTTTGAAGCCGCAACCTTCTCATGCCCGACCACGTTTCATCCTCTGCTTCGCAATGCGCTCAATGTGGTGCAGCGATTCCTGCGGGTGCGCCGTTTGGACAGTGTCCGAAGTGCCTGCTGGGGTTTGCCTTCGGCGCGATGAGCGATGCGCCGCTCGTGCGCAGCTTCGGTGACTATGAGTTGATCGAGGAAGTCGCGCGTGGCGGCATGGGTGTGGTTTATCGCGCGCGTCAGATCAGTCTGGATCGTGAGGTGGCGGTGAAGATGATCCTCGCAGGCGAACTGGCGGGGAAGAAGGCGCAGCAGATGTTTCAAACCGAAGCGCAGGCAGCGGCGAATCTGCATCATCCCAACATCGTGCCGGTGTATGAGATCGGTGAGCACGAGATGCAGCCCTTTTTCTCCATGCGGCTGGTGCCAGGCGGGAAAACCATCGCGCAGTGGGCGAAGCAGCATCATGGAGCGCACGACGCTATTGCCGCAGCGGTGGCGCAGGTGGCGCGGGCGGTGGCGCACGCACATGAGCGCGGGGTGCTGCATCGCGACCTGAAGCCATCGAACATCTTGTGGGATGCAGAGGCTGGGCCGCAGGTGACGGACTTCGGTTTGGCGAAGCTGCTCGATTCACAGGAAGGTGGAGCCACGGCCTCGGCATTGATGCTGGGCAGTCCGAGCTACATGGCCCCGGAACAAGCGGGCGGTCGTTTGGATGAGATCACCACGGCGACGGATGTGTATGGCATCGGCGCGGTGTTGTATGAATTGCTTTCCGACAAGCCGCCGTTCGTGGGCAAGTCCGTGATGGAGATTGCGCGACAGGTTGCTGAAGATGCGACACAGCCGCTCACCGAAGTGCCGCGTGATCTGAGCACGGTGTGCATGAAGTGTTTGGAGAAGAATCCCGCAGATCGCTATGGCTCGGCAGTGGCGCTGGCGGAGGACTTGGAGCGCTTCGCGCGCGGCGAGCCGGTGCTCGCGGTGCCGCATTCGCTGCCGGAGCGTGTGTGGAGATGGGCGAAGCGTCGTCCACGCTCGGCGGCGTTGCTGACGCTGTGCGCGCTGTCGTTGATCGGCGGCGTCGCGGGTGTGCTCTGGCAATGGCGCAAAGCTGAACATGCGCGTGCCGAGCAAGCCGTGGCGCTTGCACATCTGCAGTGGCAGGAGGTGGATCAGTGGCTGGAAGATGGCGAGAGTGAACGCGCGCTATCTTACTTGGCGAAGCTCTTGCGCGAACGCCCCGAGCGCTGGCAGGCCGCGATGTATGCGATGTCCATCGTGGAGCAGAAGGCGTTTCCTTTGATGGCCGGGCCGGAGATTCATCCAGCTTCGAAGCTGGTGGTGCCTGCACGTCTCGCACCCGATGGCTCGTGGTTCGCCATGGCAGGCGAGGACCAGGTGGTTCGCGTTTATGATGCGACTTCCAGCAAGGAAACGTTGCAGATACCTGTGACGGCGAAGGTCACGGCGCTCGCGGTGGCATCGGGACAATGGAAGCTTGCCGTCGCGACAGCGGATGGTGTGCTCGCACTGCATGGCGAACTGGCTGCTTCGTCAGTGAAGCTATCGAGAGCACAGCCCGCACCGATACTCGAGCTGCGATTCTCCGCTGATGGCACGCGGCTCCTGGCGCGAGGCAAGGAGCATGTGGAAGTGTGGAATGCCACTGCGCCGTCCTCATCGCCCTTTGCCATTCCTTTTCCTGGAGGAATCAAAGGCAGCGCGATCACCGCCGATGGCAGTCGTGTTTTAACTTGGAATGCTGAGCGTGCAGTCGTGTGGGACACCGCAGCGCAAAAAGAACTCCTCGCCGTGCAGAAGCGTGAAGAAATTCGTGGCGCTGTCATCGCGGCGGGCGGCAAGCGCATCGCTTGTCTCGACGGCAAGTTTCACGCGCGCCTCTGGGACGTTGAACCCGGCGCTGCCTTGCCCGATGTGGAGAGCGAACAGGCAGCTCGCTATTACCTCGCGCTCAATGACACGGGCACCCGCCTCACCTTCGCAGGCTGGGGCAATGACATCACCGTGCATGACACTGCGTCAGCGGCCAAAGTCTCGCCAGTGATGCGGCACAACTACCATGTGGGCAGCGTCACTCCCTCGCCTGACGGCAAGCGCATGTTCACATACGGATGGGATGAGATGCTGCATGTGTGGGATGCGGCGACAGGTGTCTCGCTTCAGACCCCGGTGCGTCTTGGCGGAAGCCGAAGCGAGGCTTCCGTATCGCCTTCACAGGATGGCCGGCGCGTTCTCATTCACCGGCCAGCGGTTGGCTCCGCGCCGGAACTGATCACCCTCTGGGACCGCAGCACTCGTCAGCCCGTGCTGCGTCATCGTGTGGAAGGCTTCCGCAATTTCAACTCCGGTGCCATGAGCCTGGACAGCACGCTTGGCTGGATGGGCACGGATGGTTATGGACCCACTCGAGTGCATGTGTATGAGATCGCCACCGGCAAAGTGCTGCTGGATGCGCCCACTCTTGGCGAGGTCTATGGCACGCATTTCTCGCCTGACAAAACACGATGCTATGTGGTGACGAATCGTGGCACTGTGCATGGCTTCTCACTCACCGATGGTCATCCGCTGTGGCCGCCGATTCAACAATCCGGCGGCATCATTCCCTCGGCCTTGTCACCCGATGGCACGCGACTTGTCGCCGGTCACAAAGACGGCCATGTGCGCATCTACGACACCACGACGGGCAAGGTGTTGCGTGAACCCAGCGGACTCAGCGAAGTGCGTGTGCTGCGCTTCGCCCCTGATGGCAGCGGGCGTTTTGTTTCCGGCGGTGTGAACGGCCTTCTCCATCTGTGGAACGTCCACACAGGAGAGAAGCTCCAGACCTTCACCGGCCACACGGGCACGGTGCTCGCTGCGGCGTGGCGACACGACAGTCTTAGTTTTGCCAGCGCATCGGGTGACAGCACTGTTCGCGTGTGGAATGTCGCCACCGGCCAGCCATCGGCACCCGTGATGCCGCATCTCGCGGTGCCCACGCATCTGGAATTCAGTCCTGATGGCACGCGCCTCGCCACCTGCTCGCGCGATGGCACCGCACGCCTCTGGAACCCGAGCACCGGTCAACCACTCTCCCCACCACTGCATCAAGGCCAGGCCTGCACGACGGTGCACTTCACCGCCGATGGTGCCGCGTTCTTCGTTCACGATCACGATGGCTTCCGCTTCTGGGACACGGCGACCGCACTGCCGGTGACATTGCATTATCAGGAGCCTGTCGCCGGTGGCTTTGCCTTCGATTGCGAAATCTACCACCACTTTATGTCCCGCGACGGCACCCGCGTCTTCCTCAGCTACGCGCGCAATGACGGCGTCGCCTGCACGATCCCGCAGCCGCGCGGTCGCGTGCCCGAGTGGTTCCCTGACTTCCTGGAAACGTTGTGCCAGTTGCGGCTCGATGAGCTCGGAGCCATGCAGCTCTCTGGTCGGGTGCAGGCGGCGACCTTGATCCAACAATTGCGCGCGACGAAAGCCGACGACTACTCCGCCTGGGCGCTGCGGGTGTTGGGGGAGCGGTGACGACGAGCGACACAAGGTGGCGGAAGCCTATTTGCCATCTTCCCCACGGCCTGTCGGCGTCGCACTGTTTTTTCTCACCCTTGTAATGATTCGCCGCAAACCGGTGAGAACAGAGTGAACCCCATTTCACCTTCGGATCATGCGTTTCTCATCACCCCGCTCCCGCTTGCTCTCTACTCCCGCGTCCTCCTTTGCCTGCATCCCGGACGCATTGCGCCGGCTCGCGCTCCTTGTCATTGCGTTCGCATTGGGTGGCGCGGGCCTGCCTGTGTTTGCTGGCATCGCCGCCACCAGCGTCAGCATCACCGCCCCCACTCCCACCGCTGTGGAGGGCGGCTCCACCGGCCTCTACACCTTCATCCGCACGGGCAGCACCAGCGGCGCGCTTACGGTGAACTTCCAGTTTGATCCTGCCAGCACCGCCACGGGGGGCACGGGGTTGGACTTGGACTTCTCGTTCACTCCGGCTTCCGGTTTGTCATACAATCAACTCGCTGGCACGGGGACCATCGTCATCCCAGATGGTCAGGCATCGGCATCCATCACCGTCACCGCTCGTGTGGAAACCTTCTTGCTCAATCCCGCTGAGGCAGACGAGTTCCTGCGTTTCAATGTCGTGGCTGGCAGCGGTTACGTGCCCGGTTCACCCGCCAGCGCGGACATCACCATCCCGGCCAACAGCACCCTTGTCACCAACACCAACGACAACGGCACCGGCTCTCTGCGCCAGGCCGTTCTGAATGCCAATGCCTTCCCTGGCACGGACGCCATCACCTTCTCCGATGGCGCTGGTTTCTCCGTCAACTTCACCGACAGCACGCCGGACACCATCACACTGACGAGCCAGTTGCAGATCACCGCGCCCCTCATCATCGCGGGCACAGGTGCCGATAAAATGACCGTGAGCGGTGGCGGCACGACGCGCCTGTTTTTCGCTCAGAACGCCGGCAGCCTGCGATTCACTGGCCTCACCATGGCGGATGGCAAGGCTTCGGACAACCGTGCCGGCGGCGCTATCTATTCGGAAAACAATGCGCTGGTCGTGCTGCGCTGCGTCTTCAGACAAAATCAGGCGCTTTCGGGCGGCGCAATGGCCAGTTTTGCGTTCGCTGGAATACCAGCCACTGCCGATGTGGTTGGCTGCACTTTTGTGCAGAATAGCGCGACGGGGATTTTCAGTGACGGAAGTGCCGTGAGCAGCTACGGCGGTGCAGGTAATGGTGGAGGCTCTGCCACGACGCGCATCTCCAATTGCACGTTCGACCGGAACGCGAGCAGCGCGGCCAATGGAGCCGTGTATGGCTCTAACCTCAGCGGCACATCGAACACGACCATCACCAACTGCACCTTCAGCGGGAACACAACCGGTGTGGCAGGCGGGCGGGATGTGGCCGTGTCTGGCAGTTCATCCACCATCTCCGTCGGCAACTGCATTCTCGCCTCCGGCGGCACGGCTTGGGCCTCTGACAGCGGCGGCACGCTCACATCTTTGGGCAACAACCTCACCGCTGGCCCCACCGGCCCAAACAACGGCACCACCGACCGCATCAATACCGATCCGCTCCTCCTGCCACTCGCCAACAATGGCGGCACCACGCCCACGCTTGCCTTCTCCCCCGGCAGTCTCGCCCGTGACGGTGGCAGCGCGGCCCTCCTCCCTGCCGACACCTTTGATCTCGATGGCGACTCGAACACCACCGAGCCGCTGCCTCTGGATCAGCGCGGCTTCCCCTTCCTGCGTCAGGTCGGCGGCAGCGTGGACATCGGTGCCCTGGAATACGTGCCCACCAACACCCTGGTGGACATCACGGCAGACGGCATTGACGGCGACTTCACCCCCGGCCACCTCAGCCTGCGGGAGGCCGTGTTCCTGGCCAATCTTGACCCAGGAGACAACACCATCACTTTCGCCCCCGCGCTGCTCGGCCAGACAGTCACCCTCACGCAGCCGAATGACCCCATCGTCGTGCAGCCCGTCAGCAGTGCCGGAAAGCTCGTCATTTCCAACCCCGCCGGACCCACCCAGCTCAGCGTCTCCGGCACCGATGTCACCCGCCACTTCAACGTCAGCACCGGAGCGGATGTCACCATCACCGGCCTCACCTTGACTCATGGCAATGCTGGCAGCCTGGCGAGCGGCGGCTCCATCGCGAGCCAGGGCACCCTGCGCATTCAGCAGTGTGTGCTCTCGCACAATACCGCAGGCATCGCGGCTGCCGGTGGGGCACTGACCAGTGAAGGCGCTCTCACCCTGGAAGACTCCACCGTCAGTGACAATGTCTCCGGTGGCTATGGTGGCGGCTTGTCGGTGGCGGGCACCACCGTCATCACCCGCTGCACCATCAGGAACAACACCGGCGGCACCCTCGGCCTTTCGCTGGGTCAGGGATCTGGGGGGGGCGGTATCTCGAACAGCGGCCCGAGCACACTGACCGTCACGGACAGCACCATCAGTGGCAATACCGCACTGGTGGGCGGCGGCGGCGGTGGCGGGCTGCACAACGGCGTCGGCAACCCGACCACGATACTTACCAACGTCACCATCAGCGGCAATGTCGTAGCCAACAGTGCCTCAGTCGGCGGAGAGGGCGGCGGCGGCATCCTCATGGACTTCGGCAGCATCACGGCCACCAACTGCACCATCACCGGAAACTCCATGCCACACCCAATCCCAGGCTCCTATGACACCGGTGGTGCCGGTGGCGTCCGCAACCGAAGTGGAACCTTCACCGCTAGCAACACCATCATCGCTGGCAACACCATCAGTGCTCAAGCTGGTCCAATCGCAGATTTCGGCGGCGCACTCACCTCCTTGGGTCACAACCTCATCGGCGATCCCACCGGCATGACCGGTGCCACCGCCAGCGACTTCATCGGCACGCCACTCTCTGGAGCCGGACCCGCCGTCCCGCTGGAAGCCAAACTCGGCCCCCTGGCCGGCAATGGCGGCCCCACCCAGACCCATGCCCTGCTCCCCGGCAGCCCCACGATCAACGCCGGAGACAATGCCCAATCCGCCAGCCTCACCAACGACCAACGCGGCCCTGGCTTCCCCCGCCGCATCGGCATCGTGGACATCGGTGCCTATGAGTCTGACGCCACGCCCGAAATCACCGTCAGCGGCAACGGCACCGACATTGCCAATGGCGACTCCACGCCGAGCACGGCGGACCACACGAACTTCGGCAGCGTGAATGTCGCCGGAGCCGTCGGCTCACGAACTTTCACCATCGCCAACATCGGCACCGCCCCGCTGCACCTCACCGGCACCGCACCGAACCTCGTCACCCTCGCCGGCAGCAGCGATTTCAACATTTCCACCCAGCCCACCAGCACAGTGGCCGCGACCAATGGCACCACGCTCCTCGTCATCGCCTTCAACCCCAGCAGCCCCGGCCCCAAGACCGCGACAGTGACCATCGCCAATGACGACAGCGATGAGAACCCGTTTAATTTCAGCATTCAAGGCACCGGCGTCGTTGCATCACCCCTCAGTTCTCCCGCAGGCGATGTCGTCACCGGCGGCGGTGCTCCTGATGAGGCAGGCACGGCCAGCATCGGCACCTTTGACGTCCTCAAGCGCGGCGGCTACTTCGCCAAGAACGGCAACATCGTCTTCCCGGGCCAGCTTCTCATCGGCAGTGGTTCGCCACCCGTCACCCTCGCGCCCAACACTTGCATGGGATTGTGGAAAGACAATGGCAGCGGCTTGAAGCTCCTCGCGCGCAGCGGCAATGACGCGCCGGAGACCGGCTCGACGGCAGCCAAGTTCGACGTGCTGCCGCAAATCCCGGCCATCAATGACAGCGGCGAAGTCACCTTCCTCGCCTCGCTCGCCGTCAATCCCTCCAGCACACCACCGACGACCACCGATAACGACACCGGCCTCTGGAGCGAACTCGGCGGCACCGGCCTCGGCATCCTCATCCGCGAGGGCGATGTCATCCCGCTGCTCCCCGCACCACCGAGCCCGCTGAAAGTCGGCGCCTTTGCCTCCGGTGCCTTCGCCACCGCGCACACCAGTGCGACCACGGGAGAGGCCGCCTTTGCCATCACCATCAAAGACGGAGCCGCGCTCACCGACACCGCCATCCTGCGCACCAGCATCGCCGGTGCTGCAGTCACCGCCGTCGGCCTCGTCGCTCGTGAAAACGCCGCTGCGCCCGGCACCGCCGAGACCTTTGCCAATCTCGCCGGATCCTACTCCGATCCCATGCGCATGGATGCCACCGGCAACCTCGCCTTTGTCGCGCTCACCAAGCCGTCAAACAAAGAAGGCCTCTGGTACCAGCCCGTCGCCGGAGCCACCACGAAAGTCTTCATCGCTGGTGACACCGCACCTGGCACCACCGGAGCCACCTTCAAGAACATCAAATCACCCGCCATCGGCAGCGGTGGCGTGATCACCTTCCGCGGCCTGCTCAACAACGACGGCGACAACGCCGCTGGATTGAAAAACGACGGCATCTGGCGCGGCACAGGCAGCACCGCCGCCGGCTACACCTGCATCCTGCGTCGAGGTGATGACAACACCAACCGCGCCGGCCTCGGTCTGCCCGTTGGAGCCAAAGTCGGCAACCTCTGGCACAGTTGGCTCACCAACGCCAACCACGGCGCATGGAAAGGCTGGCTCGACGTTGGTGGCGACGGCACCAGTTCCACCGCAGCCGGCGACGTGAATGCCATCTACACCGACATGAGCGGCACCATGAGCATGCTGCTCAAAGTCGGCGACGCCGCTCCAGGCATCGCCGGAGCCACGTTCAGTGGCTTTGACCTGCCCATCGTCGGCGGCCAGGAACAGCTCGCCTTCCTCGGCACCGTCACCGGCCCTGGCATCACCGCTGGCACGAATGACAAAGGCGTCTGGCGCTGCGCTCCCAATGGCGGCGCACTGACCTTGGTGCTGCGCATCGGCGACACGATGAATACCACCGCTGGCACGCGCACCATCAAGAACGTGGATTTCCCTGGCTCCGGCAACACCGACCGGCGCTGGGAACAGCCCGTGATGGACGGCACCGGCCGCGTGCTGATCTTCGTGACATCCACTGGTGTCAACGGCACCGCACAGGTGATCGCGCCGTGAGGCCCCCTTTCTCCAGTCTCGCCGTCCCTCTCTCATCTTCCACGCGCCCACTGAGGAAGAACCATTCTATCGCTCCGACATCTCCCCACGGGTGAATGACGGAACCCAAGTCCAGGGCGCTGCGGATGATGCCAATTGCCACCTGATACCCGGCAAATGGAATTGAGCGCCAATGACGCGCTCTCGGCGCCGATGACAAACCAGATTCTGGTTGATCCATGGTATGACGGGTGAGCAGGTGAGGTGAGAACCTTTTTCGCCTGCCCAGGTAAGGATCGAAAACAAACCGGTGAGAAGCCGAGTGTATGAACTCACGTCTTCTCACTCGTCTCGTTGGTCTTCGTCTTCTCGCGCTCGTGATGCTGGGGATCACCGCGTTGCGTGCCCAGGCTCAGGTGCTCTCGCAGTTGCATGAGTTCACCGGAGGATTGGCAGCCATGACGGGAGTCGTGGAGACCTCCAACGGGCTCGTTGGAAGTTTCCATGCGGGGGGCAGCCTGGGCTACGGTGGCCTTTACCGGATCAATGCGGACGGCACAGGATTCACGGTGACTCGCCACTTCACCTACACGGCGGCGGATGGTGCCTCTCCCATTGGAGATATCTTGTATGCAGGCGGTGTGCTCTATGGCTTTGTCTGGAACTACCCGGGCACCAACTACGGAGCGATCTACAAGGTCAACCCGGACGGCACCGGCTTAACCATCCTGCATGCGTTTGCGGCCAGCGGTGCCGAGGGTGCCAACCCCATGGGCAGAATGGCGCTGGTGGGCAGCACTCTCTATGGAACCACCCGCGACGGTGGCAGCTCTGGCTCTGGCACGATCTTCAAGGTGAACACGGATGGCACCGGATTCGCAGTGCTGCGGCAGTTGAGTTCCCTCGAATGCAGTGCCATCAGCACCGGACTCGTGTATTCGGGCGGGGCATTGTATGGGGCGGCGGAGCTTGGCGGAAGCAGAGACATGGGCACGATCTTCCGCATCAACCCCGATGGCTCGGGGTTCAGCGTGGTGGGGGACTTCACTGGCAATGGCGTTGGCTCGTATCCGATGGGTCTGATGCTCTCCAACGGCTTCATCTATGGTGCGACCTCGAGTGGCGGGAGCGGGAACCGAGGCACCGTGTTCCGGCTCAATGCCAACGGCTCCGGTTTCACCAGCCTGGCCACGCTGCCAGCGGGCGTGTTCCCATCGGGTGAACTGGTCGAGTTCGGCGGCAGGCTGCACGGCTCGGACACTGTCTCGATCTACAGCCTGAACCTGGACGGCTCCGGAGCCGCTGTGGACTATGTGTTGCCCGAGCAGTGCAATTCAGACCTGCACCTGAGAGCGGATGGTTCGCTGATCATGGTCAATAGCCGCATCAACGTGCCGCTCCGGATTTTTCGCCTCACGCCTGCGAGCGCTCTCAGCTCCTGGCGCACGGTGCATGGACTCGCCACCGATGGCTCGCAGGATTTTGCCAATCCCTCCGGCGACGGTCTCGCGAACCTGCTGAGATATGCCTTCGGCAGCGCGGAGAACGCCGGTGATCTGCTTGTGTCCAATCGCAGCGGCCAGCCGGTCATCACCAGCGGCTCGACGATGACGTTCAACTTCAACCGCCGCAAATCCAGCACGATACCGAGCATCAACTATGAGCCGGAAGTCAGCACCGACCTGCGAACCTGGACGCCCGTGAGTCTCACCAGTGCCTCCACCAGTTCGATCAACGCCATCTGGGAACAAGTCAACGTCAGCGTCCCTGCCCCCAGCACCGCACGGAGCTTTGGCCGCATGGGCATCTATTGGAAGAACTATTCCAACACCTTCAGCACCGACGCCATCGCCAGCCTGCGAGGCAACGCAACTTTGACCGGCGGTGTGCTCCAACTCACCAGTGCCACAGGCGGCCAGATCGGCTCGGCCATCCTCGACAGCGTCTCTGTGGGTGAAGGCCAGACAGGATTCAACGCTTCCTTCCTGTTCGGCATGGGATCTGGCAGCAGCCCACCAGCGGACGGCATGAGCTTCAGCGTGGGCAACCTCGGCACGGCAGCCTTCGGTGAAAACGGCCCGCTCACCAGCCATTCGCTCACGCTATCTTTTGATACCTTCGACAACGGCACCGGCGTGGGTGCCGCCGTCGGCATCCGCTTGGTGGTCAATGGCGTCCTGGTCGCCAGCAACACCACCAACCCCTACACCAACGGCGCCCTGTTCCCCGCCAACGTCACCTACAGCGCCGCCGAAGGCCTGAGTCTCACCTGGAACGGCACACCCATCTTCACCGGCGTAGCCGTCCCCGGCTTCACCCTTCAAAATGGCGACCGCTTCGGCTTTGGCGGCCGCACCGGCGGCCTGTGGCAGCGCAATGTGGTGGATGACGTAACCATCAGCCCGCGCTGATTCAGCATTCAATAAGCGGGCACCTTGCATGGCGATGTCGCCCCCGCTCAGATCGCTATGAATCTTGATGGCTGGACCTTGCTCTTGGGTCTGACTTATCGGTTCTGAACGATCTGCCTTTGAAGACCCTGTGCATTGATCATTGGCCTGTTCGCGAGGTTGGTGTTTCGTTAAAAATGGTTACACGCGAAAGCTACAACTCACGGATTCCACATCACGCGATAGAACGCCCTCTGCCCATTCACTCGCGCGGGGAGCGAGTCGGTGTAGGTCGCGTTGGTGTTGGTGTTGGTGAAGGTGAGGGTGTCAATCGTCGTCCAGTTGGTGAGATCGGTGCTCCATTGGATTTGATACGGCTTGTTGGCCACGGCATTCCAGCGAAGGCCAACCTGGCCGGGGGCGACGTTGGCGACTTCAATCGGCGGGAAGACCTTCGGCGCGAGGACAAAGCTGTGGCTGATGTCGCGGTTGTGGCGGCTGGCGGTTTCGTCGTTGAAGACGGAGCTGGCGTCCGGCGGCATGGGGTCGGTGCTGGTGCGGTAGCTGCGCACATAGTCGGCCACGGCTTGATCGGGGCTGACGGTGATGCGGATATGACCGCTGTTCGGCAGGAGGTAGCTGGTGCTGTTGGCGCCGAGATCGACGTATTGACCGTCCACGGCGCTGCCGAGCGAGGAGTAGTTCGGCGTGCCGGGCTGCGGGCATTCGAGATAGACGATGCCGTCTTTGACTTGGTAGCCATACAAGTGGTCGTGACCGTGGAAGACGACGTTGACCTTGTTCATCACGAGCAAGTCATGGATCGGCATGTCCCAGCCGGGACGCTGCGTGGCGAAGCCTGGGCTGCCGTCGGCGTTTTTGCCGCCCCACTCGTATTTGTCGCTGACCTCGATGCCGCCGCGCGCGGCGTATTGTGCGGTGGGCGTGCCGTTGATGATGGCCTGCGTGCTGCCGCCGACGATGTGATGCATGAAGACAAACTTATACTTCGCGCTGCTGTTCTTGAGCGTGTCGCGCAGCCAGTTGTATTGAACCTGGCCGAGGCTCCACTTCCACGCATCGTTGGCGGAGTTCGGGTTCGTATTCGTGTTCCAGAACGGATCGAGCATGATGAACAAAGCCTCACCCCATTCGAAGGCATAGTAGTCTTCGAGCAAGCCGAGCGTGCCGCCGGTGTAGTCCTTCGGTGTGGGATTGCCGGAGTAGAAGGTGTCGGGCGTGGGCGCAGGGTAGAAGGCTTTTCGGGCCTTCAAGTCCCAGGCGGGGACGTTGTTCTGTTTGTCGGCTGCGGCGTTGAAAAGGTAGCCGTATTCCGCCTCGTGATTGCCGAGGCCGAAGAAGAACGGGATGCTGTGGCAGGCGCGCTCGAAGGCATTGCGGAAGATGATCGCGCGGTTGTTCACGCTGGTCTGATTGATCGTGACACCGCCGCCCCACTTCGGCGGCACACCGAGCAGGCCGTCGGCGAGCTTGTCGGTCATGAAGATGTCGCCCACGTCCATGTGGATGTCCGGCTGGTCGAGGCTGATGTTTGCCATCGCACGCCAGAAGAGCTGCATGTCCGTGTTCACGTCGATGTGCGGGTCGGCGGTGACGGTGAAGCTGAAGGTCGTGCCGCGAGGCCGTGCTGTGTGGAAGCTGCGCTCGCCGCGGGCGCTGTAGAAGGGAGCGCCGACATTCCGATGGCGCACGCGGTAGTAATACTCGGTGTCAGGCTGCAAACCGGTGATCGGGATGCGGATCGGGTTCTTAAACTCCGGCTTGGCGTTGTCGATATTGAACGTCGTGGGCGTGGTGGAGGCCGTGTATTGGCCGGGAGCGGTGCCGTATTCGACAAAGACCTGCTGATTGACCGATGCGATGAGGTTCAAGGTCACGCCGTCGGTCTTTGGTAAAGTCAAAAACTCCGCGCCGACGATGGTGGCATCGGTGAGGAGGTTGTTCACGGTGTAGAGGTAATTGCCGCTGCCGGGGCTGGTGGAACTGGCGTTCGTGTTGTCGGTGGCGACGACTTTGAAATTGATCGTCGTGCCGCCGTTCTGCGCGGGGATCTCTCGGGCTACCGACGAATGGTTTTGATTTGATCAGCAGGCTTGCTAGGAAGCTCCATATCCATCCCAAATGAAATCCGACCATTATCAATGCGAGAAGTGCGCAACGCTCATTCAGGCGGCGTCATCGCCGAGCACTCACGGATGC
>JAIBCL010000055.1 GCA_019694165.1 Verrucomicrobiaceae bacterium | reverse complement strand
AGCCGTGGACGGGCAGCACGGGTTCGACGAATGCGTGGACGGTCACGGGCTCGACTTACTTCGAGCTGCGCACGGGATCGAACTACGTGACGAGCACCACGGACTGCGGCGTGCAATACAAGGGCAAGGTGACGAACAATGCGCTGAGCGCGGCGATGTTTGAGACGGCGGGCGCGATTGATGCACGCGGTGCAGCGGGTTATGTGGAGTTCTGGGTGCAGTCGCAGACGCTCGACGGCACGGACGGGTGGACGTTTCAAACTTCGACCGATGGCGGAACGACGTGGACCACGCGCGTGAGCGAGCTGACGGGCGCGAGTCATGCCTTCCAGAAGTTCCACTACGATCTCGCGGCGGGCGAGCTGGTGAGCACGCTGAAGCTGCGCTTCCAGTTCACCGGCGGCGGCGCGGCGGATCTGGATGACCGCATTGATGTGGATCAGATCACGCTGTCGATCACCTCGGGCGGCATCAGTTCGGCCACGCTGACGATGTATGACGACGGCACGCATGGCGACACCACGGCAGGCGATCATGTGTATTGCGCGTCGATCCCCGCGCAGGCGACGGGCACGCCGGTGACGTATTACATCACGGCTGCGGACAATGGCGGCCTCGTCACGACTGATCCGGCCACCGCGCCATCGTCCACGTATGCTTACACGGTGCAGTTGAACCAGGCGCCGACGGACATCGCGCTCACGCCATCGACGGTGGCGGAGGAGCAGCCGGCGGGCACCACGGTGGGCGTGCTGAGCACGGTTGATCCGAACACGGACAACACCTTCACCTATTCGCTCGTGAGCGGCACGGGCAGCACGGACAATGCGGCATTCAACATCACGGGTTCGTCTTTGAAGACGGCGGCGGTGTTTCATTATGTGACGAAGAGCAGTTACAGCATCCGCGTGCGCTCGACGGACCAGGGCGGTCTCTACACGGAGAAGGCGCTCACCGTGCTGGTGACGAGCCTCTCGCATCCGTTCACGATGTCGGCGCTGCCGGACACGGGGCAGGTGGCGAAGTCATCGACGCTTGCGGGCGAGGACGCGGACTACACGATCCATCCGCCGACCTATGTCGATAACGGCGATGGCACCATCACGGACAAGGTCACCGGCTTGATGTGGCAGAAGGTGGATGGCGGTGAGATGACCTTTGATCAGGCGGTGGCATATGCGGATGCGCTCGTGCTCGGCGGTCATAGCGACTGGCGTCTCGCGTTTGGCATCGAGCTGTTCTCGATCATGGATCACAGCACGCTGAATCCCTCGCTGAATGCGCGCTTCTTCACCATGTCGGCGGCGGAGTATTGGTGGACGAGCGAGTTGCAGGTGGATGATGCGACGAAGGCGTGGGCGACGAACGCGGGCGGCGGCATCGGCGCGCATCCGAAGACGGAGACGATCAGCGCGGGCGGCACAAAGCGCTTCCATGTGCGCTGCGTGCGCGAGGTGGTGGCATCGGGCACGGCGCACATGTTTGGCAATCTCACGAACAACGGCAACGGCACCATCACGGACAACCACACCGGCCTCGTGTGGCAGCAGGCGGAGTCGTCGCTGATGACGTGGGAGCAGGCGCTGGCGTATGCGGAGTCGCTGAGCCTTGGCGGGCAGAATGACTGGCGTCTGCCGAATGTGAAGGAGCTGCAGTCGATCAATGACGCGAACTTCCACGGGCCGTCGCTGGACAAGACCTACTTCACCGGCGCGACGGCCACGCGCTACTGGTCGTCCACCTCGGTGTCGAACGATGCGACGAAGGCGTGGTATCTCGACAGCGACTACGGCATCGTCAGCTACGATCCGAAGACATCGCTGTGGCATGTGCGCTGCGTGCGCGGCGGTCCGGTGACGGCGACGAGCACGCCCGCGCTGTCGGTGATTCCTGCGGGCTCGTTTGAGATGGGCGATCATTTCAATTTCACCGATCCTGGCCATCCGACGGATGAGAAGCCGCTGCACACGGTGGCGATCAGCGCCTTCTGCCTCGGCACCTACGACATCACGAACCGGCAGTATTGCGACTACCTGAACTCCGCGCTCGCGCAGGGCCTCATCGAGGTGCGCAACGGTCTCGTGTATGCCGCGCCCGCTGGCACGACGATCTTCTGCGAGACGCGCTCATCCACGCTCTACGCGGTGACTTACAGCGGCATCGTGTGGGATGGCATGAGCTTCTCGGTCTATAACAATCGCGACACGCATCCGATGGTGGGCGTGCGCTGGGAAGGCGCGGCGGCGTATTGCAACTGGCTCAGCACGCAGCAGGGCTACACGCCGTGCTACAATACGACGACGTGGGTCTGCAACTTCGCCGCGAATGGCTACCGCCTGCCCACCGAGGCTGAGTGGGAGTATGCGGCGAACGGCGGGCGCTACTACTACATGTTCCCGTGGGGCGATTACACGAACACGGACGGCACGTGGGCGAACTGGGAGGCCTCGGGCGATCCGTATGAGACGGGCGATTATCCGTGGACGACGCCCGTCGGTTTCTTCAACGGCCAGCTTCATCAAAAGGCCGACTTCAACTGGCCCGGCGCGGCGACGAGCTTCCAAACCTCGAACGCGGTGAACGGCTACGGCTTGTATGACATGGCGGGCAATGTGTGGCAGTGGACGAACGACTGGTATGGCGCGGGCTATTACTCCGCGAGCGTCGCGAGCAATCCCACCGGCCCTGCAACCGGCGATGCGATGCCGGATGGCAATCCGTATCACGCGATGCGCGGCGGGAACTGGTATAACGGCGCATCGCTCTACGGCCACGCGCGCATCGCGAACCGCAACCCCGGCTACTTCCGCGGACCGGATGATCCCAACCATCCGTATTACCACATCGGCTTCCGCGTGGCGCTGAAGTCAGCGAATCTCACCGCGCCGGGCGCGAGCGCGACGGCGGTGGTGACGAACGGCACGTTTTTCGAAGGACCGGCGGCGGATGTGAACGGCAATGTGTTCTTCTCCGACATCGCGGCGAACACGATCTACAAGCTGTCGAACGCGGGCGCGCTGAGCGTGTTCCGCACGAACTCCGGCGGCTCGAACGGCCTCGCCTTTGATGCGTATGGCAATCTCATCGCGTGCGAAGGCACCACGGGACGCATCGTGTCCATCTCGCCGCAGGGCGGTGTGAGCGTGATCGCCACGCAATACAACAGCACGCGCTTCAACGAGCCGAACGATCTGTGGATCGCGCCGGGCGGCGGCATCTACTTCACCGATCCGGTCTTCTTCGGCACGCAGTCGCAGGACGGCCAGCATGTGTATTACATCAATCCGGCGCGCACGACGGTGACACG
Source organism: Verrucomicrobiaceae bacterium (assembly GCA_019694165.1). Lineage (GTDB taxonomy): Bacteria > Verrucomicrobiota > Verrucomicrobiia > Verrucomicrobiales > Verrucomicrobiaceae > JAIBCL01. The sequence goes on along the minus strand of JAIBCL010000055.1, from coordinate 17,736 downwards.
CGTCATCGCCGACATGGTGAAGCCGAATGGCCTCGTTGGCACTGCGGACGGCAGCACGCTCTACGTCAGCGACTACGGCGCGGGCGCGACTTACAAATACACGATCAACCCCGACGGCTCGCTCACGGGGAAGACATTGTTTGTCGCACTTGGCTCGGATGGCATGGAGATCGACAGCGATGGCAATGTGTATCTCACGACTGATGACGTGCAGGTTTACAGCTACGCCGGTGTGAAGCTGCAAACGATCAACGTGCTCGATCGTCCGACAAATCTCTGCTTCGCGGGCGCGGATCGTCGCACGCTCTACATCACCACGGAGGCCGCGCTGTATGCCGTGCCGATGCGCACGCAGGGTCTGCCCGTGCTGCTGGCGAATCTCGCGCCGGTGATCACCGCCACCACGCAATCGCCCGCCGCGCCCGCGCCGGGTGACACCGTGTGGATCACCAGCCACATCACCGATGACAAGTCGATCACGAGCGCGAAGCTCACGTATGCCATCGGCACCTCGGGCACTTCGACGAGCACGGTATTTCGCGAGTTGTTCTCCAATGGATCGACCAACAGCGGTCTCGCGGGCACGATGAACGTGTGGACGACGACAGCCGTGCGCAATGCCGCCGATGTGCGCCAGCGTGGCGGTCAGGTGAATCACACCACGCCCATCGTGCTGGCGAACTGCACGACGACGAGCGGCTCCACCACCGTGACCTGCACGAGCACCTCGGGCGTGGCGGCGGGCATGTTGATCACCGGCACGAACATCGCTGCCGCAACAACGATCGCCTCAGTGACGAATGCGACGACGCTCGTGCTCAGTGCGAGCGCTTCGGGCAGCGGCAGCGGTTTGTCGCTCACCGTCGCAGGCGTGACGCTGGCGAACTGCACCACCACCGTCGGCAGCAACAGCGTGACCTGCGCGAGCACCACGGGACTCGTCGTCGGCATGGGCATCACGGGCGCGACGACCAGCCCGCCGAATCCCACCGTCGCCACGATCACGGACGCCACGCACTTCACGCTGAACAACAACGTCAGCACCGCCTCGACGAACGCCACCTTCACCGCATCCGGCTGCGGCATGGAGTTTACTAACGGCACCGTGAACTACACCGACACGATGACCACGACGACGAACGCGATCAATGCCGCGTCCACCACGAGCGGCAGCGTGGAGTTTTATGTCCGCACCTCCGATCTCACGAGCAACAACGGCTGGACCTTTCAGATCTCGCCCGATGGCGGCACGACGTGGAACACGCGCCTGAGCGAGACCTATGAAGGCAGCACGGTGCACCTCAGCGGCGTGACGCTGAACAGCGCGAACAATCAAACCACCGGCAGCACCACGGTCACTTGCGCAAGCACCACCGGACTCGCCGCTGGCATGGCGGTGCAAGGTCCCTCGCTGCGTCTCACTGGCTGCAACACGGTGATCAACACGCCCACCGTCACGCTCACGAGCACGACCGGACTCGGCGTGGGCATGTTCGTTACTGGCACGGGCATTCCGAACAACACACGCATCCTCTCCATCGTGGCGAACACGTCTTTCACCATGAGCGCGAACGCCACTGCCACCAGCGCCACAGCAATCAACGTGCTGGCGAACTACTTCGACACGAACACGTCCGTCAGCTCCGTCACGAACGCGACGACCTTTGTGGTGAACAACGCCGCCTTCTACTCCGCGAACACGCTGACCGTGGACGCGACGACGATCAATCACGCCTTCGCTTTGAAGCACTACGATCTCGTGAGCGCCGACCGGACCGCGAACATGAAGCTGCGCTTCCAATGGAGCGGCGCCACCGCTGCCAATCCCGCGCGTCCACCTGTGTGTGACATCGACGACATCAGCGTGGTGCTCACCACCGGCGTGCCGCCCGTTGTCTTGACCATGCTCGACGACGGCTCGCATCACGATGGCAGCGCAGGCGATGGCACCTACGGCGCATCTATTCCCGCGCAGTCGCTCGGCACCACGGTCCAATACTACCTCACCGCCACGGACAACGAATCACTGTCGAGCAATGATCCGTTCGATGCACCGACGACGCTCTATTCGTATGTGGTGCAGAATCCGAACACCGCGCCTGTCATCACCGCGCTCACGCGCACGCCCACTTCACCGGCGCAGGTGGATGCGCCTGTCATCACCGCGAACGTCACGGATGACACGAGCGTTGCCTCCGTGGTGCTCACTTATAACATGGGCGCGGGCAATGTGACCGTCACCATGCTCGACGATGGTGCGCATGGCGACGGACTCGCGGGCGATCACGTCTATGGCGCGTCGATTCCAGCCGCCAGCGCAGGCACCAGCGTGAGCTACTCGATCAAGGCCACCGACGGCCCCGGCCTCTTCACCACCAGCGCCACGAACTCGTATGCGGTCGTGTTTGGCCAGACGGTCGGCCTTTTCCTCAACAACACCGCGAGCGCATGGCCTGGCTACACGCTCGTCGCGCCCATGCACTACACGAAGACCTACCTCATCGACATGGCGGGCCAGGTCGTTCATCGCTGGAGCAGCGCGTATGAGCCCGGACGTGCGGCGTATCTGCTGCCGAACGGTCACATGATCCGCGCCGGCATGGTGATGAGCGGAGGCCCGTCCACCGGCGGTGGTGAAGGCGGACGCATCGAGGAGTTCGACTGGGACGGGAATCTCGTCTGGTCCATCGACTACCTCAGCCCCACCTACATCCATCATCACGACTTCAAGGTGCTGCCGAATGGCAACGTGCTCATGCTCATCGGTGAAAAGAAGACGTATGCCGAGGTGCTCGCGCTCGGGTTCAATCCCGCGCTGCTCGACTCCAGCATCAGCACGCAGGGCTACATGCTGCCGGATGCGCTGGTCGAAGTCACGCCCACCGGCTCCAGCGGCGGCACCGTCGTGTGGCAGTGGCACATGTGGGATCACACGATTCAGGATTACGACAACACGAAGGCCAACTACGGCGTCGTCGCCGATCACCCTGAACTCATCGACGTCAACGGCCCCGGCATCAAGATCGTGCAGTTCTGGAATCATGTGAACGGCATCGACTACAATCCCGCGCTGAATCAGGTGATGATCAGTGTGCGCGGCAACAACGAACTCTTTGTCATCGACCACAGCACCACCACAGCGCAGGCCGCCAGCCACACCGGTGGCGTGCATGGCAAAGGCGGCGACATCCTCTACCGCTGGGGCGATCCCGAGCAATACAACCGCGGCACCAGCGCCAACCGCCAGCTCTATCAGCAGCATCACACACACTGGATCGAGCCCGGACTCCCCGGCGCGGGCAACATCCTTATCTTCAACAACGGCATCGGCCGTGGCTACTCCAGCGTGAATGAAATCGTCCCGCCCGTCGATGGCAGCGGCAACTACACACTCGCCACCGGAGCCGCGTATGGCCCCACCGCGCCGGTTTGGACCTACACCGCCACACCGCCCACGAGCTTCTACTCCTCCGAGATCTCCGGCGCGCAACGCCTGCCCAATGGCAACACGCTCATCTGCGAAGGCATCCACGGCCGCCTCTTCGAAGTCACCACCGCCGGCGAAACCGTGTGGAACTGGATCTGCCCCGTCACCGAAGAAGTCCTCACCCAAGGCAACGCCCCCGGCATCGACGCCGCGCGCCCCGACCAGCTCATGAACGCCGTCTTCCGCGTCGAACGCTACGCCCTCGACTACGCCGGCCTCACCGGTCGCGACCTCACCCCGCAAGGCCTCCTCGAACTCCCCGTCGATCAAACCCTCCGCATCGCCAGCAGCGCCTCCGCCACCGCCGGCCACATGACCTTCAGTTGGGTCAGCCTCCCCGACCGCACCTACACCATCGAGTATTCCACCACCCTGATCGGCGCGAGCTGGACCACGATCGCCACCGTCCAAAGCATCGGCACCATGACGACCTACACGGATATGGAGGTCGGACGTGTGGGTGGAGCGAGAGGATTCTATCGCGTGAAGTGGACGCCGTGAGGCGACGAGGAAGTGTGCAACTACTGGCTCTGCGCTGCATCTCGTGTGCAAACCGGCGTGTTGTGGACGTATTTGGGGCCGTGTCCATGGCCTCCATTCATGCTCCCAGCATTCGTTTCCTTATTCGCGCCGCCGCAATGATGTCGGTGACGACGGTTGCGTTTTCGCAAACGCTCTCGCCCGAGCAACTCGCCTTCTTCGAATCGAAGATTCGCCCGGTGCTTGCGGAGCATTGCTACGGCTGTCACTCGGCTGCGGCGAAGGAGAAGGGCAAGCTGAAGGCGGACTTGTTTGTCGATAGTCGTGAGGGCTTGATCAAAGGCGGCGAGACAGGTCCCGCGCTCGTCGCTGGCAAGCCTAGCGAGAGTTTGATGCTGAAGGTGCTCAAGCATCAGATCAAAGACGTGGAGATGCCGCCGAAGGGGAAGCTGCCAGAAAAGATCATCGCGGATGTGGAGCAATGGATCGCCATGGGCGCGCCCGATCCGCGCGTGGCGACGGAGCCGGTGAGCAAGCCGAAGCGCGTGATCGATGTGGCGAAGGGGAAGGATTGGTGGGCGTTTCAACCGCTGGCGAAAGTTGCGGTGCCGCAGGTGAAGAACGTCGCGGCGGTGAAGACGCCGATTGATCGGTTCATCATCGCGAAGCAGGAAGCGGCTGGTCTGGTGCCGAACGCGATGGCTTCGAAGGAGAAGCTGCTGCGTCGCGTGACCTTTGATCTCATCGGCATGGCACCGGCGCCGGAGGAACTTGATGCGTTTTTGAAGGACACGAGCGCGGACGCTTACACGAAGCTCGTCGATCGCCTGCTCACCAGCGAGCACTACGGCGAGCGCTGGGGCCGACATTGGCTGGATGTCGTGCGTTTCGCGGAGAGCGGCGGCTATGAGTTCGACGGCTTCCGCCCCGGCGCGTATCACTATCGCGACTGGGTGATCAAGGCGCTGAACAAGGACATGCCTTATGATCAATTCATCCGCATGCAGCTCGCGGGCGACAAGCTCATGCCCGGCGAATACGAAGGCGCGAGCGCGGCTGGCTTCCTCGTCGCGGGTCCGTATCCGGGACAAATCACCGCGAAGACCGTGGAGAAGATTCGCTACGATCAGCTCGATGACATGGTGTCCACCATCGGCAACGGCTTCCTCGGGCTCACGATGGCCTGCGTGCGCTGCCACGATCACAAATATGATCCGCTGCCGCAGAAGGACTACTACGGCATCGCTGCCGCGCTGGCGACCACGGTGCATGGGCCGGTGCAGATCGATCTCGGCCATGCCGAGACGCAGAAGAAGCTGGCGGAGTTCAACAAGGTCGGCGCGCCTCTGCACGCGGCGTTGAAGAAGTTCGAGAGCGAGGAATTGCCGAAGCGCTTCGAGGCATGGAAGAGCAAAGAATTGCCGAAGCTGCACTCGGATGCGCCGTGGCAGACCTTTGATGTGCAGGAGGCATCGGCGCAGAAAGCGCAGCTCATTCATGATCGCGACGGGCACGTCATCTACACGGGCGGCAAGGAGAAGGACGATGTCTATACGATCAAAGTCGTGACGCATCAGCAAGGCGTGCGCGCCTTCCGGCTCGATGCGTTGAGCGACAAGTCGCTGCCGAGCAAAGGCCCCGGCCTCTCGAACAACGGCAACTTCGTGCTCTCCGACGTGCAGATCACCGCGCGTGCTCTCGACGCGAAGAAGAAGGCGAAGCCCACGAAGATCGAACTCAAGCCGGGCGAGGTTTCCTTTGAGCAGAAGCGTTTCGAGTTCGCGCAGGCTCTCGACAATAGCCCGCAAACTGGCTGGGGTGTCGCTCCGCAGATGGGCAAGGATCACGCGGCGATCTTCGAAGTCGAAGGTGACTCGGTTGGATTCAAAGAAGGCACGGAGTTCGAGATTCAACTCCGCTTCTCTCGCTTCTTCGGCCTTGGCAAAATCCGGCTCTCCTTCACCACGGATGCCGATGCGAAACTCAGCGCGCCCAAGGACATGCAGAACCTGCGCGAGCTGAACACGCTCATCGCCTCGAAGACGGAAGCGAAGGATCTGGTGCCGTGGTTCAGCCGCTTCGATGATCGAGCGCAGAAGTTGCTCGCCGCCGTGACCGAGCACGAGCGCAAGCGTCCGCTCGCAGCGACGACGGAAGTTTATTCCACGAAGGACGGCGGTCAGGATGTGTTTCTCCTGCGTCGCGGCGAAGTGGATCGGAAGGAAGGCAAGGCGTCGCCGAACTTCATCCAGGTGCTCATGCGCTCGCCAGAGGCCGAGAAGAAGTGGGTGCCAGCCAAGGAGCCGGTGCATCCGCGCATCTCACTCGCGAACTGGATGACGGATGCCGAGTCCGGCGGCGGACCGTTGCTCGCACGCGTCATCGTGAATCGTCTGTGGCGTCTGCACTTCGGTCGCGGTCTCGTGCCGACCACGAACGACTTTGGTTCGCAAGGCGAGCAACCCAGGCATCGCGAGCTGCTCGACTACCTTGCGAACGAACTCGTGCAGAACGGCTGGCGATTGAAGCCCATCCATCGCCTCATCATGCTGAGCAACGTTTACACGCAGTCCGGCGATGTGAATCCCGGCAACCTGCAGCGCGATCCCGACAATCGTTTGTGGTCCATGCGTCCCGCGCGTCGTCTCGAAGCCGAGGCCGTTCGCGATGCGCTGCTGCAAATGGGCGGCAAGCTCGACCCCACGATGTATGGCCCCTCCGAGATCAACAATGCGAGCGGTCGCCGCAGTGTTTATCTGCGCGTGAAGCGCAGCGAGCTGGAGCCCTTCCTCACCATGTTCGACGCGCCCGAGCCGACGCAGAGCATTGGTGATCGCGGCAACACCACGGTGCCCACGCAAGCCCTCGCCGTGATGAACTCACCCTTCGTCCACGACCTCGCCGCGAAGATGCTGGCGCGCATTCAAGCCACGAAGCCCGCGAACACCGAGGCCGTGATTCGGCAAAGTTATGTCCTCGTCTTCGGACGCGAGCCTGAGCCCGACGAGACGCAGCGCATGAAGAGTTTCATCGACCAGCAAGCGAAGCTTCTGGGCAAGCAATCCGACGCGATGAACCAGGCGCTGCGCGAGTTCTGCCACGCGCTGCTTTGCCTCAATGAGTTCATTTATGTGGACTGACTTCAACCTTTGATCCGCCATGTTCACTGACCTCATTTCGACATCTTCACTGCTGCCCACGCGCCGCCAGTTCCTCTCACACACAGGCCTCGGCTTTGGCTCGATCGCACTCGCGTCGATGCTACACGAGCAGCAAGCCAAAGGCACGCCAAGCATCAATCCGCTCGCGCTGAAGCCTGCGCCATTTCGGCCACGCGCGAAGGCTGTCATTTGGCTCTTCATGACCGGAGCGCCGTCTCAGGTGGACACTTGGGACTACAAGCCCGAGCTGCAGAAGCGCAATGGCCAGCCCTTGCCCGGCAGCGACGCGAAGACCGGCTTCTTCACCACAAGCGGCAAAATTTTGAAGTCGCCGTTTGAATGGAAGCAGCACGGCGAAAGCGGCTCGTGGGTCTCCAGCATCTTTCCGCATCTCTCGCGCCACGTGGACAAGATGACCTTCATCCACTCGATGTATCTGAAGGCAAACAACCACGCGCCTGCGTCGATGGAACTCATGTGCGGCTCGAATCAACCCGGTCGCCCGAGCGCCGGCGCGTGGCTCACGTATGGCCTCGGTGCCGAGAATCAAAACCTGCCCTCGTATGTCGTGATGCACGAACGTCGCCCGCGTGGCGATGATCAGATTTGGTCTGCTGGCTTTCTACCGAAAACCTTCCAGGCACTCACGCTGGACGCGCGTCGTGGTGGCGTCATCGACAACCTCTCGCGCGACAAAGTCGAGTCCGCCGCGCAGCAGCGCGCCTCGCTCGATTTGATCAAGGAGATGAATCAAAAGCACGCGCAACTCCGCTCTCCCCAGGCCGATCTCGCCGCGCGCATCAACTCCTTCGAACTTGCCTACCGCATGCAAGCCGCTGCGCCTGAAGCGCTGGACATCAGCAGCGAGAGCGAGGCGACGAAGAAGCTGTATGGCATCGACCAGAAGCACTGCGAAGTCTTCGCGAAGCAATGCCTCACCGCGCGTCGTCTCATCGAACGCGGCGTGCGATTCGTGCAGATCTTCGCTGGCAAGAACGCGGGCAACGATGGCGCCGTCGATGACGTCCCCTGGGATGGTCATCGCGACATCGAGCGCAATCACTACTCCTGCGGAGCCGCCACCGATCAACCCGCCGCCGCGCTTCTCGAAGATCTCGCCGCGCGCGGCTTGCTCGAAGACACCCTCGTCATCTGGGGCGGTGAGTTTGGTCGCACTTCGGATTCGCAAGGCAGCGTCGGTCGCGATCACAATCCCAACGGCTTCACCTTGTGGATGGCCGGCGGCGGCGTGAAAGGCGGCTACCACCACGGCGCGACGGATGAGTTCGGCTACAAAGCCGTGGAAGACAAAGTCCACGTCAACGACCTACACGCCACCATGCTGCACCTCATGGGCATCGATCACGAGAAGCTCACGTTCAAACACAACGGCCGCGACTACCGCCTCACCGACCTCGGCGGGCGCGTGATCACAGATATTTTGGCGTGATGCGAGAAGGCTGTTGCAGGCCAGGTCTGTGAGCCGGCAGGCGTAGGACGCAGTTCCGCCCGAACACACATTCCCCACTCGATGATCCCTCGCTGTGCGTTGCACGTTGCACACGTTGAAGTTCGCGTATTCCGAGTGCCGCATCAGAGTCCCGGCCTTCAACCAGCACTGACACAAACCTGACAAATCATCCGCGCTGCTCTGATGATTGCCTGACACGCGCGGCGTTTTCTCTCATAGAACCCAATCCCGCCTATGAAGCCACACCTCCTGTTTCTCGTCATCATCGCAGCGGTCCCTGGGGCTGCTGTTGCACACAGTTGGAAAGCAACGGACGCCGACAAGGAAGTCCTCCGCGCGCACATCCTGGCCGACTGGGAGCGCGATCACGGCACGAAGCAAAGCGCCACGCCGCAGCTTGCTGCCTACAAGGATGCGGTCAATGTGGGCAAAGCTCCCGCGCAGGCCGCGCACTTCACGCCTTTCGCGCCGAAGATTGAGGTGAAGTGGGACAACGACTTCCTCTACATCGAGTCGAATGGCATTCCGTCGCATCCGATGATGGCGGGCATCACTGCATGGCAGCAGCAGGTGCCGCTGCCGCAGAGCTATACGGGGGAGAACTCGTGGCGCATTCCTTTGAAGCCGGTCGTGGCGAAGACGCCGCAGGTCGTGGAGAACCATTTCCTGCGCGGTGCCATTGCCATCGCGGTGAATGGCATCCCGATCTTCAATCCGCAAAACAATCGTGGCGAGGTCTCGTATGAGATCGGCGAACTGGACAAGTGGGGCGGTCACTCGGGCCGCGCGGACGATTATCATTATCACATCGCGCCGCTGCATTTGCAGGAGAAGCTGGGCAAGGGCATGCCCGTCGCGTATGCGCTGGATGGCTATCCGATCTATGGGCTGACCGAGCCTGATGGTTCGCCGGTCGGACAGCTTGATGAATGCCACGGTCACGATGATGCGAAGATCGGCTACCATTACCACGCATCGACGAAGCGTCCGTATTTGCAGAGCGCCTTCCACGGCGAAGTCGTGGAGGCCGAAGGCCAGGTCGATCCGCAGCCTCGCGCGATGGGAGTCCGCGAAGCACTGACCGCTCTGCGCGGTGCGAAGATCACGGACTACGACACACCGGCACCGAATACGACGAAGCTCAGCTACGAAGTGAATGGCGACAAACGCAGCGTGACCTACGCGGTGAACAACGATGGCACTTACACCTTCGAGTTCGATGATGGCAGTGAGGGCAAGCGCAAGGAGACCTACACGCAGCGTCGCGGTCCGCCTCCGGGTGCGCAGCGCGAGGGCAAGGGCGGTCCCGAAGGCAAAGGCAAGAAGGGCGGCAAGGGTGGGAAGGGAGACAAAGGTGGCAAAGGCGGCCCGGGTGGTCGTCCACGTCCCGATGACAATCCGCCACCGCGTCCCGGCGACGATGAGCGTCGCCCGCCGCCTCCGCCATCACAGGCTGGCATCGACGGCATCCTCGATGTGAATGGCGATGGTGTGGTCACGGCGCAGGAGTTTGCGGACAATGCGAAATCAAACGCGATGAAGAAGGGCGTCGCTCTCGCCGAAGCACTGGCCAAGGCGAGGCAGCAGTTCGATGCCTTCGATCACAACCGCGATGGGCAGCTTGATCGCCCGGAGCTAGACGAACTCGGTGGTGGTGCGCCGCGTGAGGTGGCGACGAACCGTCGCGAAGAAGAGCGTCCGCCGCAGGGCCGTGGCGAGGAGATGAAACGCGATGGTGATCGTGCAGGCAAAGGTCAAACCTTCGTCCCGCAGCCTGATCAGCCACGCAGCAGCGATGGCAAATTCACGCTGAACAGCCCCGTTGTCGAAGACCTACAAGCCCTGCCCGTGGAGTTCACCGGCGATGGCGACGGCATCAGCCCGCCGCTGCAATGGACCGGCGCTCCCGCAGGCACGAAGGGCTATGCGTTGATTATGGACCACGTCACTCCTGATGGAGATCGGAAGTGGTATTGGACGATCTACGACATCCCGGGGAACACCGCGAGCCTGCCAAAGAACTCGAAGGAGACCGGCAAGCTCGGCACCGGCTTCAAAGGGGAGATCGGCTACGAGCCACCGCACTCGAAGGGTCCCGGTGCGAAGACTTATGTCATCACGCTCTACGCCTTGTCTGCGCCGATTCAGGTGGCTGGCACGCCGGGCCGTGAGGAGCTGGTGGCCGGGATGAAGGGCAAGGTGCTTGCGAATTCATCGCTGCGCGTGGTGCACTCCAGCGGCGGCAGCGCCGAACGCCAGCCGCCCCGTGGTGAAGAGAAGCAGGGCGAGCGCCGCCGGCCCGAGGTGGCGGTGAATGATCGTCGCCCTCCTAGCGACAATGCCGCACCGCCTCCCGCCCCCGGTGGTCTGCGCCCGCTCGATAATATCTTTGCCAACAACAATCAGGGTGCCGTGGAAGTGGCGCAAAACAACGCGCGCCCGCCGGAGCCTCCGCCTCCCGGTGGCGGCGGCAAGGGCGATGGCAAAGGAAAAGGCAAAGGTGGCAAAGGCGGTCCCGGCGGCAAAGGCGGCCCGGACAGCAAGGGTCTCATTAAGCCGCAGATGTCCGACACCGTTCACATCAACGTGTATGCGGACAACTGGTTCTCGCTCTTCATCAACGGTGAACTCGTCGCCACCGACTCGATCAAGTTCACGCCGCACAACGTCGTCAGCCTCGACATCCTGCCCGAGTATCCGATGACCATCGCCGTGATCGCGAAGGACAATGCGGACTGGAACACCGGCATGGAATACGGTGACCACATCGGCGACGGCGGCTTCACCATCAAGTTCAGCGACGGCACCGTGAGCAATGCGACATGGAAGGCGAAGAGCTTCTTCAAAGGCCCGCTCAATCACGATAGCGCGAATCCGAAGGTCGAGCACACGCCGATCCCCGAAGGCTGGTGGAAGCCCGGCTTCGACGACAGCTCCTGGAAAAACGCGACCGAATACACCGAAGAACGCGTGAACCCAAAGGAACCGTATTACAATGCCGACTTCCAGGGAGCGAAGTGGATCTGGAGCGAAGACCTCGACCTGGACAACACAGTCATCTTCCGCACGAAGATCGAGAAGCCGGGCTGGACGAAACGCTGGAACACGAAGCCCGACATCGACATCAGCGGGGCACCGTTCAAGTGACACCCTTCGCGCCCGCTTCAATGCGACGTGGAACGATTTTGAATCGTCGCAGACTGTTGGCGCGAGATTGCAACTCGCGCAGGCGGACCGCAAACCCGCCGCATGCGGAATGACGGCTCGCGTGGCGAACTGAGTCGTTTTACGCAAAGGCCGTTGCCATCCGCCGCATCCGCCGTCACACTCGCGGCCTTATCCCGGCCATGTGTGTCTCCCTTATGCCATGTCTTCTCCGTCCGCGGCCCGAGCGTGATGCGCCGGCGTTTTCCACCCGCCATCCCGCCGCGCCATGAAGCAGGACACCTTCGAGCTGTTCATCTCCTACTCGCGCAGGGACAATGCACCGAAGAAGCCCGGCGATGCGAAGGGCTGGGTGGAGACCCTGCGTGATGAAATCATGGCGCGCCATCTGGCGAAGACCACCGCGCCGCTGCGGTTCTTCTTCGACCGCGATGACATCAAGGGCATGGACGACTGGCGGCACCGGATTCTCACTGGACTCCAGCAGTCGAAGATTCTCCTCGTCTGCCTCTCGCCCGAGTACTTCAAGAGCGACAACTGCCTCTGGGAGTGGGAGGAGTTTCACCGGCACAAGGCCTCGCGGCTGGCCGGGCACGAGTCAGTCGCGCCCGTTTACTTTGTCGAGGCACCGGGCTCGGATGAGCAGGCCACCGCCGCGTTCCAGTCCTTCGTGAATCGCGGCCAGTACAAGGACGGCGAGCTGGAAAAATTCATTCCGCGCTGGCGGGAGTGGCACGCGGCCATCCGGCGCTTCAATCACTACGACTTCCGTCCGTGGTTCGACCAGGGCTCCGATGCGCTCGCGCAGGAGGCCGTGCAGGCGCGGCTCGATGAGCTGGCGGGGAATCTCACCGACCGCATCGCGCGCACCCGCCGTGCGGCGGATGCGCCGGGGAATCTACGCGAGTTCAATCCCCACTTCGTCGGCCGCACCCGCGAGCTGGTGAAGCTGCACGAGACGCTCATCCGCGATGGCGCGGTGGGCGTCATCACCGCCGTGAACGGCCTCGGCGGCCAGGGCAAGACGGAGTTTGCCATCAGCTACGCGCATTCCCATGCCGACTCGTATCCCGGCGGCCTCTGGGTGCTCGGCGCGGAGGGGCGGGCCGAGCTGCTGCCGCTCTTCGGCGAGCTGGCCGGCGATGCGCGCCTCGGCATTGCGCTCTCCGCCGGACCGGAGGAGACGGCGGCGCAGCGCGGCCTGCGCGTGCTGGCGCGCATGAAGGAGCTGGCGCTCGCCGCGCACGCGCATGATCCCGATGGCGGCGCATCCTGCCTCGTCATCCTCGACAATGTCACCGAACCCCGCCTGCTCTCGAAGCCGCAGCGCAGCCAGTTGCCAAAGGAGGACTGGCTCCGCCTCGTGGCCACCACGCGGCTCGGGGAGACTGACTTCCCCATCGGCCACGGCCCGCTGGCCTTCCTGGAAATGACCTCGCTCGATGAAGCCGATGCCGTCGATCTCATCCGCAATCACCAGCCGCCGCTCGATGCCGATGGGCTGCGGCGCGATTTCCCGCCCGCCACCCGCGAGGCCGATGAGGCCGCCGCGCGCCAGATCGCGCGCGATCTCGGCGGCTTCACGCTCGCCATCGAGAGCGTGGCCATTCATCTCGGCCTGCACGGCCACATCCGTCCGGCGGGCTACCTCGCGCGGCTGCGCGCGGAGGGGCTCGTCAGCGTGGATGCACTGCCTGCGGATGCGGACGTGGCCGCGCAGATGGAGCACCGGGAAAAGCAGCTCGCCCTCGTGCTGGAGCAGACGCTGAAAATGCTGGGCGCCGCGGAGCACGGACCCGCGCTCACCGCGCTGCACTACGCCGCGCTGCTGCCGCCGGACAGCATCGCCTGGCCGTGGCTCCGCGCGCTCGTGGAGCAGGAGCATCCCGAGGCCCTCGCCACGCGCCCCGGCTATCCCGATCCCTGGGCCACGCTGCGTCGGAGGCTTGAAGGTCTGCGCCTGCTCACTCCGGCGGATCACCCGGAGCTGGCCCGCCTCCACCGCATGGTGGCCGCTCATCTCACCGCCCGCCTCGGTGATGAGCGCATCGAGCGGCTGCGACGGCTGCGCGCCACGGTCGAGGACTTCGCCCTCGCTCTTCAGCATGACATCGAGCACGATCCCGCCGTGCACGTCTGGCAGGTGCTCCCGCTTCAGGAAGCCGTGCGCCACTGGCGCGAGGGCGAGCAAGACACCGCCCTCGGCCACATCGCCGGTGTCGTTGGGGAAATAGAGAGAAGGATCGGCCGCATGGACGTAGCGCAGACGTTTCTCGAACTCTTCCACCACACCGCCGAGCAATATCTCGCGGCCAACCCGCAAAGTGCGCAGGCCGCGCGCGACGTGTCGGTGAGCCTCAACAAGCTGGCGGACTTTCTCGCCAAACGCGGCCAGCCCGGCGATGCGGAGGCGGCGCTGGCGCATTACCAGCGCGCTCTCCAGATCAGCGAAGACCTGCTGGCGGCCAACCCGCAGAGTGCGCAGGCCGCGCGGGATGTGTCGGTGAGCCTCGAGAAGCTGGCGGACTTTCTCGCCGCGCGCGGCCAGCCCGGCGATGCGGCGGCGGCGCTGGCGCATTACCAGCGCGCGCTCCAGGTGCGCGAAGACCTGCTGGCGGCCAACCCGCAGAGTGCGCAGGCCGCGCGCGATGTGTCGGTGAGCCTCAACAAGCTGGCGGACTTTCTCGCCGCGCGCGGCCAGCCCGGCGATGCGGAGGCGGCGCTGGCGCATTACCAGCGCGCGCTCCAGGTGCTCGAAGACCTGCTGGCGGCCAGCCCGCAGAGTGCGCAGGCCGCGCGCGATGTGTCGGTGAGCCTCAACAAGCTGGCGGACTTTCTCGCTGCGCGCGGCCAGCCCGGCGATGCCGAGGCGGCGCTGGCGCATTACCAGCGCGCTCTCCAGGTGCGCGAAGACTTGCTGGCGGCCAACCCGCAGAGTGCGCAGGCCGCGCGCGATGTGATGGTGAGCCTCGAACGAATGGCGCGGATGGAAGGCAGCCGGGCCGGTGGTGAAGCAAACGCGCTGGAACTGCAAGCACGCGCGCTCGGCATCGCCATCAAGCTGCGCGAGGGCAATCCCGGATCGCTCTTCTACGGCCGCACGGTGGCGGTGTCGTTTTTCCTGACCTTCCAGCGTGCGCAAGGCGCCGGGAATGACAAGGTGGCCACGCAATGCCTCACCGGCTGCTTTGCCACGCTGGATGAAATGATCCGCGCCGGCATGAATCTCGATGCGCCCATGCGCCAGCTTCACGCGCAACTGCAACCGCTTTTCCAAAAGCCCGCATGAGCATGAGCACCGCGTCCGCACCCAACCCAAAACGCATGCCGCCGCGCCCACGCCTCGTGCTGCGCCTCGGCTTTGCCGGGCGCAAGGATCTCACGCCCGCCGCCGAGGCCCTGCTGGATGCTGCGCTGGACCGTGTGCTGCGTGCCATCGCGGCCAAGCTCGTGTGCATCAAGCCGGACGCGCCGAAGGATGTGGACAAGGTCAAACAGATCACGGCCTTCTACGCCGATGAGAAACCGCTCCTCCGCCTCGTGACCGGCCTCTGCGAAGGCGCGGACGCCCGCGCCGCCGATGCGCTCACACGGCTGAAGGACGGCTCACCCAACGCCATCCCCGGCCTCGATACCGAACTGGCCGCCGTGCTCCCCTTTGACGTGCTGACGTACCGCGAGAGCCGCCCGGAAAACTTCCGCTCCACCTTCGACCGCCAGCTCGCCGATTGCGCCTGGGTGCTGGTGCTCGACGGCACCCACGAGAAACCGAGGCCGGACACGGAGATCGCCAAGAAACGCCGCGCGCGCGGCTACCGCGCGCAGGGTGCCTTCCTCCTGCGCCACACGGACATCCTCGTCGCCGCAGCGGACCCCAGCGATCCCGGCGCGGCCGGCGGCACGCTGGAGACCGTGCGCGAGGCGCTCGAGTTCGACCTGCCCGTGGTCTTCATCCACACGGGCAAGGCCAATGCCGACGACGCCATCCATCTCATCGAACCGCAGGACTTTCTGCCGAACATCCTCGACTCCGATGCGCCAAAGCCCGCCGACCGCGACCGCCGGCTGGCCGCGTGGGTCTCCCAGCTCACTGCTGATCCCGACGCCGCGCTGCGCAAGGACTCCGACGATGACAGGGAGCACCACCGCTTTCGCGTGGCGCTGCTCACCGAGTTCTTCCATTTTCACCTCAGCCCCGAGTGCCATGAGAAGCGCTGGTTTCCCCAGGTTCGATTGAAAACGTGGGAGTGGTTTGAGGTGTGGTTCAAATCGGGACCGATACCGAATAGCGATCCCAAACTCGCGCCGTTCAGCACTTACCGCGACCGCGCCACGACGCTGAACCGCTTTTACTCCGGCCTCTATCGCGGCGCGTTTCTGCTCAATTACATCCTCGCCATCCTCGCCGTGTTTCTGGCGACGATCAGCCTCGCGCTGCTCGTCCGCTTTGCCCACACGCCGCTGGAGCACGGGCTCCTCTCACACTTCGAGGCGGCCATCTGCGGCTTCCACGCCGGCATGGTCGTGAGCACCGCGCCGCAGGAGTGGCTGTGCCCGCTGCTCGTGACCCTCGGCATTGGCAAGGTCGGCATCCTGTTGCTCATCATCCGCAACACCTGGGCGGCCAATCACAAGAACTGGAACGACCGCGCCGTGGACACGCGCTATCTCGCCGAGCGGCTGCGCGCCATGTATTACCTCCCACAAGCCGGCAGCCACCAGCCTCCCGCGCCCGCGCCCACGCAGTTCGCCTCACGCGCCCTGCACCAGAGCGCCATCGACTGGCTCTTTGATGCCATCGTGCGCTCCATCTCCCCCGCCAGCCTCGCTGCGGCTCACGAGGCCGAGATTCCCTCATCCGGCGGCGTGGGCAGCGTAAAGATCAAGCGGTTGCTCGTGCCCAAACCGCTGGAGACCATCATCAAGGTCCGCGACTCCTGGCTCGGCGAGCAGATCAAATATCACCACGCCAACTCGCAGACGATGCACGCCATGCACCACTGCATCGAGCGCGTGCAGAAGTTCCTCGGCTGGGTGGTGCTCTTCGTCGTGGGCATCGACCTGATCCTGCTCGGCGGCGAGCATCTGGGCTGGTGGCCGCACCACTGGACGCCTTTCCTTCGCGACCTGACGCCCGCCCTCATCGCCGTCTCCGCCATCCTGCCCGCCGTGATCGCCGCGATGAGCGGCATCCGTTTCCAATCCGAGTGCAAGGCGCTGGCCGAGCGCTCCGCAACCATGCGCGTGATCCTCGAAGGCCGGCGCCCCGAGATCCCCGGCAGCGGCCGCATCGTGGAAGCCGCCCGGCTCAAGGACCGCGTGAAAGCCGCCGCCGAATCCCCAGCCGCAGACACGAATCTCGGAAGCTGGTGCCACGACGTGCTCCGCCTCACCGAGCGCGTGGCCACCGACTTCGTCCACGAAGCCGCCGAGTGGTCCGTGCTCTATACGAAGGAAGTGAACGATCCGGGCTGAGCGGGCACTGCCAAGGATCTCACCCAGGAGTGGGCGCACCTTTCTCCTTCACTTCCGCCGCACTCACCTCGCCTTTGTCCAACTTTGCGAGCAGGTCTTTCTGCAACAGGTAGTCCTTGTTCACGATGCCGGCCTTGCTTTGCAACATGCGCCAAGCTTTGCGGCGTTCGACGCAGAACAGGACGGCCTGGCGGCTGATGGCGAAGTGTTTGATCTTGCCGTGGATCTCGGACTTGATGACGCAGCCAAAGTTCGGCACATGGCTGCGGTGCGCGGGATCGAAGACGCGGCGGTGGGTGAGGTCGTCCTGGGTGATGAGCAGAAGCTGGTGGTCGAGCGGGACGAGTTTCGTAAGCGTCACCTCAAGCGACATGTGAACGAGCTATGAAAGGCGATCCCATTGGGTCATAGCAGAGGCTATGACCCACAGTGACAAGACGGAGGCACCCCCGAACATCCTCAAGCGTGGCGCGCGGCGACGGGTGCGCACCACTGCG
>JAIBCL010000065.1 GCA_019694165.1 Verrucomicrobiaceae bacterium | reverse complement strand
GGCTTCCAGACGACGTCGAATCCGGCGCCGCGAAAAAGAATCGCCTGGGCGAGCTGGACGAAATGAGTGGTGGGCGCGGCGAGCATGATGTCCTGCACAAATCCCGGCATGCTTTCGCGTGGAGTGATGCCGCCGGACAACATTTGCAGGGGCAGCAAGACAAGGATGAGCAACATGCCAAATTGCGGCATGCTGCGAGCGATCGTCGCGAGGAAGATGCCCAGTGAAGTGGTGGCGAAGAGATTCAAGGCGGCCCCCACGAGGAACAGCGGGAGGGAGCCTTCAATGGGCACTTTTAGCGCGCCCTTTACGACCAGCAGCAATGAGATCGTGGCGGCCAGGAGCACGACGGTGGCCATGGACCAGACCTTCGCCAGCATGATTTCGCCGGGGGTGACGGGCATCACGAGCAGGTGTTCGATTGTGCCGTGTTCGCGTTCGCGGATAAGCGCGGCACCGGTGAGCAGGATCGAGAGCATGGTGACGTTGTTGATGATCTCCGTGATCGAGCCGAACCAGCTTCGCTCAAGATTGGGATTGAAACGATTGCGCACCGTGATCTCCGCGGGCAAATCCGCGCCACCCCGGTAGCGGCGGACGAAATCGTTCACTTCTCCCGTCACGATCTGCTGGACATCGCCGCTCCCCGCGAAGGCCTGGCTCATTCGAGTGGCATCCACGTTGAGTTGGATGGCCGGTGAACGGCCGGCAAGAACGTCGCGCTGAAAATCCGGAGGAATGTCGAGCGCGAAGGTGTAGCGGCCTTTGTCCATGCCGGGGTCCATTTCCCGGAGCGAGATCAGGACAGGGGTCTGGAAGTTCGGCGGATAAAAAGCGGAGGTGATTCTCGCGGAGAGTGGTGAGCCATCTTCGTCCACGATCGCGATGGGTGCCCGGTGCAGCGTCTCGGGCATTGCCGTCGCCGCGACATAGATCGCAAACGTGAAGGCATAGACGATGAGCACGAGCATCAACGGATCGCGCCCCAGGCTCCATAGCTCCTTGATTCCAAGACGGTAGATATTGGCGAGATGGCGCGGCATGGTTCAGGTTTCCTGTTTTTTCAGCAGGGCGATGGCCAGGCCGAGGATGACGGGAATGGCCAGCAGCAGCGGCACGAAGGCCGCGCTCAGATCGGAAAAATCCAGCGCCTTGCTGAAGACGCCCCGGCTGATGAGCAAAAAGTAAGTCGTGGGAAAAATACGGCCGATGAATGCGCCCGCTCCTTCCAACGAAGAGATGGGGTTGATCATTCCTGCGAATTGGATGGCTGGCAGTATCGTGCCAATCATCGTCGCGAACATCGCAGCGATCTGGCTGCGGGTGAACGTCGCGGCGAGCAAGCCAAAGCCGGTGGCGCTGACAAGGTAAATGAACGCGGCCACGAACAGCGTCGGAAAACTTCCGGGCATCGGCACTCCGAAAACCGTGATCGCTAACAGCGTGAGGATCAGGAAATTGATCAAGCCCAGAACGAGATAGGGCACCTGCTTGCCCAGCAGGAACTCAGTGCGGGTGACTGGGGTAACGTAAAGATTGATGATGGAGCCGAGTTCCTTTTCCCGCACGACGGTGAGGGAGCTGAGCATGGCTGGAATCATGAGCAAGAGGAGGGGGATGACCCCGGGCACCATGGCAGGCAGGCTCCGAACGTCGGGATTGTAACGAAAGCGGACTTCGATCGCACTCGGGGAAGTCAGAGCCTGACCGAGTCGCTGCTTCGCCATGTCGCTGAGCCAGCCTTGGTGCATGCCTTGCACATAACCGACGATGGTTTCGGCCCGCTGAGGCATGGCGCCGTCCACCCAGGCAGCGACCTGGACGGGCGCGCCGCGCTGGAGATCGCGCGCAAAGCCGGGCGGTATTTCGACGGCCAACGCGAGTTCGCCGGAGCGCATGCGCCGATCCAGTTCCGCGTAATTCGAGATCGGCGGATGCTCGGTGAAATAGCGGGAGCCGGAAAGATTGAGCGCGTAGTTTTGGCTCAGCGTGGTTTGATCGAAATCGAGCACCGCGTAGGTCAAATCTTCCACATCCAGCGTGATGCCATAGCCCATGATGAACATGAGAATGGCCGAACCAAGCAGTGCCAGGGCTCCGCGCACGGGATCGCGGCGCAATTCCAGCGCCTCCCGCCACATGTAGCTGATGCAACGCCGCAGACTGAAACTTCGCCGGACTGGAGCCGGCGTTGCCGAAACCGAGATTGGTCCGGGCTCATTCGCCTCTTCCTGTGTTTGCGGTGAAGTGCCGTCCTGCTCAGCTTCGCGCAAATAGGAAATGAAAGCGCTTTCGAGATCCGCGGCTTCACGTTTGCGCACGAGTTCCGCTGGGCTATCGCTCACCAGCACCTTGCCCGCGTGCATCAGCGAAATGCGATCGCATCGCTCCGCTTCATTCATGAAATGTGTGGAGATGAAAATCGTCACGCGATCCCGCCGGGCGAGGTCGATCATCAGCCGCCAGAAATTGTCGCGCGCGATGGGATCAACGCCCGAGGTCGGTTCATCCAGGATCAGCAACTCGGGCTTGTGGACCATCGCCACCGCGAGCGACAATCGCTGCCGAATGCCCAGCGGCAGGCTGTCGGGCAGTGCCGAAAGCACATCGGTGAGGCCGAACCGCTCCGCCATTTCCAGCACACGAGCGCCAATGTCTGCCGCAGGCACATGGAACAGCCGCGCGTGCAGAACGAGATTCTGTTCGACTGTCAGCTCCGTGTAGAGGGAGAAGGACTGCGACATGTAGCCGACACGGCGTCGCGTGCCGATGTCGCGCGAATCGACTTCCCGGCCGAAGAGCCACGCCTCTCCTTCGCTTGCCGGGAGCAGTCCGGTCAGCATTTTCATCGTGGTCGTTTTTCCGCAGCCATTCGAGCCGAGAAAGCCGAAGATTTCGCCGCGTCGAATGCGGAAATCGACGTGATCCACCGCCACGAAATCGCCAAACCGTTTGGTCAGGCTGCGGGCCTCGATCGCGATTTCCTCGGCGCCCTCGGGCTGAAAAGGCATGATTTCGACGGGCCTATAATCCCTCCTCTTTTCCTCCGGCAACAAAGCGATGAAAGCTTCTTCCAACGTCTTCGTGCCGGTGCGCTCGCGCAGTTCCACCGGCGCGCCCGTGGCCAGCACCTTTCCGGCGTCCATGGCCACGAGCCATTCGAAACGGTTGGCCTCTTCCATGTAAGCCGTCGCGACGATGACGCTCATTCCAGGCCGCCGTTGACGAATGTCTTCGATCAAGCGCCAGAATTGGCTGCGCGACAGCGGGTCCACGCCGGTGGTCGGCTCATCAAGGATCAGCAAATCCGGGTCGTGAATCAGCGCGCAGCACAAGCCGAGCTTCTGCTTCATGCCGCCGGAAAGTTTGCCTGCCGGGCGGTCGAGAAAAGGCTTCAGCCCCGTGGTGGAAGTCAGCGCGTCGATCCGTCGGCGCCGTTCGCTGTGATCGTGTCCAAAAAGCCGGCCAAAGAATTGCAGGTTCTCCTCCACGGAAAGCGCCGGATAGAGGTTCTTTCCCAAACCCTGCGGCATGTAGGCGATGCGCGGACAGGCCGTGTCGCGGTGCCGCTTTTCCCGCATCGATCCTCCGAGCACTTCAACTTCGCCTTGCTGAATCGCATGTGCTCCGGAGATCAGCGCCAGCAAACTCGATTTGCCCACGCCATCCGGGCCGACGAGGCCCAGCATGCGGCCTGCGGGAAACTCCAGGTTCACTCCATCAAGTGCGAGCGTCCTGCCGCGGCGCAGCGAGATGCCGCTTAATCGGGCTACGCTGGACGCGGCATTCATTCCGGGAGTTTCACGGCCAGGTGCGCTGGCCATTCGGCAGAGGCTGCGAGTTTGAGCCAAGCCACGCCCGGAATTCCGGTCTTCACCGATTTGAGGTGTTTTTGCAGCAACTGCTGATCGATCTGCGCCTTCACCCTGAACATCAGCTTTTGCCGCTCGCTGGCCGTCTCCACAGTCTTTGGCGTGAATTGCGCGACGCTCGACACGTAAGAGACTTTTGCCGGGATGACGTAATCCGGCGCAGCATCGAGAATCAGCCGCACGTCGCTGCCCATCACCACACGGCCCACGGCCATTTCCGGCAAAAAGAAGGTCATGTAAACGTCCCCGAGATCCACGAGGTTCAACACCTTGCCGCC
>JAIBCL010000027.1 GCA_019694165.1 Verrucomicrobiaceae bacterium | reverse complement strand
ATCGAAACCTTCTACAACCCCGTGCGCCTTCACAGCGCCCTGGGCTTCCAGTCACCCGCCTCCTTCGAACAATCCATCCAATAAAACCAACCCAACTTTCCGTGTCCTCGTTTTCGAAGAAAGATCATTGGACTTCTTCTGAACCCATCTGTGGAATCCTGAATCTGCGGGGCACATCATAGATTTGAGGCTTGCGCTTTCGGTTCTTGCGCAAGCCCCGGGCGCTGGGGTTGCCGTGCATGGGGCATGGTGCGCAAAGAATTGCGGCCCCGGGGTCCCCACCCCGAGGCCGCATTCACCACACACCGGTCGCTCTCTCAGCCACCGGAATTTTTTTCTCCCACCCGCGGCTGCTCAGCGCCCGTAGCGGCGGCGCAGCCGGATGAGCACACCCGCCAGGGCGACGAGCAGCGCGCTGCCTGGCTCAGGCACGGGCTGCGCCTGGAGGGTGGCGACGAAATTGACGGTATCCACGCTCGTGGCTCCAGCGACGGCGGTGTTTGCAGGGTCCTGCAAATCCCACAGGAGGTCATTGGGATTGAAAGGATCAGAGGCCGGATAGGTCCAGGCGGTGTTGGCGATCATAGCCCATTGGGTGCTGGCGCCGATGGTCTTGGTATTGAAAGCCCAGAGATACGCCTGCTGGCCGATGGTGAAGGTGGCGCCGGTGATGCTGGATGTGACGGTGCTTCCCGCGGCGGCCACCGTCATGCCGGTGCTGCTGTAGTAGCCGACGCCGGGACTCCATTCCGCGGTGCCGGTGTTGGCCGTGTCGAAGACGATCCAGTTGCTCTGCCAGAGGCTGAAATTTGCCTGGGTGGGGGTGAAACCGGTTGTGAATCCGCCCAGCTCAAATCCAAACGAGCTGTCCATGGCCGTCACGCCATCCGCCTGGAGGAAAATGTCTCCGACGCCGCTCGACCAGTTGATGTTCCTCGCATGCGCCTGCGGAAGCCATGCCAGCAGTAGTGCCGCGAGCGCGGGTATGATTGAGCGGGGTGTTTTCATGGGTGTTTTCATTTCGGGTGGAGGGGGAAGGGTGGAAGGGATCACGGACCGGTGGGTGAGGGCATCTTCCAGGCGGAGCGGGCGCTCCTGGCCTGGATGTAGGCGGCATGATAAGGGGCAAAGATGCCGAGGGTACTTTCATCGGTGAGCGAGGCATCCCCCTCGCGCACCCAGCGCTCGAGGGTTGTGGTCTTGAGGAGGTAGCGCCCGGTGAAGGTCTGGTCATTGGCCGTGTCGCCGTTCCAGTTGCGCACGCGGTCCGCGCGGGTGACGGACGTGGCACCCGTGAACCCTCCTCCCACCGTCATGTCGCGGCTGGCGGCGCTCTGCCAGACCGGCCAGGAGGTGCCAACGAGATTCATGCCGGCCACGAGCGGGCAGATCGAATCGTTGCGGCGCACGATGCCGGCGAGAGGCAGGGTGGCCGTCAGACGGGCCGAGAAGAAGGTGCCTTCGTTGGTGTTGATCACGCGGGTGCCGGCATCGGCGAGCGTGGCGTCTCCCGACAGGACCCATTTCCGGTTTCCACCATTGAGATAGAGCCAGAGGGTGCGGGAGATGCCGGTCGCCGGTTCGTAGAACTGGATGCGGTCAGAGGTAGTGGCGTTGTTGGTGGCGCGCAGGCGCGAGACGGGCAGCGCATCTTTGAGTGTCCAGTGCTTTCTGAGCACGAGGGTGTCGCCGGCCAGCGAGGCGGGGAGCGAGGCGAGGGTGCTGCGTGCGTGGGCGGTGTTCAGGGCGATGGTGGTGGCCGTGCAGTTCGTCACATCGACCTCGAAACGGTGCCCTTCGTTGTCGCCATCGGTGACTTCGACGTAGTACTCGATGCCCGCCTGCAGAGCGGCGGCGAGGCTGCTGGTGCCGAGGGAGCCGCTGACATCGAGCGTCGTGGCACCCACCGCGCTCACGATGCCGGTGAAAACATCGGCATTCAGCACGGGCAGCGAGAAGGTCTGCGACCAGGGCTGGAGGGTGACCGAGGCCCACGACCAGACTTCGGAGAATGCGATGGCTTCCGAGTTCCCATCGTGGTTGGCGTCGAGATCGACGCGGAGGCGGACGAAGCCGGAATTGGCACCGCTGTAGGCGGGGCTTGTATTGAAGCTGTTGAAGCTGACGGCCTCGGTGCCGTCGCCATTGTTGGTGACGGCGGGCTCTGTGCCGAGCGGCGTCCAGCCGCCGGCAAGGGTGGGATCGGTGCTGCCTTCGAGACCGAAGATGAGATCCTGCTGACCGCCGAGGGGGCGGCGAAGCGCGGCCTCGAAGCGGGCTTGGGCGAAATTGTAAGTGACACGGAAGGCGGAGGCGGAGTTCAGGCCGGAGTCAGGCGGCAGGCAGGTGGCGTACTCGAGGAGGTTGGCCGATGCATCGTGGTCGGGATTGGCGATGGGGCCGTTGTCCCCGCCGAGCGGATTGGCTGCTTGCCAGGCGGTGAAGGTGGAGGGCTTTGCCGGCGTGCGGAAGGCGAAGTCGCGGGTAAGATCGGTGTTGGCGTCGTCGGCGTCGTCGGTGGCGGACTGCTGGCCTGATTCGTAAGTGGCGGCGGTGGGCGCGAGGTTGTTCACCAGGGTGAAGGGAGCACTGCTCACGCCCGTGGTGGCGGGGTCGAGCGCATCCTGCCCGTCCTCGCCTTGGTCGTCGTCGGTGTTTGGGGAGACGCCGGGTAGCGAAGCCTTGCCTTGCAGCGGTGCGCCGGGCGCAAACATCGCCGCCGGCACATGCAGCAGGTAGCTGCCGGTAGGGAGATTCGCGAGCAGGTAGAATCCACCGCCGGAGGTGACGGCGGAAGCCACGGGTGCCACGGTGCCGGGTGTGTCGGTGGAGTGGTACAACTGGACCTGCACCCCGTCACGGCCTTCGCCGGCGTCGAAGGTGCTGTTCCAGTTCGCATCGACGTAAACGAGATTGCCGACGGACATGGGGTTCTCGATGGTGAGCGTGTAGTTACTGGTGACCTTGCAGCCGACGGCGTCGGTGGCGCGGATGGCAAAGCTGGCGGAAACCGTGGCCGAGGGCGTGCCGCCGAGCACGCCGCCGGAGGAGAACGTGATGCCGGCGGGCAGGGTGCCGATGATTTCCCAGGAGTAGGGTGCGGTGCCGCCGGAGGCCGTGAACGTGACGGGAGCATAGGCAAAGCCGACCGTGCCGTTTTGCAGGCTGGAGGGGGCGATGGTGATCGTGGGGCAGTTCAGCACAAAGCCGAAGTCGATGGTGAGGTCGCCATTGTTGTCGTCGGCATCGTCCGCGGTGTGCGAGAGGCCGGTCTCGGTGCCGGAGTCCAGCGGCTGGCTGTTGGCCAAGAGCAGGAAGTCCCCGGACTTGATGCCGGTCACTTCCGGCTGCGACTGATCGATGCCGTTTTCATCGCTGTCATCGTCGAGATAAGTGCCGAATGCCGCGGCACCCGCCATGCTGAGCTTCCCGGCGAGCTGGCCGCCGGCTTGAAACTCCCCGGGCGGGATGAACACGAAGAAGAAACCCTCCGCCACGTCGCTGAACAGATACCGTCCGCCGGAAGCCGTCTCTGTGGTGGCGACGGGGGTGTCGATCCCTGGTATCGCGGCGGCTTCATACAACTGCACGGTCACGCCATCCACACCTTCGCCTTCTTCGGCGTGGCCGTTGCCATTGGCGTCGAAGAAGACGAGGTTCCCCACCTGCATGTGCACCGGCGGCGCGGCGCGGAAGCCGAGGTCGATGGTGAGGTCGGTGTTGTTGTCGTCGCCGTCGTCGGAGCCGCTGTCCACGCCGGTCTCCGTGCCTTCGCCGCTCACGGGTTCCTGATTGCTGCCGAGCGTGAAGACCACGGACGAGAGACCGTACACGTCGAGGTCGGTGGCATCGATGCCGTTTTCGTCGGCATTGTCATCGGTGCCATTGTCCCCGCCGACACCGGGCAGAGATTCCATGCCATGCAGCGACCCCACGAAGATGAAGCCGCCAAACTCGGAGGCCGGAATGTGCACGAAGTACGATCCCGGCGGCAGGTTTGTGAAGTGGTAGAGCCCGCCATCGCTCGTGTATGTGCTGGCGACTGGCGCCGCAGCAGCCGGATCATCACCGGCATGGAACAACCGCACCTCGACGTCATCGACTCCTTCGCCACTGTCGGCGTGGCCGTTTTCGTTCGCGTCGATGAACACCAGGTTCCCCACGCCGCAGTTCGCGCCGGCACCGAGTCGGAAGCCAAAATCGACGGTGAGGTCCGCCAGTGCATCGAAGGCATTGTCAAAGGCCGCGCCCAGCCCGGTCTCATATGTCGCCGCCGTGGGCGCGGCTCCTGGCGACAGAGCAATGGTGATCGAGTAACTGCCGGTAACCGACAGCGGTGCCTCGACGTTGTCACTGCCGTCCTCGCCGGTGTCATCATCGCCAGGTTCGAGCTGCACGCCGGGCACTGCCACGGCACCTTGCAATGGGTGATCGATTCCGAATTGCGACGGCGGGATGAACACGAAGTAGTTGCCCGCAGGCAGGCCGCTGAAATAATAGAAGCCGCCGCCTGCCGTCGTCTGAGTCGAGAGCGGCACCGCACTGTTTTCCACATCGAACAACTGGACCTCGACGCCATCGACGCCCTCGCCAGGATCGGCGTGGCCGTTTTCGTTCGTGTCGAGGAACACGAGATTGCCGATGCCGCCGGTGTCAGGTGGCAGCACAAAGCCGAGGTCGATCGTCAGGTCGGTGTCCGCATCGTCGATGTCGCTTGAGTAAGAAGTTCCGGTTTCATAACCGGCGTCTGTCGGTGCCAGCCCCGCGGCGAGCGCGAAGGTGCGGCTCGACACGCCGTCCACCGCCGGATTACCGCCGTCGAGCGTGTCATCTCCGGCATCATCGTCTCCTTCTGTCGCGATTCCGGGAAGGCTGCCGGCACCGCAAAGCGGACGTCCGGGCGCGAACTCTGACGCCGGCACATGCAGGAAGTAGGAGCCTTCCGGGATGGGACTGAACATGAATTCGCCGTTCAGGTCCGTGGTCACTTCACCCGCCGGGATGGCGACCCCGACCTCGTCACCTGCCCGGTAGAGCCGCACGATCACCCCGCCCACGCCTTCACCGGGATCAGCGTGGTTGTTGCCGTTGGTGTCCACGAAGACGAGGTTCCCCACGCCCACGGGCTTGTAGAAACCGAGGTCGATGGTCAGATTCGTGTTGGCGTCGTCCGCGTCATCTGAGGCCGAGTCGAAGCCGGTTTCGCCCGTAGCCGCCGTTGGTGCCTGGTTCGCCATCACTTCGAAATCAACGGAACGGATGCCATTGACCGCCGGAGTCAGATCGTCCACGCCGTCTTCACCCACGTCGTCGTCGGCACCGTTGCCGGCCGCGTCTTGGATGCTGACCAGCCCTGCCAAGTCGCCGCCGAGTTGGAACTCGGAAGGTGGAATCTGGACAAAATAGCTGCCGTCATCGACGAGAATGAACAGGTACTTGCCGTCGCTGCCGGTAAACACCGACTGAACCGGCGTAGCACTGAGCGGATCCGCACCGCTGGCAAAAAGCTGCACTTCCACGTTCGGCACACCCTCGCCGACATCGTACTTGCCGTTGGCGTTCGCATCCCTGAACACAAGGTTGCCGATGCCCGATGGTCCAGCTTGAGCCGTCTGGCACCCTCCAGTCAGCGCGATCCACCCCGCCAGCCAAAGCAGGCCAGCCACGAAGCGAGGCGCGTGGAAAGTGTTCATGCGAGTGCGGAGATCGTCAAATTACTGTAATTATGATTTATTACATATCAAAATCAATATGAAATTTACAATCAGACCTCCTACTCAGCACCCCAAAAGCCGGTCCAACACCCGGCATCCGCCTTCTCTCGGCGGACCCAACCAGTCATCCGATTCCCCGTCCCGGAATGGCAGCGACCGAACATGCATTTCTTCGAAAGATGCGCGTTGAAACGCGTTCTCGTCTGCCATGCGCTTCCTGCTTTGCCTTGCCCTCTGTTTCTCCTGCAGTCCCCGGTTTGCTGCCGCCCGGCCAAACGTTCTTTTCATTGCGATTGACGATCAGAATGACTGGATCGGCCACCTCGGCGGACATCCCCAAGTCAAAACCCCGAACATCGACGCCCTCGCCGCGCGCGGAACGGCGTTCACCAACGCCCACACGCAGGCCCCGCTGTGCAATCCGTCGCGCAGCAGCCTGCTCACCGGTTTGCGCCCGTCATCAACAGGCATCTACGGCCTGGCGCCGGGCATCCGGGAAGTCGAGCAGACAAAAGACCATGTGACACTGCCGGAGACCTTCACGAAGGCCGGGTGGCACACCTTTACCTGCGGCAAGATTTACCACGACGGCTCGATCCGTCCGTCTGATCAGAAGCGGGAATTCAACGCATGGGCAAAAACCGGAGGCAAAGGCAAGCCGCCAAAGCCGATCGCCAACCTCCCGGTGCCAGACCGTCACCCGGCAATGGACTGGGGCCCTTTCCCTGCGCGCGACGAAGACTCCGGTGACTACCACATCGCCGACGCCGCCATCGAAGCATTGGCCCGCGCGCCGACAGACAAGCCATTCTTCATCGCGTGCGGATTCCGCCTGCCGCATGTGCCGTGCTTCGCGCCGCAGAAGTGGTTTGATTTGTACCCGGACGCCACGCTCCAGATGCCGCCGGTGAAGGAAGATGACCGTGACGATCTGCCGAAGTTCGCCGACTTCCTGCACTGGAAGCTGCCCGAGCCGCGCCTGAGCACGTTGCGCGAATTCCACGAGTGGCGGCCCCTCGTGCGTGCATATCTGGCATCGACAAGCCTCATGGATGCCCAGGTGGGACGCGTGATCGCCGCGCTCGACAAGACGGGCCGCGCTGACGACACCGTCATCGTGCTGTGGAGCGACCACGGCTGGCATCTCGGCGAGAAGCTGATCACCGGCAAGAACACCCTCTGGGAGCGCAGCACGCATGTGCCGCTGCTCTTCGCCGGCCCCGGAGTTGCCAGGGGGGCGCGCTGCTCTCGCACCGTGGAACTGCTCGACATCTTTCCCACCCTGCTGGAACTCGCCGCCATGCCCGCGCGTGCCGACCTCGAGGGGCACAGCCTCGTACCACTGCTCAAAGACGCCGCGGCTCCACGCCCTTGGCCCGCCATTACCACGCACAACCAGGGAAACCACACCATTCGCACCGAAGACTGGCGCTACATCCGCTATGCAGACGGCAGCGAAGAACTCTACGACGAAAAGGCAGATCCCAACGAGTGGACGAATCTCGCGAAGGATCCGAAACTCGCCGCGACAAAGGCCGGACTGGCGAAGTGGCTGCCCAAGATCGACAAACCACCCGTGCCAGGCAGCAAGAGCCGCGTGCTCACCTTCGACCCCGTCACCGGCGAAGTCATCTGGGAGGACCAGAAAGTGGACAAGACAGCGAAGCTGCCCACGCCGTGATTCTGCCGATTCCTGGATGGCGATTGTGTGGCGCGGTTTCGAGAAACGGACACACCAAGAGGCCGGCATTCCGGAAGACTTCTGCAACGGCAGTCGGTTCGTGCCACAAAGATTCCCTCGCGATCGCTGAACCGAAGCTTCTTCGTGCATTCCCTCGCTTGACCAGGCGTTGTCGAGCCGTGGCTGCCGCTCTCGAAGCCGACGGACGAAATGAAGAACTCGCTCGCCGGCTGCCTGATGATGGCCGGCGTGATGATGTCCGCCGCCATCGTCGGCGGACTCGCCAGCGCCTCATAGCACTTCGGCTGGTTCCCGGTCTATCTCATCGCCGAGATCGCAATCGCCGCCCTCGCCACCCTCATCATGCGCCGCATCATGCGCGAGACCCGCTGGCTGCCGCAGCGGGAGTGAGGGTGTGGTGGTCGTTGTGGTTGTTTGATTGTTTGGCATCGGCGCGTCGGCTGGCGAACGATGGGGCCGTCTCCCTTATGCCCGAACTCAGTTCACTCCTGCTTTTCGGCGGCGCTCGCATCCTTGGCGCGATGGTCGCGGTTTACAACGAGGCCGGCGCGTTCGGGAGGGAGGCGATTCGCGAGACGCTCAACGAGCTGGGCCGCCACGTCGGCTCCGAGCAGGTCGGGCATGTCATCGGCGAAGTGTTTCACGAAGAACCGGATTACCGCGACAAGCTCTCGAATCACCACCTCGTCAAATTCACCGGCGATGTTCTCGCGGCGATCATCGAGCATCACGGTGACAAGCAGATCGACCTCACTGCGCGGCGCACGCTTTTGCCGCCCGCGAATCAACCGCTTCCGCCGCAATGACGCGCTCCCGCGGCGGGCGCGAAACCGGCGGTGGACAGCGCGACCGTGCCGGGCTTAGCATCGCGCGCACATCCGTCACCGCGATGAACCGCTGGGCCATAACAGTCAGTGTTTTGTATGTCATCACCGCCCTCATCCTGGCGGCTCCGGTGTCGATAATCGCGTGGTGGGAAATCCCAACCGTTCATCTAAAGGATGTGCAGGAAATTTGCGGCTGGTGGCAGAGCTGGTTGTTGCTGGGGATATTGTTCGTGAGCCAGTATGCGTTGTTGCGAACACCAGTCCACATCACGCGCGGCAGGCCTGAGCGGCGTGGCCCGTTGTGGCCGACCGTCGTGGCGGGCGGTTTTATGGCCGGGCTCTTGTTTATCGGAGCCGTGGCCGCAGTGGTTGAAGGCGTGAAGCCGCCGTTCGAGTCGTTTACGGCCCCGGTGATAGTGCTGCTATCCGGCGTCGTGAGCTGGATCGCGTGGGCCGTGGTGTTTTATCGGATGGGCAAGGCGGACCCTGCGCGCATGGTGTCGCGCCAGAGCCACTGGCTGATCAAGGGCAGCGCGCTTGAGCTGCTCATCGCCGTGCCCATGCATATTATCGTGCGCCATCGGCATGAATGCTGCGCGGGCTACCTCACCTTCTTCGGCCTCACCACCGGCTTTGCGGTCATGCTCTTCGCCTTCGGGCCGGCGGTATTCTTTCTCTTCGTCGCGCGCTGGCGTCGCCTCCACCCCGCCGCTGAATCCGGGGGCGAGCAAGTAGCAGCCCGGCCGTGAAAGCGAGCGCCGCTGCGACGAACCGTCGTTCGACCTTCACGCGTGCCCGGATCACTCGGCCGTCCTCGCCATCTCCCATCCCGTCGAATCGCGCGGTCATCCACCTGCGCGCAACTTTACGACAGGGGCCGGAGCAAGGAGGAGATTCTGGCGACGCTGCGGGAGATGGCACCGGAGTTCTTCGAGCGTGAAGAGCCGGAGGGCTGAGCGCCTGAGAGCGCGTCCGGCAACGGGTCTGAATGGTTAAGGCATCGCAAACCACAGCGCCAGAGCGAACGGGAAACCTTCCCCCCTCAACCCCAGCCCTCTCCCCGTGGGATAGGGAGACGATGGCGCTGCCGCGCCAGGATGAAAATGCTCGTCTGCGGAGGCGAGCGGCAGCTCGCTCTGCTCCCACTCCCCAGGGGAGAGGGCTGGAGTGAGGGGGGTATTCTCGCAGCTCGGAGGATTTACCGCACAGGCTTTCAGCGGATGAAGCCTGAACGCTGACACGAGCGCACCTTTTCTGACCGGCTGAAGCCGGGACTCCAACAAAACCGTGCCCGGCGGACGAATCGCGGATTCGATTCACATCTTCACATGTGGCGCTTGCGGACAATGTCGCGTTGCCTTCGGGCCGCGTCGTCCGGCACTCGGGCAGAATCATCCGGCCTCGAGGCAATACCATCCGGCCTTCGGGCAACGGCGTACTGCCTTCGGGCGGTGTCATTCTGCTTTCCTCCGCTGCCGGCGGAGAGGGACGATGGCTTGAAGGAACCACGAGCTTCGGGCCTTGATCGCCGCGTGGCCCTGAATCAGACGGGATAGATCACACACGGCGCGTCGTTGGTGCCTCGCATGAACTTTCGCCATCTTGTTTGCCCCTTATTCTTTGTCCTCGTCACGTCGCCAGTCTTCGCCGAGGTGCGCCTGCCGGCTGTGTTCTCGGATCACATGGTTCTTCAAAGCGGCGTGAGCGCGCCGGTGTGGGGGTGGGCTGCGGCGGATGAAAAGATCAAGCTGGAGATCGATGGCAAGTCGGCGGAGGCCACGGCAGGGAAAGACGGGAAGTGGCGCGCGAAATTGCCCGAGCTGAAGACTGGTGGTCCGCACAAGCTGGTGATCACGGGCGCAAATCGCATCGAGATCGACGACGTGCTGGTGGGCGAGGTGTGGCTCGGCTCGGGACAGTCGAACATGGGCATGAAGGTGAATGCGGCGAAGGATTTCGAGAAGGAAAAAGCCGCCGCGGAGCTGCCGTTGATCCGCGTTTTCGACACCGGGATGCAGAACACACCGGAACCGTCGGAAGATTGCAAAGGCAGGTGGACGCTGTGCTCGCCGGAGACGGTCGGCGCGTTTTCGGCGTCGGCGTTTTTCTTCGGTCGCGAGCTTCATCGCGAGCTGAAGGTGCCGGTGGGCCTCATCGTGTCGGCGGTCGGTGGCACGCCGATTGATTCATGGGTGGACCGCTCGCTCCAGGAAGCCGCGCCGGAGATGAAGGGCTTCTTCGCCGCGCAGGCGGCTGAGGGGGCCGAGGTCGATCCCGCGAAGGAGAAAGCGGCATTCGATGCCGCGATGAAGCGATGGCAGGAGGACGCGAAAAAGGCGCGCGCCGAGCAGAAGCCATTGCCCCGCCGCCCGCGCAACCAAGCGGATGTGCGCGCGCGGAAGAGCAATCTGGGCGGTCTCTTCAACGGCATGATCATGCCGCTGGCACCGTATGCGATCCGCGGCGCCATCTGGTATCAAGGCGAGGCGAACACGGTGCCGTCGAAGGCACCGTATTATGAGTATCAGCTCGCCATGCTGGTGAATGACTGGCGCAAGCGCTGGGGCGCGGAGTTTCCGATGGCGTGGGTGCAATTGCCAAACTACGCCGGCATCGGTCGCGACATCCCGCAGGTGCGCGAGGCGATGTTCAAGACGCTGCGCCTGCCGAAGACGGGCATGGCGATCACCATCGACATCGGCGAGACGAACAACATCCACCCGAAGAACAAGCAGGAGGTCGGCCGCCGGCTCGCGCAGTGGGCGCTGGCGACGGTGTATGCAAAGAGCGGCGTGGAATCCTCCGGCCCGCTGCCCGCGAAGCACGAATTGCGCGGCGGCGAGATCGTGGTGAGCTTCACGCATGCGCGCGGCCTGATCGCGAAAGGCGGCGAGCCGACGGGTTTCCAAATCGCGGGCGAAGATCAGAAGTGGCAACCGGCGACGGCCAAGATCGTGGGCGAAACGGTGGTCGTGTCGAGTCCCGCCGTCGCGACGCCCGTGGCCGTGCGCTACGCGTGGGAGAATGATCCGAAGTGCAATCTCTACAACGAAGCCGGCATTCCGGCGTCGCCGTTCCGCACGGATGAGTGGAAGATCGAGCCGCCCGCGGTGCCAGCGCCGGGTGCGTCTGGCGCGCCCCGAGGAAAACGTCGGACGAAATGAGGGACGGTCTGATTGCCGCACTCAACAGTGGGACGAGTGTTTTGGCGCGTGGGATGAACGACGAAATTCGAACGCATGTCCGCCAAACCGCCCGTCTCGTGCGCAAGCCGGGATGCAGCGGGACTTGGGAATACGCCCGCACACACAGACGGGCGGTTCCGCGAGTGCGCCTCTGGTAGCATCCACACTGGTGGCGCGGAACACACCTGTCCTACGGACTGATTGCCGCGCGCAACACCCGTCCTACTTGAACAGCACGGGGATGATCAGGATGGCGAGGATGTTCACCACTTTGATCATCGGGTTCACGGCGGGCCCGGCGGTGTCTTTGTAGGGATCGCCGACAGTGTCGCCGGTAACGGCGGCCTGGTGGGCGAAGGAACCTTTGCCGCCGTGGTTGCCTTCCTCGACGTACTTCTTCGCATTGTCCCAAGCGCCGCCGGCGGAGGTCATGGCGATGCCGACGAACAAGCCGGTCACGATGGTGCCGATGAGCACGCCGCCGAGCGCTTCCTTGCCCAGCAAGCCGGCACCGATCACGAAGATGAGCGGCAGCAGCGCGGGGATGATCATCTGACGCAGCGCGGCGCTGGTGACGATGGCCACGCACGTTGCGTAATCGGGAAGGTCTGTGCCTTTCAAGATGCCGGGCTTTTCGGAAATCTGACGGCGCACTTCGCGCACGACGGCACCTGCGGCATTGCCCACGGCGTCCATGCTGAATGCGGTGAAGAGATACGGCAGCAGGCCGCCGATGAACATGCCGATCACGACCTGCGGCGTCATCAGGTCGAATTTGATTTCGGCAAGATGGAGGTGCGCTTTGAGATCCTCGACATAGGAGCCGAAGAGCACCATCGCGGCGAGGCCGGCGGAGGCGATGGCGTAGCCTTTCGTCACGGCCTTCATTGTGTTGCCGACGGCATCGAGTTCATCGGTGATCTTGCGCACGTCTTCCGGCAGGCCGGACATGACGGCCAGGCCGCCTGCGTTGTCGGTGATGGGACCGAAGGCGTCGAGCGAGATGATGATGCCCGAGAGGCTCAGCATCGACACGACCGCGACGGCGATGCCATAGAGGCCGGCCCAGTCGTAGCAAAACCAGATCGAGGCGGCGATGGCGAGCACGGGGAAGAGGGTGGCGTGATGGCCGACGCTGATGCCGGCGATGATGTTCGTGGCGTGGCCGGTCTCGGATGCCTTCGCGATGCGCTTCACCGGACCGTGATGCGTGGAGGTGAAGTAGTTCGTGATCCACACGACGATGAACGTCATCGCCAGTCCGACGAGCGAGCAGTGGAACAAGGCGTCCGGTGAAACCGTCTTGCCAGCGACGGTGAGATCTGCCGAGAACAGGCTCCCGGTCGCCCACTTGAACAGCGCGGCGGAAACGAGACCCGACACCGCGACGCCGCCGACGAGCGCGCCGGTGGGCTTTTGCTTCACGAAATTCACGAACGCGATGCCGATGAGTGACGAGATGATGGAGAGTCCGCAAAGTACGAACGGATACACCAGCGAGGCCTCGGCGCTAGCGCCCTTCACGGTGAGGAAACCGACGAGCACGCCGCCGATGAGACTGACCGCGTAAGTTTCAAACACGTCCGCAGCCATGCCGGCACAGTCGCCGACGTTGTCGCCCACGTTGTCGGCGATGGTCGCCGGATTGCGCGGATCGTCTTCGTTGAGGTTTTGCTCGTTCTTGCCCACGAGGTCCGCACCCACATCGGCGGCCTTCGTGTAGATGCCGCCGCCGAGACGAGCAAAGACGGACACGAGCGAACTGCCGAGCGCGAGACCTATGAGCGAGTCGATGGCGATCTTCGTCGCATCAGCGCTGCCGGCGTTGAGCTTCAACACGACCAGATAAAACACCGCGACCGAGAGCAGGCCGAGCGCCACAACGAGCAAGCCGGTCACCGCACCGCCATTGAAGGCGATCTTGAGCGCCGGGTGCGAGCCGTCCTTGGCCGCCTGCGCCGTGCGGACATTCGCGCGCACCGCGATGAACATTCCGATGTAGCCCGCCGCGAGCGAGCACGCCGCTCCGATCACGAAACCCGTGGCAGCCACGCCGCCGCGCGCCCACCAGACCGCCGCGAAGATGAGCACCGCGATGCCGACCACGGCGGTCATCTGCTTGTTGAGGTACGCCCGCGCGCCGTCCTGCACGGCCTTGGCGATCTGCTGCATTTTTTCATTCCCAGCCGAAGACGCGAGAATCTGCCGGATGAGAAAAATGGCGGCGGCCAGACCTGCGGCCGCGAGCACGATGGAAAGTGGGATGCCTTGGGAGAGCAAATTCATTGGATGGTTGGAGTCGGACTGAAGAGTGGTTGGGAAAAATAAAGCCGCCGATAGTAGCCGTCGCGTCGCGCGTGGCAACCCTTGATTTGGCTCCCAACGAGCACCGATCAACGACGCGGCCCCGTCGTTTCGGCGAAACGACGGGCCGCCAAAATAGTCGTGTCGCGAGGCTTGTCTTTCAGCATACTTTTGGCGAGACTTCCGGCGCTATGAAACTCACTCACTTGTTCGTTATCGGAATCACTGCCCTGAGCCTCTCCGCCTGCGGTGAAAAGAAGGAAGAGGCCGCGGCAAAAGCAAAGGAGGCCGGACAAAAGGCCGTTGAGGCTGGGAAGGCGGCGGGCGAGGCGGTGAAAGCAGCGGGTGGCGATGCCGCAGATGCCGTGAAGAAGGCCGCCGACAAGGCTGAGGCAAAAATCAAGGATGCCGCCTCGAAGGCGGGAGACAAACTGAAGGATGCCGCCGGCAAGGCCGAAGATGCCGGGAAGAAAGCGGCCGATGACGCCGCCGAGGCGATGAGGAAGGCATCGGAAGCTCTGAAGAAAGGGTTGCCTGCCGCCATCCCAAGCACGCCGCCGGACCCCGCGCCAAAAAAAGAAAGCGCCCCTGCTCCCGCGAAGGAGACCGCTCCGGTGAAGGAATCCGCGCCTGCCAAGGAGGCAGCACCGGCCAAGGAAGCCACATCCGCGCCGAAGCCGGCGAAACCGTAAGCGGTCGCGCGCAGCTCCCGGCAAGGCTGTGCGCGGTTTCATGCGGAAACTTCATGAGCGTGGCCGCGTTTGATGCGGCCATGAATCGCCTCATCCTTTTCTCGCTCATCTCCTTTTCCTCCTTGGCGCAGCAGGTGAGTCCTCCGGTGGTGATCACCGAGGAGGACATCATCCGCCACGACGACAAGAACCACGACGGCAAGCTCTCGCCCGACGAAATGCCGGAAGGGCCGCGGAAAAACTTCGCGCGCATCGACCGCAACCACGACGGCTTCGTCGATCTGGAGGAACTCAAGGCCGCACGCGCGAACGGCGGACGCGGGAGACCACAGGGACCGCCAGGAGCACCGGCCCGTGCGCAGCAAGGAAGCGCGGCGCAATTCGCCACGGACATCGACGCAAGGCGTGACATCCCGTATGCCGGCACGGACAACAAGAGGCAGATGCTGGATCTCTATCTGCCGAAGAAGCGGGCGACGGACAAGCCGCTGCCGGTGATCGTGTTCATCCACGGCGGCGGCTGGAAGGGTGGCGACCGGGCGAGCGGCGCGGGCAATGTGTCGCGCTTCGTCGCCAGCGGGGATTACGCGGGCGCATCCATCGGCTACCGACTCACGGACGAGGCACAGTGGCCGGCGCAAATCTTCGACTGCAAGGCGGCCATCCGCTGGCTCCGGGGGAATGCGAAGGAGTTCAATCTCGATCCGGACAAGATTGCGGTGTGGGGTTCCTCCGCAGGCGGCCATCTCGTGTCGATGCTGGGCACGAGCGGCGGCGTGAAGGAGTTGGAGGGCAGCCTGGGTTCATTCACATCCTCCAGCAGCCGGGTGACGTGCGTGGTGAATTTTTTCGGCCCCGAGGATTTCATCACGATGGTGACGAAGCCGAGCACCATCGACCGCACGACGCCGGATTACCCCGAGGCGCTGCTCATTGGAGGACGCGTCCAAGACATGCCCGAAAGGGCCAGGGCGGCGTCTCCCATCACCTACGTGTCCGGCGACGATCCGCCGTTCCTCACGGCACACGGCACGAAGGATCCGCTCGTTCCATATGACCAGGCGCTGGAACTGGATGCGGCGATGGAAAAGGCCGGCGTGTCGCATTTGCTGATCGAGATGACGAATGGCGGCCACGGTTTCCGCAGCCCCGATCTGGACCTGCGGGTGAAGCAGTTCTTCGATCTCCATCTCCGCGGTGCAGAGGGCGAGATTCCGACCACGCCCATCGCCGTGGAGGCGCGTCGTTAGAGAAGCCTGCACCAGTACGTGTGCTCAACCTGCACTCAGGACCAAGGGCAAGCACCGGACAAACAAACTGATTGTGTGGAACCATCAGGCCGGGCTGTTCGATTCCGAAGCCACCGTCTGGCGGCCTTTGGCGACGGCTTTCGCGATGGTGCGGGAGAGCGCCTCCATGGAATAGGGTTTCTGGATGACATCGACCGGACCGGTGGCCGCCGCGCTTTCACCGTCCCGGCCGCCTTCGCCGGCGAACTCGGCGGGGTCGAGAACGAATCCGCTGCAGAAGACGACGGGAACGCTGCAACCGTCGGCGCGGAGCCGCTTGAAGGTATCGCGCCCTGACAGACGTGGCATGCAGACATCGAGCAGGATGGCATCGAACGGCGTGGCGACGGCGGCGACTTTGTCGAGGGCTTCCTCGCCATCGCGTGCCTCGGTTACTTCGTAGCCGAGGTGCTCGAGCATGGTGACGGCGATGGCTCGAACCGGTTCCTCGTCATCGACGACGAGCAATCGGGCGGGATGAGCGCGGCCGTCGTCGGCGTGTGCGCGAGCATCGGAATCGTCAGCGACGCCAGCAGCCTCCGGGGCGGGAGGTTCGTCTTCGTCGGTGCTCGCGGTGGCGCTTTCAGCCTTCGGCAGATAGATGCGGAACTCGGTGCCTTTGCCGGCTTCGGAATCGAACTCGATCCAGCCGCCGTGTGCCTCGACGATGTCCCTGGCCATGGCCAGACCAAGGCCGGTGCCCTTGCCCGGAGGCTTCGTGCTGAAGAAGGGCTCGAAGATGCGGGGACGCAGTTCCTCGGGAATGCCGCAGCCGTTGTCCTTTACGCGGATGAGCACAAACTCGGTGGCGCCGCTTTCCACGTCGGGCGGTGGCGAGCTGCGTTCGTCGAGACGATGGTTGGCGGTGGTGATGTCGATGCGTCCGCCGCTCTCGGGCAGGGCGTCGCGTGCGTTGAGGCAGATGTTCAGGATGACCTGCTCAATGTGGACGGTATCCGCCAGCGCAGGCCACAAGTCGAGCGCGGCATTGATGTGGATGGCGATGCGCGGGTCGATGCTGTGCCGCAGGATGTTCTCCACCTCGCTGACGAGCTTGTTGATGTCCGCCGGCTTCGGCACGGCTGCGCTTTTGCGCGAGTAACCAAGGAGCTGCTTCACCAGCTCGGCGGCACGCAGGGTGGCCCGGGTGGCACCCTGAAGTTTTTCCTGCATATCGTCGGGTTTGCCGCTCCGCGAGATTTCGGCGAGCGCGAGATTGCCGCGGATGGCGGTGAGGAGGTTGTTGAAATCGTGTGCGATGCCGCCTGCCAACTGGCCGATGGCCTCCATCTTCTGCGCCTGCTGAAGCTGGGCGGCAAGCCGCTTTTGTCCGGTGCAATCCCGCACCATCCACAGGCGGCCGATGACAGAGGCGTCCGGTGACATGACGGGCGAGGTGTGGATGGCCAACTCGCGCGGTGGCACGTCGGTGGTGGCGGCCTCTATGACGCCTGAATGAGACGAATCCTCACCGGCTTTGCTGATCAGCGCTTCAAATGCCGCGACGGAGGCCAGACGCGCACCGATGCCGGCGAGAAGCCGCGAGCCATCACGGCCCGAGTCCTCGCCCCCGGGTGCGCCGAGAAGAGTGTCGAGAGCTTCATTGCTGGCGAGGACTCGGCCCGCGGCATCCTGCACAAACACGCCGTCGGACGTGGCGGAGATGACGGCCTGCACAATGCCGCAGGAGCGGCGCACGGCGCGCTCTGCATCAAGGAGCTTTTGTTTGAGCAGTCTTGACTCCGCTTCGGCACTGGCAAGCTGGCGGCCCACATCCTTGAGGTAAACGGAGAAGGAGCGCTGGATGCGGCCAAACTCCGCCGGCACCCAGCGGCTGCGCACAGCATGAGCACCTCCGTTGCGGAGCATCCCCTCGAAGGCCGCCGCCAGATCGCGCACGGGCCGGGCGAGGTAACCGCTCGCACCCACGCAGAATGCCGTGACCACCAGGGTGACGAGACCAAACCACACGAACGACAGAAAACCCGCCGGCAGCCAGCAGAAGCCTGCCAGCAGCAACGTCAGCGGCACGAGACCGAGCACGAGCAGCAGACTGAGAATGCGCAGGCGGAGAAATCTCATGGCCCGGAAGCGGCGGGGGATTGCAAGTGGATGCGGAAGGCCACGGTATTCGGTGCGGGCGCATCGAGCACTCCGAGCGAGGCATCGAAACATGCGGCAGGCACGCCGCGACTCACGAGTTCGCGGCGGATGATCTCCACGCGCATGGCGACGGTGGACTCTTCCATGTCGGGATGGCCCGCGAGGAACTGCACCTTCACCGACTGTGCCTTCAACCCCGCGTCACCCGCGAGGAGGCTCATCTCGGAAGCCACGGACTGAAGCCGCGCCTTTGATGCCTCGGGCAGGACGGAAGATGCGGGGACAAATTCGATCTGCATCTTTTCGAGACCCTCCCGCAGCCCGACGAGGTTTTCCGCCGTCACATCACGCACCTGGCTGAGGTCCAGCCTTTTCAACCACACGAGCCGTTCCGACGCACGGGCCAGGCGCGTATAAGCCGGCTCGCTGAGCGCGCCGCGGGCGGTGAGGTGCCCGTCGTCCAGGGACATCTCAAGCTCGCCAGGCAGTTCGAGCGTGGAGCGCAGCACATCGAGGCGGACGTCATCGAGTATCTGCCGACGCAATGCGGTGACGGGCGCGGCGACAGTCGTCTTGTCATCAAGTCGTGTGCTCGCGGACGACTGACGTGATCTGGCATCCATGGTCTCGTGCGTGAGCTGCCTCGTGAGGTCCGACTCCCTGTGCTCGCGCGCGGCCGACAACGGCGCATCCGCGGAAATGAAGGAGCGCTCGGTCACCGCGATCGACGCGGGATCGACACCGAGGCGCTGGAGCACGACGCCGACATCCGCGGCGAGCGGATCACGCAGAATCTCGAGTTCCCGATGGCCCCAGAGCGATGAATGCGACAGCACCTCGATGCCAGGCTCGGCATCGACCTGCCGCACCACGCCCAGCCAGCGCAGGTGCTGCACTCCCGCGCAGCCCAGCAATGCCGCCCCAGCCAGAAGGAATACGGCCAGGATCACCAGCGGATTCCAAATCCGCTCCGCCACGCGCGGTCGCGCCTCTTTGAGCACCGGTGAGACGATCTGCTTGATGCGGAACACTTTCTCCGCGCGGCCTGCATCCTGATCCCCGAGCACAGAGTCCGCCGCGGCGCAGAGTGCCTGAAGCTCCATCTTGAGGCCCGCCGGCGCGTGCCCGGTGACGCGAGCAGTGATCTCGCATCGCTCGCCGAAGACGACCAGGGAGTGCACCGGCGTCTTGTCTTCCTCGTGTTCGGCGGCACGATCATCGTCCCCTTCCCTGCCGGCTGGGCGGCGGGGAAGGACGCTGAAGATCGGCGTGCTCGCGATCCAATCATCTTCGTCGCGCGGCACTTCATGCCCCATCCGCACGAGAGGCGCGCGTGACTGACGCTCGAAAACCGCCACCTCATCCACCCGGTGCCAGGCGGCCTTCTCGCGCACGCGCCCGGCCACGTCATCCCCGTTCCAGGCCGCCTGCACCGCCCACCATGCGCGCCGGGGTGAACTCAGCATCACCAGCCACTCCCGCATGATGCTCGCGAGCCAGCGGAGGCGCTCCACGATGAAAAGCGCCGCCGCGCGGCCAAAGAGTTCCGCATGGATCAACGGCAGCCGGCTGTGCGTCTGACGGGCGCTCTGCCACAAGGAGGTCTCTATCGTCTGGCGCAACATGCCCGCCGCCTGCCTGACGGCATCCGGGTCGCGCGCATGGTGTTGCAATTCATTGACGAGCCGGTCGATATCCGCCCGTGGATTTGTGGCGGGGCGGGCGGACGGTGCGTCCGGTCGGAGAGCAAACTCGAATGGAATCCCGCGCGGCCCCGGCACGGCACCCGACCAGTCTCCGGCTCTGGCGCGACAGCCCGGAACCTGACCTGCGGATTCGTCGGCCGACGATCCGGGTGCTATCGCGGCAGGGCTCATTTTGCCGGCGAGTCATCCGCCATGAAGGGCTTCATGCACTGCCAGTCATCGACACTGCTGTCGTTTACCCGGGGACCGGCCGCAAGCTCGGCCCATGTGCTGCCCTCGGTAGTCTGCCGTGCGGTCGGCGTAGTGGAAATCCAGCCTGAGTCCAGCGGTTTGTCCTGCTCCACCAACGCACCCAGTTTTTGCAGCATTGCCGCGAGGTCCGACTTGCGCGCCAGCACGGCGAAAGCGTCGGCGCACTTTGATTCCATCGTCGCCATCATCTTGTGTTCGATGTTGTCGAGCGCGGTGGTGAACGCCCCCTCCTGCCGGTGCATGCGCATTTCGATCTCGGCGATGGCGGCCGCAGTGTCCTCGCTTCTCCTGTTCTCGACGGTTGACAGCCGGTCACGGAGGCTGCTCAGGCCCGTGGCGGCAGTGAAAAGATCGGTCTTCAACTGTGCCAGCTCCGCTCGCGTCTCCTCACGCAGCACCACCATGTCCCGGTGGAGCAGGCCGGCCATCTCATCCACGCGGTTCATCAGCACTTCGCGCACCCGGCGAACTTCCCCGTTCAGGGACATCTGGAGTTCCGCTATCTTGGTCTTCACGTCCCCCATCTGTCGGCCCATGATGAGCTTGCGCACTCCCTCGATGCCGTCTTCCGCTCCGGGGACGGCGGCCGGTGTGCCCATGAAAGTACCAGTCGGAGCCGCCGTCTTCGCTGCGATGCGGGCCGTGCCCCCTGCCCACGGCGACGGAGGCCGCCCTTCGGCCGTGAAGACCATGGTCCTGACCTCAGGCTTGACCGTTTGCACGGAGACATGCGCCTTCGGAACTGGGACGGATGGCAATGGATTGGGTGCAAGCTTGGCGGTCACGGTGGCCGCAGGGGCATCTCCCATGCCGGCCAAGGGTTGTAGTTTTGGGCGAGCAACCTGCGTCGGCAGGGGTGCCGTGGCTACCGCGACGTCTTGGGATTCGGAGAGAAACGAGAGCATGTTGATCGAGGATCTTGCCGGAGCTTAATCGCTTTTATAATAAATTCCATAAATATTTGATACAAATTAACTTTTGAACCTGCATGACTATCACCCCGCCAACACCGACATGGCCTTTTTGCAGAGTCGCCAGCTTCACGGATTGACACCCGAACAAAATCGCGCCTAACCTTGCGGCCCTCAGACCCAATGCCGCCCATCGAGCTTTTGCCGGAAAAAGAGTTCCGTTCCCATGCGCCAGGATGCTGGAAAGACCGCGGTGTCGCCGAAACCGACTGGAATTCCGCCGCGTGGCAGCTCAAGAACCGCATCACCACGCTCGCCCAGCTTGAGGAGCATCTCGTGCTGAGCGATGCCGAGCGCGCGGGCGTGCTGCTCTCCGGGAACAAGCTGGCGATGGCGGTGACGCCGCACTATTTCAACCTCATGGACCCAGTGGACCCGGACTGCCCGATCCGGCGGCAGGTCATCCCACGCATCGAGGAGACGCTGGATGATCCCGGCGAGATGATCGATCCCTGCGGCGAGGACGCGCACATGCCCGTGCCGGGACTCGTTCACCGCTACCCTGACCGCGTGCTCTTTTTGGTGACGGACCGCTGTGCGTCCTACTGCCGCTACTGCACCCGCAGCCGCGTGGTATCCGGCGTGGGCGCTCAGACGCTGCACCTGGAGCATGAGGCGGCCTTCCGCTACCTGGAACAGCACACGGAGATACGCGACGTGCTTCTCTCCGGCGGCGATCCCCTGCTCCTCTCGGACGCAAAACTGGAGGCCATCCTCACGCGCCTGCGCGCCATCCCACACATCGAGTTCCTGCGCATCGGCAGCCGTATCCCCGTCTTTCTCCCGCAGCGCATCACGCCGGAGCTGTGCGCGATGTTGAGGAAATTTCACCCGCTCTTCCTGAGCATCCACACCAATCATCCCCGTGAGCTGACCACGGAGGTGCGCGAGGGTCTCGCGCGTCTGGCCGATGCCGGCATCCCGCTGGGAAATCAGAGCGTGCTGCTGCGTGACGTGAACGACGATCCCGCCGTGATGAAGTCTCTCGTGCACAAGCTTCTCATGTGCCGCGTGCGCCCCTACTACCTCTACCAGTGCGATCTGATCAAAGGCTCCTCGCACCTGCGTGCCAGCGTCAGCCGGGGCATCGAGATCATCGAGAGCCTGCGCGGGCACACCACCGGCTACGCGGTGCCGCAATTCGTCATCGACGCGCCCGGCGGCGGTGGCAAGGTGCCGCTGAATCCCGA
This sequence comes from Verrucomicrobiaceae bacterium, assembly GCA_019694165.1. Classification (GTDB taxonomy): domain Bacteria; phylum Verrucomicrobiota; class Verrucomicrobiia; order Verrucomicrobiales; family Verrucomicrobiaceae; genus JAIBCL01. Next base: position 60,254 of record JAIBCL010000027.1, on the reverse strand, counting down.
CTACATCCTCATGAAGGACGAGCAGCGCGTGCTCATCCGCAATTACGAGGGCAAGGTCTTCGAGTATCCCGAGGCCAGCGTTGCTCTCGGAACTCCGCGAACGTTGGCGTGACTCCGGCCTCGGTCCGTGGGATTGGCTCGCGAGAGTTGCCAGCCGCGCCGGCACCGCCTACGGTCCGCCCATGAACCGCCGCACCTTTTTCCGCTCCGGCGCCGCGCTCACCGCGTTCGGCGTGACCGCTTCACGAGCCTCCGCTCTCGGCATCGACCGCTCCGCCGCTGATCCGGCCTATGTGATCAAGAACCAGCACATCAAGCAGACCGTCATGGGCTGGTGCTTCAAGCCGATGGACGTTCTGGAACTGGCAAAGCATTGCAAGGCCATCGGCCTGCGCGGCATGGAGGGCATCGACAAGAAGTTCTACCCCGATGTGAGGGCGCTCGGCCTCGACATCTCGCTCGTCGGCTCACACGGTTTCGCAAAGGGGCCGTGCGATCCGCGTTACTTCGACGAATGCGTGAAGAGCCTGCAGGATGCCATCGAACTCGCCGCGAGCGTCGGATGCAAGAAAGTTATCACGTTCACCGGCATGAAATTCGACGGCATGGATCGCGACAAAGCCGTCGCTGACTGCCTGCGCTGCTGGAAGACTGTACTCCCGCAAGCGGAGAAAAAAGGCATCACGCTCGTGCTCGAGCATCTGAACTCGCGCGACGGCTCAAAGCCGATGATGGGCCATCCCGGCTACTTCGGGGATGACGTGGAGTTTTGCATCGACCTGGTGAAGCAGATCGGCAGCCCGAATTTCAAGCTGCTCTTCGACATCTACCATGTGCAGATCATGAATGGAGATGTGATCCGCCGCATCCGCACGCACCACGAACTCATTGGCCACTACCACACCGCTGGCAATCCGGACCGCTGCGAGCTGGACGAGAAGCAGGAGATCAACTACCCGCCCATCATCCAGGCCATCATCGACACCGGCTACACCGACTTCGTCGCGCAAGAGTTCATCCCCACATGGAGCGATCCCATCCTCGCACTGCGCCACGCCGCGATGGTGTGTGATGTGTGAGACACTGGCGGAAACCGGACCGGCTTCATCACGGCAACCCTTTGATGGACCCGATCACCAGCTCGATGGCGGCGCAGTGACATTGGCGCGCGTGTGGGTTGGATGGAAAATCCGCGGCCGAGGAGCAGCAAACATCGTCTTGAGAATTCGCACCCCGGCTGGTAACCACTCCGCACGATGAAGACGATCCCCGCCCGCAGAACCAAAGCCAAGACGACCGCCAAGCGCAAACGTTCCACCACGACCATCGGAGGCATTACCGTCGAGTTGATGCCTGTAAGAGGCAAAGGCAATCTCCCGCTCTCGCTCATCAAGCGCATCGTGCGTGAAGCGAAGGCTTCGCGGAAACCCGGCAAAGCCTGAGTGCCTTCCATGAAGCCGGCCGAAGAAGACTACGAACGGCTCGTCTTCATCAATTGTCCTTTTGACGAGGAGTATCTGCCGCTGTTCCGCGCGAGCACCTTTGCGGTAATGGCCTGCGGCTATGTGGTTCGAAGCGCCCTGCAGGACATGAATGCCGGCGAGGTGCGGATGAACAAGATTCTCCGCCTCATCAAAACCTGCCGCTTCGGCATCCACGACGTCTCACGCACCGCGCTCGATCCGGAGAACCAGCTGCCGCGCTTCAGCATGCCGCTGGAACTGGGACTCTTCCTGGGTGCGGCGCACTTTGGCAACCCTGCACAGCGCAGAAAGCAGACGCTGGTGCTGGATGTGGATCGCCATCGCTACCAGAAGTTCATCTCCGACATCGCCGGGCAGGACATCAAAGCGCATGGCAACGACCCCGATCGTGTCATCGGCATCATTCGCGACTGGTTGAACGCCGCGAGTTCGGTTCCATTGCCAGGCGGCAAGCTGCTGGCTCGTCGCTACCGGAGTTTTCTCGCGGAGGTGCCGCCGAAGCTCGTCGAGTTCAAGCTCCACTAAAGCGAAGTGTCCTTCGTGGACTGGCGCCGGCTGATCCACCAGTGGCTGGAAGATGCGCGCGGCTGATGACGAACGAGAAGACGGTCACGCTCTCGCCGCTCTGGCGTGCGGTGATCCTGTTCCCAGCCGCCACTGCGATCACTACAGCTCCTTGATGAAGACATTCGCGAACTCGATCGCGTCGTGGTGGTATTGCAGCGCGATGGGGCCTTCGGCGGGGATGCCGGGGAGCTGGGCGTCTTCGATAACGGTTTCGTCATTCAGCACGACGGTGACGCGGTCGTTCTTCAGAGTGATGATGAAGCGGTTCCACGCGCCGAACTTCGCGTCGGCGCGCTTTTTCGGCAGCATCGCGAGGCGCAGTTCGGCCGGAATCGATTTGTCCTTGTGCAGCTCGTTGATGTCGCCAGATCCCATGGGCTGGCTCCAGATGTTGACCTGATGGCGCGCGCTGCCGCGGAGGTAGATGCCGCTGTCCCCGGCGTGGTTGATCTCCTTGAGGACGATCTTGCCCCGGTCATCGAGCACGTAGAGACCGTCCACGGTGAAGGTGGGCAGCGGTTTCGACACTGCCTTCGCAGGGAGGCGCCAATCGGCGACGAGTTCGAAATTCTTGAAGGAGCGCTCGCTCCAGAGGTCGAGACTCCGGCCCTTCACCTCGGCCTTCGCGTTTACATGCAGGCCGTTCACGCTCCACACAGATTTGATGTCATCGCTCACCTTCCAGCCGGTGAAATCCTTCCCATTGAAAAGCTGCTTGAAGCCCTCATAGCCACGCGCGGTTTGCTCCGCAGTCGCGCCGGATGACGGCAGCTCCTTGATGCGCACGTTCTTGAAATGCGTCTCGCTGCCTTCGCTCTCGAGGCAGATGTAGCCTTTGCGCGGGATGCAATCGCGTCCGGTGGTGACGTGCTTACCGTTGACGGAGAGCTTGATCTCGCCGTTCACGCACTCGACGCGGTAGTGGTTCCATTCGGGCGAGGGCTTCACGCGCTTCTCAATGGGGAAGCTGCGCTTGCCGCTCTTCGCCGTGGGTGCCACGGGCGTCATGTCCGCGCCCCAGATGGGGAAGATGTCGCCATGCGAGGTGAACCACTCCCACGCGCCCTTGTTCTTCTCGTAAGCGAGGTCCAGCACCTGCACCTCGATGCCGCGTGCGTACGGCACGCCGGGCGCGGGCAGGCCCTCGCCCCAGATGAAGATGCCGCTGTTGCCACCTTCCTTCATGTGCTGCCAGTCGCACTCGACGATGAAGTTCTCATACATCCGCTCCGTCGCCATGAAGCCGGTGGGCACTCCGGAGATGACCACCATGCCGTTCTCCCAGCGAAACGTATCCGCCGCGACATTCACGGGCCGCCATCCGGAGAGATCCTTTCCATTGAACATGGGAACGAAACCATCGTCCTCCTGGGCGACAAGCGGGACGAAGGACTGGAGCAAAACGGCGATGGTGGGAACGACGAGACGTTTCATGGTGCGAATGGAATGAGCTAGCAAACGCCGGCCAGCCGGCGTTTCTGCCGTCGGCGAGCGATTCTTGCCGCCGGTCCCCGCCTGGCGGCGCACCCAGCAGTGTGATGACATCAGTTCTTGCCGGTAAACATGGCAGCGGGCGAAGGATTCAGAAGAATGCCCTTGCTTTGAATGCATGGTTGCTGTGGCATGACCGGCGCGACACTGCTCGACGCTCCAAACCCGATCAGAGACAGCCATGACCCGACTGGCCGAATTGATTCGAATCCGCACGTCCTCCCTCCGCCTTTGCGTCGGGACATCCGGCGTGGTGCACGCCACGAGTCCACTTCCAGGTGCGACCACTCGACTTGCCGCGACCGGCCATTTTCAGTGCGACTATAGAGCCGTGAAACCCGCGCCGCCAAGAAGCTGACGACGCACTCCACTGAGCCGAGCCGGCCAAATTCCTCACGAAAAAGCAAACACCATGAGCAAGAAAACAACACGCAAGTCACCGGCAAAAAAGAAGCCGACCTCCAAAGCCAGCCCCATCGTCAAGAAGCCGGTCAAGAAGAAGCCGGTGGCTGCCAAAGCGGCGGCCAAACCCGCCTCGCGAAAAGTCGCCGCCAAGAAGCTGGTCACAAGAAAGCCACCGCCGAAAAAACCACCGCTGGCGAGTGGAGGCAGGGGCAGCGACCCGACGAAGCATGTGATCGTGGTGCCGCCGCCGCTTGCGGCCTCCGCCGCGATGATGGGTGGATCGGCCCTGCGCAGAGGAGGGATGATGGGAGTGGCGGGTGTTGGAGACGGCGCGGGCTCGCTGCGGAGCGTCCTCGACAGCACGAGGCAGAGCCTGCTTGCCTTCGCCGCATCTGCACTGGGCGGAGGGGATGGCATTGGCATGATGGGAGTGGCGGGCGGGGCGGCGCCACTGCGACGCGGCGCTCGCGCGCCCGCGCCGGCCGCGGCACCGAAACATGTGCAGGCGCTGGAGGCACTCGGAGTGCTCGTCGTGGACAAGTCGAAGGTCGATGTGCGAGCGCTGGCGGACCAGGGCGCGACGATCATCGAGAACTTCCTCGTGCCGATGGAATTGCCAAAGCCCGCAGGCAAAGCCAAAAGCGCGGCAGGGGCTGCAGCCAGTGGCACTCCATGGCATCTCTCCAGCATCAACGTCAGCGCGGCGCGCGCGAAGAACCTCACGGGCAAGGATATTCTGGTGGGCGTCCTGGACACCGGCGTTGAGAAAGGACACGGCGAGTTCAAGGGCAAGAAGGTCCATTACGCCGAGTTCGACACCGCAGGGAAGCTTGTCAGCAAGACAGCACGAGATTTCGGCGAACACGGCACTCATGTGTGCGGCCTGATCGCCGGGAAGACGGTCGGCGTGGCACCGGATGCGCAGCTCGCGGTGGCGGCGGTGCTCACCGTATCCACGCCGAAAGGTCTGAGCGGCTACTTGGCGCAGATCCTCGGCGGCATGAACTGGCTGCTCTCCACGCCGTTCACCGGTGACGAGGACAATCCCGGCGTGGACGTGATGAATGCATCGCTCGGCGGCGTCGGCTACAGCGCATTCTATTACCAGACGCTGCAAAACGCGCGGGCCATTACGGGCACGCTGCTTGCGGCGGCGATCGGGAACAACGGCCGCCAGGGGATCAACCACCACGGCAGCCCCGGCAACTACGACATCACCGTCGGAGTGGGAGCCATCGACCAGAACAACGACATCGCCTCATTCAGCGACTGGGGCACCGTCGCGCAGCACGCCAACCGCACCAAGCCTGACATTTGCGCGCCGGGAGTCGCGGTGACCTCGTCGGTGCCGGGCAACAAGTACGCGCAGATGTCCGGCACGTCCATGGCCACGCCCGTTACCACCGGAGCGCTCGCCCTGCTGCTGGAGCAAAATCCGCAGTTGGACGTGAATGCATCCGCGCTCGAAACGGCGCTCTACTCGCATGTAAGTGCGCTCACGGGCGCGGCCAATACGCCGCGCGGCGGCCGCGGCAGGCTTGATTTAACGCACATCTGACGTGACGCTCCGCCACCATGATCGACCCCGCCGTGCACGATTGGCTGGCCCGCGAGGATTTGCCCGCGGACCAGCTCGCGCTGGTGCTTCACTTCCACCCGCCGTCGGAGGAATTGCTCGCCAAGGCGACGACTCGCGCGGAGCGCATCCGCGTGATGCACGATCATGTGCGACAGCGTCTCGGCGCGCTCACCCGCACCACGAAACTCGACCCATCCGCCGTGCGCATTCTCGCCGCCACCGGCCAGGCGATCGTGCAGGCCGGGCGCGATACACTGCACGCCCTCGCAGCGCCGGAAAGTGCGCTGGCCCGCGCAGCAGATGTGACCGTGCTGCCGAACGTGCTGATGGAAAGCCACGGGTGAGCCTCGATTCCGCGCCGGATCTCCAGCGGACGCTTTGTCCGCCGTTCATGTCGGCGTGACGGCGAGATTCACCGGTGCGGACTTTTTGCTGCATCTCCAATTCCGAAAACCAAAACACATCCCGATGAAAAGATCTTCCACACGCAAACCAGCGGCACCACGCCGGTCGAAAACGCCGTCTCGCCGCAAGTCTCCGTCCCGTGCCGTGTCCGCGTCGATGGCAGCGCTGGCACACGAAGGTGGATCTGCCATGGCCGTCACGCTCAGCGCCGGACAGCGGCTCGTCTGCGAGCGGGTGCTCAATGCCTTCGAGACAGGCAGCGCCGAAGGCGACTACGGCAACGTGACCATTTACGAGGACGGCCCGAACGACATCCGGCAGATCACATACGGGCGGTCGCAGACCACCGAATACGGGAACCTGCGCGAGCTGGTGCGGATGTACTCGGAAGCGGGCGGCAAGTACTCCGGCGATCTCGCGCCATACTTGCCGCGCATCGGGCGCGAGGCGCTGGTCAATGACTCGCATTTCATCTCCCTGCTGCGACGCGCCGGCGACGAGGATCCCGTGATGAAGCAGACACAAGATGTGTTCTTCGACCGGCGCTACTTCCAGCCGGCGATGGAGTGGGCCGATGCCAACGGTTTCACACTCGCGCTCTCCGCCCTGGTCATTTACGACTCCTTCATCCAGAGCGGCGGCATTCTCGACTTCCTGCGTGCGCGTTTTCCAGAGCGCCCGCCGGCCGCCGGCGGCGACGAGCGCACATGGATCGCGCAGTATGTCGAGGTGCGGCACAACTGGCTGCTCAATCACCACCGACCCGCCGTGCGGGCCAGCGCTTACCGCACGCGCGACCTGCGCCGCGAGGCCGCGCGCGGAAACTGGGACCTGGCCATGCTCCCCGTCAATGCGAACGGCGTGCTCGTGGATGACACGGGCGCATCAGGCATGGCTGCGCCATCCGCGGCTGGCCTCATGGCGGCGACCGCAGCCGAAGCTGGCGCGGACGATGACATCCCCTTCCTCGGTGATCCTGAAACCTTCGCGCCGGTGCGGACGGCGGCATCACCCGCCGCCAAGCGCGCGATGCCTCTGGTGTCGGCACTCGAAGCCGCAGGGGGCGGTTTGATGCACGTCTTCGGCGAGCACGGCGATGATTCGTCGGCGCCAGCGCTCGCCAACGCGATCCTGTCGAACCCGAACATCACACTGGCGACCGTGCACGCCTCCGGCGTTTCCGACCAGGCCAACGCGCGGCAAAACATGACGGACACCGCAGCCGGCCTGCACGCGCAGCGCAGCAGCTACGGCACCGCTCCGGGAGGCACCGTGCCGCTGGACGAGCGGCTGCTGCACGGACTCATCGCACTGGCGGGGCAGTACCGCTTCTCCGTCTCCGAGATCGCCGGAGGCTCGCACAGCGCAAACTCGCGGCACTACGCGGGAGTAGCCGCTGATTTCAATGTCATCAACGGCCACGGAGTCAGCGCTTCAAACCCCGATGTGCCGGCTTTCAAGAACCTGTGCCGCACCTTGGGTGCCACCGAGGTGCTTGGCCCGGGCGATCCAGGGCACGGCACTCATGTGCACGCGGCGTGGCCGCGACCGGTGTGACACAGCTGCCCCCCCCTCCGGCCTGTATTCTTTTCCGCATCGCATAAATCACATCCACACACCCACCCGATCACGATCATGTCCAAGACGCCTTCTCTGACTCCGTTGTTCTGGGCCGCCGCCGCCATCCTGCTCGTCTTCTTCAGTTGGAAGGCCGCGGCCCAACTGCAAATGCGCACCGATCTCGCGCAAAACCTCGGCAACATCACCTCGGGCATTTTCGCCCTCACGCTGATCATCGAACGCGCGGTCGAGGTGCTCATCGGCGTCCCGCGCGCGAAGGAGGGCGACCAGAAAGACATCACGGCCGAGCACGCAGTTGACCAAGCCCGCGTGGCGGAAACGAATGCGGCGCACGCCGCCGAGCAGGCTGCGACCGCGCAGAAAGCACTGGTGCAAATGCAGGGCATGGCCGGCGTGCAGAATGCGGAGGCTGCCCAGAAAGCGGTAGAACAGGCGCAAGAAGCGCAGCAGAAGGCAGAAGCCGCGTCAGGCAAGGCGGCGAGCGAAAAGACCGGTGCCGCCGAAGCAAAGAAAGCCGTTGCCGAGTACGACGCGGACACGCGGCGCAAAGCCGTGGCGCTGAGTTTCTTCCTGGCCACCATCGGTGGATTGCTCGGCATCCGGCTGCTCGGCCAGTTGTTCCAGTTTCCCGCTGGAGCGGACGGCAAGCCGGTCTCGCCGACCGGCTGGTTCCAGGCCTTCGACATCTTCCTCACCGCCTCCCTGATGGCAGGCGGCAGCCAGGGACTCCATCTGCTCTTTTCCACATTCGGTTCCTATCTGGAGGACATCAAGAAGTCCGGTGGCGGGAAGTGACCGGCCTGGTCACCGCATCATGTTCATCAGGTGATGAAGCGCAGCCCGTGAGCGCAGCATCGCACGTTATTCCGGATGAAGTTGCCGGCGGAGCGTTTGACGAAGTCGGGCACGAAATTCGGCGGCGCCTTGTTCTTGGTACTGGTTGATCGAAGACTGCGGCAACGGCGAAGCGTCGCCCCTCCGTCATCCAACTCGGCGGACCAGCCGACGAAACCGGTAAGCGCCGCAACGATACCCATAACGACGCAGAACCCATCGGCATGTGAGCCGCCATTTGCAGCAGTCAAAAGTGGCGCGACCGGCCCGGTCGCAGTCGCGCGCTCGCAGTTCGATCTGCTTTTGTTCTCGCACTCGCGGCGAGCCGGCGGCTCGCGCCAGTTTCGCTGTACGGCGTCGTTCAGCCGGCGGGCAGCGGCGCGGCGAGTGCTTCGAGCGCGGCGGTGTCCTGCTCCCATCGGGCGGTGACGGACGCGATCTCCGCATCCACGGTTTCGAGTTCGTGCTGCAGTGCAATTGCCTTGGCACCGTCGGCGTAGGTGGCGGGATCGCGCAGGAGCGCGTGGAGTTCGTCCCGGCGTGACTCGAGCCGGGCCGAAGTTGTCTCCCCGGCGGCGATGCGCTGTTCCAGCTCACGACGCTCCCTGGCGCGGGCGTTGCGCGCCTCGGCTTCGAGGCGCTTTTGCTCCTTGGTTTTTCCACCGCCCGATGACGACGTGGCGGCGGACGCCGGCTGCCATTCCCGCGGCTGCTGATTGGTGAGCGTGGCGGTGAGCGCCTCGCGGGCGGAGGTGGCGCGTGTCTTGTCGAGGTAATACTGGTAGTCTCCCGCGTAGGGGGTAAGCACGCCGGCGGCGATGTGGACGACGCTGCGCGCCATGGCGCGGATGAAATAGACATCGTGGCTGATGAAAACGAGCGTGCCTTCGTAGTCTTCGAGCGCGGCCACAAGTGCGTCGATGCTGCCCATGTCGAGATGCGTGGTGGGCTCGTCCATGAGCAGAAGGTTTGGCGGATCGAGCAGCAGGCGCACGAGCGCGAGGCGTGATTTCTCACCACCGCTGAGAATGCCGACGGGCTTGAAGACATCGTCACCACGAAAAAGAAACGAACCCAGGATGGTGCGCGCGAGTTGCTCTCCAGGGCGGCTGGGCAAATCCATGGCGGACTGGAGCACGGAGTGGCGCATGTTCAGCACGTCGCCGCGATACTGCGCGAAGTAGCCGGGCTTGACGTTGTGGCCGAGTTCGCGCCGGCCCGCCTGCGGCTGCAACGCATCGGCCAGCAGCTTGAGCAGCGTGGACTTGCCCGCGCCGTTCGGCCCCACCAGCACGATGCGCTGCCCGCGCTCGATCTCGAAATGCAACCCCGCATAAACCGGCTGGGCGCCGTAGGCGAAGTCCACGTCCTTGAGCGCGATCACGCGCTGGCCTGAACGCTGCGGCTGCGGAAAACGGAATTTCACCGTCTTCTCCGCGGCCACGGGCGCCTCGATCTTCTCCATGCGGTCGATCATCTTGAGCTTGTCCTGTGCGCGGGAGGCGAAGTTGGCCTTGGCCTTGAAGCGGTCGGCGAAGGTCTTGAGCTTCGCGATCTCGCGCTGCTGGTTGTCGTAGGCGCCCTGGAGTTGCTCCTCGCGCGCAGCCTTTTCGCGGAGGTAATCGTCGTAATTCCCGCGGTAGCGGACCACTTTGCCGTGGGCGATTTCGAGGATGGAGTCCGTCAGTTGGTTCAGGAACTCGCGGTCGTGGGAAATCATGAGGATCGCTCCGGGATAGCTCTTCAGATAGTCCTGGAACCAGATGAGCGACTCGAGGTCGAGATGGTTCGTCGGCTCGTCGAGCAGCAGCAGGTCAGGCTCCTGGACGAGCAGACGAGCGAGGTGCGCGCGCATCACCCAGCCGCCGCTGAGCGTGCGCGCATTGCGCGTGAAGTCGCTCTCGCGGAAGGCGAGGCCGCTGAGAATGCGCTTGGCCTTCGGCTCGTCCTCCCAGCGGCTGTGCTCGTGGAGGTGGCCGGTGGCGAGATCGAGCACCGTCACGTCATCGACCGGCGCGCTCTCCTGCGGAAGAAAGCCGAGGGTGATGCCTTTCTCCATCGTGATCTGGCCGTCATCAGGCGCGGCCTCGCCAAGCAGGAGCGAGAAGAGGGTGGACTTCCCGGCACCGTTCGGGCCGATGAGGCCGATCTTCTCGCCGCGATTGATGTGAAACGACACGCCGCTGAACAAGGTGCGGCCCGCGTAGGTCTTGCTGGCATTCGAGACGGAAAGCATGGAGGGCGCGGATGGTGGACAGGACGGCGCGCGGCGCAATGGAATGATGGAGGGGAACAGGGGAGGATGGAATGAGGGAAGGTTGGAATTTTGGAATGGGAGAAGGGGAAATGGATTGAGTTCGGCGAAGGGACGCGCGACACATGTCCGTGCATGACACCGGCCGGACTCGGCGGCAGGGGAAGTGCTCATGGCTTCGCCGAAAGCGTCGCTCATGTCCTGACCGCGCCCGCGGAAGTCTGTCAACCATCAACTCTCAACCATCAACCCCCAGCGCCGCGCTCACTCGTGCCGCAGCGCCTCGACGGGGTTCATGCGCGCGGCGCGGCGGGCGGGGTAGATGCCGAAGGCGATGCCGGTGAGCACGGAGATGGAAAAGGCGAGCGCGGGAGCCCAGGCTTTGACGACGGTGGTCACGCCGGCGAAGTGGCTGACGGCGATGGGAATGGCGAGGCCGACCACGACGCCGATGACGCCGCCCACCCCGGCGAGGAGCGTGGTCTCGATGAGGAACTGCAAGACGATGTCCGCCTGCCGCGCACCAAGCGCGCGCCGGATGCCGATCTCGCGCGTGCGCTCCGTGACGCTGGCGAGCATGATGTTCATGATGCCGATGCCGCCGACGAGCAGCGAAATGGCGGCAATGGAGCCGAGCACGATGCTGAATATCTGCTTCGTGCGCTCCGCCTGGCGCAGGAGCTCGATGGGCACGATCATGCGCCAGTCCTCCTTCTTGTGATTGGTGGTGAGAATCTGCTTGATGGCCTCCGCGCGGCTCATCACCTGCGCGGTGTCGTTCACGCGCACGACGGCCTCGTGGAAGGCCACCTTCTCGGCCTCGAAGCCGCCCGTCTTGTAGCGGAAGAAGGTCTCGCCGAACTGGTCGTTGAGCGTGGTGTCGGGGATGAAAATCTGCGCCGTCGAGTTGCTCGATGACGAGCCGCCGCCACCGCCGCCGCCCTGCTTCGTTTCGTCCTCGATCACACCGGTGATCTTGTAGTAGTAGCCGCGGACGCGCACGGACTTGCCGGTGGGCGTATCGAGAGGGAAGAGCTTCGCGGCGGCGGACTGGTTCAGCACACAAACGGGAAGGCGCTCCTGTTGCTCAAGGTCGCTGATGAAGCGGCCCAGCAGCATCCGGCGGTTCCGCATCTGTGGATAAATGGGGAGCACGCCGCCGATCTGGCCGTCCACCTTGCGGTCGAGATTCCAAATGATCTCGGTGAGGATGCGGCTGGGCACGACAATGGAGATGCCCGGCACGGTGCGGCGGATTTGCTCGATGTCGCGAGCCGTGAGGCCGTACTCGATGACCATGCTGCGCGTCTCGGCCGCACCGCCCTGGCTGTCGGGCGGTTTGACGCTCTCCAGGATGATGTTCTGGCTGCCGAGCTTCTTGATCTGCTCCTGCGCCTCGTGGCTGGCGCCTTCACCGATGGCGAGCATGGCCACCACCGAGGCCACGCCGAACACCACGCCGAGCGCCGTGAGAAACGAGCGGAGCTTGTGCAGCCAGATTGTCTTCAGCCCGAGCGACACCGTGCGCCACAGATGCTGCGGCGAGGCGATGAGGCGGAGGACGGGATGTCGGGCAAGGAAGGACAAGGGCCGGATGAGTGGTGGATGGTGGGTGGATCAAATCAACGAAGGAAGCGCGCCTCCTCACCGCGTCATGCGGCGGCGGCAAGCGCGGGCGCGGCGGGTCCGCCGGGGATGTCATGGGCGATGACGCCGTCCTCCAAGCGCACGATGCGTTTGCAACGCCGGACCATGCGCTCGTCGTGGGTGACGAAAACGAGCGTCTTTCCCTGCGCGTTGAGTTCATCGAAAATACCGAGGATTTCCTGGCCGGACTTCGAATCGAGATTGCCGGTGGCTTCATCGGCGAGAATGACGAGCGGATCGTTCACCAGGGCGCGCGCGATGGCGACGCGCTGCTGCTGGCCGCCGGAGAGTTCATTGGGCTTGTGATGCAGGCGGTGGGAGAGCCCCACCTGCGCGGCGAGCCTCTCGGCCTTTTCGCGCATCTCCTTGTCGGATGCGCCGCGATAGTAGAGCGGAACGGCGATGTTTTCGATCACGGTGAGCTGCTGGATGAGATTGTAGCTCTGGAAGATGAAGCCGAGGTTGCGGCAGCGGACCTCGGAGAGCGCATCGTCATCAAGATGCGCGACGTTCTTGCCGCCCAGGAAGTAGTCGCCGGAGGTGGGCTGGTCGAGGCAGCCGAGGAGATTGAGCAGCGTGCTCTTCCCGCAGCCGGACGGTCCCATGATGCAGACGTACTCGCCGGCATGGATGTCCAGGGAGATGCCTTGGACCACCTGGGTGGTGAGCGCTCCCATCTGGTAGCTCTTGCGGACGTCCACGAGCTTGATGATGGGAGAGGACTGGCTCTCAGTCATGCGTGCACGATGTGGCCGCTCCGCCCTTAGCGGCGGGCGATGTTCTTGCCCGCCGCGGCGGCTTCCGGTGTCGTCCTGGCCACCCGGTGGGCCGGCTGCTCGTGCTCGGCCGCCTTCGGCTGCTGCTGCTCATCGAGCATGCTCTTCTGCGGCAGTGCGAGGGCGACGGCCTCGCCGACATCCAGCCCGCTGCGGACTTCGATGAATTCATCATTGAAGAGGCCGGTGGTGATCTCGCGACGCTCAAGCTTGGAGCCGGTGCTGACGTAACAGAAGTGGTGGTCGTTCTCGACCTCGATGGACTGGACGGGCACGAAGAGCACGTCGTCGAGATCATCGACGATGATGTCCACCTTGGCGTTCATGCCCGGCTTCAGCCAGTCATGGGTGCCCTGGATGTGGATGGTGCAGGGGTAAACCTTCACGTTTGGCGTGTAACGGGTGCTGGTGGAGTCCGGCAGCAGGGCCAGCTCCGCCACCTGGGCATCGAGCACCTTGCCCGGCTCGGCATCGACGCGCACGAGTACGCGCTGGCCAAGCTTCACTTTCTTGACCTGGGACTCGTGGACGTTCACATGCGCTCCCATCTGCGACATGTCGGGGATGGTGAGGATGGTCTGGCGCAGCCGCACGCTGGAGCCTTCCTCGATGGATTCATTGTAACGGGCGGAGGCACTGGCGTTCAGATCACCATAGGCCACGATGCCGGGCTGGGTGGCCTTGATGACGCAGGCCTTGAGCTGCCGCTCGAGGTCCTCCTTCTTTTCCAGTTCCACTTCATAGCGGCGCTTGGCGGTGCTGAACTTCGACTCGGACTGCGCCATGCGCGCACGGTTCGAGCGCACGGTGCGCTCCACTTTGTCGAGCACTTCGCGGTAGTTCCCGAGCCGCGTTTCGCACTCCTTGGGAAATTCGTACTTCTTGAAGAGGTCGAGGGACGTCTCCGCCGTCTTCACCGCAAGCTTTGCCTTTTCGAGGTTTACCTCGTCGTTCTTCAGCGCGGTGGCGGTGATGAATTTCTTCGCCTCGAGACGGGCCGACGACTCGTACGTCTGCTCGGCCACGGCGACCTCGGCCTTGTGCAGCAGCAGCTCGTCGCCCAACTGGCGGAGCTTCTGCTGGGCATCACCGTCTTCGAGCGCGTCTTCCTTGAGGAAGGAGATGAAATTCACGCGCTCGTGCCCGGCGGATTTCTTCGGCGCGGGCTTGGCAGCGGCATCGCCGCCCGCCGGGCTTTTGCTTTTGTCCCTGCCGTCGAGTGATCGCAAGACGGGCGCGTTGGATGCGGCCTCGGTCGCGGTGATGAAGGCGTCAAAGGCATTGACACTCTCCGGCAGTCCGGCCGACTTGAGGATGCCGGCCGCAGCCTGCTTGCCGAGGTACTTCTCAAAATCCATGAGCGCAAAGAGCGCGGCCTCCTTGGTCTCGCGGAACATGCTGAGGTTGTCACTGCGCTGGATGTCGCGCTGCTCGTCGGCCTCGATGTATGCGGCCACGGTGGTCTGGAACTGGATTTCGTGATCGACGATGCGCTGCTTGATGTCCGAATTGTCCAGTTCGACGAGCACCTTGCCGTCCTTCACGTCCTCCTCGGTGACGACGTAGCCCTCGGGAATGATGCTGAGGATTTTTGTGGGGGTCTCGATCTCGGACTTGATCTCAAGGTTTTGCAGCGCGCGGATCTCGCCGCCCTGCAGCACGCTGATCTGGAGCGGCCCTTTCTGCGCCGTGAAGACAGGGACCTCCTTGACCGCGGCAGTGCCGCGGCCGAAGAACAGATAGATAGCAATCAGTGCTGCCACCGCTGCCACCCCTGTGAGCCATTTTTTGGGATTCCCTGGCATCATCGCGTTTTCCCTCCGGGCGTTTCCTTTTTCAATACGTCCACCCATCCGCCATCTTTCGTGATGAAGAGAATCCCCATGTCTCTCCACAGGGCCAGCCGCGCCACGGTGTGGGTGACGAGCGTGGAGGTAAGCAGGTCACGGGCGGCGATGAGCTGGTTGCGCGCGTCGATGAGATCGCGCGGGTTCGTGGTCTTGTCCTCCTTGAAAAAGTCCTCTTCCACGTCCACGCGCTTCTCGCTCAATGCCAGGTTCTGCACGGCGATCTCGTACTGCTTCCGGGCGAGGTCGAGATCGCGCCAGTCCGCGCGGATCTGGCGGCGCACGTTCTCCTCGTCCTGCTCCAGGGTGCGACGTGCTGCCTGCTCGGCCACCTCGGCGGCGCGCAGTTCGTTGCGTTCCTTCTTCCGGTCGAGGTGCAGATCGACGTTTGCGCCCACGGAGACCTTCCGGCGGTGCCCGTCGAGATTTGCGCCGTCTGCGCCCGGGTCGCCAGTGAGTGTGTACTTCGCGAGCAGATCGACGACGGGGAGCAGCTCCTGCTTTGCCACGCGCACCTTGCGGTTTGCATCCTCCAGCGCATCCCGCCCATTGCACAGGTCGAGCCGAGAGGCGAGCGCGGTCTGGACGGCCTCGTCCAGCGTGCCTGGCGGATCGTGCAATTTCAGGACGCGCAGCTCCTTGTCGTCCATCATGAGCTTCTCGGTGACCGGCAGGCCGAGCTGGATTTTCAGGTCGTCGAGTTCCTTTTCGTAGCTGGCCACGGCGCTCAGCCATTTGCGTTGGTTGGTGAAGACCGCCTGGTCGAGCTGAATGAGGGAGGAGAGGGAGCGGCGGTTTGCCTCCTGCATGGAGCGCTCGCGCTCGATGGTGTTCTTGAAGGCGATGTAGGCCACGTAGGCGTTCCGCGCCGCGTCGCGCGACTGCAGGGCGCGATAGTACTGGCCGGCGAGATCGACGGTGAAGGTCTTCCGATACTGCGAGAAGTCGCGCACGGCGTAGAGCATGGAGCGCTCATCCTGCGTAAGCACCTCCGAGGCGCCGAGATAGCCTGCGCCGCGCAGCAGCGGCTGGGAGATGCTGGTGACGAGCTTCGAGTCGCTCACCTCGCGCAGGCCGCCTGTGACGAAGCGGGTAAAGTCTGTGGTCAGGTCCGCGGCGATCTTGGTACCGATGCGCGAGAGCATCGACAAACCCACGCCCCCCTTGAAGGTCTGCGTCGTGTCCGTCACGAACTGGTTCACTCCAGCCTCCACTTGGTTGCGGTCCACCATCGCGCTGCCGGAGGAGGCGAGGATCGGCGCGTACTTGTGCCGCGTCAGCGTCAGGTCCAGCGCCTGCAGGTAGAGCGTCTCCTTGCGACCGAGATACTCGCGGTTCCGGCTCACGCCGTAGCCGAGCGCATCCGCCAGTTCGAGAACCTTCGCACCTTTTTCCACCTGCACGGCGCGGTCGCCGAGGAATTCCTCGGTCTTCAGGTTCTTCGCCAGTTCGTCCAGTGTGACGGGCGGCGGCGGCTTGATGTCGAGCAGGCCGCGGCCCGAATTCGGGACATGGCTGCTCTTGCGGCGCAGGATGCCCAGCGTCTCGCGATCCGCGGACCTGGAATAATGGCCGGAGGTGCAGCCGTCGATCGCGCACACGAGCAGCACCGTCATCAGCAGTGATGAGAGTTTCCGCAGGGTGTGGATCATTTCGTCTTCGTCGTCAATGTCGTGTCGAGTGGGGTTTCTCGAGCGTGGGGGTTCGAGGCCCGCCTTTGATCGTGCGGCGGGCGCGGAAAAAAACGGGCGCATTGCGCCGCGTCTATCCGCCGCTTTGCGATTCTTGCGCTACGAGCGTCATCGCGGGATGGTCGTCTGGTCCTTCGGCGGATTACGACCGATGAAAGGATGCTGCTCAAGATCGACCACTTGGCCGCTGATCGGTCCGCTTTCATCCGCGAGCCAGTAAACAGCGCCCGCCGCGATCTCCTCCGGCCAGAGAATGCGTCCGGCAGGGGCGAAGACGCGCGGGAGGTCCTTGTACCAGTCTTCGGCCAGACCGTGCTCGCGCTTGCGCTGCGCCTCGTTCTCGGTGAGCACCCATCCGGGATTGATCTGGTTCACACGGACGCCGTCTTCCCGGTGCAGGGTGTCTCCGAGATTCCGGGTGAGAGTCATCAGCGCGCCTTTGGAGACCGAGTAGGGCAGCAAATTTGGCTCGCCGCTGTAGGCGTTCACCGAACCGATGTTCAGCACGCAGCCCCGCGTCTTGCGCAGTTCCGACAGCGCGGCCCGGATCAGCAGGTATGGCGCGAGGGTGTTGACCGACAGCATGCGCATGAAAGCTGCCGCGTCCGTGTCGTGAATGTTGCCCGCCTTCACCAGGGCGGCGTTGTTCACCACGGCATCGAGCCGGCCAAAGGTGTCCACCGCCAGCTTCACCAGCCGCTCGGGGCAGCCCACCGCCGTGAGGTCTTCGATGTGCAGCACGGCCTTGTCCGCGCCGAGCGCCTGCACCACCTGCCCGCCGAGATCATTCTCCAGGCCATGGACGACCACGCGCGCGCCTTCTTCCACGCAGCGCTTCGCGACAGCCTTGCCGATGCCCGTGCAGCTTCCCGTGACGATGATGACTTTATCTCGCAGACGCATTGGCGCATTCATGGCGCGCAAGCCGCACACGCCAAGAGGTGATTTGGCCCGCCTTGAAAAAAGTGCCGGGAAAATTGCCTTGGATTTCGGGTGGCCGTCACTATCTTCCGCCCAATCGCGCACCGAGCGCCCCTCGAAAAAGCCATCATGCAATTTGCCTTCCCCACGAACCTGAACCTCGGCCCCGAAAGCAGCGAAGGATTCCACCCCGAACTCCTGCGGGGCCTGACGCACAAGCTCAACAACCTTCTGGCAGTCATTCAAGGCTTCAGCAGCCTCGTGCTGATGAACGAGGACCTCGACCCCGGCGTGCTCGAAAACGTCCAGCACATCCGCGAGGCTTCGGTGAACGTCTCCAGCCTCAGCGAGCGCATCCGCTCCGCGGGCGGATGTGCAAAGGTCAGCCTTCAGCCGATCAATGCGGGAGACTTCCTCGCCGCCATCGAAGGCTCCGTGCGCGAGCCGTTCACGAAAGCGGGCGTGCCGTTGGAAGTGGAAGTGCAGCCCGGCCTGCCCTCCATCTTGGTCGATCCCACCAAGTTCAAGGACATCATCATCGAACTGCTCAAAAACGCCGCTGAGGCCGCGCAGAAGGGCGGCGGCCGTGCGCTGCTCAAAGTATGCGGCCCCGGTGTCATCACTCCCGCCGAGCAGCGCCGCGTGGACATCCTGGTGAGCAACACCGGCTCCCAAATTCCGGCGGACAAGCTGCAGGACATCTTCCGTCCCTTCCAAGGCAGCAAGAACAGCAATCACCTCGGCCTGGGCCTCACCATCGCCGCCATGCTCTCCCACCAGATGAGCCTGCAGCTCGGTGTCGGC
Source organism: Verrucomicrobiaceae bacterium (assembly GCA_019694165.1). Lineage (GTDB taxonomy): Bacteria > Verrucomicrobiota > Verrucomicrobiia > Verrucomicrobiales > Verrucomicrobiaceae > JAIBCL01. The sequence goes on along the minus strand of JAIBCL010000027.1, from coordinate 41,968 downwards.
TCGGAGAACAACACCACGACCTTCTGGCTGAGCTGCCCCATCGCCTGATGGCCTGATGTTGATCAAGCCGGGGCGGGGCAGCCGCCTCCTGCGGCCAAAACAAAAAGCCGCCGCCACCCATGACGGATGACGGCGGCTCTCGACGCCAGGATCAGACCTGGGTCAGAGGCGTTCCCTTATTCGCCCTTGCAGCAGTCCTTGCCGCACTTCTTGCCTTTGTCCTTGCAGCAGGCGGCGCAGGCGTCCTTGCAGCACTTCTTGCAGGCTTCGCCTGCGGTGAGGGTGCTGGAGAACATGGCCATGGTGGCAACGGCGATGAGGGTAAGAATGGATTTCATAGGATTGAATGATGGAATGTTTGTGTTCGATGAGCGCCCGGATTGGATAGCAGCGAAACCACGGGCCGGGCTGCGCTGGTTTGCCGCATGGCAAACAGTCTGTGCATAAGATGGAAACTTCCGGCGCATGACCAGAAAGGCCATCGTCCACGCGGACGACGCGATGTCATGGCGGTCCGAAGTTTGAAGCACCGTGCTTCAATTCAACAGGGCACAGTACCGCAAGTAGAGCGGTCCGGCACTTCGCGGCGGCCCCGTCTCCCGGACAGTAAGCTCTTCCTCCGCGGCAACGGCGTCCAGCGCGTGGAAAACGGTGTCCTCCCAAACCCATGCCGGAGCCGGCAGATCAATCTGCGTGGCCGCCGGCACCGCCACCGTCGGCTGCGTGATCTCGCGGGCCGAGCAGGCACGCTCGCACTGGCAGCCCTTCTTCCGGGCGGGAGCAGTCTTGTTCGTCTTGGCAGCCTTCTTCGCACACATCGGACAGGCGGCGGGCGCTTCTTCCTGCGCCGTCACCCGCGGCTGGGCGTGAGTGATGCAGCACCAACACACCGGTGAGCCGATGAGGAGCGTGAGCATCACTGCCAGAAGCCGGGTTGCCATGAGCTTGTGATTATCGATACGACACGGCATCCGGTTTTGCGACAGGATTTTCACGCCCGCGGATGGAACCGCCGGTGCACGTCCTTCAGTCTCTTCTGATCCACATGGGTGTAAATCTGTGTGGTCGAGATGTCCGCATGGCCGAGCATTTCCTGGATCACACGCAGATCGGCGCCGTTGTTCAGCAGGTGCGTGGCAAAGGAGTGCCTCAGCAGATGCGGATGAATCCTGGCCGGATCGAGGCCTGCCATCTGCGCGCGCTCCTTCACGATCTGCTGCACGCGTGCGGTGGTGAGCTTGGTTCCGTTGCGCGTGATGAAGATGTGGCTCGACGTGCGCGGCCTCACCAGCTCCGGCCGCGAGCGCCCGACATATGCTGCCAACGCCTCGCGCGCCGCGCCGCCCACCGGCGTGAGGCGGGTCTTGTTCCCCTTGCCCGTCACGCGAATCCATCCTTCCTCGAGGCTCAGATTCTCCAGGCGCGCGTTCACCAGTTCGGAAAGGCGCAGTCCGCTGGCGTAGAACAACTCGAGAATCGCACGGTCCCGCCGGTCGAGCGGCGTGGTGCCGCGCACGGACTCCAGCAGCGCGCGGACTTCCGCCTCGTTCAGCGTGTCAGGCAGATGCTGTTCGGGCCGCGGCGCGAGGATCGGCTCCGCCGGATCGCCCTCGCGAAATTTCCGCGCATTCAGCCAGCGGAAAAATACTTTCAACGCCACCAGCTCGACACGCGCGGTGGATGTCGCCAGACCCGTTTTTTTGCGAGCGGCCAGGTAGTCGGTCAGGTGCTGCGTCGTCACCACGCGCACGTTCTCGACCTTCAGATTCTCCGCGGCCCAGGACGCAAACGTCTCCAGCACCCCCCGCACCAACAACTGATAACGCGTGGAAAGCCCTCGCTCGGTGGCAAGATGGAGGATGAACTTGTCGATGTGGTCGAGCATGAGCGGCGCGCGGAAACCAGGATACAGGATGCGGAAATGAAGAGGTAGCGGAGAGTTCAGGATTCATCCGCAGGGGCAAGTTCTCGGGCGGGTGCATTTGCGTGCGTTCTTCTCCTCGACTGCGACGATCTGCCGCGTCATCTATCCCGCGTCATCCATCCCCCACGCACCTTGAGCCCCGAACCCTCCGAGCTTTCTCCCGATCTCGCCGCCCCCGGTCATGCGGGCGAGCCGGTGTTTCATGCGCATGGGCTTGGCAAAGTTTATCGCACAGGCGAGGTGCCGGTGGTCGCGCTTCAAGAAGTGTCGCTGCACTTCTATGCGGGGGAGCTGGTCGTGCTGCTGGGCCCTTCCGGGAGCGGCAAATCGACGCTTCTGAACATCCTCGGCGGACTCGACGTGCCGAGCTACGGATCGCTCGACTACAAAGGCTGGGATCTCACGGGCGGAGATGAAAAGACGCTCACCCTCTTCCGCCGGCATTGCGTCGGCTTCGTGTTCCAGTTTTACAACCTCATCCCCAGCCTCACCGCACGCGAAAACGTGGCGCTCATCACCGACATCACGCGCCATCCGATGCGGCCTGAAGAAGCACTCGAAATGGTCGATCTCGGCAACCGGATGGACCATTTCCCCTCGCAGCTCTCAGGTGGCGAGCAACAGCGCGTGGCCATCGCGCGCGCCATCGCGAAGAGGCCCGAGGTGCTCCTTTGCGATGAGCCCACCGGCGCGCTCGACGTTCACACGGGCATCATCGTGCTGGAGGCCATCGAGCGCATCAACCGCGAGCTGGGCACGCTCACCGTCGTCATCACCCACAATGCCGCCATGGCTGAGATGGCCGACCGCGTCCTCTATCTCAGCGACGGCCAGATCGTGAAGACCCGCGTGAACGAAAAGCGGATGCCCGCCAGCAGCCTGCAGTGGTGATACCCGGCGCGCGCGATGCCGCTCCCGCGGTGCCGTCATCTTCCCGCCCCGCCCCCGCTTCCCCTCACTCCACCAAGTCTCCCACCAGCATGAGCGCGCCGGCATACCACTGGCGGTCGTCGAAGCGCTTCGGGTCCGCCGCATAGGCCTTCTTGTCGGTGATGATCTTCGCCTTGTCGGCCTGATCGGGATGAATCTCGAGATGCACCGTGTGCTCGCCGTCCGGCAGATTCCTCGCGGGGAAAAAACTGCCGAGACGATGGTAGGTGCAGTAGGAGTCAAAACGCGACGTCGGCTTGTCGGCGGCCCTGCCGTCGAGCGTGACCTTCACCTGGCCGCAATCAGGGCCGAGCAGGTCGTAGATGCCGGCCGACGTGCCTCTGAATTTGAAATCGATCGAGTCGCCCGGTTCATTGGCCTGCCAGATTTCTGGCAACCGGTTGAAAAAGCCCTTCAGCTTGTGATCGGCGGGCAGCTTGTTCCAGCCGGCTCCCAGCTTTGCCCTGCTCAATGGGACGAGTTTGGCGTGCTCGAGATTGTCAGCCACGAACGCCGCCTTCAATCCGTGCAAGGCAGGCTTGCCACCCGTGCGGAGCTTCTCAAACGCACGCACCGCCGTCTCGAAGTAGATCTGGTGGCCGGTTTCGACGTGCGGATGCACCTTGTCCGGCGCGAACACGACCTTGTCGCCGACGGCCTTCTTCTCCTCATCCGTCTTTGGCAGGGGCTTGTCGATGATCAGCCGGTCCGCCGCGGCCAGTTTGGCGATGGGCAGACCGAAGTGGATGCTCGGGATCTGGTAGTGATCGGCGAGTTGCTCCATCGCCGCCACCGAGCGCGGAAGCTTTCCGGCCTTCCACTCGTCGATCATGGTGTTCGCGATGGTATAGACAAAGCAGATGTCGGTCTCCGGATTCGCCCGCCACGTCTGGCGCACAATGCCCTCCATGCAGCGGTGAATCTGCTCCGGTGCCGCGCCGCCGTCGTTCACGGCGAACTCGACGAACATCAGGTCCGGCTTGTGCGCGAGCACGTCCTGACCGACCCGAAACACACCAAGGTCGGACCCCGTGCCACCGATGGCCGCATTGATCTCCACGAGCTTCGCCTGCGGATGCTCTTTCCCAAACCACCCAAAGGTTTTCACCCGATAGCCTGGCTGCGCCGTGATGCTGCCGCCGAGATAGGCAACATGCACCTCGCCGCCCTTCTGCAGTTTCGAGAATACATTCGGCAGCCCTCCGCGCAGCACATGCTCGGGCAGTTCTTCAAGCGAAGCGGCGGACGCCGAGGCGATGGAAACGAGGGCAAGAGCGAAGCGGACAAGGTGGATCATGCGCCCATTTACGCGAGGGAACAGGCCCGGCAATCACGAAAGCGCGCCAGGAAGCAGCAGTGCCGGCGGCCCGGCAAAGCCGGACACTGCCTGCGGTGACGGCGCTCATCCGACGCAGAAGCGGGCTGCAAAGTCCGCCTTTCCTGTTTTCGGCCCTTGCCCTCGAAGTGCCGCCGTGCGTGTTGTGCGCCGCATGAAACTCCAGCATGGCATTCATCTCGGATACTGCACCAACATCCACCGCGGCGAGACGTGGGAGGAGACGTTCCGCGGCCTGCGCGACTACACGCTCCGAGTGCGCGAGCGCGTGGCTGCGGGCCGGCCCTACGGCATCGGCCTGCGCCTCAGCGAAGTGGCGGCCCGGGAGCTGAGCGCGCCGCAGTCGATGAGCCAGTTCAAGCGCTGGCTCGACGCCAATGATTGCTACGTTTTCACCATCAACGCCTTCCCCTACGGTGCATTCCACGGCCAGCGCGTGAAGGAAAATGTTTTCCGGCCCGACTGGTCCCGCCCCGAGCGGCTCGAGTACACGAATCTGGTCTTCGACGTGCTCGGCGAGCTGCTCCCTCCCGGCCTGAGCGGCAGCGTGAGCTCGCTGCCGGGTTCGCACAAGACTTTCAACATCGGCGGCGGCGAACTGGAGGCCATCTTCTCAAACCTCAAGGCCTGCCGCGAGCACATCGAGCGCGTGGCGGAGCGCACCGGGCACGACCTCCATCTCGGCCTGGAGCCGGAGCCGCTGGGCTTGTTTGAGACGAGCGGCGAGGCGCTGAAGTTCTTCGGCCTCTACTTTGACCGCCATCCGCGTGACCGGGATTTCCTGAAATTCATCGGCCTGAACTACGACACCTGCCACCTCGCCATCGAGTTCGAGGACGCACAGACCGCGCTCGACCGCATCACGGGCGCGGGCATCCGTCTGAGCAAGCTGCACTTCAGCTCCGCGCTCAAGCTCAAACCCACGCCGGCGAATCTCGCCCGGCTCCGCGGTTTCGACGAGCCGGTGTACTTTCATCAAGTCATCATCAAAGAAGGCGCCGACATGCCGCTGCGGCGCTTCAAGGACCTGCCGGACGCGCTCGACTTCGCCGCCGGGAATCCAGGCGAGGTCGGCGATGAATGGCGCGTCCATTTCCATGTGCCCATCCACGCCGCGCCCAGCGGCGACTTCGAGACGACGCAGGATCATCTGCTCGGCACGATGGACTGGCTGGCGGCGAATCCGACAAAGTGCCGGCACATCGAAATGGAAACCTACACTTGGGAGGTGCTGCCCGGAGACCTGCGCACCGGCGACGTCGTCGATCAGCTCGCGAAGGAATACGAATGGTGCCTCGGCGGAATGGCGGTGCGATCATTGGCCTGATGGAAACGGAAACAGAATGAAATTGCCCGCACACAGGAACGGCACCAGCCATGCGCACGAAACAACGGGCCGGCACAACGCATCATTCGGTGCCGAAGGCCGCCGCGATCACGCCGCCGACGCGCGCGCGCCTTTCCGCTGAAGCTCTATTGAGGAGAATCCCATGCTGAAAGCCTGGCTCGAACTCGCCCGCATCTCGAACCTCCCCACCGTGTGGACCAACGTGCTCGCCGGCTGGATGCTCGGGGGCGGAGGCTTCGAGGACAGCCGCCTCATCTGGCTGCTGGCCGGGGCATCACTGCTCTACAGCGCCGGAATGATCATGAACGATGCAGCGGACGCGGACTGGGATCGCGAGCACCGCAAGGAGCGCCCCATCCCGCGCGGTGACGTAAAGCACGGCACGGCGTGGCGTGCGGGGATGACGATGCTCGTGCTGGGCGCGGCGTGCATGCATCCCTTTGGCGGAGCGAGCGCGACTCATGTGAGCTGTCTCTGCTTCTGCATCCTGGCCTATGACTTGTGTCACAAGCAGTGGGCAGGATCGGTTTTCGTCATGGGTGCGTGCCGGACGCTGCTGTATCTCGCCGCGGGCTCGGCGGTGAAAGGAAGCGTGAGTCTCGAGTGGAACTCCGAGTTGATCGCCGCTGCCCTCGCAATGGGACTCTACATCGTGGGCATCAGCATGGCAGCCCGCAACGAATCCGCCCCCGTGCCGGCCGCCCGCTCCACCTCGTTCACGATGCTCTGCCTGCTCTCGCCTCTCATCGCCCCGCTCGCGGCGGCGTTGCTGTATTCGCTGATTCACGAAGGGCCGTATGCCGAACCTGCCGCCATCATTCTCGTCAGACGCCTCGGAGGAGTGTATCTGGGCGGCTTTGCGGTCATCGGCCTCGCGCTGGTCATGCTGGTGAGGCATGCCATGCGCATGATGCGCACGCCGCCGTTGTCGAACATCGGGCGCGCCGTCGGCCTGCTGCTCGCCGGCATCGTGGTCGTGGATGGTCTCGCCGTGGCTTCGCTCGGAGGATTTCTCGAAGGCTGCGCCATCGCCGCACTGACGCCGCTGCTGCGCCTGTGGCAGCGAAAGATCGCGGCGACTTGACCGTTTGGTGTTCTTGCGACGCGGGCGACACAAGCGGGAGACCAAGACATGCTGCAGCGGAAAATCACGGTGGACTACACGCATCGCATCCTCTTCACGCGGGATGCGTTTGTGGATGCAAATACGGTCGTGCGCGATCTGCTCTGCCTCAATGGCGTGGGCAGGCCGGCCAAGGTGCTGGTATTCATCGACGACCGCGTGGCGCGGGCCTGCCCGAAGCTGGTCCCGCAAGTGCTCAATTACGCGGCGGCGCATCTTGATGTGATGCACCTCGCCGCCGATCCGCTGGTGATTCCAGGAGGCGAGGCTTGCAAGAATGACTTCCGCCTGGTCGAGCAGTGTTGGCGGGCGATCAATGAGGCCGCGCTCGACCGGCACAGCTACGTCTTTGTGATCGGGGGCGGCGCGGTGCTCGATCTCGTATGCTTCGCCGCCAGCACCGCGCACCGCGGCATCCGCCATGTGCGATTTCCCACCACCACTCTGAGCCAGGGTGACGGCGGCGTGGGCGTGAAGAACGGCGTGAACTACTTCGGCAAGAAAAACTGGGTCGGCTCCTTCGCCGTGCCCTTCGCCGTCGTGAACGACTTCACATTCCTCGAATCGCTGCCCGTGCGCGAGCGGCGCAACGGCATCATCGAGGCCATCAAGGTAGCGCTCATCCGCGACGCAAAGTTCTTCAACTACCTCTGTGAGAACGCGGCCGGGCTGGCCGCGCTGGACCAGTCCGTGCTCGAGCGCGTGGTGCAGCGCAGCGCGGAGCTGCATGTGGAGCACATCGCCACGAACGGCGATCCCTTCGAGATGGGCTCTGCGCGTCCGCTCGACTTCGGCCACTGGGCCGCACACAAGCTGGAGCAGGTCTCGGCCTTCCGAGTCGCGCATGGAGAAGCCGTGGCGATCGGCATGGCCGTCGATCTCGTCTATTCGGCAAAAAGGGCCCTCATCTCCGCCGCCACGGCCCTGCGCATCCTCGCATTGATCGAGAAAGTCGGCTTCGCCACCTACGCGCCGGAGCTGCTCGACCGCGGGTCGAACGGCGACCTCGTCATCCTCGCGGGCCTTGAGGAATTCCGCGAGCATCTCGGCGGCGACCTCACCGTCACGCTCGTGCCTGAGATCGGCAGGAAGATCGAGGTGCATGAGATGGACCGTGCGCTCATCGTCCAGGCCGTGGAGGAACTCCGCGACCGTGCGAACGCATCACCCGCCGAGCTGCCCGCCGCGTTTTCTTGAGAGTTCCAGCGCTCGCTCGATGCCTGGAGCCTGCTCATTGTTGTCCGCCAGCCTCCGGGACGCCCCTGCCCCGACTCGGCAGTCTTTCGCCACGACCGCCCGTTCGTTCGTCATCGCCGATAGCTGCGGGCTTTGCCGTCGTTTCGTCTCCCGCATGAAATCGCTCATCCCTTTGTCCGTCGTCTTCGTCTCTACTCTCGCCTGCGCGCAATTGCCCGCAGGCAGCTTCAGCCGCCTCATTTTCTCCGATGAATTTGCCGCAGATGGCTTCGGCAAGAGCTGGGGCCATTACAAAAGCTCCAGTGTGGTGAAGGACGGCGTGCTCCACGGCATCACCGCTCCGGAGTCGGATCATCCAGCCGTCGATGTGATCCGCATCGCGCCGGAACGCGACCTTGAAGTGGCCGTGAAGTTCCAGTTCGCCAGCGAGCAGGCGAAGACCTTCAACGTCTGGCTCGATGACAAGGACTACAAAGGCTCCCACGCCGGACACATCTGCAGCATCACCGTCAGCCCTGCGGCCGTGACCGTCGCCGACGCCAAGACCGGCACCTTCTCGAACGAGATTTACGAGAAAAAGAAGGCCGTGCCACCCACGCTGACGGACGTGGACAAGGCGAATCTCCAAAAGTGGACGAAGTCCGTGCCGAACAAAGTGACGCTCAAGGACTGGCACACGCTGGTCGTGCGCACCCAGGCCGACGTTGTGGAGACCACCATCGACGGCAAAGTCGTAAGCAGCTTTCAGTCGCCGGGCGTGGCCCACGATCACAAGACCGTGGTCAGCCTCACCACCAACCGCGTCGATGTGAACTACGACGATTTCAGCATCAAAGGCGTGGCGAAACCTTGATGCGTCCGCGTGGAGTACCAGCCGGCGGGATTGCCGTCGCCGGCATTCGCTTCTGACTTTGTTGACCCCTCGGCGATTGCTCGCATGAAAAGCCATCCGCTCTCAACAGCCAGCCGTGCGGCCGCCGCCGTGTTCGCACTGTTTGCCGTATCGAACTGTAGTCTCCAGCCCTCGACCTACGACGGCGAGTCATTCGGCGACAGATTGGCGCGCTACGGCCACGAAGGATTCCAAAACGCGCGCAAGGTCACCGGACGCGTGTCGGGCTGGTTCCGGCGGGATCCATCCTTCTGGTATGCCGATCAAATGCCGGGACGCCCAGCCATAGAAATCCAGCTCGGCGAGCAGATGGTCTATCTCTACAAAGGCGGCCAGCTCGCAGGCGGCTCGCCCATCTCCTCGGGGCGCGAAGGCTACTCCACCCGGCCCGGCAGCTACCGCATCATCGAGAAGGACATCGGGCACAAGTCCTCGATCTACGGCGACTACGAGGACCGGTATGGCCGTGTGGTCATGCAAAACATCAACAATCAAGTCGATCCCCGCCCGCCCGACACGCGCTTTGAAGGTGCGAAGATGTACTACTTCATGCGCATCTACGGCGGAGTGGGCATGCATCAGGGTTACCTGCCCGGCTACCCGGCCTCGCACGGCTGCATCCGCCTGCCCGGGAACATGGCGGAGAAGTTTTTCCGCGCCACACCCGTCGGCACGCCGGTGAAGATCGTGCCGTGAGCATTCGCCGCTACCCCTTCAGCGTCATCAAATACGCGAGCAAATCCGCCACGCTTTGATCCGGCAGGGCGTCGATCAATCCTTCGGGCATCAGGCTGCGGCGGATGAATTTGGTGGAGCGGACGTCCTTTTTGTCGATGCGACGATCGGGCACGCCGGGCTGGCGGACGACGAAGGCGTTCTTGTCTTCGCTGACGAAGAGCGCATCGACGAGATCGCCGGACTTCAATTCGACGCGGAAGATGCGGTAGCCGGATTCCATCGCAGCGTTTGGCGTGAGGATGTTGCGCAGCACGCCTTCGAGGCCCATTGCGCCGGCTCCGCTGAGGTTCGGGCCGATTTGTGCGCCTGCGGTGCCGATCTGATGACAGGCGAGACAGATGGCGCTGATCGCCTTGCCGTTCGCTGCGTTGCCCTTCGGCGCGAGCGCGGTGTATTTGGCAAACTTCTTGTCGAGCGCGTCGGCTTGCTCGGCGGTGAGCAGCGGCGGTGTGTCGATGGTCTTGGCGAGGCGCGCGCCTTTTTGGAAGGTTTTTGAGGATGAAAGGGACTCAAAGGACCGAAAGGACAAAATGGTGGGGGCACTGCCGCTCGTCGCCTGAGTCCCTTCCGTCCTTTTTGTCCCTTCTCCCAGGCTCCTGTCAAAGCCCCCCCGAATCTCCTGTGCAGTCCTCTCCACCTTCCACACTCGGAACTCCATCATCACGCCTTCGGTGCCTTTCTTCGGGCCACTCCAGCCGATGCGGCAGTTCTCCCACTTGTCGGGCGCGGGGACTTTCGACACGGCATCGAGTTCGCCGTTTTGGTAGATCTTGATGATGCCCGTTGCATCGCGTGTGACGGCGATGTGCGTCCACAGGTCGGGTGTCATCGATTTGTTCGCGACCACGACGTCATGCAGCTTCGGGCCGGCGAAGACGCGGAACTTCGATCCAAAAAAGTTCATCTCCACACCGCCGGGCACGCCGAGGATGTCGTCTTCATTGCCAATGCCGGGCGCGAGGCGAACCCAGGTTTCAACGGTGAAGGGACCGTCGACCGTGATTTTGCTGTCGATCCACGCGTCATCGGTGCCGTCGAACAGCAGCACGTCGCGGAAAATGCCGCCGAGCTGCTGCTGCAGTTTTTGAAGAGCAGGATCATCGCCCAGCACGGCGGCGAGTTTTTCGGCGGTCGGGCCATCGAGATCAGCCTGCGGCAGTTTTTTGTCGAGCAAGGCGGCGACGGTGGCCTTCGCTCCGGCTTTCGAGCTGGAGAAGGCGTTGAGCGCCGAGCGGCGAAGCGCGGCGTCGAGTGTGGGATAAAGCGCGAAGAGTTCTTCGGCTGCCTTCGGGTTCTTCGAGGACGCGAGTGCCGCGACGGCTTCGCTGCGAAGGGCCGGATCCTTGGCGGATTTGGCAATCTCGACAAACAGATCGGTCGCGCCGCTGCGGAGTTCGCGAAGCGCCTGTAGCAAGGAGCGGCGGTTTTCAACCGCCGAGGGCGATTGCAAATCGCCCTTCCTTGTCATCGCCACAAGATCGCTCTCCAACGACGCCAATTGAAACCCGCCGATAAGCGAAGCCGCGAGGGTAATGCGGACACTCTTGTCCGCATCCGTTTCCCCGGCGCGGACAAGAGTGTCCGCGTTACCCAGCAGCGCCTTCGCCGCCTCGCTCAGCAACGGCGCGATCTTCGCGGGATCGAGCTTGGTCTTCTGCGCGAGCAGCTTCTCCGCGACCGCGGCGCGCGACTTCGGATTCGACAGGAGTGCCCTCAAGGCATCGCCGCAGCCCGCTTCCTGCGGGAACTGCGCGAGACGCAGCAGTTCTTCGTCATTCGGCGCGCGATCCAGTCGCGGCAGCAGTTTCGCCACGCGCGAGGCACTCGCCTTTGGCTCAAGCGCGAGAGAGGCGAGCACGCGGGCTTCGACGGAGAGCGATTCGGCTGCCTTTGAATGATCAAGGAACCAACCGATCAGCTTCGGGTGCTGCTCAAGGAACAGTCGAATCAAGTATCGTTCGTATTCCCGGTCGTAGGCATCACCGACAGGAATTGGTTTTCCCGTTCTTCCGGGAGCAGTGGGTGATGCAAGCGACGGCTTTGCCATGCGCAGTAGAGTGACCAATGCTCGACATGGCTCATCGGGCGGAGGCGACTCACCATAGTCAGCACTGCAAATCTTGCCTTCTGTATGAAACCGGCACCCCAACCAGCGAATGAACTCAGCTCTCACGGTGGTATCTTTGTCATCAACCAAATGCGCAAATACCTCGCCGAGTTCGAATGCCGACCACTGGGGGGCAAAAACAGTCACAGCGTTTTTTCGCAAGTGTGGATCTAAACTGCGACTTAACGGGCCGAGCTGATCCGGGTCGGCTGACTCGTCGAGCCCAGAGAATAGCCACAATGCCTGAACTCGCCGCGCGATTGGTTCTTTGGCATCTTTGATAACGAATTCGAGCTTTGCGCACAAGGAGTCGAATGCAGTATTGTCCATTGGCTTTTCCAGAGCTTGCCACGCCATGTGCGCCCGCGCCGTCGGCTGTGTGCCGAGCAGCGCGATCAACTCCTCCGTGCTCAGTGTCGTGAAGTCGGGGATCGGTAGCATAGCCTTTCTAGGCTGTGCCGAACGTCCCTCGGCTTTCTCCGGCGCGGAGACGTTCGTCTCAGGATAGAAATCCTGAGCTACGCTTGCCTTCGGCTTCACGCGCCAGATGCGACCACGAATCTTATCGCGGTCCGGATGATTCCGCGGCACCTCGTTGTGGCTGATGATCTTGTTATACCAGTCCACGATGTAGATGCAGCCATCGGGACCTTGCGTCATGCCGACGGGACGGAAGAACGGATCGTCGCAGGTGACTAGGTCGGCGGCTTGCTCGTAGCGCCAGCCGTTCGGAGCGCGCTGCGGATCTTTGCGACTGTCTTCGCGATGCATCGCCAGCGTTTGCACCTTCGAGATGATCGGGTTGGCGACGAACATGCACAAAGTGGGTTCGGCTTTAGCCGAATCGCCCTGACCTTCGGCTGAAGCCGAAGCCACTTTCATCGACGCGACTTTCTTCAACTCACCCTCGCCGAGCGCGAGACCGCTCAACCCCGTGCCGCCCATTTTGAAATCGGGCGTCTGCACGGGGAACTCGGGCTGGTAGCTCTTCCGCAGGCTCTCCATGCCGCCGGGGTAGTAGGCATACTCGTGGAAGGGCATGACCGGGTAGCCGTAGTCGTTCGCTTCCTGAATGAAAGCCTCGCCTTCGCCGGTAATCACGAGGCCCCAAATGTTGTTCGGGCCGAGGCTGGTGACCTCGAACTCGCTGCCATCCGGCCTCATGCGCGCCATGCTGCATTTCGGATAATCGATGATGTTCGATTCATCGCCGGGCTTGTGAACCTTGCTGTTGTTGAAGAGGCCCTGCGCCATCCAGATCCAGCCGCCGGGCGCGCGTGTGAACTGATGCGGAAACAAATGCGAGTCTTGCACGCCGAAGCCGGTGAGCACCACCTTCGACTCGTCGGCCTTGCCATCGCCATTCGTATCCTTCATCAAGAGCACGTCGTGACCGTGCAGCACGTAAGCGCTGTCACCATTGCCCCATGGCAGCAAGCCGAGCGGGATCGCGAGTCCATCGGCGAACACAGTCGGATTGGTGAGTCCGCCCGCGGGAAGCGTCGCATTCAACGCCTCGCGCGGATAGACGAGCACCTTGTCCTTGGCCTTGCTCGCATAGAGCGCATCGGCAGCCGCGGGGTTCTCATTTCCATCCACCGGATACTCCAGCGCGGTTTGGGTCCATAGTCGCCCTCGCTGATCGAAATACACGCTGACGAACTTGCCGATGCCATCGCTTTCTTTGACGACCAGTTCGATCTCGAAGCCTTCGGGCAGGTGGAAGAGCTTTTGCTGCTCCTCCGCCGTGCGCGCGGTGCCGGTGACGTTGTTGTAGCTGATGTCGCGTTTCGGTTTGTCCGTGTTCGGTGCGCCGTTTTCCACCTGCTTCTTCGGCGGCGTGAGTTTCGCGCGCACGGCATCGACGCCGCCGAGCTTCTCCCACGTCAACGGGTTCGGAGTCACGGGCAGTTCTTCGATCGTGATGTCCTTTGCCTGCACCTGGGCTGCGCCGCCGCCGTGGATCTGGATGCCGATGAAACCATCCTGTGCGACGTTCGGATCGGTCTCGGTATAATCGAGCGCCGGCACACCATTCACCCACGACTGGATGCGCGCGCCTTCCGCACGGATTCGATACTCATTCCAGTCACCTTCCTTGATCGCGGCATTCACTGCCGCCATGTCCTTCGATTCGCCCACGACTTTGTTCCGGCGGCTCTCATCGTAGAGCTTTCCATACCAGCCGGGGCCGTAGTCCACCTGGAAACCACACATCTCCGGCGAATCCTTGATGCGAAGGCTGCGAATCTGCACGCCGCTGTTTACGAAGCCAGTGCCACTGAGCCGCAACTTCACGCGCAGCTCGAAATTCGAATACGACTTCTTCGATGCGATGAAATCGTTGTGCGGAACTTTTTCCGTGAGCGAGCCGCCACGGATTTCGCCACCTTCGACATGCCAGAACTTGGGATCAAAGTCCCAGCCATCGAGTGTTTTGCCGTCAAAGAGCGAGGCGGGCTGCGCAGAGGCGGCCAGGCTCGAGAATGCCAGAATGAGCAATGCGAGAGAACGTTTCATGGTCGGGTGAATACGGGCTGATTCCGCGAGACTAGCAGGACTTCATGCACAGCGTCGTGCCAAAATTCATTTTAAGGAGATCGTCACCCCTGCAGGCGCGAATCTGCGATCCGCTCATTGCCTCCGTCCCGACCCTCCGGAAGGCGGGCCCGGCAGGATCTGCCGGCGATTTGCAGTCCCGCGCCAACGGTGAGACACGCTCACTTCGGCACCGGCAGACCGCTCGGCACGGCATCGGGCATGCTGCGGTCGTAGCTGTCGTCGTTCAATCCATCAAGAAAGGCTTCGATCGCAGCAAAATCGTCAGGGTTCACGTTCAGCGTTTTCAAAAGTGGATCGAGCGGCTGCGCGGGCGCATCACCGCCATCGAGCGTCTCGCTGCTGGCATCCATGAGGCGGTCATAAAAGATGAGCACGTCCGCGATGGTGGCGACGCTGCCATTGTGCATGTAGGGCGCGGTGTGTTTGAGATTACGGAGCGATGGCGTGCGAAAGTCTCGATTCTCCTTCTGTCCGGGAGTGCCGATGAAGTGGAGTTTGTAGTCCGAGAGCATCGGGCCGTTGTGACATGCCGGGCAACCAGCCGACTCGAAGGCTTTCAGTCCGCGTTTCTGCAAGTCCGTGAGCGCCGCGGCATCACCGCGAGCGAAACGATCGTAAGGCGCATCCGCGGTCACGAGGGATCTCTCAAACGCGGCGATGGCTTTGCCGAGATTCACCGCAGTCATGACGTCGCCAGTGCCAAACGCTTTCGCAAACAGGTCCCGATACAGCGCGATGTCCCGCACGCGCTTCACAGCTCCGCCGATGGCGGCGGACTCGGCACACACATCCCCGCGCATTTCCTCGGCGGCGCGGATGGGCGCAAGCGCCTGGGCTTCAAGCGAGAGTTCGCGCGAGTCCCAAAACATCGGCGCGGTCTGAGGATCGCACCGGCCTTCGATGGTGATGCCATTGAAGCCGGCATTCAGCACCGTCGGCGCGTTCCGCTTCACAATGGGGAACTGATCCGCGCGCGCCCGGCGCCTCGCCGGGCCGATGCCGGCAGCATTTACGCCGAGCGGAGTCGCGCGTCCATCGGCCCAGCCGAGCGACGGATGATGGCACGTCGCGCACGCGACATCGCCGGTGGCCGAGAGAACGGGATCGAAAAACAGGAGGCGGCCGAGGGCGATCTTGCCGGTCGTGGCAGGATTGCCCGGGGGCGCTGGAGCGGCTTCCGGCAGCGGCATGATCACGAGCTTCGGTGAAGGCGCGTCGGATGGCGGTGTGTGCGCACGCATCGCAGCGGCGAGGGCGAGCAGGGCCAGACTTGGCGGCAGGATGCGCATGACATTGGAGATACGGTGGTTCACACGGCGTTGTCTCACGGCGAAATGCACGGCGTCTGGCAGGTGATTCCGTTCCCACCCCGCTCACACTCCCGCGCTCTATTCCGCGGCCGAAGCGCTTCTTCCTGCCGCCGGTTTCGCCGGCTCACCACGAAGCCATGACCTCGAAGGCGTAGCCGCGCAGGTACTCCGTCTCAGGCAGGCCGGCGATGATCGGGTGGTCGGGACGCTGACTGTAAACGGCCACCTGGCGCAGCGTGCGCTTTGCATCGACGGCGGCGTCAACGATCATCTGGTGGAACTCCTTCATCGAGATGTGATGCGAGCAACTGAAGGTGGCGAGAATACCGCCTGGCTGGAGCATCTTCAGAGCGCGGAGGTGGATTTCCTTGTAGCCGCGCAACGCGTCGTGGACGGAGCCTTTGGTCTTCGTGAAGGACGGCGGATCGAGGATGATGAGATCGTGCGTGTCGCCTTGTGCTTCGGCAGCCTTGAGGTAGTCGAAGCAGTTGTCGCTGATGAACTTGATGCGCGCGCCGGCGGCGGTGGCGTTTGCGGCCGCGGTTGCGATGGCGCTCTCGCTGGCATCGACGGCGGTGACTTCTCCGGCACCGGCCAGCGCGCAGGCCTGGGCGAAGCCACCCTGGTTCGTAAAGCAATCCAGCACGCGCCGGCCATTCGCCAGGCCCGCGACGTGGCGGTAGTTGTCGAGCTGGTCGAGATACAGGCCGGTCTTCTGGCCCTCCATGAGATCGACGGTGAAGACGGCACCTTCGTGGCGGAGCTGCACGGGGCCCGCGAGCGCGCCATGAACGATGCCCTTGCGCAGGTCCATGCCCTCGGCCCGGCGCACGGGCGCTTCATTGCGCTCGACGATCGCCACGGGATTCAGCAGCTCCACGAGCGCCTGCACAATGAGGTCCTGCCGCAGGTCGAGCGCGAGCGTGAGCGTCTGGATCACGAGGTGATGACCGTAGCGATCGACGATGAGTCCGGGCAGGCCGTCGGACTCGCTCCACACGAGCCGGCAGAGCGTGGTGTCGATGCCGAGCGTCTCGCGGTGCTTGATCGCGCGCTGGATGCGGCGCATGAAGAAATCCAAGTCGAGATCCTGCGCACGGAACGAGAAGCGCCGTGCAATGATTTGCGACTTCGGATTGTAGATGGCGCTGCCGAGGGGCTTGCCGCGCACGTCTTTGAGCGTGACCACATCGCCGGGCTGCGGATCGCCGCTGCGGTTCTTCACCTCGGTGGCATAGACCCAGTCGTGACCATGAAAAATTCGAGCGCGAGGAAGGATGATGAGGGCAGACATGACGCGCCCCCCATAGCGCGAGGGCTGACGCGTGGCAAATCGCGTGAACGAAGTGAGCGCGCTCTGCCGGGTGTACCAAAAAAAAGAGCGGGATGTCCGGCGACATCCCGCTCCTCGAGTTCAGCTATTGTAGAGGCCTGATGGCTCAGACTCCGCCTTCTTTTTTCGGAGCGTCACCTTCGCCTTCGGGACGGGGACGGCCAGTGGGAGCGCCGTCGCCTCCGGGCGGACGACGGAAGCCGCCTTCGCCACCAGGTCCGCCGGGTCCGCCGGGTCCGCCAGGACCGCCCTGACCACCAGGACCACGCATGCCCGGACCACCACGCTGCTGCATCATGCTGGCACGCATTTTCTCGATGCCGGCTTTGAGTTCTTCCTTGGAGATCTTGCCGTCGCCGTTTTCATCGGTCCTCTTGAAGCGGGCTTCGATCTCCTCCTTCTGCGGTGCGCTGTACTCGGCGAGATCGACATTGCCATCGCTGTTCTTGTCCATCTTGGTGAACATCTCATCGGGATTGATGCCCATCATGCCGCCCTGGCCACGTCCGCCGAAACCGCCCTGCTGACCACCGGGGCCTCCAGGACCGCCAGGACCTCCCGGCCCACCGGGGCCGCCTTGCGGGCGCTGACCGCCAGGGCCACCAGGACCTCCAGGAGGTCCGCCTTGGGGCTGGCCTCCGTCCCCTCCGGGCGGCCGACGAAAGCCTCCCTCACCGCCCTCACCTCCGGGACGGCGCATACCGGGTCCTCCGCCTTCGGCACCGCCGCGACCACCTGACTCACGCAAACGCTGGCCGAGTTGCGCGATCTCGGCCTGATCGACCGAACCGTCGCTGTTCGCATCGAGCTTGCCGAAGCGCTCCTCGGCCTCGGCGGCGGACGCCTTCAAGAATTCTTCCTTGGAAATCTTGCCGTCGCTGTTGGCGTCGGCCTTCTTGATGAATTCGGCGATGCGTCCACCGGCGCCTTCGCCGCCTCCGCCACCGGGTCCGCCGGGCCGTCCGCCACCTTGCTGTGCCATGGTTGCTCCCGTGGCGAGGCACAGAAGACTGATTCCGAATAGTAATGTATGTCTGGGTTTCATGTTCTGGTATGAGTTTGGGTTTGCGACGGGGTGAAACAGGAGGTGCCAGGGCTGGTTGCCCGGAAAAAAAGTTTTTTCGGCATACAAAAAACCGCAGGGTGATTTCTCAGCCCGCGAGTTCCTTGAGCAGGGCACGATTCAAGCGCACTCCGTCGTGATAACATTGGATCACGAAATTTTCGTTCGGCGCATGAAGCTGGCTGTCTGGCAGAGCGAGACCGAGCAGCAGGGTGTCCACGCCGAGCACCTCCTTGAAAGCCTGCACGATCGGGATGCTGCCGCCTTCGCGGATGAGCGCCACATGTCCGCCGAACGTCTGCTTCAATGCACGCTGCGCCGCTTTGCCGGCCGGGGAGTGCGGATCCATCACATATGATGGACCTGTGTGGCCGCGCGTGATTTCGAGCGTGACGCCGGGCGGCGTGTGACGGCGCAAATGCGCCTCGGCCAGATCGAGGATTGAGTCCGGATTCTGCGCCGGCACCAGGCGGAAGGAGAGCTTCATCATCGCCTCGCGCGGGATCACGGTCTTGGAGCCGGGTCCCTGGTAACCGCCACCGATGCCATTGATCTCCGCCGTCGGCCGCGCCCAACGGCGCTCGCGCTCGTGAAAGCCGGGCTCGCCAAAGAGGGCAGGCGCACCGGTGAGCTGCAGCGTCTCAGGCGTGCTGTCACCGAGCGCATTCCAAGCCTCGCGCTCCCAATCCTGAATCGGGAGCACGTCATCGTAAAAGCCTGCCACGGCCACCCTGCCCTGGTCATCATGCAGTGTCGCGGCAAGACGGGCGGCCATCGTGGCGGGGTTCGCCACCGCACCGCCGAAAATCCCGGAGTGCAGATCGATGGAGGGTCCCTTTACCTTCACCTCCATGCAGGCGATGCCGCGAATGCCATATGTGAAGGTGCCCACGCCCCGCGCCACCATGCCGGTGTCGGAAATGGCGACGACATCGCACCGCAGCGCATCGCGGTGCTTCTCAAGGAATGGCCGCAGGTGCGGACTGCCGATTTCCTCCTCGCCTTCGATGAGGAAAATGAGATTGACCGGCAGGTCGCCGTCTTCGGCGAGAGTCTGCTCGATACCGCGCAGGTGCGCCATGAACTGGCCTTTGTTGTCCGTCGCACCCCGGCAGAAAATGCGGCCGTCGCGGATGGCGGGTTCGAACGGCGGGCTCTTCCACTCGCCGAGCGGGTCGGGCGGCTGCACGTCGTAGTGGCCGTAGATGAGCACGGTCCTGCGGTCCGCGCGGTGCTCATTGCGCGCAACGACGACCGGATGCCCCGGTGTCTCATGAATCTGCACGTTGAGTTTTAGAGACTGCAGCTTGCGCGCGAGCCAGTCCGCGCACGCACGCACATCGTTGTCATGGGTTTTGTCGGTGGAGACGCTAGGGAAGCGCAGCACCGTGAGAAGGTCGTCGAGTTCGTTTTGCATGAGAGATCGATCGCATCAGCCGTGCCCCATCCAGCCGGTGGTGGCGCGGCCTTGAAGAGAACGCCAGTTGTCCATTGCCATGGCGGCAAACATGAGGGTGGTGAACATGCTGCCCCGTGTGGCGAAGAACACCGCCAAGCCCGCACCACACACAAGGCTGATCGTCAGGGCGAGACGGCGGTGATTTGCCAGCAACGCCTCGGTGATGCGGCCGCCATCGAGCGGGATCACCGGCAGCAGATTCACCACAGACCAGACGATGTTGATGAACAGAAGCCGCACCACCGCCCCCTCGAGCAACGACCGCGGCGCGGCCGGAAACGCGCGGTCGATCAGCCACACGAGAAACGCGAGGCCAAATCCCGCCAGCGGTCCGGCCAGACTCACGAGCACCTGCTCGAAGCGCGTGCGAAATGCGCGGCTCATGGCGAGGCCGCCGCCTCCATAAAGCAGGATATGGGGCTGCTGCTCGCCAAAGCGCCGCATCATGAATGCGTGACCGAGTTCATGCCAGAGCACCGAAACGAACACGCACGCCACCCACACCGCCACGCTCTGCAGAGCGCCCGGAGACGAGGCCGTGGCCGCCTCGCCGAGCAGGGCTGAGACGATCCAGAACATCCAGTGGACCGTCACCGGAAAGCCGAAGATTTGAAACCGAAGCATGGAGCGAAAAGGTGCCGAATGTGAAGCAGTGGCGGGAGCGCACAAGGAGAAGTTCGACGGGACGGCAGGCACTTCACTTTTTCAGCGCGGCAGCTCTGGGCGGGCAAATCTCAGGATGCGCGCTTCGCCTCGACCGAACGCATGGGCAAGCCCCTTTGCAATAAGGCGCCTACTCGCGGGCCTGCCGCCCGGTCGGCGCGTCGATGAGCCGGAGCCACTCCTGCAGATTGTAGTAGTTCGTGACGCGCGAGATGCGTCCGTCGCGGATCTCGAAGAATGCCCCGACACGCAAATGATAGGTCTGCCCCGTCGCGTCCGGGAGGCCGTCGTCGGTGGCGAGATAGGTGCCATCGATGAAGAACTCGGCGGCGGCACGCGTGCCTTCGGAATTCGAGAACACGACGAGATCGACAACCTTCTCGCGATAGCAACGGTCCATCCGCTGGAGGAAGCGGCGAAAATCGTCCTTGCCCCGTTCGCAACCGCCCTGGTTGATGTCATGCATGACGTCGTCGGTGAGGAGATCGAGCAAGGCATCGCGATCACCGGAATTGAACGTGTGGTAATAGCGCTCGATGAGGGCGGCGGCGGACATGGTGCGCGGGCGGAAAGGTGGAAGAGGCCGGAGAAAGAAGGACTGCGGCGAGGATCAAGCCAGGCTCAGAGCGCCGCCTTCGCAAAGCTCCGCCTTGCCGAAGGTTTTCAGTTCATGTCCCATCGCGTGGGCCACGGCCAGCCAGAGGCGGTTGTGCGCGGCCTTGTCGTACTTGAGGCTGCGGCCTGTCTTGAAACCGAAGCCGCCGCCGAGCATGACGTAGGGGATGTTGTCGAGCGTGTGCGTGTTGCCTTTTCCAAGTTCGTTCGTCCAGACGAGGAGCGTGTGGTCGAGCATGGACCCCTCGCCGGCCGGCTCGGGCGTCTCGCTCAGACGCTTCGCAAGATGGGCAAATTCGCCGGCGAACCAGGCGTTGATCTTCATGAGCTTCTCGTAGCTGTCCTTCTTGTCGTCGGGATCGTGCGAGAGCGAATGGTGCCCCTCCTCGATGCCGAGCCAGCGCATCTGCGCCATGCCGACGGATCGCATGTATTGCAATGTGGCGACGCGCGCCATGTCGTTGGCCAGCGCATTGACGAGCAGATCGATCTGGATGCGGCTGATTTGCGGGGTGTTGTCGTTCACGAGTTCGATGGTGGGATCGACCCGCGGAACCGGATGGGCGAGCTTTCCCTGCTTGTCGGCCTCGGCCAGATCCTGCTCAAGGCCGCGCACCAGCTCCATGTGCTGCTCGAGCAACGCCTTGTCCCGCGCGCCAAGCTTGGAGGAGACGCGTTTCAAATCACCGCGCACATCGTCGAGGATGCTCACGAGGCTCTCCTTGTCCTTCATCTGGCCGTAGAGCTTCTTGAGAATCTGGTGCGGATCATCGATGGGCGCGACGGGCTGGTTCGCACCGGCATAGCTCATGCGCGTCCAGGGATCGGCGCGCTCGGGCACCGCGACGCCGAACTCCAGCGAGCCGAAGCGCGTCTTGGTTTCCTTTCGAGACTGGAGGAAGTTCTTCAGCTCCTGGTCAATGGAGATGTTGCCGGCCCAGCCGGCCGGATTCCCGCCGCCGCCCATGATGTTTCCCTTGAGCAGTTCATCACAGGTCAGAAGGCAGCTCATGCCGCGCATGTGGCTGTCGCCATCGCCACGCACTTTGTTCGCGATGCCGTGCAGTACCAGCATCTGCTTCTTGAACGGCTCCAGGGGCCGGAGGATTGACTTGAAGCTAAAGTTCTCGCCTTCCTGATCGGGCCAGAACTCGTTCGGCAGCGTGCCGTTCGGTGAAAACATGATGACAAGCCGCTGACGCTTCTGCGGCACGGGAGCGCCGGTCAGACCGGGCAGTCCTGCGAGGAACGGCAGCGCGCCGGCGGAGATGCCGAGGTCGCGGAGAAATTGACGGCGATGGAGGTGTTTCATTTTCAGAGAACGTGCAGATGCAACGAACTGAGCACGGCCATCTTGCCGCTCGCGCATCAGCGCAGCCGGTATGGGCGCCCGATGTCTTGTTGGCAGAATCGGAGCGGCAGACCGGCCGTTCTCGTTCAGCTTCCCCTGCCCTTTGTTAATTTCCTACGCCAACCTCGGACATGCAGGCTGGTGTTCGATCAGGGGCGAGCCTTCCCCATCACATCCACAGGCTCCGTGAGCGTGATCTTGTCGCGTCCGACGAAGTCCATCAGCTCCGGCAAGTCGTAGTTCCGCAGCGCACCATGCACGATGTTCGCAGCTTGATCGAAGGTCTCGGTGGCGGTGACGATGGATTCCCAGGACGGGATCATCTGCCTCAGTGTGACGTGCGCGAAGGCATCACGATGCAAGGCAGCGGCGTGCAGCGAGGGAATCGTGGTCTCGCCGACGGCGATGAGATCGATCTGCTTCGGCGCGGTGCCGGTGAGTTGACCGGATTGCAAGTAGTGCAACCAGGCTTCGATGTCTTCGGTGCGGTAGCCGATATAGTTCTTGCCCATGAGATACGCGGTCAGGACTTCGAGCAGATCGCGTCCGAAGCGTCCGGCTCCGTAGGCTTTGCGTGTGAAGCCGGTCTCCGTTTCGCCGATGCCGCGCAGGTCGGCGGCGAGCACGACACGGCATTCGTTCATCATCGCTTCGATGGTCGCGAGGTCGGCGGTCTTGCTGGTGCCGTGAAGGTAGAGCGTGGCGTTGCCGTTCGGCTTCTTCGGGACAAAGGCGAGCGCGGGGATTTGCAGATTCGGTGCGACGGTGAGCGCGAGTTTGCGAATGCTGCCGTTGGCGCGCTCGATGGAGCCAAGTGTTTGCACGTCGGACTTCTCGATGGGCTGGGCGCTGATCGTTTCGCGGATGAGTTGAGTTTTGGACGAGTCGTCGAGCTTTGACCATTTCGCGGCGCGCTCGGCTTTCAGCTTCATCGCGAGGTCGGTGTTGATTTGAAACACACTGCGCTCGCCGGGTAGGAGCAAGACCTGGCCTTTGGGCGTGCATTGAAGTTGCTCGGCGGTCCAGTCGGGTTTGCTGAAGTCACGAAGCTGATCGTCGGTGAAGCTGTCGGGCAGATGCTCGATCTCGCGCACGACGACATCTTTGCCGAGCAGATGACGCGAGAAGAAGCGCGTGACGGCTTCGCGCAGTTGGAGCGTGAAGCCATGCGGTGCGTCAGGCGCGACGAGGTCAATGGCGTCTGCGTGACCGAGGCGCGAGTAGAAGCGCTTCGCGTCGCGGAAGAGATCCCAGGTGCCGCCGAAGTCGAAGGTCGCATCGCGGGTTCCCGCGCAGATGAGCGTGGGCTTCGGCGCGCGCATGATGCAGTAGTCGGCCTCGTCCATGCCGAATGCGATCTGGCCGAAGATGTTCTGCTCGCCGTCCTGCGGCCCTTTGATTTCGATGAGCTTGCGGAACGTGGTGAGGAAGCAACCCGGTGCTGCGGCGACGATGCGCTCATCGAGCGCCATGAGATACGCTGTCTCCGTGCCGCCACCGGAATTGCCCGTGCAGCCGATCTTGTCGGCGATGATGTCCTTGCGGCTCTGCAAGTAGTCGATCACACGCATCCCGTCCCAGATGCGATACTGCGCGACGTTCGCACCGAGCAACGCGCTGCTGAGTCCCATCATCGTGTGCTCCGTGGTGCACATCAGCCGTGTGTTCGGATGCGGTGTCTTCACATGCGGCGCGTCGTCGAAGACCTCGCGCTTGTGCTCCAGGTCGAGCATCTGATAGCGCTCACCCTGGCCGATCGGATCGTAGCACATCGCGGCCAACCCGTGCCGCGCGAGCAACATGCACACGAGCTGATACTGCCCCACGGCCTTGCCTTCATGACTGTGACCACACGGAACGATGACGGCAGGCCAGGGCGGCGGTGTGTCGGGCAGGTAAAGATTCGCGGTGAGATGAAACGAGGGCCGTGTCTCCAGCATAATTTTCTCCACGCGATAGCCTTTGCCCGTGAGCGCGCCGGTGATCTGCGGATTCAATGGCGTGCGTTCTGGCAGTCCACCGATGCGCTCGATGAAAAACGCGCGTCGCTCCTGCTGCCATTGTTTGCAAGCGGCCTCGCTCTTGATCATCTTTTCAAACGCCGCGCTGCGGGCATCGACGAGGGCGTTGAACTCATTCGTCAGCCATCGCTCAAAACGCTGTCCTGCATCTGGCGAGAGCACAGTGAAGTCATCCGCCGCATGAAGCGAGACGCTGAGAGCCAGGCAGGAACACAGAAGCAGACGAGAGTTCATGCGTCCGCTACGGGGGCCGGGGGCGCGATGTTTCCTGCTCCCACCGGGAGAGAGCCGCCCGTGAACTCGCATTTGCCGCCGTTGATCAAAGTCCGGCAGGCTGCTAGTCTGGCGCCAATCGCGCGGCATACGGACGAATGAGCAGAAAGAAAAAGAACCCCGGAGGAGATGATGCGCCGAAGTTCGATGCCGTGCGAACAAGGGACGAGCCGCCTGGGCGGAAAAGGGAGCCGCCCTCGCTGCTTTGGGCCGCGGCCGCCGTTGTCCTGGGTGTCGGAGCCGTCGCCGCCTGGCTATTCTGGCCGGAGCGCAACTACACGCCGGTGGCGAAGCCCGCACCGCCTGCGCCGAAGCCCTTCGTGATGGAAGACGAGAACGCGGTGTTTGCGACCTATGCCGGCTCGGAGTCATGCAAGGCGTGCCACGCAGCCGAATTCGAGAAGTGGGCGGCGTCGAACCACGGCATGGCAGAGCGCCTGCCCAAGGGTGACATGGACAGCGCGGCATTCGATCCGCCGCGCAGTTTCAAGCACGGCACGCAGACGACGGACGCGCGGAAGACGGGCGATGCGTTTGAGATCGTATCGCTCGGCTTTGGCTATAAGCGGGATGTATATCCGGTGCAGCGCGTCATCGGCCACGATCCGCTGCGTCAGTTTCTAGTCGCGGGACCGGGCGGTCGCTTTCAGACGCTCGAAGCGTGCTGGGATCCGCACAAGCAGGAGTGGTTCAACGTGTATGGCGACGAGGATCGCAAACCCGGCGAGTGGGGCCACTGGACAGGCCGGGGAATGGTGTGGAACCAGATGTGCGCCGGCTGCCACAACACGCGCGTGCGCAAGAACTACGACGCCGCCACCGACGGCTACCACACCACGATGGCGCAGATGACGGTGAGCTGCGAGTCCTGCCACGGCGGCATGAAAGCCCATGTGGACTGGCAGGCGAAGTACAAAGGCTCCGGTCAGAAAGACCCGTCCGCGGTAAAGTTCACCCGCGACCAGATGATCGAAACCTGCGCACCATGCCACTCGCGCCGCGCGGAGCTGACGGGCGACTTCAAGCCGGGCGACGCCTACTTCGACCACTATTCGCTCACCATCGTGGACAATACCGACATCTACTTTCCGGACGGCCAGGTGCGCGACGAAGACTACGAGTTCGGCTCATTCCACAGCAGCCGCATGTTTCACGCGGGCGTGCGCTGCGTGGACTGCCACGATCCCCACGCGGCGAAGCCGCTCCTTCCAGGAAACCAGCTCTGCATGAGGTGCCACACGGCGGGCGGATTCCCGAACGCGCCCGTGATCGTGCCGGAGGCGCACACGTTTCACAAGGCTGACAGCACGGGCAGCCAGTGCGTGAACTGCCACATGCCGCAGACCGTGTACATGCAGCGGCATTCGCGTCATGACCACGGGTTCACGATTCCCGATCCGCTGCTCACGAAGCAGTTCAACATCCCGAACGCCTGCAATCGCTGCCACACGGACAAAGACGCCGGCTGGGCGCTGGCCGCCGTCGAGAAGACGCACGGAGACAGGATGAACCGCCGCACACGCACCCGCTCGACGACCTTTGCCAAGGCGCGGCAAGGCGACACCTCCGCGCGTGATGAACTGCTCGCGCTGCTCGACAGCGACGAGCTGCCGCACTGGAAGGCCAGCGCCATCCTGCTGCTCGAGCGCTGGATGGGCGAGCCGGTGGTGGCAAACACCGTCGCTGCCCGGCTCGACCACGCCGACCCCCTCGTGCGCGCGTCCGCCGCGCGCGTGCTCGATCCACCGCCGCCGGACTCGCGCGCCGCTTTGCAGAAGCTCCTCGATGATCCCGTGCGGGCCGTGCGCAGCGCCGCGGCGTGGACGCTGCGCGAACATCTCGATGCGCAGTCCGCTGCCGGCAAAGATCTGCAGCACATGCTCGACCTGAATGCCGACCAGCCGAGCGGCCAGATGCAGATGGCGCAGTATCATTTTGCACGCGGCACCCTGCCGGAGGCGATCAAGCACATGGAGACGGCGATCCGCTGGGACCCGAACTCGCCGCCGTTTCATCACGATCTGGCGATGATGTATTCCGTCAGCGGCAACACGGCGATGGCGATCGAGAAACTACAGGACGCCATCAAGCTCGCGCCAAACGAGGCGGATTATCATTACAAGCTCGGCCTGGCCTTCAGCGAATCCAACAATCTGGCGAAAGCAACCGAGGCGCTGGAAGCCGCCGTGAAGGCGAACCCGCGATTTGGACGCGCATGGTACAATCTCGGCCTGGCGAAGAACAGCGCGGGCAAGACCGAGGAGGCGATCCGGGCGCTGCTCAAAGGAGAAGAGGCCGAGCCGACCGATGCCGGCATCCCGTATGCACGCGCGACGATCCTCGCGCGCATCGGCAGAAAGGAAGAGGCCATCGCCGCCGCGCAGCGCGCACTTCAGATCAGGCCGGATCACGCGGAGGCCCGAGAGCTGATCGGCACGCTGATGCGGTGAGAGACGGGCCAAATTGGAGCGCAGGCTCCGACCGGACATCCTCAGCAAACATCTTGCCGTGCGGGCTTCAAGATGGCATCTGGCGCACATGACGAGCGAGCGGTCAGGGGCGGATTCAGGCGGCTTTCCGAAGCCGGTGTTGTTCTCTGTCTTCGTGTTCAGCGGGGTGTCGGCGCTGATTTATCAGATGGTGTGGCAGCGCGCGCTGCTCACGATCTACGGCAGCAACGTCGAGTCGGTGGCGATGGTGGTGGCGGCGTTTCTCACCGGGCTCGGCGTGGGCAGCCTGGCCGGCGGATGGGTTTCGAGTTCGGCTCGCCGCCCTTTGGTCGTCATATTTGCGCTGACCGAAATCGGCATCGCCGGCTATGGGATGATCTCATTGCAGCTGTTCCGGTGGTTCGGCGGGATGACCGCCGACGTGAATGAATGGCTCGTCGGACTGATGGCCTTCGCGCTCGTGTGCGTGCCCACGCTGTTGATGGGATCGACGCTGCCGCTGCTCGTGGCACATCAAGTGCGCGCGGCCGGACATGTGGGCGGCGCGGTGAGCATGCTGTACTTCGCGAATACGCTCGGCGCGGCGCTCGGTGCATTTCTCGCGGTGCATGTGGTGCTCGGCACTTTCGGCATGAGCGGCGCTGTGAAGCTGGCGGCCGCGCTCAATGCATGCGTCGCGCTGGTCGTGCTGACCACCTGGGTGTTGCGACGGCCGGCATCTGCCGCTGGAACGGGTCGGACGACAGCGCGGGCAAGGGACGGCGACGAGTGACGCCAAACCGCGGGGTGCGTCGCCCTGGGAAATGCAGTCCGACCTCCCTTCCCGCAACTGATTCCTCGACAACCCGGACACCAGCCATCCACGCCTCCTGCGGAGGTTCGGTTTGCAATACCCTGCCGCGAGTCTAAAGAGAAAACGCCGTGACCACCGCCACGCAGATCACTCTCTTCCGCATCTTCCTGATCCCGGTCTTCATCGGGCTCGCGATTTATTACGGGCAGAGTGTGGCGGAGGGCAGGCCGGATGAATCGTTGCGCTGGTGGGCCATCGCGGTGTTTGCCATCGCATCGATCAGCGACGCCATCGACGGCTACATCGCGCGGCATTTCAACCAGCGCAGCCGGCTCGGGCAGATTCTCGATCCGCTGGCGGACAAGGTGCTGATGTTCTCTGCGCTCGTGACGCTGAGCTTCGCGCACTGGGAACCCCATTTTCCGCTTTGGTTTCCGCTCGTCGTCATCTTCCGCGATCTGGCGGTCGTGGGTGGCTGGGCGCTGGTGAATCATGTCACGGGCACCAAGATCGAAGTTCGCCCGCATTGGACCGGCAAGACGGCCACGTTCTTCCTTCTGGCATCGATTCTCTGGCTGATGCTGAACATCCGCATCCCGCCGCTGGTCTGGCCCACGGCCATCGCGGCGCTGCTCACGGCAATGTCAGGGTTGATCTATCTTGCTGAGACTGTCCGCCATATCCAGCGGCACCACGACAGCATCCCGAAGCCGTAGCCACACGTTTTTCTTTTCCTGCTCATGCGCAAAACCGTCGCCATCGTCGGCCGGCCCAATGTCGGCAAATCCGCCCTGTTCAACCGGCTGGCCGGCATGAACATCTCCATCGTGCATGACATGCCCGGCGTCACACGCGACCGCATCACCGCCGAGTGCCGGCGCGGCCCGGCGATCTTCGACATCATGGACACGGGCGGCATCGGCGCGAACACGGAGGACGTGCTCACCGATCAGGTGCAGGTCGAGGCCGCCATCGCGCTCGAGGTGGCGGATCTGCTGCTCTTCGTGGTCGATGTCATCGACGGCATCACGCCCATCGATCAGGCGCTCGCCTCCGAACTGCGCAAGACGAGCAAGCCGGTCATTCTCGTCTGCAACAAGGCCGACTCGCCGAAGCGGAAATTGGGCGGCGCGGAATTTTCACGGCTTGGATTCAAAGAGCAGGTCGAAGTCAGCGCCGCTCATGGGCTGGGTATCTCGGAGCTGGTGGCGGCCATTTCAAAGAAGCTGGAGCTTTTCGCGTCGTCGGACGCTTCCGACAAGACCGAAGCCACAAGGCCGCTCAAGATCGCCATCGTCGGCCGCCCGAACGCCGGCAAATCGTCCCTCGTGAACCAGGTGCTTGGCAAGACGCGCGCCATCGTGAGTGACGTGCCCGGCACCACGCGCGATTCGCTCGACATTCGCTGCACCGTCAACGGCCACGAGTACATCCTCATCGACACCGCCGGCATCCGTCGCCAGGCGAAGATCGACGCGCCGGTCGAGATATTTTCCATCAACCGCGCCATCCAGAGCATCAAGCGCGCGGACCTCTGCCTCCTCATGGTCGATTGCGCCGACGGCGCGAAGATGCAGGATCGCAAGATCGCTCAGCTCATTCTTGAGCAGCGCAAGCCGTGCATCCTCGTGATGAACAAGTACGATTTGTTCCATCCCACCGCCACGCGGAAGGATCGCGTCGCGGCACTCGACGAGACCATGTCGCGCGAATTCTTCTTCCTTCACTACGCGCCGCTCGTCGCCGTGTCGGCAAAGAGAGGCCAGCACATCGATATGCTCTTCAAGGCCGTCGAGCGCGTGCGCCGCGGCGCTCAGACGCGCATCGGCACCGGCGCGCTGAACCGCCTGCTGGGCCGCGCCATCGAAAACTCGCCCACTTCCGTCGGCAGCTCCGCCGTGTCATTCAAGCTGCTCTACGCCACGCAGGTGAACAGCGCCACGGACAGCGCCATCCCCGTCCCGCATTTCGTCTTATTCTTCAACCGCGCCGCGAAGCTCCAGGAAAGCTATTTGCGCCACCTCGAAAAAATCATCCGCGAAGAGTGGCCCGGGGAAGGCCTGCCCTTCGTGATGAGCGTCCGCGGCAAGCAACCCAAGGCCGACACCCGCCGCGGCGGCAGCCGCCAGAAGCGCCGAGGACGCGATGCGCGCAGCGATGATCTGAGCGAAGGGTGAGCCGACGCGGAACCAGGAATTCCCGGCAAACAACGGAAGTGCTCAGTTCTCAGTGCTCAGTCACAAGAGAAACTGAGCACTGAGAACTGAGAACTTGCATCGTCGGCGGGACTTCTCGCGATCCAATCCGGACAGCTCCCGCACCTGTTTTTCCCGCTTGTCCATCGCCACCGTTTTCGCTACCACTTGGCCCGTCGTTCCAATCTGAAATTTGAAATCTCAACTCTGAAATCTATCCAGCCATGCCACTCGTCGAAACCAACGGTATCAAGATGAACTATGAAGAACGCGGCAGCGGAGATCCGCTGATCTGCATCATGGGCGTCACCGCGCCCGGTGGAGTGTGGGATGCGCACGCGCAGGCTTGGGAGAAGCACTTCCGTTGCATCCTCGGCGACAACCGCGGCGTGGGCCTCACGGACAAGCCCGAAGGCCCCTACACCACTGCGATGATGGCCGATGACTACGCCGGCCTCATGGACAAGCTCGGCATCAAGAAGGCGCGGGTCGTGGGCTGCTCGCTCGGCTCCGTCATCGCGCAACAGCTCGCGCTGCGTCACCCGGATAAAGTGCAGTCCGCCATCCTCATGTGCACGTGGGCGCGGCAGGATCGCTTTGGCCTCTACACCTGGCAGCACCTCATGAAGTGCAAGGCGACCATGCGTCCTGAAGATTTCATGCACTACGTGCAGATGCTCATCTTCACGAAGCCATGGTTCGACAACGACGACTGCTGGAACAACATGCAGCAGGGCCTGAACGACGCCGCCGTCAATCAAGCGCCGCAGCCCGTTCACGCGATGGAAGCCCAAAGCGCCGCCGCCATCACACATAACACGTTGAACGAGCTCAAGAAGATCAAATGCCCCGTGCTCGTCATCGGCGGCAAAAACGACACCTTTACGCCCAAGTGGATGAGTGAAGAAGTCGCCGCCGCCATCCCCGGCGCCGACCTCCACCTCTACGACAACGCCGGCCACGCCTTCCACTGGGAGTGCCTCAGCGACTTCAATCCGCGCACGACGGAGTGGCTGTTGAAGCATTGAGTCGATATAGCTGCTCAGGCCCAGGGACTGAAAGGACGGAAGGGACTGAGGAGACGAGCTGCTCATCAGCGCTCATCTTGATTGGGTTCCTTCAGGGGCTTCCGTCCCTTTGCTCCCTCTCTTCCCTCCGCTGCTTCTCCCTCATCCGTAGTCGTGCCGCCGTCATGCGCTCACGAAGCCCACCCTCTTTGAGAAACGCTTTCTCGAGGGCCTCGATCTGCCGTTTCAGCAAAAAGCATGTCACCTTCGTCATTCCCAGGAGCACATTCGCCGCTACCGCCGCGTCCTCGTTTTCGATGCCCTTTTGGAGATCCGCATAAGTCACGCCCGGCTTCCGGTTCAGCTCGCGGAGCCTCCGGGCATACCGGTGCTCGTATGGCCACTCGGTGAATCCGCGATCGCGCAAGAAGTCCGCATAGTCCTCACGCAGTTCCTCGAAACTCGCCTTCGCCACATTCGTCAGCTTGATCTCCATTTCCTTCGAGGTGGCCGAAGCCATGCTTCCCTCCACGATGTTTTGCTTCCCCGATCGCGCAGCCTGCACCATCTGATCCACCGTCCTGTCACCTCGCGCCGGGAGCCACTTCCGAACAAAAAAGCGCGTCCCCTGAAAAACGATCAGCGCTTTCTGGTAAGACAGCAGCTTCTCATAGCCACCGTGCGGCGGAATGAAGTGAGCATCGTCATCGGAAGTCATCGCAGGGAAAGAAGGGACGAAAGAGACTAAAAGGACAAATGCTTTCTTCGCCCCTTGCGCCCTGTCCCTTCCGTCCTTTCAGTCCCTTCCGTCCCTGATGCCATCCACCCTCCACTGCACCCCCGAGCCACGCCTCTGCACCGACGCAGAGACCACGCCCGCCACTCACAGCGCCTTCGCGCAAAGTGATGCCCACGGCATCCTCCACCTCGCCACGGCCGCGCTCAAAGAGGATCTCGACGCACCGCTCGCCTGGGCGCGCGAGTGGGGCCGGCAGTTTCTCGCCCGCGTCTGCCAGACGCGCGATCCAAACTCTGCTGAGCCACCTGACGCGATGCAGCGTCTCGCCTTTCTCGCCGCCGTGCCCCCGATGCTCGGCGCGGAGTATGTGACCGATACGCTGCTCACGCGGCTCTGGTACGACCTCCGCACCATCACCGCAACCGAGAGCACCGCTAACACTGGCGGACTCGAGGGGTGGCTGCGCGAGCGCAATCCCGCGTGGCATCTGGTCGGGCGCGTCACGTTTCATCTCGCGGAAAACAAGCGCAACGAGCAGCAGCCTTTCGCCTTCCTCGCGACCTACACGGACAAACTCTCCGCCACCGGCACGCCGCAGCATACGCCGCTGGGCCGAGCGCTGCAGGCTTACGCGGAGAAGAAGGATCAGCCGGCGCTCGACTCGCTGCTCGCCCCCGTGCGCGTCGCTGCCGAACGCAGCAAGCTCGTCCGCGAGCTTCTCGAGTCACGGAAACTCTTCCAAGCCGCCGCGTGGACGCCGTCGGACGCATATCAGTTCATCCGCGAGATTCCCGTGTTCGAAGAGAGCGGCCTCGTGGTGAAAGTGCCCGACTGGTGGAAAGGCCGCCGCCCCGGACGACCGCAGATCACGATCACGGTCGATGCAGCAAAGGCCGGCGGCGTCGGAGTAAACTCACTGCTGCGATTCAGCGCGAACTACACGCTCGATGGCGAGACACTCACCGAAAAAGAATGGGCGCAGATCAAAGCCTCGCCCTCCGGACTCGTGAATCTCAAAGGCCAGTGGGTCGAGATTGATCGCGACAAGCTTGATCAAGTGCTCGGTCACTGGAAGAACGTTCAGCTCGCACACGCCGAAGGAATGTCCTTCCACGAAGGCATGAGACTGCTCGCCGGCTATCGCACGGGCGGCGG
The DNA here is from genome assembly GCA_019694165.1 of Verrucomicrobiaceae bacterium. Classification (GTDB taxonomy): domain Bacteria; phylum Verrucomicrobiota; class Verrucomicrobiia; order Verrucomicrobiales; family Verrucomicrobiaceae; genus JAIBCL01. Next base: position 9,384 of record JAIBCL010000027.1, on the reverse strand, counting down.
GGGGCCCGACGGCGAAGTCATCCAGGCCGAGATCGACGCCACGCGTGAGTGGTCGGATGTGATCGCCGGCAAGGAGTTGCAAACCATGCTCGAACAGCTCCGCGATCCGCCGTCGCTCGATGCGATCCACGACCTGCGGGCCACTCTGCGGCCTTATCAGCAGCGCGGAGTCGGCTGGCTGCATTTCATTTCGCGCCTCGGCCTCGGCGCTTGTCTCGCCGATGACATGGGCCTCGGGAAGACGCTGCAGATCATCGCACTGCTTTGCCTTCGCAAGCGGGAGCGCCCGGCAGACGGTCCACGCACCAGCCTGCTCATCGTGCCGGCATCGCTCGTCGGCAACTGGCGCGCGGAGTTCGCCCGATTCGCTCCGCACCTGCGCGTCTTCATCGGCCATCCATCCGTCGTATCGAAGGAGGAGATGGACGCCGTGCTCGCCGATCCATCGCGCACGCTGAAAAACCACGACGCCTTTCTCACCACCTACGGCCTCTGGCAGCGCAGCGCGGCATTAAGCGCACACGAGTGGGACATTGCTGTCATCGACGAAGCGCAGGCGATCAAAAACGCCGCCACGGCTCAAGCTCGGGCAGTGAAGCGAATCATCGCGCGCTCACGCATCGCGCTCACCGGCACGCCGGTCGAGAACCGGCTCGGCGACTTGTGGAGCCTCTTCGATTTTCTCAATCCCGGCCTCCTCGGCAAGGCGCGTGAGTTTGCCGATGCCACGAAGCGCCTGGGCGATCCGAAGAGCCGAACCGGCTACGCGCCGCTGCGCAAACTCATCCAGCCTTATCTGCTGCGCCGGATGAAGACTGACAAATCCATCATCTCCGACCTGCCCGACAAGACCGAGGTCAACGCTCTCTGCCCGCTGACCAAGAAGCAAGCGATTCTCTACGGCAAGCTCGTCGAGCAGCTCAAGGCCGACATCGACAACGAAGACCTCGACGAAAACCAGCGGCGTGGCCTCGTGCTCGGCTACCTCATCAAGTTCGAGCAGGTCTGCAATCACCCCAGCCACTGGAGCGGCGACGCGCGCTTTGCCGCAGAGGAGAGCGGCAAGTTCCAGCGACTCGCCGAGATCACTGCCGAACTGGCCGAGCGACAGGAGCGCTGCCTGGTCTTCACGCAGTTCCGCGAGATGACGGAGCCGCTCGCCACACATCTTGCCACCGTGTTTGGAAGGCCCGGCCTCGTGCTGCACGGCGGCACGCCCATCGCACAGCGGCAGAAAATGGTCGAGCAATTCCAGCAGCCCGACGGCCCGCCGTTTTTCGTGCTCAGCGTCAAAGCCGGAGGCACCGGTCTCACACTCACCGCCGCCAGCCACGTGATCCATTTTGACCGCTGGTGGAATCCCGCAGTGGAGAATCAGGCGACAGATCGCGCATTCCGAATCGGGCAGAAGAAGAATGTGCTCGTGCACAAGTTCGTCTGCCCCGGCACCATCGAGGAGAAAGTGGACGCGCTCATCCAAAGCAAACGCGCCCTCGCCGAAGATCTGCTAGGCGGTGAAGGCGCGGCAAAAATCCTCACCGACATGAGCAACGATGAGCTGCTCGACATGGTGAGGCTGGATCTTCGGGCGGCGAGTTGAGGCGCAACACTGGACTACGGCGACGTGGCCCTCACGCGGATGAAGCGGTGGTCGCCTGGGCCGGCGGGGAGGGTGGCTTTGATTTCCTGGATGGTGCCGTTGTCGGTGAGGATTTGCTCGGTGACGCCGGTGGTGTGCCAGTCGAGGGCGGCCATCGTGTCGCTCCACTCGACGGTGAAGGTCACGCCGTCGAGCACGGCGGCCTTGGCGCGGGTGTAGGTGAATTCGAGGTTCGTGCCGTTGCGTGTCACGGCCTGGACGGGCTGCGAGGATTGCGTGGGATTGGTGGCCAGGCAGAACTCGAGGAAGTTGTTCGAGCCGTCGAGGTCAAAGTCATTCGCGTCCGCGCCGTTGCCACTGTTGGCGGTGCTGCCGAAGTAGAAGTCACGCCAGTTCTGCGCCTGGGTCAGCACGCCTCCGGTCAGGGTGATGTCGAAGGTGTTCTCGTCGGGGTCGTTGCTGGCGATGTGCAAGGCGGCGGTGTAGGTGCCCAGCGTCACCGGTGGCGTGAAGGTGACGGTGAAGGTGGTGGTGCCGTTGGGCGCGAGCGTGGTGGTGCTCAGGGCGCTGGCGCTAAAGGCGGAGGCGGAGACGCCGTTGATGGTGAGCGCAAGCCCTGTGAGCGGGACATTGGAGGGCGCGTTGCGGATGGTGAAGGTCTTCGTCTGCGGTGTGACGACGCCGGCGAGGACGTTGCCGACGTTCACCGTGGAGACACCGTCCGTGAGGCCGGTGAGGGCGGGCTGCTCGACCGCGATGTCAGGCGGGCCGAGGTCGAGAGACCAGAGTTCCGTGCCGAGGTCGGGGCCGGTGGCGGTGAAGAAGAGGCGGTTGTCCATCACGGTGAAATTGGCCGGACTCGAGCCCAGCGCGCCGGTACGGATGTCGGCCACCTGCACGGTGCCGGCGGCGGTGCCGTCGCTCTTCCACAGCTCGGCGCCGTTGGCGGCGGTGGCGGCGGAGAAATAGAGCGTGCCGTAGATGTTCGTGAGCGAGCCAGGCGAAGATGAGCCGCCTGAGTTGATGTCCTTCACGAGGACAGTACCGGCGGCGGTGCCGTCGCTCTTGTAAAGTTCGGTGCCTGTGCTGCCACCTGCTGAGAAGAACAACGTGCCGTCCATATTTACCAAGCTGGACGGGGTGGACGAGCTCGCTCCCGCTATGATGTCCTTCACCATCACGGTGCCGGCGGCGGTGCCGTCGGTCTTCCACAGCTCGACACCGTTCGTGCCATTGGTGGCGGCGAAGTAGAGCGTGCTGCCGATCACGGTCAGGTTGCTTAGCGCTGCACTGGCCGTGCCCGGGTTGATGTCGCTCACCATCACGGTGCCGGCGGCGGTGCCGTCGGATTTCCACAGCTCGTTTCCGCTCGCGGCGGTGCTGGCGGTGAAGAAGAGCGTGCTGCCGATGACGCGAAAATTTCCCGGAGATGAGCTGGTGCTTCCGGGGATGATGTCGAGCACGAGCACGGTGCCTGCGGCGGTGCCATCGCTCTTCCACAGCTCGATGCCGTTCGTGCCGTCACTCGCGCTGAAGAAGAGGGTGCCGTTCACATCGGTCAGGTTGGCGGGGAAGGAACCGGTGTTCGCGGCGGGATTGATGTTCGCCACGAGCACGGTGCCGGCGTCGGTGCCATCGCTCTTCCACAGCTCGTCGCCGTTTGTGCCGTCACCCGCGGAGAAGAAGAGGGTGCTGCCGATCCTGACGAGCGCCACCGGGAGGGAGCTGCTCGATCCGGGATTGATGTCCTTCACGCGCACGGTGCCTGAGGCGGTGCCGTCGGTGGCCCACAGTTCCGTGCCGGTCGTGCCATCGCTGGCTGCGAAGTAGAGAGTCGATCCCATGATGACACCCGCAGACGTTGGCCCGTTTCCAGAACCCACGTTGATGTCCTTCACCATCGCCGTGCCTCCCGGCAGGCCGGTGCTGCGCCAGAGTTCGGTGCCGTTCACGCCGTCGTTCGCGGTGAAGAGCAGCGCGCCGTTGAGGACGCGGAGGCTCGCAGGGCTGGCGTCTTTACTGCCGGCGACGATGTCAGCGAGGAGAGTGGTGCCCGCGGCGGTGCCGTCGGTGGCCCAGACCTCGCGGCCATTGGCACCGTCGTCGGCGATGAAGATCGTGGTGCTGCCGTTGTTGAAGATCAGGCCGGGAGCCGAGCTGCCGGTGGCATTGATCTCGTGCACGAGCGTGGTGCCGAAGGCGGTGCCGTCCGTCTTCCACAGCTCGGCGCCGCCCGTGGCCGAGGTGGCATTGAAGTAAACGAGATTGCCGACGCGCGCGAGGTTGGTGGGATTCGACGAGCCCGCCCCAGGGAGGATGTCGGCCACCATGACGGTGCCCTCGGTGGAGCCGTCGCTCTTCCACAGCTCGACGCCGTTCACGCCATCGGTCGCGGCGAAATAGACCACGCCACCCACGGCGAGCAGTCCGGTCGGCGTGGATGAGCCGGCTCCTGATAAGATGTCTCTGACCATCATCGTGCCGGCGATGCTGCCATCGCTCTTCCACAGCTCGGTGCCGTCGGTCCCGTTGGTGGCGCGGAAGAACAAGGTGCCGGCCACATCCACCAGGCCGGCGGGTGATGAACTGTTGGTGCCTGAGCGGATGTCCAGTAACAGCACCGTGCCAGCCGCCGTGCCGTCGCTCTTCCACAGTTCATTGCCAAAGGTGGCATCGGTGGAGGTGAAGAACAGCATGCCGCCCGAGGCGGTGAGGTTCGCGAGCGTGGAGCCGGTGCTGCCCGCGGTGATGTCCTTCACCAGCACGGTGCCACCCGCAGTGCCGTCGCTCTTCCACAGCTCCAGGCCGTTCACGCCATCATTCGCGGTGAAGAAGAGGGTGGAGCCGACGGCGGTGAAATTGGCTGGAGTGGAGCCTGTGCTGGCGGTCGCGTTGATGTTCAGCACCAGCACGGTGCCGGCGGCGGTGCCGTCGCTCTTCCAGAGTTCGGTGCCATTCGCGGTGGAATCAATCGCGCTGAAAAACAGCATGCCGCCGACGTTGGCAAAATTGGCCGGGCTCGAACTGGTGGGCCCGCTGAATATGTCCTTCACCATCACGGTGCCCGCCGTGGTGCCGTCGCTCTTCCAGAGTTCCGTGCCGTTGGCAGTGGTGTTGGCGCTGAAGTAGAGCGTGCTGCCGATGACGAGCAAATTCGAGGGCGAGCTGCTGCCCGTGCCTATATTGATGTCCTTCAACAACGCGGTGCCGGCGGCGGTGCCATCGCTCTTCCACAGTTCGGTGCCGAGGTCGGGCGTGGTGGCGGCGAAATAGATCGACGATCCCAGCAGCGCGGCGCTGGTGATGGCGGCGTCGGCACCGGTTTGATTGATGTCGCGCGTGAGGCTCAGCAGGCCTGCGGGCGCGGAGCCGATGCCGCTGAGGCGCAGGTCGAACACACCCTCGTCGAGATCGTTCGAGACCAGATGCAGCACCGCCGTCTTCGCGCCGGTCGTCGTGGTGGAGAAGGTCACATTCAGCGTGGTCGTGCCGCCTGCGGCGAGCGTGGCGCTGCCCGGCGTGCCGGCGCTGAAGTCCGCCGTGCTGCCGGTGAGCGTGATCGCGCCGAGATTGAGCGGCAGCGTGCCTGTGTTGCGGATGGTGAGCGTCTTCACGACCGGCGCGCCCAGCACCGCATCGCCAAAGACAATCGTCGAGGTGCCATCGACGAGGTCGGTGCCGGGCGGCTGCTCGATCGCGATCTCCGGGGACTCGCTCACCGTGCCGGTGAGCGCGATGTCGAAGGGGCTCTCATCGGGATCGTTCGTCGTGATGTGCATCGCGGCGGTCTTCGCGCCAGCAGTGCTCGTATCGAGCGAGACGGCAAAGGTGATCACTCCACCGGCGGGGATGGTGACACCGACGAGCGGTGAGGTGGAAAAGTCCGCCGCATTCACACCATCGATGGCCACACCGGAGACGACGAGCGCCTGACCGCCGGTGTTGCGCAGCGTGAAGGTCTTCGATGCCGGGGCACGTCCGAGCAACGCGGCGCCGATGTCGATGGTGGCCGCACCGTCCGTCAGATTCGTGAGCGCCGGCTGCTCGATGGCGATGTCAGGCGCGGCGGGCGGCGCGCCCACGACGAACAGCTCGCCCGTGCCCTGATCGGGGCCACGCGCGACGAAGAAGAGCTGATTGCCCACCACGGTGAGATCCGATGGCGAAGAGCTGGCCGCGCCGGGCATCAGATCGAGCACCAGCGCGGTGCCCGCGCCCGTGCCGGTGCTGCTCCAGAGTTCGGCACCGCCGGCCATCGTCGTCGCGCTGAAATAAGCCGTGCCATTGAAGTCCGTGATCGATGCTGGTCCCGAGCCGGTGGCCCCTGCCTCGATGTCGCTGACCAAAACCACGCCGCTGCCGGTGCCGTCGCTCTTCCACAGCTCGCGGCCATTGGTGGTGGTCGTCGCGGCGAAGTAGAGCGTGGAGCCGATCACACGGAAATTTCCCGGCGATGAGCTGGCGCTGCCCGCATTGATGTCGGCCACCATCCCCGTGCCGGCAGTGGTGCCGTCGCTCTTCCACAACTCTTGCCCGTTGACGTTGTTGTTAGCGATGAAAAAGAGCGTGCTGCCGACCGCCGTGAGGTTCGTCACGGCGGAACCCGTCGTCCCGTTGGTGATGTCCTTCACCAACACCGTGCCCGCCGCCGTGCCATCGGTCTTCCACAATTCTGTGCCGTTCGCGGCGGTCGTCGCTGAGAAGTAGAGGGTGGAGCCGATCACGCGGAAATTTCCCGGCGATGAGCTGGCGCTGCCCGCATTGATATCGAGCACCATCACCGTGCCGGCGGCGGTGCCGTCGCTCTTCCACAGTTCGGCGCCGTTCGTGCCATCGTTGGCGGAGAAGAACAGTGTGCCATTGAAGTCGGTGAGATTGGCCAGCGAGGAGCTGGTGTTCGCGGTCGGATTGATGTCCTTCACCAGCACGGTGCCCGCGACGGTGCCGTCGCTCTTCCAAAGCTCCGCGCCGAGCGCCGTCGAGGCGGTGGCGGCGAAAAACAACGTGGAGCCGACCGGCGTGAGCAGCGTCGGGCTGGAGCTTGTACTTGCTGTCGGATTGATGTTCAGCACCATGCCGGTGCCGCCCGAGGTGCCGTCGCTCTTCCACAGCTCCGTGCCGTCATTGGTCGAGCCGCTCGCCGTGAAGTAAAGGGTGCTGCCGATGGGGGTGAGATTGGCGGGGGCAGACGAGCTAGCGCCTCCGAAGATGTTTCTCACCATCCACGTGCCGGTCGGCGTGCCGTCGGTGCGCCAGAGTTCCTGGCCGTTCACGCCGTCGAAGGCACTGAAGTAAAGCACGCCGTTCATGGCGCGGAGATTCGTCACGGAGGAGCCGATCGTGCCCGCCTCCCCGTCGCCGAGGCGCACGGTGCCCGCGGTGGTGCCGTCGCTCTTCCACAGTTCCTGCCCGTTGATGCCGTCATTGGCGCTGAAAATCAGGGTGCCGCCGAGATCAACGCCGCCGGAGATCGATGAGCTGCCCACGCCGGGGTTGATGTCCTTGACCAGCACGGTGCCTGCGGCGGTGCCATCGGTCTTCCAAAGCTCGGTTCCGGTCGCGCCATCATTGGCAGTGAAACACAGCGTGCTGCCGAGCACCCTGAAGGCTGCCGGAGATGAACTGCCGCCGCCGCTGACGATGTCCTTCACCAGCACCGTGCCCGCGGTGGTGCCGTCGCTCTTCCACAGCTCGGTGCCGCTCACTCCGTTGAAGGCTGCAAAATAAAGCGTGCCGCCGAACGCGGTCAAGCTGCCCAGGTTCGCCACGCCCGTGCCAGGATTGATGTCCTTCACCAGCACCGTGCCGGCGGGAGTGCCGTCGGTTTTCCACAGCTCCGTGCCCTCCGCCGCCGTCGTCGCCGCGAAATATAACGCACCGCCCAGACTGGCGAAGGACGACGGACTCGAGTTAGCGCTGCCCGCGTTGATGTCCTTCAGCAGCACGGTGCCAGCACCCGTGCCGTCGCTGATCCACAGCTCGGTGCCGTTGGAGCCATCATTCGCGGTGAAGATCAGCGAGGTGCCGAGCGCGTTGAGATTCGTGGGCGAGGAGCTGGTGGCCCCGGCCACGATGTCCTTCACCAGCACGGTGCCACCGGCGGTGCCGTCGCTCTTCCACAGTTCGACACCATTCACACCGTCGTTCGCGGTGAAAAAGAGCGTGCCGTTCACATTGCGCAGGTTCGAAGGGCTGGAGCCGGAGTTTGCGATGGCGTTGATGTTTGCCACCATCACTGTGCCCGCCGCCGTGCCGTCCGTCTTCCAAAGCTCGATGCCGTTCGCCGTCGAGTCACTGGCCGTGAAATAGAGCGTGCTGCCGATGACCGTGAAGTTTGCCGGACTCGAATTCGACGCGCCGGAGAAGATGTCCTTCACCATCACGGTGCCTGCGGCGGTGCCGTCGCTCTTCCAGAGTTCGGTGCCGTTGGTGCCATCGCTCGCACTGAAGAACAGCGTGCCGCCGAAGTTCGTGAGCGAGGAGGGCGAGCTGCTCGCCGTGCCGGGGATGATGTCCTTGAGCAGCGTTGTGCCCGCCGCCGTGCCATCCGTGGCCCAGAGTTCCGTGCCTTCATTCCCCGTCGTGGCCGAAAAGTACGCCTTCGTGCCGATGACCACCGCCGTGCCAGGCGAAAGCCCGCCAAAGGTGCGTGTGATGTCCCGCACCAGATTGACCGGCGCACTCAGCGCGGTGGCGGTGGCGGTGAGCGCGAGGTCAAAGGGGTTCTCATCCGGGTCATCGCTCACCACATGCAGCGCCGCCGTCTTCGCACCGGCGAAGAGCGGGGCAAAGGTCACGTCGAGATAGGCCGTCTGTCCGGCCGCGAGGCTCGTGGTGCTCAGCGCGCCCGCGCTGAACTCCCCCGCGCTGGCGCCATTGATGCTCACGCTGCCCAGCGTCAGCGACGCGCTGCCCGTGTTCGTGATCTCGAAGCGCTTCGCCGTGATGCCGCCCGGCGGTGTGGTGGCAAAGGCCACGCTGCTCACGCCATCGGTCAGCGATGAGCCACCGACCTCCGCCACCGCGATGTCTGGCTGTGCGCCCGTGCCGGTGAGCGCGATGTCGAAGGGGTTCTCATCCACGTCATTGCTGGCGATGTGGATGGCCGCATTACGCGCTCCCGTTGACGCAGGCGTGAAGGTCACGTCGAAGGTCGTCGTCGCCCCGGACGCGAGCGTCACCGCGCCGAGCGCGCCGAGGGCGAACTCCGCGCTCTGCGCGCCGTCCTTCGTCACGGCGAGGTTGAGCAGATCAGCCGGTCCGGTGTTGGTGATGGTGAAGGTCAGCGTCGTGCTCGTGGCGACGCGCACGGTGCCGAAATCCTGCGTGCCCACGGCATCAGTCAAACCCGTGCCTGGCGGCTGCTCCACCACGATCTCCGGCATCTGGCCCGTGCCGCTGATGGTGAAGTCGAAGGGATTCTCGTCGGCGTCATTGTTGCCGATGCTGACCGTGCCCGTGCGCGCTCCCGGCGCGGAAGGATCAAAGGTCACGGTGAAGGTGGTGGATGCGCCGGGCGCGAGGAGCGTGGCGAGCGGCTGCGTGACCGTGAAATCGGTGAGGCCGTTCGCGCCGCCGAGCGTGACTGTGCCGAGCTGCAAGCCCGTGGTTGCCGCGGGATCGTTGGTGATGGTGAAGGTGTGCGTCACGGTGCCGCCGGTCACCGGCGTGCCGCCGAAGTCCGTGTCGTTCGTCACGCTCGTCGTCCCGCTGCCGTCGGCGATGTTGCTGCCATTGCCTGACACGGCGATCTCGGGGACGCCAAGCTCATCCGCGCCGATGTC
>JAIBCL010000054.1 GCA_019694165.1 Verrucomicrobiaceae bacterium | reverse complement strand
GAGAAAGCCATCACGCCGAAGACCCGCGTCATCGCGCTGAACTTCCCCACGAATCCCACCGGCGGCATCATGCCGCCCGAGGAGCTGGAGAAAATCGCCGCGCTCTGCGTGAAGCACGATCTCCTCTGCTTCACCGACGAGATCTATTGCGAGCTGCTCTACGACGAGCGCCAGCACAAGAGCATCGTCGAGTATCCCGGCATGAAGGAGCGCACCGTCTTGCTGCACGGCTTTTCCAAAGCTTTCGCCATGACCGGCTGGCGACTCGGCTACGCCTGCGCGCCGTCACCGCTGCGTGAGGCCATGATGAAGATCCATCAATACGGCATCCTCTGCGCCCCGATCATGAGCCAGATGGCCGGCATCGAGGCGCTGAAGCTCGGCGCTTCCGCCTACGAAGACATGCGCCAGAGCTACGAGCAGCGGCGGAATCTCGTCGTCACGCGACTCAATGAGATGGGTCTGCACTGTTTCAATCCCGGCGGCGCCTTCTACGTCTTCCCCGACATCCGCTCCACCGGACTCACCAGCAAGGAATTCGCCATCAAGCTCCTCGAAAAAAAGAGCGTCGCTGTCGTCCCCGGCAACGCCTTCGGCTCCGCCGGTGAAGGCTTCGTCCGCTGCTGCTACGCCACCGCGCCCGAGCTGCTGAAGACCGCGATGGATCTCATGGAGGAGTTTGTCGCCGAGATCAGGAAGTAGCGGCCGCACGATTGTTCCCATCGAGCGCTTTGGTGCGCACGCGACGCATGACGGTCTCGCGAGGCGGCGGTCTTTGGGTGGGGCGCTTGATCCCTCAAGCGCCGTCGAAGTCGCTGTGGCCTCGATTTCACTCGCTCATGTCCGGACGTCTGGCGGCCCATCGCGGCTGCTGAGGGATCAGCAGCCCCACCTGTCAACCTCACGGGACTCGATCACGACGGTGAAACTCGTTCGGGTGGATCGACGACGGGAAGCGGGCCGAAGTGCTCGGCGGGGAGGAGGCGGAGGCGGTTCGTGGTGGGATCGAGCCAGCGCCAGCCGAGGAATCGCCAGGCCTCGGGCGTGCAGGTTTGCAAATCGTGGTCGGCATCGAAGGTTGCGATTTCTCCTTCGGGCAAAGGGTGGCCGGTCCACAGGCAGCACCCGCTGTGCGCGTCCCAGACTTTGAGCGTGTGGTCGTATGAGCCGGAGAGCAGTTGCTGGCCGTCGGGACTCCACGCGCAGCATGAAACTCTCGAAGAGTGACCGACGCTCGCCAGCAGGGCAGACGCACGAGCATCCGCCTGCGGCACGACGGACGATGATCTTCCCGAATTCGCCGCGACGCTGCTCCATTCAGCGGGCAGGAGGGCAGCGCTGAGATCGGTGTGGATGAAGTCGGCATTCAGCCGTGCCGTGGCCGCCTTTGCTCCACGCAGCGAGCAGCCGCTCCATTGCGAGCCGTCGAGATCGGCGTCATCGAGGATGGCGCGATCCGCCGTCACATCGAGGCAGAGTGCCTGACGCATTTCGGCTCCGGTGAGATCGGCATCGGTGAGGTCGATGCATTCGAGACGTGAGCGATTCAGGCGGACGCGGCGGAGATTGGCGCTGCGGAGGTTTAGCACGGCAGCGGTGGAGTGGGGTGAGTGATGGCTGGTGATGGAGGGGGAGCGGGAACTTTGGCGTGGGCGTGACCGGCTGAAGCCGATCACTACGTTATCGAGATCGGCACCTTCGAGATTCACATGGGGCGGCTGTGGCTGCGGATAGTCGCGATCCCGGGCGCGAATCCACAGACGAAAGGCGAGCACGGCGGCGGGCAGCACGGAGCCGCCGAGGATCGACTCCCAGGTGCGGATGGCGGCAGGCTCGGTCTTCAATTGCAAAAGCTGGCCGATGAAGTCGAGCGTCTCGACCGTCTGCGGCGGCAGCGCCCAGCGCTCCGCCTTCCCCTCGCGCAAGGCACGATGCAGATGGCTGGCAAGGAAGAACTCCTGCAGCGAAGTGTGCGCGAAGCGGAACTCCGCCGACGCGCCGCCGCTCTCCGGCCGCACGACGAAGGTGGCGGTGCGGAGATCCTCCTTCAGCACATCGCGGTGCAGCGCGGGATACGCATTTGCGATCACCGGCTCGTCATAGAGGAACTGGTCCAGCCACGCATCGAGATCATCCGCCGACAGCTCGCGCGCGCCCTGCGCGGCGAGGTGACCGGCGAGGCGCTCCATGAGGATGCGCTTGTGCATGGGATTGAGCTGATGCTTGCCGTTGTCGCGGTTCAGCCAGTTCTCCACGACGCGCTGGTAGAGGAAGGCGGCGTTCACCGGCTCGCCGCGGATGGCGGCGCGCTCGAGTTCATCGAGATGATCGGTGATGTGATGCAGCAGCACGGGCCGCTCCGCGAGGTCGAGGAGATTGTGCGTGCGCTGGATGAGTGCAAAGGCCTCGTCCGCCCGCTCATCGGAGCCGGTGACATCGCGGAGATAAGCGCGGATTTGCATCTCCGAAAACGGCAGCATGAGCAGCACCTTGTAGTCGGAGCTGCGGAGGCCCTCGCGATCCTCGCCCTTCAGCATCGAGGTCTGGCTGAGCACGTCGCGGAAGTAATGCGATCGGCAGGAGATGAGCAGCTTTCCGAGACGCTGGCCGGGCTGCAAATCGGCCTTCCGAATGCTGGGCGGCAGAATGTTCCAAAGCACGCGGATGTATGCCTGCGCCTCGGCCGTCGGCAGGTGGACGATCTTCTCATCCAGCCCGTCGAACAAAATGACCGCGCCCTCGTGCCGCACGAGCCGGATGATCTCCGCCGGTGTGAGCGGCGATGCGGTGGAGAGATGATGATTCCGCCGGATGACTTCGGCGAGCAGCTCTTCGAGCGTGGGCACCTCCTTCGGCGAGCCGAGGCGCAGACGGAGATCGATGTAAATGGGCAGCGGCACTGATGCATCGCTCATGCGGCGGTCGAGCAGCTCCTCGGCGAACTTTTTCAAGGTGGTGGTCTTGCCGATGCCGTACTCGCCCAGCACGGCGCAGAAGACCGGCGCATCCGGCACTGGCGTGCGCGCCCAGGCGTGCAAGTCCTCCAGCGCATCGCGACCGTCGCCAGCCTCGACCTTGCCATCGAGACGCTCCATTTCATCGAAGCTGGTGGGCCGGGCGAGCGTGCGGATGAAGCAATCGGCCTCTGGCTTCGCCCACTTGCGCAGATGGTCGTCGAACTGACGGATGGGATCCGCAGGCGGGCTTGCTTCGTTTTCCTCGTCCGCCTCGCCGCGCTCCATTCTCCGTGCCTTCAACGCCGGAGCGGCGGCCTTCGATGAAGGCGGCGGCGGGCCGAAGTGCTCATCGAGCTTTTTGCAGACATCGAGGAAGAGGTGATGCGCGAAGTCATCCTTCGCGCGATCACCGCCGCACTCGGAGTAGAAGCGTGATTCGTTTCTGCCCGTGGTGCGGCGGAAAATCTGGGTGTGCTCGAGGCCCTTGAGGTCCTGGTGCTCGAAGTCGATGACCTTCAAGCCGACGGGCACGACCGGCTTTGCCCCCGAGCCGGGAATGCGCGGCACGAACACCGGCAGCTCGTGCTCGGTGATGAACTCGCTGTTCAAGAACTCGCGCGTGACGAGCAGCAGGCCGAACTCGCACTCGCCCAGCGCCTTGAGGATCTCCGCCTTCCACTGGTCGCCGGTGTTGATGCGGCGGTCGATGTAGAGATCGAGCTTGTAGTGCCGTGCCGCGTCGAACTCGGAGCGGAAGCGCCTCAGGAAATCGTCCGCCAGCGTCCGGTCCGTGTGTGCATATGAGACGAAGAAACGAACGACGCACTTCCCCTGCACGATGGCCTGCGCGGTGCTGGCGATGGCGCGCGGAGGAATGATCACATCGCCCGCGATGTCGGCGATGCTCTCGCGCGTGAAGTCCTCGACGTTCGAGACGGCGAGGTCCGGCCCGGAGAACCAGCAGTAGCGCTGCACGGAGCGGGCGCGCTTGTCGGAGTCCACCTCAAAGCGCACCGGACAGCCCACGGAGCCGGCGGCGTCATTGAACTTCTTCCGAAACCCGCGCAGCCCGGTCTGTGCCGCCGAGCGCTTGGCTTCAGTGCTGCGCTCATCGACGCCGAAAAGCTCGTGAAAGCAGTGGGCGAGGTTGATGCGCTCCCCGGTCGCCATTTTAACGAGCTGAGCAAGGCGCTTGCGATCGGTGGCACCCCGTTCCGTGTCTGTATCTCAGTGAGCCTGCAAATAGGCCGCCACCTCGGCCGCCACGCCCTTGCCGATGCCGGGCACGGTGGCGATCTGCTCGACGGTGGCTTTCCGCAGCCGGGTGACGGAGCCGAATTGCTTCAGCAGCGCCTGTTTGCGGCTCTCGCTCACACCCGGGCAGTCATCGAGGATGCTCTCCGCCACGCGGCGGCGGAGCAGCAGTTGGTGGTAGCCGTTGGCCCACCGGTGCGCTTCATCGCGAATGCGCTGGAGCAGCTTCAGCGCGCCGAGATGGTGCGGAAGGATGACGGCCTCGCTCCTGCCCGGGAGGAAAATCTCCTCGTTCTCCTTGGCCAGCCCTATGATGGGCAGATCGTGCAGACCGAGGCGCTGCAACTCCTTCATCGCCGCCGAGAGCTGGCCCTTGCCGCCGTCCACGATGACGAGATCGGGAAGAGTGACGAACGACGAATGACGCGCGACGAATGACGGATGAGTCGCGGCGTCATCTGCTCCGTCGTTCGTCATTCGACGTTCGGCATCCGTCGATTTGCATTCGTCCCTCTCCATCCTCCGCATCACCTCGGCCGCGCCTTCCTGCGAGAACTCGGCGTCGTCGCTCCCGCGCGCCTGGAGCAGGATGCGCGAGTAGCGCCGGCGGATCACCTCGGCCATGGCGGCGAAATCGTTCTGGCCGCTCACGACCTTGATGCGGTAGCGGCGGTAGTTCGCATTGTCGGGCACGCCGTCCTTGAAGCGGACCATGGAGGCCACGCAGTGCGCCATGCCGAGATTGGCGATGTCAAAGCACTCCATCACGCGCGGAGTGCGCTCGAGCCGCAGCTCCTCCTGCAGCTCGCGCACATCGGCCATGGGGTCATCGCTCGCGATCACCTTCGCCAGCACGCCGCGCTCGAAGGCGCGCGTGGGTTTGATCGTCTGCCTCATGCCGGCCACCATGTCCCTGAGTTCGGCGGCTTTTTCGAAATCGAAGCGCGCCGCGGCGGCCTGCATCTCCTCCTCGAGTCCGGCGATGAGATCCTTCGACCGCCCTTCGAGAAACTCGCACGCCTGCTCCATCCGTGCCCTGTAGTCCTCCGGGCTGATGCGTCCGATGCACGGCGCGGAGCAGTTCTTGATGATGTCGTTGCTGCAGTGCTTGTAGTCCGCCTCGCCGGGCCGGAGCGGGCGGCAGACGCGCAGGCCGAAGCGCTTGTTCAGCCAGTTGATGGTGGTGCGCAGCGCGCCCGAGTGCACGAAGGGCCCGAAGTAGCGCGCGCCATCATCCTTCTTGAGCCGCGTGAGCGAGAAGCGCGGGCAGGGATCGCCCAGGTGGACGCGCACGAGCAGGAAGCGCTTGTCGTCCTTGAAGCTGATGTTGTAGCGCGGCCGGAATTCCTTGATGAGCCTGCCTTCGAGCAGCAGAGCCTCGGCCTCGTTCTTCACGAGCTGAAGGTCGAACTCCCACACGCTCTCGATGAGCGCGCGTGTCTTGATGTCCACCCGCCTGAGGCGCGAAGGCAGGAAGTAGCTGGACAGACGCTTGCGCAGATCGCGCGCCTTGCCCACGTAGATCACCCGGTGCAGGCGGTCGCGCATGATGTACACACCGGGCTGGTGCGGCACATCACGGAGCATCGCGTGGAGGTCGGGCTTTTCTCGCGGGGCGGACATGGCGGCTTGCACCATGACATCCGCCACGCCGTCTGGCATGTGCAAAATTCCGCGCCGCACACGCACGTTCAGCCCAGCAGGGCAAACTGCGCCTTGCGCCCCACCATCTGGCTGACGGTGAGCACCCGGAAATCCGGCAGGCGCTGAAACCTCGTGTCGGCAACTCCCGGCTGGCTCGGCAGCAGCTTCGCCAGATTGATCTTCACGCCACTGCTGCGCATCACCACCAGCGTGCCCTCGGGCAGTTCCCGCAATTCATTCTCCGGATTCTCAAGCCAGCAAAGTTGTTCCAGTGTCATGGGGGCGGAGAAGGAATACACGGTGAGGTGGAGTCAATTGGTCGATTGACCAAATTCTTCATCCCGCGGGCAATGGTGGCGCGGTTGCACTGGGGACGCACGGGAGATGCATCCCGGGAGGGAGATTCTTTTCCGGTCGAACGCAGCTCGACGCATGAGGGCACGAATGTCAGGCCGTCCGAGGGAACTCAAAGCCTCCGCTGCGCTCGACAGCTCACGGCGCTGACCTTGGCTGCTCCGCGGCAGGTGCCGTACGCACACCGAGCACGGCCTCCGGCGAGGGTGCGAGCACGGCGGGAATGCCCTCCATCAAGACCTGCCAGTCCTCGCACACACCATGCGCCGGCTTCTCGCAGCGCAGCCGCCAGATCTCGTCCCGCGCTGCCTCGGCGCGCTGGTGATGGAACTGGCGCGGCGCATCGACGTCGTCCTCGCTCCACGCCTGCTTTCCGTCGGCATCGAAGACGCTGGCCTTCACCTTCTCCGCGCCGTCTCCGCCGACGGTGATGGCAAACTCCTTTGTCCCGGCGGGCACGAGGAAATACTGGTCTCCGGCCGCATAGATGAATGAGAAGGCGCCGTCCGGTGCCAGCGCGCACACGGGCGCGGCATTGGAGTTCACAAGGATCGTGTTCGACCCCGGTCTGCACACCAGCCGATGGGTGCCGGTCTCTGCCGCCGTGAAGACGTGTGTGGCACCGCCGCCCGCTTCGCGCGAATCAGCAGCCCGCAAAGGCACCGCTTTGCCCGATGGCGAGGCAAGGCTCAATTCCAGCGGCTTCGCCCGGCCCTTGCCCACCACAGTGCTCGTGATGGCAAGCGGGACCGTCTGACCCGCGCCCGCCCAGATGGCGTAGCTGGCTTCGTGCCTCTGCTTCGCGGTACCGGCGCGATACGCCCGCGGCCCGGCCGGCGGCCATGCGGGCGCGAGCTTCGCGGCATCCACCTCGATCACCGGCAGATTCACCACGCTGATGCCCGAGGGGAACCACGCGGCGATCTGCTCGTCATCGAGCACGTACGTTTTTGTTTCGCCCGCCGCCTTCACCGTGATGCGGCCCGTCACATCGCGCATCGGCAGCGTGCCGGCGTTTTGAAAGCTGACGGGCCTTTGCTGTGTGGCAGCCTCGATCTTGCAGTCGTCGAACCGCACGCCGCCCACCACCTTGCCAAACGTGTCGCTGCGGAAGCAGACCGGAGCGCCGTTCGTCGTGGCGGAGGCCAGATTGACGAACTCGCAACGCTCGAATGCCAGCCTCGCCGAACCCGCGTGGAGATTCCGAAGATAGACGCCTCCCTTCGTCGTGCCGGCAAAGCGGCACCCACGAAACGCGATGCTGCCGCCGACGCCGACGGGCGGGTGCATGCCGAGCGACACGGCCTGGCTGTCGCGCGAGGAACGGCAATCTTCGATGGTGACGGACACCGGCGGCGAGTGCGGGCGCATCTTGCCAAGTGCAAACAGGAAGGCGCCGCCCGCATTGCCCTCCAGCTTGCAACCGCGCATGACGCAATCGACCAGCCGCTCACCGGCCTCGTTCGGCTCGAAGTCGATGCCGGCCTGCGGGGCCGTGCCGCTTGTGTCACGCAGCTCGCAGTTTTCGATGAGCAGATGCTCCGCGCAGATGACGCTCACGCCCTGGCGATGATGGCCGAGGAACCTGACATCACGCACGACGACGCGCGAACACGGCGCCGCCTTCGAGTTGCAGCCGAGGTAGAGGCCGTCGCCGCCGCTCTCGACCACGGCGAGCCCTGTGATCTCCACCCCGTCGCAGCTCCAAAAGGCCAGCGCATGGCGCCACTCGGCTTTCTTGTAGTCCGCGCCCTGATAGTCAGCCTTCCACATGCGCAGTGTGGCGCCCGGCCCGGTGAGCTTGATGTTCCGCTTCTCGCGCGCGGAGAACAGGCATGATCCGGGATCCTTGAACGCGCCGCGCTTCGCCTGCACCTCCACGCCGTTTTCAAACACGATCTCCTGATCGCCCGCCAGCTTGATGCCCGTCACGATCCAAGGCCTGCCCATGTCGGGGACGATGACGCGCCTGGCCTTCGAATTCACCGCCGCCTGCAATGCCCGCGTGGCGTCCGCCGCATCAAACCCCCACCACGCCGCGTTCGCCGTGTCGCGCCTGCCCTCCATCACCTCCTTCACCGCCGCCGGATCGGGCCCTGCTGGCGCGCCGGCCGCGCAGAACTGAACGCACGCGCCGATCACGACCGGCAACAGGATGGGTATGGATGAAGACGACCTCATGATGCTCTTCAAACGACCGCCGCCGCACCGATGTAGCGTGACGAATTCTTCATGACCACGCCACGGTGCTCGACGCGGTGTCTCGACACTGCACCGCCGCCTCGCCGCCGTCACAGCCCCCAATCAATGCGAACATTTCGCCGCCGCGCTCGTTTACCCGCCGCATCAGCCATCGCCATGACACGTCTCACATTGCTCCTCGCCCTCGCCACCACCGCCATCCTCGCGCAGACTCCCGCGCCCAAGCCATTCACGCTGCCCGCCGGCATCAAATTGGAGAAGGACATTGCCTACATCGAAGGCGGCGATGCGGCTCAGAAGCTCGACGTTTATCTGCCGGAGAAGCCTTCGGACAAACCGCTGCCGCTCATCGTGCACATCCACGGCGGCGGATGGTGGGCGGGGAGCAAGTTCCCCTGCCCTGTCGCGGCCATGGTGCTGAAGGGCTATGCGGTGGCGAGCGTCGAGTATCGCTTCAGCAAGGCGGCAACGTTTCCCGCGCAGATTCAGGACTGCCAGGCCGCGATCCGCTGGCTGCGTGCTCATGCGAAGCAATACAACTTCGACCCCGGGCACGTCGGCGTCATCGGCGGCTCCGCGGGCGGACACTTGTCCGCGCTGGCCGGCACATCGGGCGGTGGGAAGGCCTTCGCTCCCATCGGAGGAAACGAGGACCAATCAGACAGAGTACAGGCCGTATGCGACATCTACGGTCCCGCTGATTTCAGCACCGTGGTGCGGCAGGCGGCCGAGGACAAAAACGTGAAGAACATCTTCGTCTTCAACACACCCAAGGACCCGTATTCCTCGCTCATCGGCGCCAAGCTCGACGACAAGCCCAAAGCCGACGCGGTGAGCCCCGTGCACTACGTCAGCAAGGACGATCCGCCCTTCCTCATCCTGCACGGCACGCACGACACACTCGTGCCGTATGCGCAAAGTCAGGAACTCCTCGCCGCACTGAAAGCCCAGGGCGTCGAAGCCTGGCTGCAGACCATCCCGGGCGCAGGACATGGCGGCCCGGCTTTTGGCAAGCCGGCCGTGCTCCAGCTCACTCAAAACTTCTTCGACAGATTCCTCAAAGGTGAGGACGTGAAGATCGAAGTCGTGCCCGAAGCCGCGCTAAAGTAAGTCATGTGCTGCAGCACTTGATCACGCTGAACGCGAAGTCTCAGGCATCCTCTCGTGATCAAAGCATTTCAAATTCACCCCCTCCTATCCTTGCGCACCGAACTGCCGCATTCCTTTATGAAGTCCATCTTCCGTTCTCTCGTTGCGATCTCTGCGTTCTTTGCCGGCCAGTCTCTTCGCGCCGAAGATTGGGGCGCGTATCAAATCGTGCCCGTGAGCGCGCCTGACTTCGTTTTGGAAGTCGTCGGCGAATCAAAGGAAGGCGACATCATCTCCATCAACAAACCGAGCGGCACACCGAATCAGAAATGGATCATCCAGCCGCGTGGCGATGGGTTTGCATGGTTGATGCCGGTGTCGCAGCCAGGTCTCGCGCTCACGGTGGACGGAGCGGGAACGAAGAACGGCACGAAGGTCCTGCTCGCGAAGGACAACAAATCCGACGCGCAGTTGTGGTCGCTCACGAAGCAGGACAATGGCAGCTACGCCATCGAGCCGAAGCACGCACCCGGCACGGGCCTCGATCATTTCGGCGGCAAAATGGAAGTCGGTGCAAAGGTCGATCTCTGGCAGCACAAGCAGGGCGATCAGCATTTGCAGTGGTTCGTGCGACCGCTCGCGGGCAGCAATGTGGTGCAGCCGTCCCCGGCTGCTCCGACTTACACGGCACCGGCGATCAAGCCCGAGGACATCAAGGAAGGCCGCATTGAGACCTTCCAGTTCACGACCAGCAAGATATTCCCCGGCACCGTGCGCGAAGTGACTGTCTTCATCCCTGCGCAATACGACGCAAGCAAACCGGCCTGCGTTTACGTCAAGACCGACGGCTACAACCCGCGCGAGAAGGCGAATCTCGAACTCGCAATCGCAACCAAGGAGATGCCAGTGACCGTGGGCGTCTTCGTGCGTCCCGGCGAAGTGCCTGCGCCGATGAAAGGCACCGCAGGCCGACGCAATCGCGACTTCGAATACGATGGCATCAGCGACAACAACGTGCGCTTCTTTGACGAGGAGGTGCTGCCCTTCGTCGCCAAGCAGTATCAGCTCAATCTCAGCACCGATGGCAACGACCGCTGCATCGTCGGCGGCAGCAGCGGCGGTATCGCCGCGTTCACTGCGGCGTGGCACAAGCCCGAGGCCTTCAGCCGCGTGTATGCGGCGAGCGGGAGTTGGGTGGCGTTTCGTGGCGGGCATGAGTTTCCCACGATGGTGCGGAAGTTCGAGGCGCGGCCCATCCGCTCTTATCTAACGACCGCCACGCACGACATGGAGAACTGCGCGGGCGACTGGTTCCTGCTTGATCAGGAGATGGACAAGGCACTGAAGTTCTCCGGCTACGACTACCAGTTCCGCATCATCGACGGTCGCCACGTCGCGGGCTACGGCGAGAACTGGCAGGAGGCGATGGCCTTCATCTGGAAAGACTGGCCCGCGAAGGTGAAGGCCGGCCCCAGCGCTCCGCGCGCCCAGGAGATCATTATCCCCGGCGAGGACTGGAAACTCGTTGCCGAAGGCTTCAAAAGCACGCGCGGTCCTTCGACGAATGCGAACGGCGAAGTCTTCTTCGCCGACACTTCCGCTGACAAAATCCATCGCATTGGCCTCGATGATCAAGTCAGTGTCTTCGCCGAAAAAACTGGCAACGCGCACTGCGTCAGCGTTGGAGCTGATGGTTCGCTTTACACCATCTCCGAGAAATCCGGCCAGCTCCTTCGCTACGACCCCAGCGGCAAGTCGAGTGTCGTGCTCGAAGGCCTCACCGGCCACAGCATCCTTGCGCATCCGAACGGCAGCCTCTACGTCACCGACAACGACGATAAGAAGCCGAATAACGGCGGCAGCGTGTGGCTCATCCGCGATGGCAAAAAGACGCAGATGGACAAAGGCATCAAGTTCGCCACCGGCATGGCCTTCCGCCCTGATCAATGGCTGCTCTCCGTCGCCGAAGGCCACTCGAAGTGGGCCTTCAGCTATCAAATCGCTGACGACGGCTCGCTCATCAACAAAGAGCGCTTCTTCCACCTCCACGTCCAGGATTGGGACGACGACGCGGGCGCGGAATCCATCTGCTACTCGCTGGAAGGCCGTCAATTCCTCGCCACGAAGAGCGGTATCCAGATCAGCGCCGACGACGGCCCGACACAGATCATCCTCACCGTGCCTGATCGTGGTCGCGTCACTGGCGTCGCGATCGGCGGCAAGGACAAGGACACGCTGTATGCCTTCTGCATGAACAAGATATGGAAGCGGAAGATCCAGCAGCACGCGACTGGTGCGTGGTCACCTTGGACGAAGGTGACACCGACAAAGCTGTAGCCGTTCGACTGGCGATCGAAGCCAAGGGACGCTTTGGCTTGAGGGAGGCTTGCCGCGAACCTCCATCAGACAAACATTTTGAGGACATGTCTGACTGTTGAGGACCACTCTGAGTTTCTGTGCACCGGGTTCCGGGCACTTGAGCGTGCTTCCGCCGGCCAGCGCCTTGCCTTTGTCCTGGCTCTGGTGGCGGTCTTCTCAGACCGGCACGATGCCCGTGATGCGCTGGCACCGCATCACAGGCGGCGGGTGCTCGACGAAGCGCTGCTGGCACTGACGTTCTCGTCAGAGCAACGCCAGCGGGTTCTCACGGGTCTTCAGGGGCCATGTGATTCGTTGTCCGCCTTGCCTGTGGGACTCCAAGACAGCGCAGATCATCTCGATCGTTTCCCGGCCATCGGTGGCACTGCACAGCGGCTGGCGGTTTTCGCGGATGGCCGCGATGAGATCGCGGGCACCGGTGAGGTGACCCATCACTTGCCGCCCGAGGTCGCCCTCGGGTTCCGGGCGGCCGATGCCCGCCGCGCTGACCGGCACCCACGGTCGCGGCTCTTTGACCGGCTGAAACGGACTCCCGGGCACCAGGTGCGCCAGCGGGTCGGCGTCGATGCGCAGATCGAACAGGCCCTTGGTGCCGACGATCTGGAGGCCGAAGCCCGCCTGCTTGTTTCCTGCGTTCTCGATGGAATCGAAGAACACCGGCAGACCGCTTTCCGTCTCGAAGCGCGCATGCACCTCGTTGCCGGCCAGCGGCCCAGTCCCCTCG
The DNA here is from genome assembly GCA_019694165.1 of Verrucomicrobiaceae bacterium. GTDB lineage: Bacteria > Verrucomicrobiota > Verrucomicrobiia > Verrucomicrobiales > Verrucomicrobiaceae > JAIBCL01. Next base: position 9,168 of record JAIBCL010000054.1, on the reverse strand, counting down.
TCCCCCTCGCGGATGTCTGACTTCGTCATCGGCCGCCCGTCCTGCAGGACCGCCGCCGTGCAGGAGACGGGGCGTCCGGCAAAAAAACATGCGAGATTCAGCAGGTGCCCGCCGAGCACCCACAGGTCCAGCGCTCCGCCCCGCTGGTCTTCCTTCCCTCGTGCGCGTATCTCAAGCACGCGGCCGATGGCTTCCTCCTTGATGGCCCGCGCGATCACGGGCAGCACCGGGTTCCAGCGGTTCCGGTGCGCCAGCGCGAGTTTCACGCCGGACTTTTCACAGGCTGCCACGATCTCATCCGCCTCCTTCGGCGAGCGGCAGAAGGGCTTCTCCATGTAGATGCCGCGCACGCCTGCCGAGATCGCCGCCAGGCACATGTCCCGGTGCTGGTCGATGTGCCTCGGCCCGATGGCCGCGATGTCGGGCCGCGCCGCCTTGAGCATCGCGGTGTAATCGGCAAAGCCGTTCCCGACCTTCAGCTTCTTGAGCGCCGCCGCCAGCCCGCCGGCATCCGCGTCCGCCACGGCCACGATCTCCGTCTCCGGCACGCCGAGCCACATGGTGTCGATCCCGTGTCCGTAGTTTCCCCGGCCCGTGTGTCCGATCACCCCCACGCGCAGCCGCTTCACCTCATCACCCGCCGCACAGGCTCCCGCGATGCCGGTGGCCGCGGTCCAAACAAAGTCTCGTCTTTTCATCGCGTCTTTCTGAACCGCCCTCGCCGCCGCCGTGTTTCATCATCTTTGTGAGAAACGCCCCCCGCGTCACAACCATCGAATCTGACGACGCAGGCAAGCACCGCCGCTTCCGCGACGTTGAGTGGTGCATGAGCAGTCGTCGTCGCTTCATCCAGCAGTCGGTCGCCGCCACCACCGGCGGCGTTTTTTACATCGCGAAAACCTCGTGGGCGCAGAAAAGCCCCGGTGACACCATCAACATGGCGGTGATCGGATTTCACGGCCGCGGCGGCTCGCACATCAGCGGCTACAAGGCGCAGGCGAAGGAAGGCGTGCGCATCGCGGCGCTGTGCGACGTGGACCGGGCCGTGCTCGACAAAGGACTGGCCGGCCTGGACAAAGACGGTGGCGGCAAGCTCAAGGCCGCTGGCTACACGGACATGCGCAAGCTCTTCGAGAACAAGGACATCGACGCGGTGAGCATCGCCACGCCGAACCACTGGCACTCGCTGGCGGCCATCTGGGCCATGCAGGCGGGCAAGGATGTGTACGTGGAGAAGCCCGTGTCCCACAATGTCTGGGAAGGCCGGCAGATGGTGAAGGCCGCGCGCCGCTACGGGAAGATCGTGCAGACGGGCACGCAGTCGCGCTCGAGCCGCGAGGGCATATTCGCGGCCGTGAAGTGGGTGCAGGCGGGCAATCTCGGCAAAGTCCTGCTCAGCCGCGGCCTTTGCTACAAGCGGCGCGACAGCATCGGCAAGGCCGAGGGCGTACAGCCGGTGCCCGACACCATCGACTACGACCTGTGGTGCGGCCCCGCGCCGAAGAAGGACCTGACGCGCAAAAAGCTGCACTACGACTGGCACTGGACGTGGGACTACGGCAATGGCGACCTCGGCAACCAGGGCATCCATCAGATGGACATCGCGCGCTGGTTCCTCGGTGAGATGGCGCTCTCACCCCGCGTGTGGAGTGTGGGCGGGCGGCTCGGCTACGAGGACGACGGCGAGACGGCGAACACGCAGATCGTCTTCCATGACTACGAAAAGGCGCCGCTCATCTTTGAAGTGCGCGGCCTGCCGCAGGGAAAAAGCGCCAAGGACATGGACAAGCTCAAGGGTGCCGGCGTCGGCGTCATCGTCGAGTGCGAGGGCGGCTATGTGGTGGTGCCCGCCTACACGGGTGCGATCGCCTACGACAAGGAAGGCAAGCAAATCCAGGAATGGAAGGGCGCGGAAGATCACTTCAAGAATTTCATCACCGCCTGCCGCAGCCGGCGCGTGGAGGACTTGAACGCCGACATTCTCGAAGGGCATCTCTCCAGCGCGCTCTGCCACACCGGGAACATCAGCTACCGCCTCGGTGCGAAGGAGAAGCCGGATGCGATCCTCGAGAAGATCAAAGGCGACCGTTTCGCGGCGGAGAGCTTTGCCCGCATGAAGGAGCACCTGGCAAAGAACGAAGTGGACGTGACCAAGGACATGCTCACGCTCGGCCCCGCGCTGAAGTTCGATCCCGAGAAGGAGCGCTTCATCGACAGCGAAGCGGCCAACGCGCTGGTGAAAGACAAATATCGCGAGCCGTTCGTCGTGCCGGAGATCGCGTGACGTTCCCAGGCTGCCCGCACCGCTTCTCCGGCTGGTCATGGTGCACTCCTGGGTGACTTTGCAGTGCGGTGCGGGAGAATCGTCCTCGTCCTCCTTCTCGTCCTCGACCTCGAAACGGCGGTTCGAAGACGATTTGCCGGGCGTTGATGTCACCCCCTTTTGCGCGCTCCAGGCACACAGAAGTTCGTTTGCTCCCGGCCAAAGCCCACATGGCGTGCGACCACTGCGCACGGCCAGTCGCGCAGACCGCGACTTGAAGATCACCAGATGCGGCCGCCGCAGGCGGGCTCTTGGGGTTCATGCCGCACGGCGCGGCAGCGGGTTTCCGCCACGGGGTATCGTGAGGCGAAAGGAACGGTCCGAGAGTTCTCAACCCGACCCAAGAGCCCGCCTGCGGCGGCGGTGCGATAGGACGGCCAGCATCCCTGCAAAGATCAACACCGCCCGCGACGGTTCCGGCATCGCCCCGGCCACGATCGGCACGCCCGGGTCCGTTTCCCAGGCGTAGCTGCGGATGCGCCCGAGACCGTAGATGCCTTCCAGTTCGACATACCCATAGTGCACGCCATCCGCCAACGTGAATTCGACGCCGATGTTCGCGACGGTAAAGTCCCAAAAGTACCCAAAGCAAACTAGTGACGATCCGACCGTTTGACAGACACCAAGACCACTGCCGCTTCCCGGATTGTATATCCATTGCGACCCGCCGACCGGTGCTGATTGTACAGTCTCATTCAAGGCGATCGGCCATGCATAGTAGGTACCCGGGTCGCCACCCGGCACGGATTCAATGCGGGTGGAAATCGATGGATATGCCCGAAAGCCCGTAGTCGAATTCGCGCTTACGTTCATGCGCACTTCGTATGCGCCATCACCGTTGAAATCCACATCAAAGGTCCGGGTGGGAAAATTTCCCCCGATGGTGACATCCGGGTTCACGTCCACGAACGTGACGGCCCCGGAGCATTGAGTGGCAGCGATCAAGCTGATCGCCGCCACTGCCACCCGGCATATGCATCTGAATCTCATGTTCGTCTGGCGATTACGGTGTGATCTCCCACGGCTCGATTCGTTTGATCCGCCAGAACTGCCGCGTGTTCGATGCTTCTGCCTGCACTTCCAGGGCAGTGATGTCCCCGGAGGGGGCAAGATCGCCGATTTCCTCGCCTGATGGCGGTTTCTTGGCGCGCGCCCAATTCACAAGATCGGTGCTCGTCTCCACGCGGTAAAACTCGCCGATCACGCTCGGCCATGTCAACGACCACGCACGAGCAGTTTCATTGACCAGTTCATGATTGGTGATCTTGAACTCGGGTGCCTCCACCTCCGCGCCGCTGATGAAGATGGACACCGGCAGCACATAGGCACCCCATTGGCTCGCGGGGCAGGCGGCAAGAAGGAAATCGTTGGCGGCACTCACTCTGTGAAAGGCCATCGGCCGCCGCAGGCGGGCTCTTGGGGTTCATGCCGCACGGCGCGGCAGCGAGTTTCCGCCACGGGGTATCGTGAGGCGAAAGGAACGGTCCGAGAGTTCTCAGCCCGACCCAAGAGCCCGCCTGCGGCGGCGGTGCGATAGGACGGCCAGCATCCCTCCAAAGATCAACACCGCCCGCGACGGCTCCGGCATCGCCCCGGCCACGATCGGCACGCCCGGGTCCGTTTCCCAGGCGTAGCTGCGGATGTTCCCTCCTCCGTAGATACCCTGGACCTCGATCACGCCGTAATGCACTCCGTCCGGCAGCGTAAACTCAACGCCGACATTGGCGATAGTGAAATTCCAAAAATATCCCAGACATACCACCGACGAGCCAAATGACACACACGCCGCCAAGCCGCTGCCGTTGGTGTCGTAGATCCATTGCGACGAATCGGGTGCGACTGGACCAACCACCTCGCCGTTGTAAATCGGCCAGGCGAAGTAGCTCCCTGGATCATCGGGCACGGATACGACTTTGGAGTGGGATGCGGGCAACGCACGAAAACCTGTTGTCGCCAACAGGCTGACATCCATTCGGATTTCGGGAGTGCCGTCCCCGTTGAAGTCCACGTCGTAGAAGCGAGGGTAGATGCCGCCGACGTTGTAGTTAGGTATTATGTCCACGAAAGTGACGGCAGCATCAACCGGCGAGGCCGTGACAGCCGCCAGAGCGGCTGTCACGGCCCAGAGCAACGATGTCCATGTTCGTTTCATATGAATTCCGTTTACGGTGCCATCTCCCACGGCTGGAGACGTTTGATCCGCCAGAACTGCCGCGTGTTCGATGCTTCGGCCTGTACTTCGAGCGTGGTGATGTCCCCCGCAGGCGCGAGGTCGCCGACCTCATCGCCGCTCACCGGCTTCTTGGCCCGCGTCCAGTTTACCAGATCCGTGCTTGTCTCCACGCGGTAAAACTCGCCCACCACGCTGGGCCACTCCAGTGAGTAGGCGCGGTCGGCCGCGTTGACCAGTTCATGATTGGTGATCTTGAAGTCGGGCGCTTCCGCTTCGGCGCCGCTGATAAAGATGGACACGGGCAGGACGTAGGCACCCCACTGGCTGGCCGGATAGAGCGCATATGGGAAGTTGCTCGCGACATTCACCGTGTAAGTTCCACCAGCTACCGGCGCGGGAATGTCGATCACCTGCACCGTGTCGAATGTGGAATCGTCCGGCATGACGGATTGGGTGGCTGGCAGGTCGAGGTTCTGCAGCGTCGTGGTATCCTTTTTCCAAGGGCGGGTGATGGCGGTGCTGGGCGCGGGGTGTTCCACCCATGCCGTAGCCTGCTGCGCCACCAAACCGTAACCCGGATCGGCGGAATGAAGGATGTCTGGGCAAGATATGGTCGCGATGTCACTCCAACAAATGGTCACCCGCAGCGGTTGGCTGCCGACTGCGCGGACCTTGAAGATGGTGATGGGCGATTCGGCGTCGTAGCCGTCGCGCACGAGCGCCTCCTTGATCAGCATGTGACGGCCAGTCGCGCCATCAGCGTTGATGAGCGCCGCGGCTTTCTTGGCATTCACCAAGCCGTAACCCGCCTTGAAATCGGGGCCGTCGGGATCGGTGGCCGCATTGCCATCGGAGTCCACATCATCGGCGGTGTGAATGACCAGGCCCTTGAGCGTGGAAGCCCAGAGCTTGGCAGCCGATCCGTATTGGTTGCGGTAATGCTGGATGAGCAGAGCGATGGCCCCCGTCACGCTTGGTGCGGCCATGCTGGTGCCGGAGTCGGCGAAGTAGTCAGGGTCGCCATTGTCATCGACCCAGGCAGAATACAGATTCTCGCCATTCGCCAGCACGTCAGGCTTGATATGGCCGGACCTAGTCGGTCCGAAGCTGGAGAAGGCCGAAACAGCCACGCTCTGAGATCCGGCAAAACCTGCCGGCAAATCCTCGCAAGATCCGATGGTGAGCACGTTCTTAGCGCTAGCTTCAGGTTTGAGTGTGTAATAACCATTTGTCGCGGCGCCATCGCCCGCTGGCGGGGCATAAGGATCCCAGTTCGGCCCCGTCGTATTTGTAGGAGGCACATAGACGCTCAGTCTAAATTCGGCAGCTATCCAGAACTGATTGCCGACTACAGGTGTGTCGTTGCGGTCATTGCCTGCGGCAAAAACAGGCAACGGGTAGATGTTACTCTCGACAAAATTGTCGAGATCATGACTGACAGTTGTGTAAGTACTGTGGAAGGTTGATGCACTCGATGAACTCGGTGAAATTCGCTCCAACGACCCGTACCACATAGGTGTGCCGTCTTCTAGGGTGCCTTCAAAACCAACCGCAGTTCCATACGAATGATTCGAGACTTCGATGTCATCGCTTGAAATGGCGTTGCTATAGTTGCCATTCAATTCACCGATGTCGCCGAAAAAGTCCCAAGATTCCAGCAGAGCACCCGCCGCAAATCCATGTGCGCCTTCGAAGCCTGTATTTCCAAGGCCGATGATGGTTCCAGCGGTATGAGTGGGATGTTGTCTCAGTTTGGGGATGGTGCTGGAGCCGGTATCCTTGTTCAGGATTCGCAGAATGCCCAGCTCTGGATGCGTGAATAAGGCATCCGCAGCATCAAAGTGGCCGACGACGGTCCCCGTGCCCGTGAGATTCAGTCCAAGACCGCCGCTGGCAAGAGGCAGATTGATCTTGCTGGCCGAGATGGTCTGCGCGGAGACGACGTTTTGCGTGGAATAGAACACCGGATGCCCGTCGTGTTCGTTGGCGAACGCCTGAACCGTGCCATCCTTGCCCGCGATGATCTCCGGCATACCCTTCCGGCGCAGTTCCTCCCGTGCGCGTGCCATGCGGGCCTCCTTGAGGGGGCGCTCTTGTTCCACCTTCTGGCGGAATTTGGCCGCGCGGCTACTCTTCATCTCCACCATCGTGTGCCCGCGCCCGTGCCGAGATTCCTGGCCGACCTCGACCGCGGCGAAGTGGCGCAGGTATTGACGGCGTACGGCCATCCGTGCGTCAGCGGCAGCCCGCGCGCGCTGGATTTCGATGGCCTGACGCAGCAGCTCCTCGGGGCTGATGTACACCACGCCCTTGAGATTGGCGCGGCCAGGGTCGGTGCCGTCCAGCATTTCTTCGAAGTTGCTCACGCCGTCGCCGTCGGGGTCGGCTTCCTTGTCATGCGTGTAGGCGGGGAACTGGCCGGCCCAGCGGTCGCCCCAGCCGTCGCCGTCACGGTCATCGTGGGCGTAGCGCTTGATCTCGCCCAGCCTGGATTTGAGGTGCTGCGCGTTGCCGTTGTCCTGGGCGTTCGAGATCATCGGAGTGGCGAGCAGGACGGTGCTGATGATGAGGGCCGCGCTGCGCGGAGCGCGGGTGGGATGGCTGGCCGGCGATGGGGCCGGCACGGGTGACTTGGCTTTCATCGGGATGCAGTGTGGTTTGAGGTTCAGTTTCGGGAAAACTGGCCCGGCACTGCATCGGAGGTGAGGGATTTGCCTCTTCCCCAACAGCAGGGGTGACGCCTTGGCGTCGCCCACCGTTGAGGCTCTGGAAGGGCCTTGGACTGTAGCAACATCCAAGGCGCACCCGATTGGGTGCGCACTCGAATGGACAGTCCGGCGGCTTGAGATTTTCCAGATTTCAACGGTGCCGGTTATTGGAACTTCGCGTGCGCGAAATTCGCTGTTGTAAGGTGAGATTACTCGATAGGCGGAAACGTATTTTTCATTGACCGCAGCAGTTTTATCAGTGGCAAGCACCGCCACCAAGAGAAATCTCCACCCATTTTCTCCTTCTTATACACCCGGTATTGGCCGGGGCTTGCGCATGGACCGCCAGCGGAGGCCTCAAATCCATGATTTGCCCGATCCAGGGATGCCACAGAGGGAGGAAATAGAAATTCCATCCTTGGTCGTCCTGAATCCGTGGGAACTCACTCCGAAGCTATTCATGCGCAAGCCCCGGGTATTGGCAGTTCTGCCAATAGCGCGAAATCCGCGGTTATGATTAAATGGCCCCATGCCGCAGCCTCTTGCATGGGATTCTTCAACAGTGGCGTGGGATACGCCCGGGGTAACATGGGACGGCGGCGCGCCAACAACATCCAAACCCAAACGACCTATGGCCTCAGACAACCGCATCTCATTGGAAATCACCGCGGCACAGAAAGCCGCCATCGTCAGCGCCGTCGGCGCGCTCAAGACCGCCCTCCAGGGCATCGTCACCAATCTCACCGCCGACGAGCGGCGCAGCCTGCCGAAGATCGGCGACAAGACCGTGGCCTTCGACGAAAAATGCGCCGCCTACATGGCCAGCCGCCCCGAGCTGGTGCCCGGCTTCCTCGACACCGCCGAGATGGCCCTGGACCGCAAGCTGGTGGCCGACCTGCTGCCCTGCCTGCGCGAGCTGGCCCCGCTCTGCGAGGGACTCGAAGACACCATCACCCTGGCAAACTCCGACAACTATGTGGGCGACCTGGCCTTCTACCAAAACGTGCAGGCCGCCGCCCGGCGCGGCGTGCCCGGGGCCGACACCATCCTCGCCGACCTCGCCAGCCGCTTCCCCGGCCGCCCGAAAGCCACGCCGCCGCCCGCCGCCGCCGCGCCCAAATGATGCCGCCCCGGAGCGCAGTTTCAGCATTTTGGAGCCGGAAACGCCAAAAATGACGCCCAAGCCCCCGGTTTCGCAGTTCGGAGCCTCGGGGCCGGAGCAAAAAGCCTCGGCGTCGGAGCAAAAAGCTCCGACCCCGGAGCGCAAAGCTCCGAACTTCCCACAAAAAGCCCCAAACTCGCAGCTCCAAGCCCCGGTGCCGGAGTAAAATGCTCCGGCACCGGAGCTATCATACCTCGAACCCGGAGCAAAAAGCACCGCCCTCGGAGCAAATCGCCCCGGCCCCGGAGCACAAAGCTCCGGCCTCGGAGCACAAAGCTCCGGCCAGTCCCGCCAGTCCTGCCGACAACCGCCCGGCAGCCCGAACCCCCCAGTCCCGAATCAGCGAAGTGCCCGTGCCGCTGGCCGCGCCAGTTGCAAACCCTTGGAGCCCCGGAAGTTAGAAAGGTTGAAGTCATTCTCCTGCCCCCATTCAGCTGTCATCATCGTCCCAAACGACAGGAGAATGAGGCCGGGAGCAGAGGTTTTGGCAACTGGCCCGCCCGTTTCGGAATTCGGCAACCATCAAGCCCCACCAATCATACCCGCCCGCCATGCCCTTTGATCCTTCTCTGCCCGCCCCACACTCGCCGCTCGAATCCGAAGTCATCCGCGACCAATTCCAGGCGCTCAAAGTCCTCATCGACCTGGTGCCCGCCGGCCCGCCCGGCCCGCAAGGGCCACCCGGTGATCCCGGCGGTCCGCCCGGGCCACCAGGGCCGCCCGGCAGTGACGGCGCAGCCGGCCCCGCCGGAGCATCCGGGCCGCAAGGCCCCGCCGGCACCGACGGCGCGCCCGGTCCGCA
>JAIBCL010000026.1 GCA_019694165.1 Verrucomicrobiaceae bacterium | reverse complement strand
TCGAAACCTTCTACAACCCCGTGCGCCTTCACAGCGCCCTGGGCTTCCAGTCACCCGCCTCCTTCGAACAATCCATCCAATAAAACCAACCCAACTTTCCGTGTCCTCGTTTTCGAAGAAAGATCAGGGAAATGGGGGCGACCCCCGGACGAAATGGTATGGGCCCCGCGCGTGGCGGGGTCTTGCCTCCGCTAAAGGGTATGGACCCCGCGCCGTCCGGGGTGTCCGCTCCACCGTGCGGGATGGACCCCGCGGCAAACGGGGGCGGAGGCTCCCTGCGGCCGCAAGCCGGTGAGGATGGGTGGATTGCTGCGTGCCCACGCACCAGATTTTTGTGAAGCCGAAGGCCTAGGACCTGGCGGTGGCCAACGGCATTCACTTCCGCTCCCAGCGGAACTTGCGCTCCGTTTCGGCGATCGGCTGATCGTTGATGCTGGCGTAGCGACGGGCCATGTAGCCGTGTTCGTCGAACTCCCAGTTCTCGTTGCCGTGGCTGCGCCACCACTGGCCGGCGTCGTCGTGCCATTCGTATTCGAAGCGCACGGCGATGCGGTTGCCGGTGAAAGCCCAGAGGGTCTTCTTCAATCGATAGTCGTGCTCCTTCGCCCACTTGCGGGTGAGGAACTCGACGACCTCGGCACGACCATGGAGGAACTCGCTGCGATTGCGCCACTCGGTATCCGGCGTGTAGGCGAGCGACACGCGTTCGGGATCGCGAGAGTTCCAGGCGTCCTCGGCCATCTGGACTTTTTGTTTCGCGGTTTCTTCGGTGAAGGGCGGGAGCGGTGGGCGTGGATTCATGGCTTGAGTTGTTGGAGTTGAGATTCGAGTTCGGCGATGCGGGCTTTCAGCGGAGCGATGGCGGACTGGATTTCGTCGGCAGTGTAGCGCGGGGTGATGAACTTCGGACAATTCCAGTCGTAGGACAAAACGTCGATCACAAAAATGCGCTCCACCTTGGCCGCATGGCCGCCGGGCGGTGTGATCTGTGCCACGAGGTCAGGGTGCTCGCGGGCATCGAGCACTTTTGCGTGTCCGAGAATCTTTAACCGCTCTCGCGCCGGGTAATCCATGAGGAAGAGGTTCACGCGATCATTCACCGCAAGGCTGCCGACGCTGATCATCTGCCGGTTGCCGCCGTGATCGGCAAACATGAGCTGGTTCGGCCCGGTGACGCGGAGAAAGCCCTTCGCGCCACCGCGATGCTGGAGATACGGCCAGCCGTTTTCGGTGATGGTGGCCATGTAGAACGAATCGCGCTGTGAGATGAACTCCACTTCGCCTGCGGTGAAAGCATCCGGTTCCGGCGTCACGTCGAACGCGGGGTAAGCGCGCCCGTAGTAGTGCCGCTCGGCGGCGAAGACCGCAGGCGTGAGCACGGTGTGCATGAAACGATCAGCCATAGGATGGGAAAAGTTTGTGTATTCTCCTGTCCCCATTCTCCTGTCATTTCTGCTGCAAAATGACAGGAGAATGGGGGCAGAAGAATGGTTTTGAAATGAGTTAAGCGACGCCGCCGAAGCTCACGTAATCATCGAGATCGAGGTAGTCGAAGGTGCCGCGCAGGTCTTCGCGGGCCGGATTGAGCCGTTTGATCTGCTCGGTGAACCACTCGCGCATCTCGACGTCATTGAAGCCGAAGGATTCTGTCCAGTTGGACCACTGCTCGATCTCCAGCGCGGTGCGCTTGAGCGGTGCGTGCTCATTCACCCAGAGCAGCATGTCCCAATCACCCGCGCCGGTTTTCACCTGCTCGAGCAGCGCCTCGGGCGTGAGGCCGGTGAAGCGGAAGAAGTGTCCGTCGTTCGGATTGTTGTAGATGTAGTCGCCGTTGGTGCCAGCGAGTGTGGCGCGCGCTTTGTCGAGCAGGCGGGGAAGGATGGTGTAGCCGCCAAGGCGGACACGAGGACTGCGGGGTGGACGTTGGGTGAGGTTAGGTGCGTTCATAGCGACGTAGATGTCGCCGAGTCGAAGCGACGCGGGTAATGCCGCTTCGACGTTGCGGCTATGCCGGATGTGCATAGCCTGCGCAACATGATCGACCGCATTCGCGCCCTGCTCACCGTGATCGAAGAAGGCAGCGTCAACCGCGCTGCGGTGCGACTGCGCATCACGCAGCCCGCGCTGAGCCGCCAAATGAAGGCGCTGGAGCACGAGGTCGGAGGGCGACTGCTCGAGCGCGAGACCAGCGGCGTGAAACCCACCGGCCTCGGCCACGCGCTGGTGAAGGCCATGCGCCCTCTCGTCAAAAGCTACGACAGCGCGATGGCCGATTTGCGTCGTCAGGCACGCGGCGAGCGCTCCGAGCTTCGCGTCGGCTACCTTGGCTCCGCGGCGCAGCGTTTCCTCACACCCGCGCTCGCTCTGCTGCGCAAGTCACATCCAGCCGCCCGGCTCAAGCTGCACGATCTCTCCCCACGCGAGCAGATCGCCGCCCTGCGCAGCGGCGAACTCGATGTGGCGCTCATCGGTCAGGAAGGAGCTGCGGCGGCCAGAGAGTTTCACAGCGCCAAGGTTTGCTCTCTCGGCGTCTGCGCCGCCATGGCGGACGGCGATCGACTTGCCGCGAAGAAGAGTCTCGCGATCAAAGAATTGAGAGGCCGCGACTTCATCGGCATCGACGAAGACGAAATGCCCGGCCGCAATCGCTGGATGACCGCGCTTTGCAAAACCGCGGGCTTCAAACCGAGGTTTGTCGCTGTCATTGATGGATTGACCAACGTGATGTCGCACGTCGTGTCCGAATCCGCAGTGACTCTCGTGCCCGCCTACTTTGCAAAGGCATCGCATCCCGGCGTCGCGTTTGTCCCAGTGAGTGATGCCAGGGCGAGGTGGGATTTCATCGTGCTCAGCCAAAAAGGCAGCGCATCCCCAGCCGCACGGGCACTGGTGGATGCGCTTAAACAAGTGGCGCTGACGTAGCTTCGACAGGCAGTCGAAGCCGCAACAGCGAAAGGATGCAATAGGACGCTTGAAGCTACTTCGCCGCCTTCAGCTTCTCGATAAGGTAGTCCTTCGACGATGCGTGGGGTGAATCAGGAGCACCGGGATAATGCAGTTCGCACGGCACGCCGATCTCTTTGCAATGCTCCTGGAGCTTCACGCCGAAGTTGGACGTGTGCGTCGGATCCTTCTGGTCCTGACCGAGACCGGGCACAGCGCTGTAGTTCATGTAGATCGGCGGATCATCTTTTGTGACCAGCGCATACGGCGAATACTCGGCGATCCAGGGCAGGATGGTGTCGCGCTTGTTGTAGAACTCGTCGAACTGCGAGAGCTTTGTCGCTGCATCGCCGGTGAAGCCGAAGGCGTGACCGCCGTAGCGGCTGTTCGGAGTCCAGTCGCGCATCTGCTTTGGATCGAGCGTCGTTTGTGCGCCATCGACAGCGGCGCACCAGAGGCGCGTGGATTCGCGTGCGACGGAGTCGCTGCTCTTTGGATCCGCGAGATCGTCATGGAAGGCGAGCCACAGACTGGTGCAGGCTCCAGCGGAACCACCGGAGGCACCGATGCGCTCCTTGTCGATGTTCCACTCGGCGGCCTTGCTGCGCACGAACTGAAGCGCACGCGCGGCGTCAGTGAGCGGTCCTTTGACCGGCGGCACGACCTTGTCAGCGGTAGCTTCGGGGATGAAGCGATATTCGACGGATACGACGGAGATGCCTGCATCGAGCATCGGCTTGATCATGCCGCTGGCACTCTTGCGATCGCCACCCATCCAGCCGCCGCCATGAACGAAGAAGAGCAGGGGAGTGGGCTTCGACGACGCCGCCTTCCAGAAGTCCATCTTCTGCTTCGGGTGAGGGCCGTAGGGTATGTCGGCGAGGGTCGGCTTGACCGGATACTCGGCAGGCTTCTTGGGCGCGGCCTTGGCAGGCGCTGGAGCGGGTGCCTTGGACTTGGGAGCATCGGCGGCGTGAGTCGTCGCAACGAAGGCGACGCTGAGCAGGGGAATGACAAGTTGTTTGAGCATGACAGGCACACTCAACGTCACGACACGCTCAGCTTTTCGGCGACTTGCGCGCGATTTCAAAGCCATCCGGCTTTCGAGGTTGGAGGCCGCGCGTCACACATGTTGACGGGCGCGCCGCATTGCCGGTGCGAAGTCTCTCGCGTCGATGAAGTTCGTGGTTCGATGGATTTGGGATGCGCATGGCGAGATGCTTGACGGCTCGTCGGCGGCTGGTTAAGAAGGGCTTCGTAGAAAACCGACACGGGCAGACATCCCCCGGCCAACATCCCTCCAACCATGAAGACCATCCCGCTCATCCTAGCCGCCGCCGTTTTCACGCTGCCAGGCATCGTCCGCGGTTCCGCCGGCATGTACGACCAGTTTGTGTTTACGTCGGCCAATGGCGGTGCGCTGGTGTTTTACGACACTGGCGCGGTTACGGGCAACACGGACTTTCAGGGTGCATCTCTGGGCACCTTCAATCGCTTCGTCGATTCGCTCGCGCTGGGCGGCCAGCAAAAGTCCTACAAGAACAATGGCACCGATGTGCTGAGCCACACGACATGGTGGCGCATCGCGGAACTCGGCGGCGGTTTCAGCGGCGTGACGATGCCGTTTCAGTGGAACAAAGGGGATGCAGGCGCTCCGCCAAACCTGACAAACCCGGGAGACCAGCAATGGGGCGGAGACACCCAGGGTGCCAATGGCAACCCTGTTGAGATCTCAGGCAATGTGTTCACCGGTTTGCTCAACGGCACGTACACGCTCGAGGTGTACAGCCAGATCACCACGGACGGCGGTGACGGCTCGCCGCTGGTTCTGTACACCAACAACGGCGGTGCCAATTTCAAGGCGACCTTCACGCTTGTGCCCGAGCCGTCGCGCGCGCTCTTGCTCGGCTTCGGCGCGGCTGGTTTGGCCTTCCGCCGTCGCCGCCAGTGATGCCCGGTTCTCCTACCGCCTGCGCCCGGCAAGCGCGCGCCGCGGGTCCTTGCCGCCGCCCAGCACGACCGGGCTGCTCATGAAGCTGATCTTCACGCGGTCGTCATCGAAGACGCAGGTGATCGTGTCGGTGTGGGGTGTCTCGAAAAAGCGCGCGGTCAGCACGAGTGTGCGTTCATCCTTCCACGCCGCGCTTGCGGCCACCTTGTGAACGGTGCCCGGCTTCGGCGCGCCACCGGAAATGAGACGGGGGGCGGGCCACGTCGTCTCTCCACGACGCCACTGGCCGATGCCGCAGGTGACGGCATGGCTTGCATCTGCACCGGTCAAAGTGAGCGTGCAGCGATCACTTTTCATCTCAAACGCCGCCTTCGTGAAGTCCGCGTCGCCAGCTTCGAGATCGAACGCCCGACCATCCAGCTTAGCGGCGGCCGGCGGTGCGGCGACACCCTCCGGCGGATTCAGAGCCAGGGACGCCAGCCGCGCCTGAAGCCTGGCGTCCGCCGCTTCGTCGGCAACACGTTGATCCTTGAGCGCGGGCAGCAGGTGCTGCCAGACGAGATCGAGCTGACCCTGCAAATCCTTCGTCTCGCTGGTCATCACGATCACCGCGTCCTTCTCCGGCAGCACGATGGTGAACTGGCCGAACGCGCCGTCGCCACGGAATGCGTTGTGCTGGCAACGCCAGAACTGATAGCAATAGCCCTGCATCCAGTCGTTAAGGGCCTTTGGTCGGCCCGGCTTGTCACCGCCAGGCTGCTGGATTTTGAAACTCGTCGCCTCGTCGATCCATCTGGCCGGCAGTATTTGCTTTCCATTCCAAACGCCTTTCTGAAGATAGAGCTGCCCAAATCTTGCAAGCCCTTCAGTTCGGATGCTCAGTCCCCAGCCGCCAGTGTTGATGCCGCGCGGACACGTCTCCCAAGTCATGCCGGTGATGCCGAGCGGCACGAAAAGACGCGGCGTGAGGTAGTCGATGACCTTCTGGCCCGTGAGCTTCTGCACAATCGCCGAGCACATGTAGGTGGCGGCGCTGTTGTACATGAACTCGGTGCCCGGCTTGTGCGTGATCGACTGCGCGAGAAACGTCCGCACCCAGTTCTCCGATTTCACGCAGGCCTGCGTCGGCTCCTTCTCATTGCCCACGGACATTGAGAGCAAGTCGCACACCCGGAGCGCCGCGAGGTTCTCGCTGACGCTCGCCGGCAGATCGTCAGGGAAGAAGGAGGTCACCTTGTCATCAACGGTCAGCCTGCCCTCAGCCACGGCGAAACCGACCGCCGTTGAGGTGAAGCTCTTGCTCATCGAGTACATCGTGTGCTTGATGCCCGGCCCGTACGGCGACCACCAGCCTTCGGCGACGACCTTTCCGTGACGCACCATCATGAAGCTGTGCAATTCGTGTTTCGTGCGCTCCATCGCGTCGAGGAAATCGAGAATGCCCGCAGCCGAAACACCCTCCGCACCGGGCGTGCCACGTGCGAAACCGGCACCTGTTAGCAAATCCGCCCGCGCCCACGGCGCGAGCGATGCGAGGCCGATTTGCTTGAGAAAAAGGCGGCGGCTGGGTTTCATGGACTACTTCCGCTTCAATTGCGGGAACAGGACCACATCGCGGATGCTCTCGGCTCCCGTGAGCATCATGATGAGGCGGTCGATGCCGATGCCGATGCCGCCGGCGGGCGGCATGCCGTACTCTAGCGCGGTGATGAAGTCCTCGTCGATCTTCTGGACTTCCTCGCCGGCCTGCTCCTCAAGGCGCGCGCGCTGGACGATGGGATCGTTCAGCTCCGAATAGCCGGGGCTGATCTCCTGGCCGTTGATCACCAGTTCGTAAACATCGACCACCGAGCTGTCGTCAACGTTTTGCTTTGCAAGAGGGACGAGTTCCTTCGGACAATGCGTCACGTAGAGGGGATCCATCTGCTTTTCCTCGACCAGCTTCTCGAAGACGTGCTGCGTGACCTCATAGTCCTCGAAGTTCGCGCCGATCTCCACGCCGAGTTCGGCGGCGCGGACCTTGCGCTGTGCCGGCGTGTAGTCCCACCACTTTTCATCCACGCCCTTGAGCAGGTTCTTGTAAGTCTCACGCCGCCATGGACGCGCGAGGTTGATGGTTTTCGTCACTTCGCCGGCATCGTTCTTGTGCTCTAGCTTGAGTCCCCCGCAGTAGGTGTCGGCCAGATGGCAGATCATTCCCTCCACGAGGTCGGCCATCTTCTCGAAGTCGGCGAAGGCCCAGTAGGCCTCCAGCATCGTGAATTCCGGATTGTGCCGGCGGGAGATGCCTTCATTGCGGAAGTTGCGGTTGAGTTCGAAGATGCGGGTGAAGCCGCCGACGAGAAGCCGCTTGAGGAAAAGTTCGGGAGCGATCCGCAGGTAGAGCGGCATGTCGAGAGCGTTGTGGAAGGTCTCGAACGGGCGTGCGGCCGCGCCGCCGGCCACGTCCTGCATCATGGGGGTCTCCACCTCCATGAAGCCGCGGGCCTGAAGGTAGCCGCGGATTTCGGCGATCATTCGGGCGCGAGTGATGAAGACGGCGCGGCTGGCATCGTTGCTGATGAGGTCGAGGTAGCGCTGGCGGTAAATCTGCTCGCGGTCGGTGATGCCGTGCCACTTGTCGGGCAGGGGACGCAGCCCTTTGCTCAGGAAGGTGAGGGTGCGCGCGTGGATGGACTTCTCACCCATGCGGGTGACGAATGTGTCGCCCTCGACGCCGAGCCAGTCGCCAATATCGACGAGGCTGCCCAGCATGTCGAAGGCGTCGTCGCCCACGTCCTTCTTGCTGGCGTAGCACTGGATGCGGCCGGTGAAGTCACCGACGTCGAAGAAGACGGACTTGCCCATCGTGCGCTTGGCCAGCACGCGCCCGCCGACTTTGACTGCGACGCCCTCGGTAAAGTTTTCCCTGAGCGCGCCGGGATCGTGCGTCACGTCGAACTTGCCGCCGAAGGGGTCGATGCCGCGCTGCCGCAGTCCGTCCAGCTTGTCGCGGCGGATTTGGAGAAGTTCGGACTCGGAGTGTTCTTGAGGCGGCGGCTGCATGACAGGGCAGGGGTTTTGGGGGCGAGACGACTAACAGAAGCGGCGGCGTTTGCCACCGAGGATTTGACTGAGAACCGTCATGGGGTCGCCTCCGGCACCGTGATTGACAAGGTGGACACAAGAGTGAAATTTCACATGTGCCGCGCATAGACATACCTCGCAAATCCATCTACCGGCTGTCGATCTACCAGCGCTGTCTCCAGCGGCTGCGGGAGAATGACGTGGACACCGTCTCGTCTGCCGCGCTGGCCCGCGCCGCAGGTGTGAAGAGCACGCAGCTCCGCAAGGACCTCGGTTACTTCGGTCCGCTCGGTACGCGCGGTCTCGGCTACAACGTCGAGACGCTGAGCAAGACCATCGGAGAGGTACTCGGACGCACGAAGCTCCAGCCGGTGATCCTCGTCGGTGTCGGGAATCTCGGGTCGGCGCTGCTCCGCTACAGCGGCTTCCGCAAGGAAGGATTCGAAGTGGTGTCCGCCTTCGACATCTCCGCGAAGTCACGCGTCGGCGCGGGCGGCACGCCGGTGCGGCCGATGGAGCAGATGTCGAATTTCATCAAAGAACACCGCGTGAAGATGGCCATCCTCACCGTACCGGCGAGCGGCGCACAGAGCGTGGTGAATGAAATGGTGGCCGCCGGCATCCAGGCCATCCTGAATTTTTCCCCCACAGTGCTCGACGTGCCGGAGCACGTCGTCGTGAACAGCGTCGATCTCGCGGTGGAACTGGAGAATTTGAGTTACTTCATCCGCTGAGCGGACGGATTACCCGTTTGCCACCAGCGCCGCCCGCTGTCATCTTCGCGGACTTGTGACGCTCTCGGAAGACAAAACGCTGCGGATCGGCATCGCCGGTTCGCTGGTGGTGCATGTAGCGCTGCTTTTCATCCTCGCCTGGCTGTGGGGCATGCAAGGGGCGGCGCGCTGGCTTGCGGCACAGCAGCGCGCGGAGCCTGAGAAGCAGGTCACGCTCTTGTTTCCCGACCAGGTCATCGAGATGAAGCAGCCGGAGATCACGCCACCAGCTCCGCCGAAGCCGCTGCCTCCCCCCGTCAAACCGTATATCCGCACCACGCAGAATACTGCCGCGGCCAATGCGCCGGTGAAGGCCGACTTTGTCTCCGACCGCAACACCCTGGCCGCATCCCGGAAGGCTGCCTCCCCCGATGGCACCAAGCCGATGCCGACGCAGGATGGCATCGACCGCACGACAATGGAACTCGCCAATCGCGATCAGCGCGACGGCGAGGTTAAGAACATGCCCGACGCCCCGAAGCCCACGCCACAGATGCGCGTATCGGATTTCCCTCCGACGCAACCCCGGGTCGTGGCGAAGGCAGACACGGTGCCGCCGATGACGAAGATGATGCAGGAGGCCGACAAGAGCATGACGAAGGACGATGACAGCCGGCTGGCACTTGAGATCAAGAAACCGACTCCGGCCGATGCGCCGCCGGAGAAAAACGAGCCGCCTTCGCCTCCCGTGGTAAAGGCCGTGCCGATCGATCCGAAGACCGGCAAGCCCGTGCCGAAGTTCGACCGGGACGCGTTTTCGCCCTTCACACGCACCAGCAAGGTAAAAGGCACCATCAACAATCGGGGGGAGGACGCCGTGAACGCCGCCGAGACGCCGATGGGCCGGTACATGCGCGCCGTCACTGCTGCTGTGGAGAAGAAGTGGCACGTCTATCGCAAGCAAAAGGCCGACGCCGTAACCTTCGGCAATCTGAAGCTGCGCTTCTTCGTCACCAAGGACGGCAAGGCCGAGGACATGGAAGTGCTCTCAAAGCCCGGCGAGGCCGACGTGCGCATGACGGATTTCACCTTGCGTGCGATCAAGGATGCGGAGATACCTCCGATCCCCGCCGACCTGGTGCCCATGCTCGATGGCGAGCGGGTCGAAATCGAATATGACGTTCTCATCTACTGACCTGCTGCTTGCCGAAGGATCGCCCGGCGGATTTCAATTGGTGTGGGATTTCCTCTCGACGGGCGGATTCGTCATGGCTCTCATCGTCCTGTGCTCGATGGCATCGGTCGCCTGCATCATCATCGCCGCGCTGCACCTGCGGGAAAGCGTGCTGCTGCCGGTACCGGTGGTCGCACAGTTGAAGTCGTTGTCGCAATACGCCGCGAAGGGGGACATCGGTCCGCTCCAGCAGTTTCTTGAGCGCGACGGTTCCTTGCTCGCGCGGCTCGGCTACATGGCCATATCCGGCCAGTTTACTTCAAAACAGGACTGCACCGAAGTCGTCGGCGCGCGAGCCAAGGAGGAACTCAACCGGCTCGAGCGCGGCATCCCATACCTCGAAGTGATGGTCACCGTCGCGCCGTTGCTCGGACTGCTCGGTACCACCATCGGTCTCGTCGGCATGTTCACCGCCTTCGGCGATGCGTCCGATGCCAGCGGTGGAGACACCGGAGTGATCGCGCGCGAGATCGGCGTGGCGCTGCGCTGCACCATCGCAGGCCTCTTTGTCGCCGTGCCATCCGTCGTCGCGCACACCATTTTCGTGCGGAAGATCGACACCATCGCCGTCCGGCTTGAGACGCTGCTCCAGGAGGTGATCCAGGGCTTCTACCAGTACTTCGAAGTATCGCGCAGTTGAGATACCCCCTCGCAATGAGCATGAATCTCCGTCCGCGAAAGAGGCATGTGCCGATGATCCCCATTGTGTCGCTCATCGACATCATGGTGATCCTGCTGATTTTCTTCATCGCCACCACCACCTTTCGCCGGCAGAAGGCGCACCTGCAGATCGCGCTGCCGGAGACGAAGGGAATCGGTGGTGTGGCCGCGGCATCTGACCGGCGCATCGCCATCACCATCACGAAGGACCAGCAGATTCTGCTGGATGGAAACAATGAGTCCGCCGACACGCTGGCTGGTGCGCTCAAGAAGCTCAAGGCCGCGAAACCCGCCGCGAAGCTCGAACTGGAAGCCGACACCAACACGGCGCTCGGCGTGCTGGTCAAAGTGTGGGACGCGCTCAGGGCCGCCGGCTACTCGATCAACGACGTGCCCGCGCGCATTCAGAAGGCCGCGGAGTCATCCGGACGCTGACAAAGGCCGGCGAGAAAGACCGGGATCACTTGCGCGTCAGCTTGAAGAAAAGCCAGCCGCCGATGCTCATGAAGATGATGTTTGGCAGCCACATGAGAACGTGCGGGTTCGCCGCGGGATTGTCGCTCATCTGCTCGGCGAGAATGACGAAGGCGTAGTAGCTGACGGCAACGACAAGGCTGATGAGGAAGCCGACGGATGTCTCGCGGCGCTGGGCGGTGATGCCGAGCGGGATGCCGACGAGCACGAAGGTCATGCACACGAGGGAAAGGCTGTAGCGCTTGCTCAGCTCGGTGCGGCTGAGGGACAGCTCTCGTTTGTCGAGCGCGGTGCCGTTCACGGTGCTGACGCCGGTGCGCAGCTCCTCCCACAGGGAAGGCGTGGATTTCATGTCGGCCTTCACGCGCTCGGTCTTCTCCTTGAGGCGGGAGAGAGGGAAGGTGATCTGGGTTTCCTTGAAGCGGATGAAGTCGATGTTCTCCACGCCGACGCCAGGCGTCGTCTTGGGCACTTCGATCACGGCGTCCTTGAGTTCGAGCACGAAGTCGAGCACACCGGGCGTGGTGACGAGCGTGGCTTTCTTTGCGCGGATCACGCGCTTCGAGCGCGAGCCTTCGAGTTCGATGATGGTGAGGTCCCGCATCTCGTTGTCCTCGCGTTTGCCGGTGTAGATGCGGAAGCCGGGGAATTTCTCGAGTACCTTGCCGGGCTGGAAGAGCGAGGCGGGATTGTCCAGCGTCACGTCGCGAAAGAGCCGCTTGATCTTGTTCTTCGCATCCGGCGTGACCTCGGTGTTCACCCAGAAGCACAGGGCGGAGAGCATGAACGCGATGAGGAAAACCGGCAGGCAGATGCGTGGCATGGAGGTGCCGGACATGCGGATGGACACCAGTTCATTGTCCGCCGACATGCGGCCGAACGAGAGCAAAATGGCGGTGAGGAAAGCGCCCGGAATCGTAAATACGAGCGTGGACGGGATGACCAGGCCGATGAAGTGAATGACCAGCGTCGCGGGCAGTTCAGTGTCGCCAAGGATCTGGTCGAGCTTCTTGAAGATGGTGCCAAGCACGAACACGGCGCTGAGCACAATGAAACCGTTCAACGTGCCGGAATAGATCTGCCGGCCGATGTATCGGTCAAAGATGCGGGTGAACATGCGGTGGGCAGACTAGCGGGGATGATCCGGTTGCCAAGGGCCGATCAGTTCACAGGCGCAAATCACACAAATCATGCTCGCGTTCGTGCGTGGGTGCAGATCACGGCTTTGCCCTGGCGGCTTCCTTCGCGGTGAAACGGATCACAAATTCGTCATCCTTCTGCAGGCCGAGCCGGTCTCGCGCGGCGATCTCGAGGAACTGGTCGTTGGTCCTGATCCACTCCATCTTCCGCTTCTGCGCATCCCGCTCGGCCTTCAGGACGTCCCGCTCGCGCCGGAGATTCTGAATTTTCCTCTCCAGCGCCGCCTGCGCATCCCCGGCCGGGTAGAGCACTGCGACAATGACGGCGAGCACCAGGAATCCGAACACCCATCGGCAGATGCGTACCGTTCCGTGGAGGCGCCGGGTGCCGGCGTCGGGCTCGATCTTTGCTCGGATTTCCTGGTAGTTCATGGTCAAACTTTCATGCGGCCGCCAAAGATGGCGCGCTCGCCAAGTTCCTGCTCGATTCGCAGGAGCTGGTTGTACTTGGCGATGCGGTCGCTCCGGCTCAGCGAGCCTGTTTTGATCTGCCCGGCGTTCGTGGCCACCGCGATGTCGGCGATGGTGGAGTCTTCCGTCTCTCCCGAGCGATGGGAGATGACGGAGGTGTAGCCGTTTTCCTTCGCAAGCTCGACGGCGTCCAGCGTCTCGGTGAGGGATCCGATCTGGTTCACCTTCACGAGGATCGAGTTCGCCACTCCCTGGTCGATGCCCTTGCGGAGGAACTCGACGTTCGTCACGAAGAGGTCGTCGCCAACGAGCTGCGTCTTCGCACCCATTTTCTGGGTGAGCGTCTTCCATCCCTTCCAGTCGTTTTCCGCACACCCATCTTCGATGGAGATGATCGGGTATTTCTTCTGGAGGCTGATGTAGTAGTCCACGAGTTCCGCGGCGGTTCGCTCGCTCTTGTCGGACTTTTTGAAGACGTACTTTTCCTTCTCCTTGTCGTAAAACTCCGAGGAGGCCACGTCGAGCGCGATGAAGATGTCGTCACCGAGCTTGAAGCCGGCTTTGTCCACGGCCTGAGCGATGACCGCGAGCGCGTCGTCCGCCGACTCCAGCGTGGGGGCAAAGCCTCCCTCGTCACCCACGGCGGTGGAGAGGCCACGGTCATGGAGAATCTTTTTCAGGGCGTGAAACACCTCGGCCCCGTAACGCAACGCTTCGGAAAAGCTGGGCGCGCCCTTCGGCATGATCATGAATTCCTGAAAGTCGATGGGTGCATCGCTGTGGGCGCCCCCGTTGATAATGTTCATCATCGGCACGGGGAGCACCTTGCCGTTTGGTCCGCCGAGATAGCGATAGAGCGGCAGGCCGTACATTTGCGCCGCAGCCTTCGCGACGGCCATGGACACGCCGAGGATGGCGTTCGCGCCGAGTTTCGATTTCGTCTTTGTGCCGTCGAGCTTGAGCATCTCGGCATCGACCGCCACTTGGTTGCCCGCGTCACAACCGATCAGCAGGTCGGCGATGTCATTGTTCACGGCGGCCACTGCCTTCTGCACGCCCTTGCCCAAGTAGCGCTTCTTGTCGCCGTCGCGGAGTTCCAGAGCCTCGTGTTCGCCTGTGCTGGCCCCGCTGGGAACCGCCGCGCGCCCAAGCGCGCCACCGTCGAGCTGCACATCCACTTCCACGGTTGGGTTGCCTCGGGAGTCAAGAATCTCACGTCCGGTGATCGATACGATAGTCAGGTCTGTCATTGTCTGATTAATTAAGGTTTGCTAAGTTTCCGTCGGTTTCAAGAAGTGTTTCCCAAAACCCACGATTGGCAGGCGCGCAAGTGCCAAGGTGAATGCGCGGGAGCAAGCCCGGTCAAGACGAACAGTGGTCGGCAGGAAAATGCCCGGGTCGTGCAAAAGTGATCCCAAACGATGACCGCGAGCCCGACCTCAGTGAAGCACCTGCACTTCATCGAGATTCAGCAGCAGGCTCGCCACCATCGTCCATGCGGCCAGCTCGGCATCGTCACTCTGCGCCCGATGCCCGGTGTGCGGAGGGTCGCGTCGGAGCCGATCCAGTTGCGCCTGACGAAGCGATTCGATCTCGGCGACCTCCGATGGCTTTGGATCACGACCGGTCACCAAGCGCCAAACAAACGAAGCGCGGTGGCCCTCATGCCCCATGACTCGGATGGCTACTGATCGTGCAGCCTCCTGGTAGTTCTCGTCATTCAACAACAGCAGCGCTTGCAGCGGTGTGTTCGTGCGAGGACGACGAATGGTGCAAACTTCGCGTGTCGGGCCGTCGAAGGTGAGCATGTCGGGCGGCGGGGACTGGCGCTTCCAGAAGGTGTAGAGGCCGCGACGATGCGTGGCGTCGCCGGTGTCGGGCTGATACGTCGCCTCGCCGTTGTAGCTCACGGCTTCCCACAGGCCAGGTGGTTGATACGGCTTCACGCTGGGGCCGCCGATGGTCGGCACGAGCAGGCCGCTGATAGCGAACGCTTGATCGCGGATGACTTCGGCGGGAAGGCGGAAGCGTGGGCCGCGTGCGAGCAGTCGATTGTCAGGATCGCGGGCGAGCAGCTCGGGCGTGAAGTTCGATGACTGGCGGAAGGTCTCGCTCGTGACGATGAGCTTTAGCAGCGCCTTGATGTCCCAGGGCTTCGTCGTCGCATCGCCATCGCGGAAGCGCACGGCGAGGAAGTCGAGCAGCTCTGGGTTGGTTGGCAGCTCGCCTTGCAAGCCGAAGTCATTCGGCGTGCGCACGAGTCCATCGCCGAAGCACATCGTCCACAAACGATTCACCGCAACGCGCGCGGTGAGCGGGTTGTCCTTTGACACAAGCCACTGCGCGAGGCCGAGCCGATTGCGCGGCGCATCGGTCGTGAGCTTGCCCAGCGATGCAGGCACGGCAAAGCCGACCGACTCGCCCGGCTGATCGTATTGGCCGCGCGTGAGGACATGCGTCTCTCGTGGCTTCGGCATGTCCTGCATCACGGAGACGGAGATGATTTGTTTCTTCGCCGCGTCCTCACTGGACTTGGCTTCCGCGAGTTGAGTGGAGAGCTGCTGCAATTCCTCGCTGCCGTGATGCGCAATGAAGTAGGACTCCAGCTTCTCCGTCTGCGCCTTTGTGCGCTTGCGGCTGTCGATGGCGAGTGTGCCTTCAAGGAACTCGCGCCAATGCAAGGCGCTGATCTCGTCCGCACTCAGAGTGTGATCGAACAAACGAAACTCATCCACGCCGCCCTCGAAGCCGATACCGGAGCCTTTCCACGCGATGCGCCAGGGTTCCTTCGAGGCGATGGAGCCGGTGAGTGAATCGCGGCGCACTGTGACCTCACTAAGCGTGCCATCGACATACACCTTCAATCCAGCGGCCTTCGACGAGCCATCATACGTCACCACCAGATGCCGCCACTGGCCGTTGGCGAACTTGTCCTTCGCCACGACCTCGATGCCGTCGCTGCCATAGCGGTGTGCGAGGTTGATGCGCGGCTGGGCTTTATACCAAAGAATCTCGAACCCGCGCGCCTCTGCGCCGGAGTCCTGCTTCGATGCCACGCAGCCTTGTGGCGAACTGCCAGGATTGATCCACACGCTCAAGGTGAACGCGCGATCACGCTCCATCGGCTGTGGATCGGCGAACTCGATATACTGCGTCGCGTCAAACTTCATCGCCTTGCCCTTCGTGCCTGCGTCGTGCGTGATCTTTCCGGTGGAAGTGGACTTCAGATGCAGCGGTCCGTGATCGAGCGTGTCGCGCTCAAAGTCGAAGTGCGCGAGACTGCCTTTCAACGGCAGCGGAGGCAAAGCATCGAGCGCACGCTTTTCCCAAGCGGCGATGTCGCTGTGCAAGGCTGGCGCGTGAGCTTTGAACTTGGCTTCGAGCGACTCGCGTTTCTTGCTCAACTCGGCGATCTGCTGCTCCTGCTCCCTCGTCGGCAGTGAAACCGAAGGCGCGGGGCTCAGCGGGGTCACGTCCTTCACGATGCCGGTCTCGGGCACGTTGTTGAATGCGGCGAAGAGCCCGTAGTAGTCGCGCATCGTTAGCGGATCATACTTGTGATCGTGGCACTTCGCGCAGCCCATCGTGAGCCCGAGCCAGGTCGCTGCCGTGGTCTCCACGCGGTCGCACACGTAGCTGGTGCGATACTCTTCGTCGATGATGCCGGTCTCGTTGGTGACCGTGTGGTTGCGATTGAAGGCCGTCGCGATCTTCTGATCCAGCGTCGCGTTCGGTAGCAGATCACCGGCGAGTTGTTCGATGGTGAACCGATCGAACGGCATGTTCGCATTGAACGCCTTGATCACCCAGTCGCGCCACGGCCACGCCTGACGCTCGCCGTCGGTATAGTAGCCGTTGGTGTCGGCGTAGCGTGCGGTGTCCAGCCACTCGATGGCGAGGCGCTCGCCGAAGTGGGGGCTGGCGAGTAGCGAATCGACGAACGATTCGAATGACGAATGCGGGATGTCGAATGACGAAGAAGGCAGGCCGGTGACGGCGAGTGACACACGTCGGCGGAGTGTGGCATCATCGGCGAGAGGCGATGGCTTCAAGCCCTCTTTCGCCAGACGACTGCGGACGATTGTGTCGATGGGGTTGGCGCTAAGAGCGAAGGGCGTAGAGCGAAGAGATGTTCCTCGCTCCTTGGTGGCCTTCTCTCCGCTCTTTGCCCTTTGCTCTTGGCTAACGGGCGGCACAAAGGCCCAGTGAGCCTGATACTCCGCGCCTTCGTTGATCCACTGATTGAGGATCGCGATCTCGCGTTCCTTCAGCCGCTCGTGATTCTTGCCCGGCGGCATCACGTCATCGTCATCACTCGTCGTGATGCGAAGGATGACTTCACTCTTCGTCGCATCGCGCGGCACGATGGGGATCTCGCCAGACTTCGCAGGCTTGAGCGCTTCCTCGCGCACATCGAGACGCAGGTTCGCCTTGCGATTATGCGCGTCGAAGCCGTGGCACTTGAAGCACTTGTCGGAGAGGATCGGGCGCACATCGCGATTGTATTCCACGGCGGCCTGCGCCGCCGTGAGGTTGATCAGCAGGAGAATGCTGCGTCCGAGTTTCATGCCCGGATTTCACTACGGTTGCCAGGCCGGAAGTTTGCGAACTCAACGCATCCACTCGTCGCGGTGCGTGGCGACAAACTCGTCGTCGTTGAGATGCGGGTAGGCCGCATAGACCCGGTCAATCTCTTCGCGCTGACCGGGACTCATGCATTCGCCCTCGTCGAGGCACCAAATGCCTTCGAGCAGGCCCTGCCGTCGCAGCACTTCGTGCAGGCCCGCTATGCAACCATGAAAGCTGCTGGCGGCATCGAAAAACGCGGCGTTGCTGTCGGTGACCTCGGCGCCCAGCCGGAGCAGATCGGGTGTCGCGTCGGTATTGCGGCAGCGATCGAGCAACTCGACCGCCCGCTGCGTCCACACGGACCAGTGGCCGAGCAGTCCGCCGGTAATGCGACGTTCCTTGCCGCCGAGACGATATGGCGTGAGGAAGTCGGCCACGATGTTGTCATCGTTGCCGGTGTACAGAGCGATGTCGTTGCGTCCGGCATCGATCACGGCACGCACGACGTCGAGGGTCTGGTAGCGGTTGAAGGGCGCGATTTTGATGGCGACCACATTCTCGATCTCCGCGAACCGGCGCCAGAACGCGTAAGGCAGCACGCGACCGCCGACGCCGGGCTGAAGGTAGAATCCGACTACCGGGATCACTTCGGCAACGATGTGGCAGTGCGTGACGAGTTCATCTTCGGTCGCATGGCGCATGGCACCAAGACTCAGCAGGCCCGCATGATAGCCGAGTGCACGAACGAGGGTCGCTTCGGCCACGGCTTGCTTCGTCTCACCGCAGACACCGGCGATGCGCACGAGAGGATTCGTCGCGCGATCCATCTCCTCTTTTGCCAGGGCGAGCACCGGTTCAAACAACCCGATCCGGCGATCACGGATGGCAAATTGGGTCGTATGCACACCCACCGCGAGCCCGCCGGCACCCGCGGCGATATAGTAACGGCTGAGCGCGCGCTGCCGGCGCTCGTCGAGCCTGCGGGCTGCGTTCAGCGCCAGCGGGTGCGCGGGAATGGCGAGGCCGCGAAGAAGCGCGGTGCGGAGATCAGAACTGTCCATCGTGAACTTCGAAATGTGTGGGTTTGCCGATGGTGGTGCCACCGAGCTTCAGCCAGTGAGCTGTCGCCTTTATCATCTCGTCCAGGGATGTTGTTGGCGGCCCGAACAACTCATACGAGCGCGTGGCATCCCAAATCCACGCGGTCGATGCTTCGGCACCGGTGATGATCGCCGGACGTCCCAGCACGTCACCAAAGCGATGTGCCAGATCGCGAATCGACACGCGTTCAAGTCCGGTCACGTTCAGTGCGACCGGTGGTGACGACGCATGGGCGAGGCATTGGATCGCGCGAGCACTTGCGTCCCCCTGCCAAATCACATTGACGTGGCCCATGGAGACATCGACGGGCTGGCCGTTGGCGACTTTCTGCGCCACATCCATCAGCACGCCGTAGCGCAGATCTATGGCGTAGCAGAGGCGGAACATCAGCACGCGCGTGCCGTGTTGCCTGGCGAAGTGCTCGAACACACGCTCGCGGCCCACGCAGGAGTTCGCGTATTCGCCCGGCGGCGTGAGGGGATCACCCTCACTGGCACCAGGGCCGTTGACGGGCATCAGCGGATAGACACAGCCGGTGGAAAAGACGACGATGCGCGACTTCGCGAAGCGTACGGCGACGATGGCCGGCACAACCGTGTTCATGGCCCAGGTGAGTTCCGGCGCGTCACTGGTGCCGAACTTGTGTCCTGCCATGAAGATGACATTGGACACGTCGGGCAGGGCGTTCACCGCTTCGCGGTCCAGGAGATCACAGGAGATTGTTTCCACTCCATGCTGGCGAAGAGATTCTGCTGCCTTTGCGGATGAGAAACGCGACACCGCGATCACGCGGCGATGGCAGTGCCGGGTCTCAGCAAACCCGCGACGAATCATGCGAGCGAGCGTCGGTCCCATCTTGCCGCCAGCACCGAGGACCATGACGTCGCCGTCGATCTGCCGCAGCGTGTCAAGCACGGCGGGCGAGGGGAGACTGAGGGCTTCTTCGAGTTCGTCAATGGTTGAAATGGGGTTCATGGGATCAGGGCTTGGCTGGTGGCGGAGGTTCCTTGACCATCAAGATGAAGTCGAACAGCTCGCCGTAGTGTCTGCCATCGAGTGTGATGTCGAACGGCGCGATCAACACACCGTCGCGCACGGCTTGACGATCCTTGACCTTCACCTTGATCTCGAAGGTCTTCCGGCTCTTCGCAGTGACGCTGCCTGTCAGCACATTCGGCTCGACTTCGATGCCAGGCGGCATTTTCAACTCGATGCGATGCTCCTGCGGTGAGTCGCGAAAGTTGCGCACGGTGATCTTCACGAGTTGTGCGTCATCCTTCGTGAGATCGACGCGATAGGGATACGCGCTGACCCAATACGGGTCGAAGAGGTATTCGTAGTTCGAGTCGGGCAGGAGGTCTTTGAACTTGGCAATCGCGCGCTCGGCCCACTCGCGGTAGCGGTCGATGAACTTCGCGGGCTCGGTCATGAGGATCGAGTGCGCGCCCATGATCACATCGGGCTGGAGTTTTTGCAGATACTTGGCGGCGACGAGGTAGCCTTCGTCGATGATGGCACTGTTGCGGGCGTTCACGCATTCGTGGCCGTTCTGCGCAGGATCGCTGGGATCGCCGAAGAGATTGTCACCGGTGAAGACGACCTTCTTGCCATCGAGTTCAAGCCAGAGCGCATTGCCGAACTCGGTCTGTCCAGGCATCCAGTCGATGTGCAGCTTGTAGCCTTCCCAATCGATCACGTCACCAGCGTGGAGGATGCGGTCGATCTTCGCCTTCTCGAAGCCCGCGTTGTAAGCGCCGATCATCGCGGGGTAGTCGTAGAAGCGCGGGTTCTCGCACTTGTCGGCGATGGTGTCCATGGTCCAGAACTTCACACCATGCTCCTGCAGCGCGGGGAAGAGCGTGAAGTGATCGCCGTGCGAGTGGCTGATCCAGCAGGCATCGATCTGCTTCAGACCGAGGTGCAGCTTCATGTCGTCGATGATGCGTTCTAGCACGAGCTTGGGGAACAAGCCGCAGTCGAGCAGCAATCCGTGGCCGCTGTCAGCGATGATCAGTGCAAAATTCTTGCCCGCCATCTCCTGGCCGAACATGTAGAGGTGCTTCGACACCTGCACGACATAAGGCACCTTCGTCGGCGTGGTGGCGGGATGCGGGCCGCGCTTCGACATGTCGGTCACCGGATAGCCGCGAATGTAGTCGGGACGGAAGGCGGCGAGCTTGTCGCGATAGGTCTTCAACTGCGCGGTCGCATCGCGGATGACGGGACCTTGAGACGAGAAGGCGATGCGCGGAGCGAGCGCGATCAGCTTTTCCACCGACGCGGTGAGCGCATCGAGACCTTTGGCAAAGCCGTAGTCCCACTCGGTGTCGAACCAGTTGGTCATCTTCGCGCCGTCGTGCATGACGCCACCGATGAAGAGCATGTCCTCAAGCTGATAAGTCATGCCACCGGGCGAATGGCCGGGCGTGAGGTGGCAGAGGATCTTTTTGCCATGCCAGTCGATCACCTCACCATCGGCGAGCGCCCGATCGATCTTCACGGGCTGCGCTGGCGGACGCACGTAACTCGATCCATGCACGGCGAACTTGTCGCTGAGCCTCGGGTTCCATTTGCGGAAGTCGCTCGGCGTTTCGAGGAAGAGCTGCTCGTCCTTCGATGCGGCAATCGTGGTGATCGCACGGTCGAGTTTGCCGATGCCTTGCAGCAATTCGCGGTGATGTGAGGTGAGCAGCACTTGATCGACTTTTTTCACGCCAATCTCGTGCAGGTGATCGAACGCTGTGCCATCACCGGGATCGATCATCACGGCTGCATCACCGTCGCGGATGACATAGGTGTTGCAGGTGCCGGGCCAGAACAGAATCCCGGGTGCCACTTGCTCATAGGCGGCCCGTATACCTGCCGGCACCGCCAGCGAAGAAAATAGCAGCAACGAAAGTACTCGATGCGCGTAACCGACGGCCCCCGCCGGTGTCTTCACCTTTAAACTTTCCCATACATGCATTGTTTGTAGTTAAGAGGGTTGGCTCACGGACGGTATGAAATACCCTTTCTCCTCCTTCTTCTTGCGCCAGTCTCCCAGTTATCTGCTCTCTCGAATGAGTCGTGACGGAAATCACTCGAAACGATACTGCCGGTCAATGAAGACTCGGTGCCAGAGTTCGAGAATG
This sequence comes from Verrucomicrobiaceae bacterium, assembly GCA_019694165.1. Taxonomy (GTDB): domain Bacteria; phylum Verrucomicrobiota; class Verrucomicrobiia; order Verrucomicrobiales; family Verrucomicrobiaceae; genus JAIBCL01. Next base: position 63,637 of record JAIBCL010000026.1, on the reverse strand, counting down.
ACGAGCGACATGACCTGCTTGCAAAAGACGAACTCCCGGGTGCGGTTCATGGCAGCGACCAGTGCCGAGACTCGGGCCGGGTCGAAATACCCACGGCTTTTCACGGCGGACTCACTGAGACAATCGGCCACAAGGCGGCGAAACTGCGGCTGGTCCAGGAAATACTCGACTGGCAGATAGAATGGAATTTTGGCGCGCCGGCTGATGTGCGGCGGGAAAATCTTGTCGGCCAAGCGGCGCTCCAGATACTTGTCGATTTTGCCGTTGATCTTCATCGCGGCCGGCATGGTAAAGGCCAGTTCGATCAAGCGATGATCGAGGAACGGCAGCCGGTACTCGAGACTATGCGCCATGGTGTTCTTGTCCTGGCGGATGAGCGCCCAGTCCTGCAGCCATTCGTCGTATTGGAGCTTCAAAAGCCGGTCTAGAAACGGTCCGGTTTTGTTACTCTCCGGCTCCCGGGCCATCCATGCTTCCGTGGCGAGCTGCTTGAAGCCAGTGCTGTAAATGTCCCGACGCTCGTCCTGACTCCAGAGCGTACGGAGGGCGTTAAAGTTGTGGTTCAGATCACGCCGGCTGTACCCGGCCAGGAAATCAGCCACACGCTTCCGGCCTTGGCTGCCGAGGTCTGCCGGAAAGGTGAAAAAGTGGTTCAAAATCGCCGGCGACACCCAGGAAAAAACGGGCGCCGCCAATGACGTGATCGGCGGAAAAAACCGCCTAAGCTTCTCGACTTTAGTAATTACTCCTTGAAATGAGTAGCCGGCAAAAGCCTCATCGGCCCCTTCTCCGCCGAGAACCACTTTGAGATACTGACCCGCTCCTTGGGCGAGCTTGTAAAAGGCGATGATGAGAGCATCCCCGACTGGCCGGTCCATGTGCCAGACAATTTTTGGCAGCAGATCGAAGTCCGCCGGTTGGCAAATGATCTCGTGATGCCGAGTGCCAAGGAAGCGAGCTGTCTCGCGCGCGGCCGGTGTCTCATCCACCGGCGAGTCGAAGCCGATGGAGTAAGTGTTGATGTCGGACGAGAACTTCGTCATGGCCGCGACGGTGAGCGAAGAATCGACGCCTGCGCTGAGGTAGGCACCCACCGGAACATCGCTCCTCATGCAGAGGCGGACGGAGTCGAAGAACAGCGCCTCAAGCGCTTCAAGGTACTCCGCCTCGGTCTTGTAAGTTGCTGTGCGGGCGTCCAACAGCGGCACTTCCCAGTACCGCCGGAGAGAGAGCGTGGCGGAATCGAGCTGGTAGCGGAGGTAGTGGGCCACCGGCAATATCTCGATGCCTTCGAACATCGTACGCGGTTCCGGTACGTTTCGCAGCGTGAGAAAGGCGTCGATTGCCGGGATGCTCGGAGCTGCCGGTACATGACGGCTTTGGAGGATGGATTTCACCTCGCTGCCGAAGATGAATCGCCCGCCGGCATGGTGATAATAGAGCGGCTTCTGCCCGCAGCGGTCACGACCGATGAAAAACTCCCGCTTGCGCGAATCGTAGATGCAGAACGCAAACATGCCGTTCATGCGCCGCAACAGCCCTTCCACTCCCCACTCCTCGTAGCCGTGGACGAGCGTCTCCGTGTCACTGTGGGTGGTGAAGACGTGCCCCCGCCCTGCCAGTTCCGCGCGCAGTTCGAGGTAGTTGTAGGTCTCGCCGTTGTAGCAGATGGCGATGGAGCGGTCCTCGTTGTAGATCGGCTGCCAGCCGGTGTCGAGGTCGATGATACTCAGGCGCCGCATCCCCATGCGGAAGCGACAGCCGTCAGGAGCGGTGTACTCCCCTTCTCCATCCGGTCCACGGTGCCGGATCACGCGGCCCATTTTCTCCAGCAGTCCGTCTTCTTCGAAGCCCGCGAAACCGTAGATGCCGCACATGAGTTGTTGGGTGGGGGAGAAAAAGGAAAAGCCCCGCAAGACTGACCTGCGAGGCTTTTGCCCTGAAAGCGATTCCCAAAGATCAGCTCCAGCCGTGAGCGCCGCGAACTTCGATCATCTTGGCGAGGATGGTATTCCAAGTGCCGGCAGTCTCGAGCACGGCGTTCGGGAACATGCAGCCATCCCAGCAGATGTGCTGAATGCCGCGCTTCGCCGCGTCCTTGAGCCAGTACCCGGCGCATCTCACGATGTCGAGCTTGCCGTTCGGATCATCGGCGCGGCAGTGCTTGCCGGTTTTGTCGTGGCTGCCTGCGCCGTGAACGGTACCGTCATTCTGCGCGACGTGGAAGTCGATGGTCCACGGGCGCAGCGCGTCAGTCATCTTTGCGTAGGCGGCGTAAAATTCATCCTCGCTGTAGCCCTCTTTGAGCAGGGCGTGCTCGGGGGCATTGTAGCCCAGCGTGTAGAGGTAGGTGTGTGCGAGGTCGGCCTGGAAGCCGAGCGTTTCGGGCATGCCGACACCTTCGAGCACATCAAGCATGTCCTTCCACGAGTGCATGCCCGCCCAGCAAATTTCACCTTCGGCGGCGAGACGTTCGCCGTTGTCCTTGGCGATGGCGGCGGCCTTCTTGAACGTGTCGATGATGCGCGCGGTGTTCGCCTTCGGATTCTCGCGCCATTTGGCAATCCCGAACTCGGCGGAGTCGATGCGGATGACTCCATACTTGCGCAGGCCGGTCTGGTTGAAAATCTTCGCAATGCGGCAGGCCATCTTCACTGCATCAAGGAACTTGGCCTGCGCCGCGTCGTCACCCATGGCGGAATCACCCACGGTGCCGGGCCAGACAGGTGCAACGAGGGAGCCGATGGCAAAGCCCTTGCCGCCAATCATGTCGGCGATCTTCTTCAACTCATCATCGCTGGCCTGCGGATTGGTGTGCGGGAGGAAAAGAAAGTAGTCGATGCCTTCGAACTTCTGACCGCCCACGCTCGCGGCGGCGGTGAGGTCGAGCATGCGCTCGAGGCTGATCGGGGGTTCCTGGCCTTCGCCGTCACCTTTTCCGACGAGGCCCGGCCACATCGCGTTGTGCAGTTTGGGAAGTGAGTTGCTCATGTAATGGTGGGTGTGAGTGAATGGTTTGTTGCGGGCCGCGATGATAGACACGCGTCGATGAAAAGCACGAGAAAAAACCGCGCGATAGCAGCCCGCCGCCGCGCGCGCTACTTGCCGGCATCGGCTGGGATGCCGAAGGCCAGATCCAGCGTGAACCGGAAACACCAGCCTGGAGTCGCCAGCCCTGACACAGTGAAGATGCCTACGGTTGATCGATCCCCATTCCCAAACCAACAAACAAAGCATCAAAGTCCCGGCCGCATTTTCGAATCAAAGTTCAAAGCTGGCTGAACGTGGCGCTGACCGACAACGACGCTGGCGAAGCATCCATTTTTCGATGGGCCTTTCGGTGACCAAAGCCACTCTGGTGCAAAAACTTGGGGAGTCGTGCCTAAAACACAGCGCGTCCGATTCACCGTGCAACCGCCTGACCCTTCATCACTCAGAACGCCCGCATGTATCGCCGACGCCAATGCGCTTCGCTGACACGAAGCAACTATGCCAAGTCAAAAGACGTCTCTCGACCCGATCTCAAAGGAATGCGATCGCATTGGCCTCGTCTTCGATCCACGCTCGAAGCCGCACTGACATGGCGAAGCACGTCCGCACCCCATGCCGGTCAAGTTAGCAGCCGGGCACCGCCTAGTCTGGCTTGACAGCCTTGGCCTTTTCCTTCTTGACCTTTGCCCAGCGCCGCTTCTGAGCAGCAATGATATTGGCAAGACCCTCAGCGGATATCTTCGATTTCTTCCTTTTGACGGGACCGGGTTTCGAACTTCCTGACGAGACGGCAGATGATCCAAGAATGGACGCCATTTCAGTTTCAAGCTTCTGAATCTGCTCGGAAATCTGCAACGCGCGTTTGAGTTGATCGACGGACGGTCTTGATGATGTGGCCATACGGGGGCCGATCTTAGGTTAGAGCACGAGCATTTCAAGTGCGGAATTTTTTGTGCTTCACCTATGCGATGAATTGCGAGCACGCCGCCCGGCCAAGGCGCGAACCAATCAATCAATCTGAGACAAAGTTACCCGGGCAGCATCTGCAACCGTCTTCAGCAGCACGGCGAAGAGGGATACGGCGACGGATGCCGCCGAGGCGATTATCCGCCTCGACATTCCGGCCAAAAGAAAATTTGAATCGCAAACTGCTGGAATCCGTCCATGATCCCGTCCGATTCCATCAAACCTATGAAAACACATCTGATACCACTCGTCGTTGCCGTTGTTGCCGGATCATCCTTGGTGACGATCGCAGCTCCTCCCCCGAAGAAGAAACCCGATCCGGGTCCAGCCGTGGTCGTCCCTGTGCCAGTTCCGGTGCCGGTCGTTCCTGCCCCGAAACCCGCGCCTCCACCGCCCGCACCTGGACCTGTAGCGCGCTTCTGCGGTGTTGAGAGGCCGCATGCCGCCCACAATTTCCGCAGCGCCGGCCGGCTCTTCCACTGCCCTGGCAAGGTGCTCCCGGGTCCCAAGGGTCCGCCTCGCCGTCCGTGACCGGCACAGGAGCGCTCGCTCTATGCCATCCCGGCAACCCCACCTTCACACAGCCAGTGTGCCGCCCGACAGGGCCGATACGCTGGCTGTTTTTTTGGACATGCCGGGCAAACTGCGATCCTGCGAGGGGGTACCCCACTCAACCCACTACTTGCCACCGAACCATCGCTCTCGGGCGGCGCGCAGTTCCTCAAGCCGGGCCCTGCCCGGGACACCGCCACCCGATGGTGGGCGTATGCCACTAGTGGGTATCTTGTCAGACTCCTTCGCCTTCCGGCCAACAGGACGCTCCGTGCTCACTTTGAACTCAGCGGCGAAGACCGGCTTGGTGTCGGGCATTTGACGCGGCGCGAAGGGGTTGTTTGCACCGAATTGTTTCCAAGGACCCTCGGCAACTTCCAGTACATCGACAAAGCGCCAGTCACACTTCTCCCCGCTCGCGAAGCCCAGGAAATCGCGCACAGCGGGCGAGATGTCGAGGCCGGCCCCGGCATTGCGCTTGTTCGACGGGCGCGAGCTGCCGAAGACATACGGCGCATCGCATGTGGTGAAAGGGCCGCAATCGCTCCACTGCGCAAAGCACACACGGCCGCGATAATGTATGGCTATCCAGCGATTGTGGCACACTGACTTGCCGTCCTGAACAAAGGCTTCCTTGAACCACGGAATGACGCGAGCGGCCTCGTCCTTGGTGCGCTTTGATGTAACGTCATTGTAGGGCAGCGCCACATAGAATGGATTCTGCCGTGGAAGAAAGCCAGCCGGAAGAAAGCCGGCGGTACGTCGGTCCGGATCAGGGTTGTCGTACCCGCCGAAGTTCAGGAGCCAGCGCGAGTCCCAAGAACTGCGCGTGTTCGGCACCGGATTGTTCTGCGTGGGCAGCTCGCCAACCCAGAACACCGTCGCGACGATGTCCGTCTTCCATGGATAACGCGGCGCACATACGGTTGGTGAATATGTCAGACTGCCCGCGGAAAGCGAAGCCGCCAGCGGAAGCGGCTGGGCACTTCCAGCTCCCACACAAGACAAAATGAACGCGCAAAAAATGTTGACGGCACCGCTACGCATACGAGTCAGACGATGCGTCTTTAGGCAGTTGAGGAAGCGGGTCGTTCAAAAACCCGCACGCCCGTTTTCGCTACGGCTTTGCCGTCTTGTCCTCGGCCACGATTTTGTCGAATGCCTTCCGCACAAACTCCCGCCGGGCTTCGTCGCCTGCCAGATTCCTGATCTCGTCTGCATGATCCCGGAAAAAGCTGCGGAGCTTCTCCTTGCCGCTGTCCGAGAGACTCTCGTAGCGCCTTCTGTCCTCCTCGGTCGGCCCCCGACGGTCGCGGACGGCTGCGGAATCAGTGGAAGCGGCCTGCTCTGATGGCGGCTTGATGGCGGGCAGCGATGACACGGCCTTCCGCAGGCTTTCAATGATCTTCTCGAGATTCAACACGCGCGCCTCCAGTTCGGCGATGCGGGCGGCCTCCGACCTGGCCAGTTTCGCATCGGGCGTGACGGCGGGTGTTGACGTTGGTTTGTCCTCAGCCGCAGCAACGACGAGCGACAGGAAGGATGCGACGATGAACAAGGTTGTGATCTTCATGGTGTCGGATAGACGAAGCCCACCAGGCGGAAGCATCATTCGATTTGAGGGAAATCATCGGCCTCGCAGAGATGCCGCGTGCGACCTGCGAGTGCGACGGCGGGAGGAGCTTTCGGTTGCCTCAGTCCCCTGCCCACGTCTAAGTGGCCGCATGTCATTTCCCGTGGCACTCATCGCATGCGTCGTGGTCGGGTTTCTCCTCGGCTCGATTCCGTTCGGATACTTCGCCGGCAGGTTGAAGGGCATCGACATCCGTGGGCACGGCAGCGGAAACATCGGCGCGACAAATGTCATCCGTGTGTGCGGCAAGGGCATCGGCATTCCCGTATTCATCCTCGACATGATCAAGGGATTGGTGCCCTCGCTGCTTCCACAGTGGCTCGTGGGCGGACAAGGCGTCGGTACGACAGTGATGTCGGGCGCGGCGGTGGCGGCCGGGTTCGCCGCCGTGCTCGGGCACATGTTCACACCATGGCTTGGCTTCAAGGGCGGCAAGGGCGTGGCCACAGCGGCGGGCGTGCTCCTTGGAATCGCCCCGGTGCCCATGCTGGTGGCACTCGCCGCTTGGCTGGCATGCTTTTTCGCCTTCAAATATGTGTCGCTCGCCTCCATCGCAGCCGCCGTGGCCGTGCCGGTGACGATGTCTGTGCAGATGGCACGCACGGGGCGCTGGAATGCCGTTTTGCTTGGCTTCGGCATCGTGCTCGGCGCACTGGTCGTTGTGCGGCACCGGTCGAATATCCGCCGCCTGATCGCGGGCACCGAGAACAGGGCAGGACAAAAGAAAACCTGATCGGCAGGTTCGGATTCCCGAAGACCGGGCACTGCGCTTCAATTCCGCCCGCAAACTTGCCCGGGCGACGAGGCTCCGCGCCATCCGCGAAATCAGCATCCGTATTTCGGCTCCTTGCACCCAGTGCCGGACGACTTGGCCGCCGGCATCAATACACCGTGGCGTTTTCCGGTGCAGCGGTTTCCGCGATCGAACCGGCTTCGAGGACAGGCACCATTTGTCCGCCTTCCTGCTTGTAACTCATCTTCCCGGTGACCTTCACCCAGCTCATGTCCTTGAACTGCGGCGCCTTGTCCTCAAATTGCACCGGGATGGAATACGGTCGCGCATCGGCAGCGCAGCATTGGATTTGCAGGCGTAGAATGCGCAGACGTTTCCCCTCGGCGTTGTTCACCTTCTCGGGCAGCACCTGGGCCACGGTCTCCACGGGCTGGCCGGCGAGCACGGCCTGCACTTCCTTGTCCCCGGCCGTGTAGTATAGCTCCGGCACTTCGAGGATGAAATTGCCCGCCTTGCTCTTCGGCACCTGCGCTTCGAGATCGGCCAGAGTGAAGCTGCCGTAGCTCTTGGAATCCTTCGCACCCGACGGCGGGGCGGATCCAGACGATGCGGACGCAGTGCCAGCCGGGGGAGGCTGGCCGGCGACGGTAGCGGGCGGCAGCGTGGCCACGGGCGGCGGCGTGCCCGGCGCGGTGGTGGCGGCGGGAGGCAATGCGACCGACGCCGCAGGCGGCAGTGCGGGCGGCGCGTCTGCCTTTGTCACGACAGGCGCTGGCGTGGTGGCATCGGCTTTCGGAGAACCAGCCTGCGCCTGGGCTGCGGCGGGCACCTTGTTCTTGATCGAGTGCTGCACGGCACCGGCGGCGTCCACCACATTGCTGTAGCCACCCTTGTTCGTGATGGTGTGAATGCTGAACTGATCCGGCGTGCGGACGGCGGCGTACGTCACCGGCACGGCCAGGATGAAGACAGCCACCAGCCGGCCCACTGCGCCGCTTTCGTCGAGAATGCCATGCGCATGGCCGCCGTGACCGTGCTCATGGTTGTGATCGTGTCCGCACGATTTGGTGTGCGCATGGTCGTGGCTGTGATCGTGCCCGCAGCAGCCGCCTTTGTGGTCATGATGATGCTCGTGGCCGTGTGAGTGGTCGTGGCCGCCGCAGCAGCCTCGCCCATGCTCGTGGGAATGCGCATGCTCGTGGGCGTTGTCGTGCCCTCCGCAGCAGCCGTGATCATGTTCGTGGTCGTGTTCCTTGTCGTGGGAGTGATCGTGGTCGCAGCAGTCCGCCTCCTCCGCACCCATGGTCACCAGATTGAAAAGCGCGAGCACCAGCAGTCCGATGCCGCCGACGAGCACCATGGGCTGGAAGATGCCCTCGCTCTGCAAATACTTTGCGATCCGGCCGGTGGCGTAAAAGTACAGCATCACCCCGCCCCACAGGGCGAGCAGGAGGACGCTGGTGAGATGGATGCCGATGCGTGCGGTCTTCATGGCGATGATGGATGCGGTTTGAAACTAATACGCCGGCAGGCCGAGCGGAGTGAGCACGAGTTTGACAAATGCCGCCCAGGGCACGCTCACCAGACCGATGACGACGAAGAGCGTGACGGCCAGCGCGACGACGAACCGGCGGCGGAAGACGGAGGAGTACATGAAGATCAGCTTCACATCCAGCATCGGTCCGAGCACGAGGAAGGCGAGCTTCGCTCCCGCCGAGAAAGTGGCCATCGGCGCGGCGATGAAGGCGTCCGAAGTGCTGCACAGCGCCAGCACGAAGGCCAGGCTCATCAGCGACGGCACGGCCACAAGGTCATTGCCCGCGAGCGCCTGGATTTGCGTCTGGTCCACCTGCGTATTGAAGACCGAGGTGATCATCACGCCGATGGAGAAATAGACCGCCGTGTCGAGGAAGTCGCGCATCGCCGTCCGCATCGCATGGACGAGCCGCGCGTTGAAGTCGAGTTGCTCCCCTGCCCTCGCGGTGCCACCGCCCTCGACGGTGGCGGCGATCTCCGCGCGCAGCACGTCGGCCGGCTTCTTCCTGAGCAGCACGAGCCCTATCACCGCCGCCACGAGATACCCCAGAGAGATGCGCGCCACGGTCATCGGCAGATTCGAGGCGTCGAGAAACGCATTGGGCTGGCCGGGCTTGAAGTTGTTGAAGGCCGTAAGCGTACTGACGATCACAATGGGATTGATGATCGGAGCGGACAGCAGGTAGGTCATCGCGCAGCTCATCGGCAGGCCTTTCTGCACCAGGCGCCTCACGACGGGCACTACCGCACATTCGCACACCGGAAAGACCAGTCCGAGAAACCCCGCCGAGAGCGTGGAGAGCACCTTGTTCTTCGGCAGCACTCGCTCAAGCAAGGCGGCGGGCAGAAAGGCATCAATGAATCCCGAGAGCATCGTGCCCACCAGGATGTAAGGCGCGCCTTCGAACAGGATGCTGAGGAAGGCCATCAGGACATCGCCGAGACGGCTGGGTTCAGGTAGGGCGGCAAGGATCATGGTTGGGGATTCGCGCCTTGTTAAACGCTCGTCGAGCGCGAGTTCAAGCGGCAAAGCTGGCGAAGTACCATCACGCTGAACCCGCGGCGGCGCACTCCGCAGCTCGCTGCACGGGATCAGTCGATCTCATCGCCAAAGCTGATGCCCACGCTGCGGGCAGACTGCACCAGATCGTTGTCCTTCTCTACGAGACGGAGCTTCGACACGGCTTCTTCTATGGCCACGTCACCGACCTTGTATTGCAGGTAGCTCACCATGCGGCCGAAGCGGCCTTCCTGGACGAGCTGCACCGCCTTCACGCCGAAGCGCAACGCCAGGATGCGATCCAGCGAAGTGGGCGGGCCGCCGCGCTGGAGATGGCCGAGCGTGCATTCGCGCGCTTCCTTCCCGGTAAGCTCCTGCGCCATGCGCGCCACGCGCTCGCCGATGCCGCCGAGACGGTCCTCTCCCTTCGGGCCGGCTTTCTCCCTCGTCACGGTCTCACCGGTCTCCAGGTGCGCGCCTTCAGCCACGACGACGAGGGTGCTATGGTGGCCTTGCGCATCACGGCGGTTGATCACATCCGCCACGCGCCTCATGCTAAACGGTATCTCCGGAAGCAAAATGATGTCCGCACCTCCGCCGATGCCGCCGTAAAGCGCGATCCAGCCTGCGTGCCGGCCCATGACCTCGAGCACCATCACGCGCTTGTGACTCTCAGCGGTGGTGTGCAGCCGGTCGAGTGCATCGACCACCGCTGCCACCGCGGACATGAAGCCGAAGGTCATCGCCGTGGCCGCCAAGTCATTGTCGATGGTCTTCGGCACACCGATGACCGGAATGCCCTCCTGGAACAATTGCAGCGCCGTGGTCATGCTGCCGTCACCGCCGACGATGATGAGCGCGCCGATCTCCAGATGCCGCAGCGTGGCCTTCGCCTTCTCCAGCACGTCAGCGGGCACCGTGGTGGCCTTCCCGTCGCCCACCTTGGCCACGAAGTGGCCTTTGTTCGTGGTGCCGAGAATGGTGCCTCCCAGCTTCATGATGCCGATGGTGCGCGAGGGATCGAGCAATGTGTAATCACCCGGCGGCAGCAGCCCCTCGAAGCCGTCGCGGAAGCCCACCACCTCCCAGCCGAGCTTGCTCGCAGCGCTCACCACGCCGTGAATGACTGCATTGAGGCCCGGGCAGTCGCCGCCGCTGTTGAGGATGCCTATTCTCATCTGAATGGATTACACCTGCACTGCGGTACGCGGCGCTCACCGGCCCGTGAAATCACCGAGCATCTGCCGCTTGTCCGTCACTGGGCGGCCGGCGGCCAGCCACTGGTCATACGCACCCCAGCCCTGATAGAGCAGCGAGCGCGCCTCGCCGAACGGATCAGCCGAGCCGAGCACCACCACGAGCATCCGGTGGCGGAAGATCACGCTGGCCCCGTCGGCCTGTTTGAGCACGGTGGACGGCCGCTCGGCGGTGATCACCACGCAGCCGCCGGACGCGGGCGTATTCCCCGTCTTCATGCCATCGATGCGGTCCACGCCGAGGAGCTGGTTCGTGTTCTTCAAATTCACGCTGATCTTCGAGCCGCCACGGTAAACGGTGATCGCGCGCGACGGCTGGTTCGTGTAAAAGCGGAACGAGGGCCGCGATGCCGCGTAGAGCGCCACCCGCGCGATGTCCGCCGCGGTCGAGCCGCCGGTGGGGCGCGTGTTTTCGTAGCCATGCGGATTCATGAAGCGCGTGCCGGTGGCCCCCTCGCGCTGCGCCAGGCTGTTCATCTGTTTCACGAACTGCTCCAACGGATCGCCCGTGCGGCCCATGCGCTGGAGGAGGTCATTGCCAACAAAATGCCCGAGTGTGATGGCCGCCACGTTGTCGCTCGTCATCATGGTGGCGTACACGAGGTCACGCACGGTGACCTGATCGCCAGGCTGCAGGTCGGGCGATGCCACGCCCGCGATGCGGGTGGCATAGTCCGGCACGGTAGCCAGCACATTGACGCCCACCTTCGATGCCTCGGCCCAATCGAGCGTCACCATCGTCGTCACGATCTTTGCCAGCCCGCCGACCGGCCGCTTCTGCCCGGCATGCGCCGCCACATGGACCTTCCGATTGTAAGCATCCACCGCGATCACCGCCGACTGCGCCGAGGCTTTCGACAGCCCCGCGCCGGCACCAGCCACCACCAATGCCAGCGCGAGCGACAGCCGCGCACAAACTCTCTTTTGTTTTCTGCCAGACATGGGCGCTGATACTAGTCGCCCGGATTTGCCCCGCAACTGCCGATACGTCGGAAGATCACTCCTCAAACGAACTCGTTGATCAAGTTCTCCAGGAACTCCTGCCGTCCGCTTGCGAGGAAGGGTTCGCCGAATTGGAGCACATGGGCTTCGAGTTCGGCGAAGCCGACTTCTCCCTTCTCGATCTTCGCGCCGATGCCGGAGTCGAAGGTTGCGTAGCGCTTCTTCACGAAGTCGTCGAGGCGGCCGTCCTCAATGACGGCCTGGGCGATCTTCAGCCCGCGCGCGAAGGCGTCCATGCCGCCGATGTGCGCGTGGAACAGATCGACCGGCTCGAAACTCTCGCGGCGCACTTTGGCGTCGAAGTTCAGGCCGCCGGTGGTGAAGCCGCCGGCCTTCAGCAGCGCCAGCATGATCTGCGTGGTGAGATAGATGTTGGTGGGGAACTGGTCGGTGTCCCAGCCGATGAGTTCGTCACCCGTGTTCGCATCGATGGATCCCAATGCGCCGGCGGCGGCAGCCACTTCGAGTTCGTGGCGCATCGTGTGGCCGGCGAGCGTGGCGTGGTTCGTCTCGATGTTCAGCTTGAGGTGCTCCATGAGGCCGTGCTCGCGGAGGAAGTTCAGGCACGCGGCGGCGTCGGAATCATATTGATGCGTGGAGGGCTCGCGCGGCTTCGGCTCGATGTAGAACTGGCCCGTGAAGCCGATCTTCTTCGCGTGATCCACCGCCATGTGAAGGAAGCGCGCGAGGTGATCCAGCTCGCGTTTCATGTTCGTGTTCCAGAGCGTTGCGTAGCCTTCGCGGCCGCCCCAGAAGACATAGCCTTCGCCGCCGAGGCGGTGCGTTACTTCCAGCGCCTTCTTCACCTGTGCCGCGGCATAGGCGAAGACGCCCGCGTTCGGCGATGTGGCCGCGCCCTGGCAGTACCGCGGATGCGCGAAGAGGCAGGCCGTGCCCCAGAGCAGTTTCTTGCCCGTGCGCTGCTGCTCGGCTTCCAGCACATCAGCGACAGCATCGAGGTTCGTGTTGCTCTCCGCCAGCGTCTTGCCCTCGGGCGCGACATCGCGGTCGTGAAAGCAGTAGAAATCCACCCCGAGCTTCTCCATGAACTCGAAGCACACACGCGCGCGCTTCTGCGCATTGGCGATGGAATCCGTGCCGTCGTCCCACGGACGCTGCGCGGTGCCGACGCCGAAGGGATCGGACAGCGTGTTGCGCATGGTGTGCCAGTAGGCCACGCCGAAGCGCAGATGGTCCTTCATTTTCTTTCCGCCGACGAGTTCGTCGGCGTTGTAGTGCTTGAAGGAGAGCGCGTTCTTTGATTTCGGCCCCTCGTACTGAATCTTCTGGATGTCTGGGAATGCTTCGTTCATCGGATTTGGAAAGGAGCGGGGCGGCACGCGAAGTCAAGAAGCCAGTCCCCTCCCATGCCAATGATGTCCCCGGAGAAGCGACAGGCTTTCACCGGGAGCTGCTTGACGCGGCGGGAAGACTCGCCAGAGAAACCGCCCCGAAACCCGCACCAGCACCCGCAACCTCATGAGAATCCTTTCCGTCGTCGGCGCACGTCCGCAGTTCATCAAGGCCGCCGCGCTCAGCACGGCACTGCGCGCGAGGGGGCACACCGAATTCCTCGTCCACACCGGCCAGCACTACGACGCTGCCATGTCGGACGTCTTCTTCCAGGAGCTGGGCATACCGGAGCCGGACTCAAACCTGAACGCCGGTTCCGGGCGGCACGGAGAAATGACCGGCGCCATGCTGGCCGGCATCGAGAAACTGTGCATCGAGCAGAAGCCCGACGTCGTGCTCGTGTATGGCGACACGAACTCCACGCTCGCCGGTGCGCTCGCCGCCGCCAAGCTGAACATCCCCGTGGCGCATGTGGAGGCGGGTCTGCGCAGCTTCAACCGCGAGATGCCCGAGGAGATCAACCGTGTGGTCACCGACCACGTCTCGACCTGGCTCTTCTGCCCCTCTCCCGTCTCCGCCGAGAATCTGGCGCGCGAGGGCATCACGCGTGGCGTGCATATCGTCGGCGACCTGATGTGCGACACCTTGCTGCGCGCCGCGAAGATCGCGAGGGACAAGCCGTCGATCGTCTCGAAAATGAATCTGCCGGAGCGAGGCTTCGCTCTCGCCACCATCCACCGTGCTTCGAACACTGACGATGAGAAGACGCTGCGCGGACTTCTGCACGCGCTGACACACGCCGGCATGCCGGTGGTGTTCCCCATGCATCCGCGATGCCGTGCGCGCGTGGAGGCCTTCGGCTTGCAGGACTCGCTGGCCCATCCAAACCTCCGGGTGATCGATCCGGTGGGCTACCTGGAGATGGTGCAGTTCCTCGCGGCGGCAAAGTGTGTGCTCACTGACTCCGGCGGCCTGCAAAAAGAGGCCTACTGGATGCATGTGCCGTGCGTGACGCTGCGGGACGAATCCGAGTGGACTGAGACGGTGAGTTCCGGTTGGAATCACATCGCCGGGACCGACCCGGACAAGATTCTCTCCATCATCAGGAATGTCTCAACGCCGGCGGCGCATCCCGACTTCTACGGTGCGGGCGATGCGGCGGAGAGAATCTCACGCGCGCTGGCGGAAGGCTGATCTCACTTCACGGCATCGAGCCAAATCGCGGTCACGGCATCGAGGTCGAAACCGGCGGTGTTCGAGGCGCGCGAGGCTTCCCTGAAGATGGAGGTGTTCGAGTGCCGCACCAGTTCGCCGTCGGCATCGAGCATCCATTTGTCCCCGGTGGACTGAATGCGCACGTAGCGGATCCAGGTGAGGCCCGGCACATGCAGGTCGGCCAGGTCGAAACTGTCGCCGCCGGAGACGGCGGGATCGGTGGCATCTACGTTGTAGCCATCTGCCAGCACGGGATTCACCCCGGCGAAGCCTTTGTTATAGACGAAGGGATGCCGCAGATTCAGAGCGCCGGTCTTGGCGTCGTAGCGCGGCGAGAAATCGAAGGGAAATGTGTACCAAGTCCGCCCGTCCTGGCTCACGGACACTATGGCGGGTTCCATCAGCCGCGAGTTCGGATCGTAGCCCGTGGCTCCTTTGATGTAGAAGACGTTTTCAAAGACGGTGAGGTCGGGGCCGGGGCCATCGAACGCGACGTTGTTGTCGAAGCTCACGACGATGCCGCCGCCATACGGCGCACCCCCAGGATCATCGACGGATGCCGCACCGAGGGACGCGACGTGAGTGGAGCCTGAGCCGATGCCACCGCCCTGCGGCGGACCGAGCACGATGCCGGGCAGCGCGCTTTGCCCGAAGGCATCCGCGTTCAGCGGATTCCACGACACGACAGAGTCCGCATACGGCTCGATATCGGAGTGCAGCGCGACGGCGAGCACGGATGGCTTCGATGCAGCGCCCTCGGAATTCAGGGCGAAGGCACCGTAGTAGCCCCCGCCCGGCGGCGGCGTTGAGTCGATGAAATTCAGGTCGCGCCCCTCGTAGATCAGCACGCCGTCCGTCGCGCTCTCGGGCGCGTGCGCCGGATTGCGGATGATGCGCACGGCCGCGAGCGAGGGATCGTCCGGCACACCCCACGTCAATCCGACACGATGCAGACTCGTGAACGCCGTGAATGCGAGCACGCTCTCCGGTGCTGGCGCGGCGATCTTCAAAGTGAAGCTGCGCATTGCGCTCTGCCCTCCCGTGTCAGTCACGGCGATCCCGATCACGAATTCGCCGGTGACACGCGGCGTGCCGGCCAGCAGACCTGCGGGCGAGAGCATGAGTCCTTCCGGCAGCGCGCCCACGGCCGCCCACACATACGGCGGCGTGCCGCCCGTCGCGGAAAAGGCAGCCGACCACTCCTTGCCAGACATGGCATCGGCGAGCGCTGCCGCCGTGATGGTCAGCGGTCCGGCCTTTGCCTTCGGCTCGGCTGGCTGTTCGGCCATCGGCTCGCCCTCGCTCGACGCTCCCGCCGTTTTGGTCGCGGACGGCTGCCCGTCGATGCGCGATGACACGTTCTCCCCATGGGCCGCAGGCTCGGCGGTCGGTGCAGTCGCCTCGTCGATGACGCGCATTTGATACTCGGCGATGTCCGCCCCGCCCGCCGCATCCATGACGCGCACGCGGAGCGTCGTCGTGCTCGGTCCCACGGGAGTGCCGGCTAGTTCACCGTTCACTCGGTCGAGTTTCACGGCCGGGGCTGGCGAGCCGCTCTCGATGCTCCACGCATACGGCGGCACGCCGCCGACGGCCTCGACGCGCGCCCGATACGGCTCCCCTGCCCTGCCTTCAGGCAACCGTCCGGTGGTGATGTACAGCGGCACGGCAAATTTTGGCGCGCCGTCTTCGACATCCGCTCCTGAGCTTCCGCCGGCGGATGACGGCGCGGTCTTCTTCAGTGGCGTGGCCGGCAGCCATACGCCCGCAACCTTGACCATGCCGAAGCGTTTGCGAATGCGTTCTTCGGGCGTGTCGTCCTCGCTGATCGCCTCATGCTCGTCGGCATCTGCCGCGCTCGCATTTTCGCCGGGTACATCGGGCGCGCCTGTCCGCGTTGTGTTCCGCTGCTTTACCAAATCCTCGCGCTGTTCCCGATGCGGAAGACTCATCCGCCGGTCGATCCCGCCGATGGTGAGCACGAGAAAGGCGAGGCCGAGCGCCGCGATCATCGCGACGCCGAGCCAGCGGGTTTCTCGAAGGTGGGGATTCACGGCTGGACGTCAGGGAGGCGTGAGAATCACGCGCAGCCGGGCGAAACGCCCCGTGCCAGTGAGCGGGTCGGTCACGGTCACGCGCACGCGAGGGCCTTCGGGTGCCTCGCTCACGCCCGCCGCGCCGATGCCGGATGAAATTGTGGACGCGCCGCCGGTGCTGTGTGCGATCTCCTGCCACGCGCCTGCGGTGAGCGCGCCCGCGACCTCGACGACATATGTCAGATCGGTGTTCAGCGGATCGCGCACGAAGCTGAACCGCAGCGAGCCGCCCTGCACGCCCGTCGTGATCGGAGTGACGCTGGCACCGAGGGGCGGAGTGCCGCTGGCGTACTCGATGAGATTGGGCACTCCGTCGCGGTCAGGATCGGCGTGCGGTCCCCAGAGCGAGGACTCGTTTGCGAGCGCAAGAGTGCTCACACCGAAGTTCAGCGCGCGCCATTGATCGACGGGAGGAATGACGATGCTCGCCGTCGTCGCGTAGCCGGTGTACACATTCGTGCCCGCCGCACCATTCTCGTCCTGTGCGAGAAACGCCACGTAGCCCGCGCCGGAGCGCGTAAAGTCGCGGACGGTGTAGAGCACGTCGGTGCCCGCCGGAAACGAGCCGTGCTGCGGCACGATGCGGCTCATGCTCTGCGTGGCGGGATCGAAGACCTGCAGATGGTTCACCGAGAAACCGGTGGCCCACACGCGGCCGAGCGAATCGACGGCGATGTTCGACGTGCTGTCGAACTGATACATGAACGTCGAAGCCCACACCGGCACCGGAGCAGGTGCTCCAGCGATGATGGCGGCGACGGCGGCATCGACCTGCGCGGCGGTGAATTTCAAAACGCGGTTCGCATCAGGCGTGGGCTCGAACGTGTTGAAATCGATGTCGTAGGTGGCGGCATACAGATTCCCCGCCGCATCGGTGGCGATGCCGCCGCTGAAGGCGCTGACGGAGCCGGTGACTGCGCCGACCTTCGTGCCATCGAGTGAGACAAAGGTGACGTTGTTGTCGGCAAAGACGCCGTTGCTGCCGCCGACGAGCCAGCCCTCGCGCAGTGAAACAGGATGCTTCCAGTAAACGCCCGCATAGTTCTGTGGGGCGGCGAGAGGCGTGGTGCTCACGCCCGATGCCGGGAGTGATGGATTGAACGAGTACACATTCGACGTGGCCGCGTAGCCGCCCTGGCCGACGATCGCGCTTCCGCCATCGCGCACGGCGATGAAGGAAGGATCGAGGACGAGCGCGCCGACGGGCACCACCGTCTTCGAAGCCGTGCCGAAGGAGTTCTGCACGAACAACTGCCCGGCCACGCCGTAGGCGAATCGTCCGTCAGGCAGATGCGCCAGCGCGGTGGCGCGGAAGGCACTGGTGGCAAAGGTGTCGATGGCGAACGAGGTCCACGTCACAGCGAAGGTTTCATGCGCCGGAGCAAAAGCGAAGCACGCCGTGACAAGCGCGAGCAGGGAGCGACGCGCGGACGACGCGGCGTATTTCAGAGGTCCGGTGCCAGCACGGCTGGCTGCGGGAAAGCGGCAGCAGGGCTGCCGCAGTCCAATGCGCTGCGCGCCGTGAGGCGCGGCGAAGTATGATGTCATGGTCTTGCGAGATGGCGGCAAGAGCGCGGGCTGGTCATTCACGATGCGTGCCCGACCAGCACATTCTCCCACCCTTCATTGTTGCGATGAAGTTTGGCCCGCGCTCCGTCACCCGACGGCGCGGGAGTGAGGATTCGCGGCCAGATGTTCGGACTCCGGGTTTCCGCTCCGGCGGCCGTCTCTGAAATCAAGAATCTGAAATCCGAGACCGCACCACCGGCGCATCCTCGCTCCCGCCTTCACCACCGGCTTGCCCGGCGATTGGCTTTGTTCCGCGCTCATCGCGCGAATGGAAGTCTGCAACCCGATACCGCAGCGACACTGTGGCCGGTTCCCACGGCCTTCCCTGTGTCCGCGAATCCGGGCGGCGGATTCAACGGCCGCCGCCCGACTTTTCAAAGAGCACCGTCCGCGCAGTCGCGCGGACGGCCATGCACGCCAGATAGCGCGAGCCGGTGCCGATGGCAAAGCAAAACCTGCCCGGCGCGGACGTGTGCGGGCGCACGCTGAGGTTGCGGGCCGGGACGGACTCGCCTACCTCTCGCCATGATCTCCACCTCATGCCGCTGGGGCATTCTCGGCACCGCTACCATCTCGCGCAAGAACTGGCAGGCCATCCTCGACTCGGGGAACTCCCGGCTGGTGGCCGTGGCGAGCCGAGATCGGGCAAAGAGCGTGCAGTTTGTGGCGGAATGCCAGTCCGCCGTGCCGCATCCGTCCCCGCCGCTGGCGCTGGGGAGCTACGAGGCTCTCATCACGCATCCGGAGGTGGATGCCGTTTACATCCCGCTGCCGACGGGCGTGCGGAAGGATTGGGTGATCCGCGCGGCGCAGGCGGGCAAGCATGTGCTGGTGGAGAAGCCGGTCGGCTGCACGGTGGCGGACGTGTCCGAGATGATCGCCGTTTGTGAAAAGTACGGCGTGCAGTTCATGGACGGCGTGATGTTCATGCACACGGAGCGGCTCAAGAAAATGCGCGCGGTGCTCGACGATGCCTCGAGCGTAGGCCGCATCCGGCGGATCACCACGCAGTTCAGCTTCCATGCCGACGAGGAATTCATCAGCGGCAACATCCGCACTCACCGCGCGCTGGAGCCGCAGGGCTGCCTGGGTGATCTCGGCTGGTACTGCATCCGTTTCTCGTTGTGGGCCATGGGCTGGCGGATGCCGCGGCGGGTGACGGGCCGCATTCTTGCGGAGGCCGGCCAGCCTGCGGCCGATGGAGCCGTGCCGTTGGAATTCTCCGGCGAGCTTTTGTTCGATGGAGGCGCGTCGGCCGGATTTTTCTGCTCCTTCGTCGCGGAGAACCAGCAGTGGGGCGTGGTCAGCGGTGACAAAGGTTTCCTGCGCGTGCCGGATTTCGTGCTGCCTTTCAAGGGCGGCCACACACGCTACAGCGTGACGAACTCCGACTTCCAACTCGACGGCTGCCAGTTCGACATGATCGAGGGCCGGCGCGAGCTTGAAACGGCCGAGCCATCGAGCAATGCGCCACGCTCCCAGGAGGCGAATTTGTTCCACCGCTTCTCCGAGATCGTGCTGTCAAAGAAACTCGATCCGCACTGGCCGAAGATCGCGCTCCAGACGCAGACGGTGATGGACGCCTGCCTCGAGTCCGCACGGGACGGATCGGCGGCGCGGGAGATTTGAGGGCTGGTGGATGAACCGAGACACGAATCACGGTGTGACTGCATCAGCCGCAGCAGCAGAACTCGCCAGTACTCCGCCCGCAGTCCCTGCGCTTCCGGGCACATCAAGCGCAACCGCTTCGGAAGTGTGCGGACTTCGGCTGCGGGCGGCGTGGGCGCTGATGCTCGTGGGGCTGCTCTTATCGTGCTGGCTCGCCCCGGCCGCTCGCGCCGCCGCCGAAGAAAAGGCAGCAACCAAGGAATCGCGCGTCGCCCGCACCGTGCTCTGCATGTATGGCTTCGCGCCGGACGATCCGGCCCGCTCGCCGGTGTGGCCGCCGGATACGTACTCGGCGCAGATGCTGCAGATGGCGCTCGAGTGGATGGGCTACAAGATGGAATTCCACGACGTGGGCACGGGGCGCCCGCCGGATCAGTTGTCCCCGGAGGTCTGCGCGGTGATCCTGGACTCGGCGCTCGACGTACCCTTCGCGGACGAGGGATTTTATGCGGACTGGATCCTCAAGCAGCGCGGGCGCGGACTGAAGCTCCTCTTCATCGGCACCTATCCGGGAAACAATGCCGACAAGCGCCAACAGTTGACGGAGGCACTCGGCATCCGCGGCAGCACCGCCGACATCGCCGGAGTGAAGTCGGCGAAGTTTCGCACGCTGGACAAAACCATGGTCGATGCCGCGCTGCTGCCGCGTCCGCGCACGACGGGGCTGGTCTCCGCCCAGGCGCCGGAAGACGCGAAGGTGTGGCTCTCCATCCTCGCCACGGATCGAAGCGACGCGGAGATACCCTCCGATGTCATCTACACCGCCCCGTGGGGCGGCGCGCTGCTGGAGCCGTATCTCTTCTTCCGGACATCGCCGGAGGATGTGCGCGCGGTGATCGATCCCTTTGCCTTTCTCGCCACCATTCTGCCGGCGGGTGCGTTTCCCGCGCCCGATGCGACCACGCGCGACGGACGGCGGATGTTTCTCACGCATATTGATGGCGACGGCTTCACGACGCTCAGCCGGAAGCACCTGAACGTGACCTGCGCGGAGATCATCCGCGACGAGTTCCTGAGGAAGTATCCCTTCCCCATCACCGTCTCGGTCATCGAGTCCGAAGTGCGGGCGCTTTTGAAGGAGCAGAATCCGGCGGACCGGCAGCGCTTCGAGGACATCGCGCGCAGCCTCTTCGCGCTGCCGAACGTGCACGGCGCTTCGCACGCCTTCTCACACCCGTTCGTGTGGATGCCCGGCCGCGATCTCGAAGGCGCACGCGGTTACGCCACGCCCTGGCTCGAGTTTGCCGATGACAAAACATATCCCGCCTTCGACCTGCGGCGCGAGATCGAAGGCTCGGTGAAATACATCCAGGACACGCTCATGCCGCCTGACAAAAAGCTGGAAGTGTTTCTCTGGTCGGGCAATTGCCGGCCCTCGGGCGAGGCGCTGCGCCTCGTGGCCGGCCTCGGACTCGAAGCGCTCAACGGCGGGAACACGATGATCAACCGCCGCGCGGAAGGCATCGCGGGCATTTCATCGACGGACACTTTCATGGATGGCGAGCTGCAGGTGTACTCGCCGGTGCAGAATGAATTCGTGTACACAAACGGCTTCACCGGCCCGCTCTACGGCGGCTACCGGCTCGTCATCGACACCTTCAAGCGCACGGAAACTCCACGCCGCGTGAAGCCGGTGAATGTGTACTACCATTTCTACAGCGTGCAGAGCGGCGAGAGCCAGGCCGCACTTAAGGACGTGTACGACTGGTGCCTCGCGCAGCCGCTTCACAGTGTGACGGCGCGCGACTTCGTGCGCCTCGCGAAAGACAGCCGGGCCACGAGCATCGTCTCCGCCGGATCGAAGAGATGGATCGCGCGCAACGGCGGCCTCTGCCGTACCTTCCGCGTGCCCGCCGCATGGGGCGCTCCGAATCTTGCTCTGAGCAATGGCGTCACCGGCTTCATCGTCGAGGGAGGTCAAACATACCTGCATACCGACGGCCGCCGCGAGGTGGTGATGGACTTCAATCGCGGCGCTGATTCACGCGGCGGCGCCCATCCCTGGCTGGAATCGAGCAGCGGCGAGATCACTCTCGAAGAAGTGACAGCGAAGCAGATTCGTGGCGAAGTGCGCGACCTGCGCGAGAACGAAGTGGTATTCTCAGGATTCAAACCCGGCAGTCTGGTGATTATGAAAACAGACACCGAAATTGCATCGAACGAGTCGAGCGTGCGGGTTGACAAAGAGGGCCGCCTCCGCCTTACAATGTCACCCGTCTGCCGGTTCTCGATCTCGAGTGCAAACCGGTGAAAAGACACCCGCAGGCGGTGCCTCCCAAGTCACCACATGATCCCCATAGAAACACGCGCCGTAATCTGCCAGAAACGTCTTGCAGGAGTGATCCTCTCCTGCCTGGCGCTCGCGGGGTGGTTCATACCCAATGACAAGGAGCTGGTGAACAGGCTTGATCACGACGGACAGGCGGCACGCTTGAAGCAGATCGCCGAGGAGCGCCTCGCCGAGCAGGCGCACGCTGCACCTGCTCCGCAAACGGACCGCGAGAAGCTCGTCGCGTGGCTCGATTCGACGGATGAGTCCGTGCGCGATGATCCCGCCATCCGCGCCGACCGGAGAAACCTGTGTGCCGCCACCGAAATGCCGTTTGAAGTCGGTGAAGAGCTGATGAAGCGCGCTGACCGGCTGGAGCCGGAGTTTTTCGACAGCCTAGCCGATGCGCTGGTGAAGCGCGCGCTCGGACTCGGGTTTCCCGTGGACGCGGCGCGGCTGCTCACCGCCTGGTTCGACGTGCGTCCGTCGTGGAAGATCGCAAGCAGGCAGATTCAGGTCTGGCGGTGGGCGGTGCGCTCGGATGAAGCTCTCCGGGCGCTGGATGCAGCGCTCGCCGCCGGCCTCGATCCTGCTGAAAAACCAGCAGGTCTGGACGACCTGCGCGTGCGCCTCGCACTCGAGTCAAACCAGCCGAACCTCGCCTTCGACATCGTCATCCGCGGCTACGAGACCGCACGCGAGGAGGAGAAGCCCGCCATCCTCCGCCGCCTGGTGGAGCTGGCCAATGCCGGTGACCGCACGACAGAGGCCGCGCATCTCATCTCCGAGCATTTCAAGACCATGCCCTTCCAGGCCGGGACGTTGCAGGATGCGCTCGCCATGCTGCGCGATGGCCGGGCATTTCACGATGACGACGCGCGCAACGACTACCAGCAGTACGCCGCCGCGATGGCCCGCTGGCAGGAGTGGGCCGGGCGTGGTGATCTGGCATTCGACACCTGGGCGCGTCTTGCCTTGCTCGGCGACGAAGAGGCATGGGGCCGCGTGGTGGATCTGCAGGACGAGCTGCTGCGGGGCGATGAATTTGCACTCATCCTCGCCGACCGCATCGCCGCCGGAAAACACCTGGACAAGGAGCCGGCGCTCGCGGCCATCCTGCTTGATCAGGGCCGTGTGGAAGAAGCCGTGGGCCATCTCGAGGCCGCCGCGCGACGTGGAGCCGATGCCTTCACGCTCAAGAAGCAGCTCGGCCGCATTCACCAGCAAAGCGGTGACTGGGAGAAGTCTCTCGCCGCATTCGAAGCGGCGCTCGCGCTCGATGCGAAGGATGTCGAGTCGCAGAAAGGCCGTGCCTTCGCCCTTGTGCGCCTGGCGCGCTATGAGGAGGGGGCCCAGGCGTGGCTGGCACTGTCCCGTCAGGCCACGGACGACGCCGAGGCACAGGAGACGTGTGCCGCGCTCTGTGAGTCGCTCGGTCGCGAGCGCGAGGCTCTGGAGGCCATGCAGCGGCTCCTGGCCTGTGCTTCGCGCCAATCAATGCCCGACGAGCATCTCGAGCTGGCAGCCAAACTTCAAGCCTTGGGCGACGATCCCGCCGGCATTGCGACACTGCGCTCAGGGCTGACCAAGTTCCCGACAAGCACTACGCTGCGCGTGACGCTGGCCGGCGCGCTGGCCGCCACAGGCGGGCACGATGAGGCCGTGCGCCTGCTCGCGGACGCCTCCCTGCGTGAAAATCCTGCGGCCGTCGAACTGCTCATCGCCGAAGCCGCTGAAATGTCCAGCGTGCCGGTCGAAGCCGAGCTTTTCTCCGGCCCGGCGCCAGCCTGCCTGCGTGACCTGCCTGAGTTGCAGATGAAACTGGCGTTCCTCTTCGACAAATGGGGACGCGCGCACGAGAGCGAGCGCATCGTGACCGCGCTGCAAAAGGACGGACGCCACAGCGAGACACGCGTTTGGCATGACCTGGCCCGACTTTGTCTTGATGTGGGTGAGGCGACAAAGGCCGAATCGTTTGAGATGCTCTACCTCACGGCCAGAGGCGGAAAGGACAGCCAGGCCTGGGAGCTGCTGGGCGACATTTACGACGCGCAGAACCGTGACGAAGAAGCGGCCGCCGCATACAAGAAGGCGGTGCAGGTGCTGCTGCCCGCCGCGCCTGCCGCTGAGCGCCCGCAGCCGCAGATCACGCAGGCCCGGGGTTTTTGATTGCCTCGCGTCCCCTTGCAGGTGAAAACTGGCCGCCGCCATGCCAGCCACGTTTCATATCGTCAACGCCATATCGCTCGCGCGAGCCGCCGCATGAGATGCTCGATGCGCATCCGCTCCGCCGTCACCGCGGTGCTCTGTCCCCTGCTCTGCCTGAGTCCGGTCGCGGGTGATGACCGCCCTGGCGGCACGCGCGGGCAGATCGAAAAGATGCCCGCGGAGAAACTGGAGCGGCTGGCTGCTCTGTGGCTGAAGCTCGGCCAGAATGACGACTGCCGCGCTGCGCTCACCAAGCTGCTCAAGGATGATCCCTCCAGCCCCGCTGCGCACCGTCTCCTGGCCCGGCTCGAATATCGCCTCGGGCGCTACGAGGAATCAGCGAAGGCCGCAGGCGTGGCGCTCGCCACGTCCCCCGATGATTCCGATGCCGCGGTCATCAAGGCCGCCGCGCTCAGGGCCCTCCACCGCGATGACGATGCGGCGAAGATCACGGGACGCCTGCCGCTCAACGACATCGTCCGTCGCGAAGAAGCGCTCGGCCTCGTCACCAATCGTCCGGCTTTGAAGCCCGAGGATGGCTCGACCGCGAGCGACAATGCTCCTGATGCCGCCGACGTCGCGCTCGACAAAGCGCGCGACGCACTGCAAAAACACCGCCTCAAGTCCGCGGACGAACTCACGGCCGCCGCGCTCAAGGAATGGCCGCACAACAAGGCCGCCATCGAGCTGCGCGCCGACTTTCTCTGCGAAGCAGGCCGCCCCTCGGAGGCAGTGCCACTTTACCGGAAGCTCAAGAGCGCACACGATCCATCGTCCGGCCCGTTCCCGCAGTTGCTGGACATGGCCTTTGCGCTGAACGACGCCGGACTCAAGGACGAGGCTCATGCGGCATTCACCGCCGTCGTCGCGGACAAACACCTTCCGTCCGGCGACCGCGCGAAGGCCGCGAAAGTGCTGGCCGAAGAACGCGAAAACCAGCTTCTCGCGCAGGGAAACGCGGCGCTCGACAGTGGAAACTGCGCCGAGGCGGCACGCATCTGCGACGAACTGGTGAAAACCAACGCCGCCTCATCCGACGTGCAGTTGCTTCATGCAGGCGTGCTCGCGGCAAAAGGCCGCCACGCCGAGGCGGCCACCATCTACGAGCAAATCAAGAAGGCCATCCCCGCGGCACGGCGTTTTGATTCGCAGATCGACTACGCCGGCGCGCTGGCCGCCAGCCGGAACTACAAGGCCGCCGCCGCAGCCTACGATGAAGTGGCGCTCTCGCCTTCGCTCTACACGGAGGAGGAGATGGCCGGAGCGCGGCAGGCGCTCGACGATCTTCACGGCGATCACTTCCCCCGGCTCGCCGCCGAGTTCGTCAGCGGTGCATTTGACGAAGGCCGCATCTGGCGCGGCAGCTCGGCGTTCGCGTCGATGCGCGCGGGCGCGCGCCGCTGGCTCGCAAACATCGCGTGGGACCGCATCGAGCTTGAGCAGAAGCTATTTCCCGCGGAGAAAACCGGTGACCGTCTCGCTGCCACCGCCGGCATCGAGCAGCAATTTGGCGCTGACTGGAGCGGGTCGGTGCTCATTGGCGGATGCAATGCC
Organism: Verrucomicrobiaceae bacterium; assembly: GCA_019694165.1. Lineage (GTDB taxonomy): Bacteria > Verrucomicrobiota > Verrucomicrobiia > Verrucomicrobiales > Verrucomicrobiaceae > JAIBCL01. The sequence continues at coordinate 38,036 of JAIBCL010000026.1, read as the reverse complement.
GGCGTGATGGGCAGCATCAGCGCCGAGTATGCGAAGCCCGACAGCCTCGGCGCCACCTTGCGCCTCGCGGCAAACGATCCCGCGCGCGATACGCTGCTGCTCGAGGCCATGGACGGCCGCCAGCACTCGCTGGGCGTGGATGTTTCATCACCGCTCGGCAGGCATTTCGCCATTGATGCCACGCTGCTGGCTAGGCAGATCGCGATCGGCGGCCACGACATCGGACAGGCTGCGGGCATCGAGTCGCAGTTCCGCTGGCATCCGTTCACCGTGAAGGAGGACACCTGGCTCGCCTACGCGCTTGAGGTGAAGGGGTTCTCCGCCCGCGCTGATACATTCAACCGCGAGGTGCGCGAGTTTTTCGGCACGAATGAATCCCCGCTGATGCCCGAGGTGTACGACGCGGTCCCGCGCCGCATCAATCGTCACGCGCTGCTCGCCCACTCGACACTGCCCCTCACCAAAAAAGTCGCCATCGCACTCACCGGCGAGGTCGCGTATCGCGAAGAGGCCCGCAAGGTGGAGTACTCCGTGATTCCCGAGCTGCGCTGGAAAATCGCTCCGCGTGCCGAGGCATTCGCCCGCTACGAATACGACACCGGAGGCGCCGGCCCGAATACGAATGGATCGGTGAAGCTCGGCACCATCGGGCTGAAGTGGACGTGGTGAATTTGCCCGCCTTGTGGCGGAACTCGCCGCCGACTTGCGCCGGCCAATGAAGATTCGCCCGCGGGCTGCCTCGCCTACGCGATGATCTCCACGCCGGGATGGCGTCTGCACAGCTCCTGGATTTCCTCGGGCGTCATCACCATGAAGGCGGTGGACAGCGCATCCGACAGCGCTGCGGTCGGCGCGGACACATGCACGAGGGATTCACGAATCGCCGCCGGACGCAGCGTGCGTGGGTCCATGATATGCGCGCCTTTGACGGCAAAGCCGCTGCTGCTGATGGCCCGGTCCTTGAGCCGCACGATCTTCTCCTGATCTCCGCCGAGGGTGACGATCCAGCCAGGATCACCCTCGGGCGCGCCGATGCCAAGGATGGTGCTGTCGCCCGCGTTCAAGAGCGCATTCTCGATGCTCCAGTCGTCGAGCACCTGCACGCACTGATCCAGTGCATAACCTTTGCCGACGGCACCGAGGTCATACACGAGGCCGCTGACCTTCGCGCTCACGCGCAAGCCTCCGGTATCGAGATCGAAATGGTGTGAGCCGACGTGCCCCCTCGCCCACTCCATGTCCTCCTCGTCCGGTTGTCTCGGCGAGCCGTCTTCATTTCGCCACAGGTTCATCAACGGGCCGATGGTGATGTCGAACGCGCCCCCAGTCTCCGCATGGACAGCCTTCGCCAGTGAGAGGCAGTCCCAGGCCGCCAGCCCGACCGCCGCCGATTCGCCTGCACGAAGCTGGCTGATGCGCCAGATGTCGCTCGTGGCGCGAAAGCGGCTGAGTTCCTCCTCGAGCCTGTCGATCTCGACAAACACAGCATCCGCAGCGCTGCGGGCATAACCCGCGTCCACGCCGGGCTGCGCGATGACCACTTCAAAGACGGTCGCCATCGCCTCGTGCCGGAAGCGGAAGTGCTCACTCATGCATTCGCACCTTCGTCGCTCCTGCCGCCGCGGCCTTCGATGGCCCGGGATCGATGTGCTGCGTCTTGAATTGATCCCAGAGACCTTGCTCGATGAACATCACGAGCATCACGTTTGGCCGCAGGCCGTAGATGCTGGACGATTCGTAGACCCGCCCGGCCAGCTTCGCCTCGACATCGGCCCGCTTGTCGATGTCCGCGATGATGACCGAGGCGTCGAGTTGATCTGGCGTCACGGGCTGGTAGCCGGCGTGAGGCAGCTTGCGCAGGTACCAGGGCAGCGGCCAGCCGTAGTCGCGGTTGATCACTTGCACGGTAAATGCGCCGGGCCGCAGCTTTTCGAGCTGCTGCACCCGCCCCACGGCCTCGAGCAGATTCGTGGACGTGTGCGAGTACACATAGGGCGTGCGCGGGTCGGCGCGGTAGTCGTGAATGGCGCGTCCGCTCTGGATGCACAGATGCCACACCCCAGCGATCATCAGCGCGCAGTAGATGCCTCTGGTGATGCGGGACTCCAGCCAGTGCCAGATGACCGCGCCACCAGCGCCGGCCAGCAGGGTGAGACCATACTGCGCGCCGAGAATGGACCACGGCGTCTTGTAGCTGATGAGGGAATAAACCGTGAGCAGCGCGAGCGAGTAGATGCTCAGGAAGACAAGAAACGCCTGTCGCGCCGTGTTCCGATGCGCGCCGAGGAAAGCGTTGAGCATCCCCACGAGCGCGAGGCCGCCGATCATCGCTTCCGTCCACACGAGGCCGTCCTTCCGCCAAAAGATGAGCGTAAAATAGTAGTGCCATGGCTTTTCGTGCCCCGATCCCTCCGAGCGCGTGAAGTAATGACCGAAAGTCGTGGCACTGTCCTTCACCGCCTGCCAGTTCTTGAAGCCGGAGGAGAAAAGCGCCACCGACACGATCAGCGCCGGCACCAGCACCCAGACCCACGGTCGGCTCACACCGCGCCTCGCGGATGAGAGGCTCAGCCGGTTCGTCGGACGACCGGAAAAACCGCCGCACATCACCTTTGCCGCGATCCACCCGCACACCGCGGCGCCCGCATTCAGGATGAATGTCTCCTTCGTCGCGTGTTGGAAGCCGAGGGCCGCCCCGGCGAGCACGAGCCACTTTGGATTTTGCGACTGCGTGTAGCGCCAGCACGAAAACAAACACACCGACACCCAGAACACCAGCGGCACCTCCATGATGAAGTAGCGGCTGTAATACACATTCATCGGCGACACCGCCATGAAGAGCATCGCCAGCGCCGTGCCCAGCCTCCCGAGGCCGTCCGCGGCCAGCACGGTGAGAAGGATGAGCATCATCGAGCACACCGCCACCACGAGGCGCAGCTTCGCGTCCGTCAGCTCATCCGGATGCGACCATCGGGCGATCCAACCGAAGGCGCGCGTCAGATTGTGCAGGCCCGGGCCGTGGTAGTCCTTGTTGTCGTACTGGAACACGCCCGTCTTCCAGAAATCAACGTACTTCACCGCCAGGATCGCCTCGTCCGCGTGCATCGGCCGGCTCTCCAGCAGCGGAAAACGGAAATTGCCCGCCAGCGCGAGCGCGGCGATCACGAGCAGGAAAAAAGATCTCCAGGCGATGTTCGGTTCCTTGGCGGCCATGAATGCAGGAAAAACGGGAGGGCCGCTATAAGCCGGAAGGCCGGGAGCGTCAATGCGGGGGTGGTCCACAAAGCAGAGCAAGCGGGCCTGATCCGGCGCTTGATCCTCATGGGCGAGACGTTGCCTTTCGATTCATCCGGTCAAGGCGCAGGATTCTCAGCGTCGCGCGGACGCAGTGACGGGCCACACCAGCACCCACGAGCACGTCCGCAAATCCGCTCACCCCGCCTTCACTTCGTCCCACACCTTGGTCCACTTCGGCAGGTCGGCGCCGAGGTCTTCGATGACTTCGACCTTCGGCTTCACCTCATCAGGAATTTGAATGGCCGGGTGGTTCAGGAAGGAGCGTGGCACCTGCTCCAGGGCGGCCTTGTTCGGGCAGACATAGCCGATTTCCTGCATGTTCTCGGCGGCGACCTTCGCGTCGAGCATGAAGTTGATGAACTGGTGGGCGAGGAGCGGATTGCGCCCTTCCTTGAGGATCACAAACTCATCGCACGACATGGTGATGCCTTCGCGCGGCACGAGGATGCCGACCTTTTCGTTGTCGCTCACGACTTGAAACAAGTCGCCGCTGTAGCCCATGACGAGCGAGAACTCGCCGGAGTCGATGCCGGTCTTGTAGGCTTCGTTGTCGAACTTGGCTGTGTTCCTCTTCCAATTGAGCACGAGATCACGCGCGGCGGCGAGCTTCTGCTCATCGCGCGTGTTGATGCTGTGGCCCAGCGCCTTGAGCGCGGCGCCGAGGGTCTCGCGCATGTCGTTGAGCAGCGTGCAGCGCATCTTCACGTCAGGCCGCTCGAACACGGCCCAGGTGGGATCGATCTTCTCGATCCTGTCCTTTCGCCAGGCGATGACGGTCTGCCCGACGGCATAAGGGACGCTGTGCTCCATGAGCTTGTCGTAGATCTTGTTCGCCACATCGCCGCTGATGTTCACGATGTTCGGCAGCATGCCGCGGTCGATGGGCGCGAGCATGTCCTGCTCCTTCATGAGTTTCACCATGTAGCTGGAAGGCACGGCGATGTCGAAGCCGGTGGCGCCGGCCTTGAGCTTCGCATACATGGCCTCGTTCGAGTCAAAGGTGTCGATCACGATTCGGCAGCGGTTCTCCTGCTCGAAGCGCTGGACGAGCGAGGGCTTTATGTAGTCCGCCCACATGTAGAGGTGGAGTACGGGTGCCTCTCCGCTGGTAGTGTCCGCGTGGCGGCGTCCGCAGGAGGCGAGCGCGGTGGTGGCAGCGAGGGAGCGGAGAAAGCGGCGTTTCTTCATGACGATGTCTGGCGGTGCGGGCGTGTGAGCCGCTGGCTGGCGGCGACGAGGATGATCGTAACCAGCAGCAGCAGGGCCGACAATGCATTTATCACGGGCAGACTGCGGCTCGTCTTCATCATGCTGTAAATCTGCACGGGCAGCGTCGTGGTGCCGGGACCGGAGACGAAGAACGTGATGACGAAGTCGTCAATGGAGAGCGTGAAGGCCAGCAGCGCACCTGCAAGGATGCCGGGCCAGAGCAACGGCAGCAGCACGCGCCACGCGGCCTGCCAGCCGCTCGCGCCAAGATCACGCGCGGCATCGAGCAGGGTGAAATCAAAGTCCTGCAAGCGGGCGAGGACGATCATCGCCACGAAGCTCACGCAAAAGGTCACATGCGCCGCCCAGATGGCCGTCATGCCCAGGCCCCAGCCGGTGGAGACGAAGAAAAGCAACAGCGAAAAGCCTGTGAGCACCTCCGGCAGCACAAGCGGAAGCTGGACAAAGACGAGATGCGCCGTCTGCAATCGCGACTGAAACCGGTGCAATGCGAATGCCGCCAACGTGGCGAGCACGGTGGCTGCCGGCGTGGCGAGCAGGGCTATCCACAACGTGCGCTCGAACGCCTCCACCACCTCCCGGTTTCGCGCGAGATCCGAATACCAATGCAGCGTGAAGCCTTCCCAGGTGCCGCCGAAGCGGGAGGCATTGAACGAATTCGCCACCAGCACTCCAAGCGGCGCGTAAAAAAACAGCAGCACCAAGCCGGTGATCGTGCCAGAAAATATGCGGCGTGTCGTCATGGGAAAGCTCGGCGACGAGGTGGATGCGACCGGCGATCCGCCAGGAATTCTTCTTTGTCATCCGTCAAATCGGTCCCATCCGGCCTGGGTCGCCGCCGCCAAAGCGCAACAGACAACGCCACCGCAGCGAGCGCCAGTCCTGACGCCAGCGCACTGGCCTCCGGCAGATTCCGGTCGGCAAATGCACGCTGCGCGATCCGATTGCCGATCATGTCCGACGCATGGCCACCGACGACCTCGGGCACGATGTAGTTCCCCAGCACGGAGACAAAAACCATGAGTGCCCCGGCACCAATTCCCGCACTGACTCCTGGAATGAAAACCATCAGAAAGGCACGCGCCGCCGTCACACCAAGATCGCGTGCCGCCTCGAGAAGCGCAAAGTCAAATTTCTCCGCTGCCGCGTAGAGCGGCAGAATGGCGAAGGGCAGATGCGTGTACGCGAGCACGAGCCACACCGCGCCCTGATTGTAGAGCAGCGTATCGTGATCACCCGCGAGATGCAGCACCCGCGCGAGACGGGTGAAAAGGCCGTCTTGATTCAGCAGCACCTTCCAGGCGAAGACGCGTATGAGGAAATTTGTCCAGAACGGAATGATCACGAGCAGCAGCAGGGCGCCGCGCCAGGTGGCGGAACAGCGCGCCATGAACCAGGCCATCGGGATGCCCAGTGCAAGACACACCGCTGTCGTGACACCCGACACCCACAAGGTGCGCAAGGCGAGTACACGCACATCGGCGTGAAGCCACGCGGACCAGTTCCCCAGCGTCCAGCCGCCGCCAACGCCGCCGGTGACGTCCGGCGTGCGGAAGGAGATGACAAGGATGATCAGCGACGGGATCATGAAAAACACCAGCAGCCAGCCGAGGGAAGGCAGAGTGAGCCGCCATTCACGGAAATTGATCCGACCATCAGGACGCTGCCAGGACATCTGTGCACGCATAGTTTTAGCCGGGTGGATTCAAGGACCTCGTACACGACCGTGCAACCGAAAGCATCAGCACTTGTCAGGCGGTATGATCGTGGGCATCGCGCCCACCGGCCCCCCGCCACTGCTTCGCAGGCAAGCCCTTCTCCCCGAGCAGCAGGCTCTGGCGAGGCACACGCTTGCGCCGGAGACCGAACTGACGCACGGCGTACTCCTGCAGATGCGTGACGGCTTCTTCCACGGAATCGGTAAACTTGATCAGATCTAGATCTCCGGCGTTGATGGTGCCGGTCTCGATCATCCCGTGCATGAAGTCGCAGAGGTCGCCCCAGTAGTCGCGGCCCATGACGACGATGGGAAAGTTCCGCACCTTCTTTGTCTGGATGAGCGTCAGCGCCTCGAACATCTCGTCCATGGTGCCGAAACCTCCCGGCAGGATGACGAATCCGTAGCTGTATTTCATCAGCAGCGTCTTGCGCACGAAGAAGTGGTTCAAGGTCACGCTACGGTCGAGCCAGGCGTTCGGCTTTTGCTCTCGGGGCAGCTTGATGTTGCAGCCCACGCTCGGTCCGCCCGCGTCGCGCGCGCCGCGGTTCGCCGCCTCCATGATGCCGGGACCGCCGCCGGTCATCACCGTGAACCCCATGCGTGAGATCGCCGCGCCTGCTTCGCGTGCCAGCCTGTAGCTCGGATGCTCCTCCTTGAACCGTGCAGAACCGAACACGGTGATGCACGGTCCCACGAAGTGAAGCGCACGGAACCCGCGAAGGAAATCCCGCATGATGCTGAACAGCAGCCGCAGATCCCGAAGACGCGCATTCGGCCCCCCGAGCAGAGCCCGGTCCTCAAGCTGGCCGCAATACACATGATCTTCCCGTTCGGCCGAAGCCTCGACCTCGGGTGCCAAAGCCGTTCTCTGCTGTTTGTCGTGTGTTGCCATGTCGCCCTCATTTCAAGGTTCCACGCAGGTCGCACTTGCACCGCTTCTCCGCCAGTCGATTCCTGCATCGGCCGCACACCTTACCGCCCCAGGCACTGCCACCGCCTGGCTCACAAAAGGAGCGTCAGATATACGCGCAAAAGCAGCGGATCGAATCGTCAAATCAGCACGCATTTGCCTGACAGGTCAGCGCTGCGTCGCGTCGTCTTCAGTTGCATGAAACGACTCGCACTGCTCCTCGCTCTCCTCGGGATCTCGCACGCCTTTGCCGATCCCGCGAAGACGGTGGACGGCTATCGCGGCATTTGGTTCACACTGGGACAGAAGACGCCGCATGGGGACAAATACTCGGGCGGGCTGGGGACTTACACGTCGAGCCACAATCCCATCGCGGTGTATGCGCCGGCGGTGGACAAAACGTTCTTCACGTTCGGTGGCACGACCTCAAAGGATGCGCGGCATCTGCTGGTGATGGCGTCGTATTTTGATCACAAGACAGGCCGCGTGCCGAAGCCGGTGATCGTGCATGACAAGCAGGGCGTGGATGATCCGCACGACAACGGCAGCCTGCAGATCGACGACCAGGGTTACATCTGGGTCTTCGTCAGCGGACGTGCGAAGAAGCGTCCGGGCTTCAAGTATCGGAGCAAGGAGCCCTACAGCATCGCGGAGTTCGAGCGTGTGAGCGAAGAGGAGATGACGTATCCGCAGCCGTGGTTCGTCGCAGGCAAAGGCTGGCTGAATCTCTTCACCAAATACACGAAGGGTCGCGAACTCTACTTTGAAACGAGCAACGATGGCCGCGTGTGGAGCGAGGATCACAAGCTCGCGGGCATGGGCGGACACTATCAGGTGAGCGGCTTGCGCGACGGGCTCGTGGCGACCTTTTTCAACTACCATCCCGGCGGTGACGTGGACAAACGCACGAACCTTTACTTCGCTCAAACCGCCGACTTCGGCACGACATGGACCACCATCGATGGCTCGCTGCTGACGCTGCCGATGAGCGATATCAACTGTCCCGCGCTGGTGATCGACTACGCGGCGCAAAAGAAGAACATGTATGCCTGCGATCTGAACTTTGATCGCGATGGACATCCGCTGCTGCTGCATGTCACGAGCCACGGCTTCGCGCCAGGACCGGAGAATGAACCACGTGAGCTGTGTCTCACACGCTGGGACGGCAAGGCGTGGCAAACCGGTGCGGTCGCACGCGTGGATCACAACTACGACATGGGTAGCCTGTGGGTGAACGACAGCGACTGGAGCATCATCGCACCGACTCTCCCCGGCCCACAGCCCTGGGGTGGTGGCGGCGAGATGTGCTTGTGGACAAGTCGTGATCACGGCAGCACCTGGCAGCTCACGCGCCAACTCACGCACGACAGCCCGCGCAACCACAACTACGCGCGTCGTCCTCGCTACGCCCACGAACCCTTCTTCGCCTTTTGGGCCGACGGCAATCCCGACCAGTTCTCCGAATCGCATCTCTACTTCAGCGATTCCACTGGCAAACATGTATGGCGGCTCCCGTATGACATGCCGGAATCCTCCGCCAAACCAACCGAAGTGAAGTAAGGCACCCCGTAGCACACTCCCGGCATTGAATGCGGAGGTTGGAGTCCAGGCTTTAGCCGCCTCCCGACGATGCGCGCAGCGCGAGGAGTGAGGTGATTCGGCTCGAACGCTCTGGCGTTCTTGCCTGCTAGTCGGCTAAAGCCTAGACTCCAACGTGCCCAACGAAATCTCTCCCCTCTCGACAGTAGCTCTCGCCGTGGTGCTGATGCTTCATGCTCACGCCGCCGATCTCGGCCCGATGCACAACTTCGATGGCGATCTTTCGTTTCGGGGCGCGACGCCGGAAGCCTCCGTCATCAAGCTCAAGGAACTCATCGACAACGAAGCCAAGCTGCCGGTGAAGACGGTGTGCTGGAGCATCGGTGCCGGTTCGGACATTCTCTATTACCCGACCAAAGTCGCGAGCACCTGGGGCTGGCGGCACACGAAATACAGCGACGATCCGGCGTGGAAGACGCGCATCGAGAAGTGTCGCATCGCCACTGAAGCGGGACTCGATGCGCCGCGTATCGTTGGCGAGCGGTTGCATGAGCGGGGGCTGAAGTTCGTGCCGTCGTATCGGATGAACGACGGGCACTTCACCAGCGATCCGTTGGAGTATCCGCTCACGGGGCGATTCTGGATGGAGCATCAGGATGCGACGATTGGCACGTCGCCGGTCGCCGCCTTTGCGGGCTACAAGCACCTGCTCAACTACGCTCGCGACGAGGTGCGCGCGTATCGCCTGGCCGTGATCTTCGAGGCGATGGATCGCTACGCAGATCTGATGGATGGCTTCGAACTGGACTTCAATCGCTTCCAAATCTTCTTCCCACCCGGCGAAGCGCAACGCGGCGCGCCACTGATCACCGAGATGGTGAAGGAGGTGCGTGCGCGGCTCGACGATTGCGCCGCCAAACAAAAGCGCGCAATGTCGCTCATTGTGCGCGTGCCACCGTCGCTGAAGAACTGCGCGTGGTCTGGGCTCGAAGTGGAGAAGTGGATGCAGCAGCGGCTCGTCGATGTTGTCATCCCATCGCCGCTGATGACGCTGTCGCACGACATGCCCATCGACGAGTTCGTGCGCATCGCAAAGCCCGCAGGCGTGCAAGTCGTCGGTTCCATCTACGGTCGCGGTGGCTACGTCTGGCCGTTCGTTGCGAATCACGACACGGTGGCCTATTCAAAAGAAGTCACGCGTGATCCCGACACCGCGCAGGTGCTCGGCTCCATCTTGAACCAACGCCAGCTCGGCGCGGACGGCATTCAGCTCTTCAACTTCAGCTTCCCCGCCTTCAGCGTGCCAATGGTCGCCGCGATCAATGCAGGGCTCACACGCGAGCACCTCGGTGATCGTCGCTATCAGATCACGCAGAGCTACTTCCACGACTCCGAGGACAGCTACGAGTATCGCAAGCAACTGCCCGTCGCGTTGAAGTCGGCGGAGACGACGAAGCTGCGATTGCTCATCGGCGAAGACTTGGCAAAAGCTGAACCCGGCTACGTCGGTCTGCGTCTCGGATTGTCTGGCGCGAACAAAGCTTTCGCTCCGCTAGCGATGCGCGTGAGCATCAACAGTCACGCCTTTCATGAGGGCGATGTCGCGAAGCAACTCGTCGTCACCACCGGCAAGCGTCATGGCAACGGCTCGCACCCGCCACCGACGGAGGCTTGCGTGCAGTGGCCGGTCGTTGAATTAAGCCAGCTTCAGGCGGGCTGGAACGACCTCGAAGTCACGCTGCTGGCCACGAGCCTGACGAAGCCGTTGCAGTTGGTGGAAGCAGAAATTGGTGTCATCGCTTCGTCTTCTCTCCGCGCGCCATGACACGATTGCTTTCCACTTTGCTGACTCTTCTCACCGCGAGCTGCTGGGCTGCATTGCCCGATAGCTGGCTCATGAATGGTGACTTTGAAACGGAAACATCGGCGTTCGGAGCAGGCGCGGAGATTCAGCATGAGGTCGTGCATTCAGGCAAAGGCGCGCTGCGCATGACGGCGCTGCCGGGCAAAGCTGATGTGACGGTGAGCACGAAGAAGGTCATTGAGGTGAATCAAACGCAGCCGGAGATCATGATGGCGGCGTTTTGGGTGCGGCTCGATGCAAAGCCGTTGCGCGCGGGTGCTCGTGGCGGTGTCACGATTCGTGTGGAGCTGGCGGATGGCAGCAGCGTGTCGTGGTATGGACCTTTCGAGATGGAGCCCGGTGAGATCGGCAGTTGGGTGTATCGCGAGGCTCGATGGAAGGCCCCGGTGCCGGTGAAGAGCCTGCGTCCGGCCCTGTATCTTCAGGGTTACGAAGGCGCGTTGTGCGTCGATGATTTCTATCTGGGCAAGCCACGCGATCTCACTCCGCCACCGCGTGAAACGAAGCTCATGACGGTCACTGGCAAGGGCGATGGTGCGCAGCTTGCCTTCACGGAGTTCAAGCCGAAGGCGCAGGTGTTTCACCTCACGGCTCCCGACATGAGCAATCTCGAACTCGATGCGCGCATCGACGTGAAGAAGTCGTCGCCGGTGTATCTGACCTCCGCGTGGGGCTCGCAATACTGGACGCTCTACAATGCCACGCAGCGTCGCGTCGTGCAGATTCACACCGATGAACGCATCGACCTGAGCGCGACTGGCGAGCGCGATGTGGTGGTAAAAATGAATGCGTTCTCCGCTGGCGCATCGCATCTGGAGCCCGGTGGCTACGTGTTTCTCGCGGACTGTCCGAAGGGCTTTCTCGTCTATCCGACCGAGCCGCCACGCGCGAAGTATCTGGAGGTCTTCAAGACAGAGCTGTTGAGTCGCTCGCTTGGAGCGCGAGGTGTCGCGGCTCCGTTTTCCATCGCGGACTTGAGTGCTCATGAGTGGAGTGTGGAAGCACGCCGCGATGGCAAGTCGGTGCTGGTAAAGCCTGAACTCATCGACGCGAAGAAGGCGGGTGTTCCGATCTTCGGCCCGAAGGTTTGTGCATCGCTGGGAGACAAGTCCTGGCCTTTGATCGAGCAAACCGATGCCGCAGGCGTGCCGACGGGTGAGTATCGTTGGGATGCTGCACCTGCGAATGCGGAGAGCGCGAACGTTTCCATGAAGGTGCGCCTCGCCTTCCCCGATGGCATCCGTGAGGAGTCGGTAGATAAAGAGGTGATCATCGCGCCCGCGAAGGAAACGAAGACGGCAGAGCCAGAGAAGCTGGCGCTGCTCGGCTGGGGCTATCCGTCGATGGACTTCTCCACGAAGGAAAGCCACGGCGCATCGAGTGTGGATGACCTCTTCGCCGACGCGAAAGCCGCAGGCATCTCGAAGCTCGTGGTTCACGCGCGCTCGAACAAAGAGACCTATTACCCGAGTCGCATCGCCACACCGGGCGCGACGTTTGGCTGGGATGTGATGGCTGCCGCAGCGGCGTCGAGCAAGAAGCACGGCGTGCCAGTGTATGCCGGTTACATCCTCGGCATCGCACAGGACGTGGATTTGAAGGTGCATCCCGATTGGGCGGCGCTCGACTCGAAGGGCAAACCGACGGGTTGGTATTGCTTCATGAACCCAGAGGTGCGCGCGTTTCATGCTGCGATGATGACGGAGATCGTCACGCGCTATGAGGTCGCCGGCGTCGCGATGGACTACGTGCGGCCCGGCAGCGGATGCTTCTGTCCGCGCTGCGCGAAGGGCTTCGAGACCGATAGCCATCGCCCGTGGAACACGGTGAAGGAGAGTGATGGCGACTGGATTCAGTGGGAGCGCGACCGCATTACCGATTACGTTCGCGAGCTGCGCGCTGCGATTCGCAAAGCACGCGCCGACGCGCATCTCGGCGGCTACGTGTGGGCTCGCTTTGCGCCCGACAAAGATCGCGCGATGCAGGACTGGCCGCGCTGGTTGAAGGAAGACCTGATGGACTTCGTCGGCGTCGGTCAATACACGGCGAGCGCGCCGTGGTTTCGTGCCGAGTGCCACGCGATGCGCGACATCGCCACGAACGAACTCGGCGGCGACATGAGCCGCATTCATCCGCTGCTCGGGCTCGGCTACATTCACCAAGCCAATCCTTCGCACGCAACCGATGCCGACGCCATCGACCACCAACTCCGCGCCGCGCGTGAAGAAGGCTGCACTGCGGCTGGTTACTTCGCGTTCTACGAGATGCGTCATCACATCGAACTTTCGCGCTCGCATTCCAAGCTACGCTGATTCATGAAACTCACGCTCCTCCTTCTCGCCATCACCAGCCTCACGTTCGCCGATGATCCCAAGGCACTCATGACTGAGCGCGGCAAGCTGCTCGCGAGCGAAGACCTCGCGCAAATGCCGACGGACATCTTCAAAGGCGGCGCGCTCGCGAGCATGACCCACGGCTGGTCGTTTCATCCTGGACAGTGGGACATCGTCGATGGCGCATTGCGCGGCTATCAGATGAAGAAGGATAATCATAGCGCGGCTGCATTCTTCGCACTGCCGTGGAAGAATGCGGTGCTGCAGTTTGACGTGAAGCTCGATGGTTGCAGCCAGATCGTCTTCTGCATCGATGATCCCGCTGCGATGCGCCCCGCCACGTCGACGCGCCCTGCGCAGAATCGCGTCGAGCATCTTTGCCGGCTCATCATCAACAAGGACGGATTCTCCACGCAGAAGGATGACCACGATCACGACGGCCCCGACCAGAACGAGCCCTTCGGCGAAGTGAACGAACCCATCGCGAAAGGCGAGTGGAAGACCGTGCTCATCGAAGTGCAAGGCAACGAGATGGTCACCACCATTGATGGCCAGACCATCATTGGCGCGCATCCACAAGTGGCCGCCGACAAAGCTTACATCAGCTTCGGTGTCACGGGCTACTCCAACGGCTTCGACAAAGTTCCGCCCCTCTCCGCGAGCTTTCGCAAGTTCCGCATCTGGGAGGCGAAGCCGAATTCGGCGTGGACGGATAATCGGAAAGCGCTGACCGAGAAGGCGTTGAAATAGAGCCTGCTATCCTTCTCTCGCCTGGTTTCGGAACTGCGCAGGCGTTTGCTTGGTCTCGGCTTTGAAGACGACGCCCATGTATTCCTGATGGCGGAAGCCACATCGCTCGGCGATATCGGCTAGCGAGAGCTGCGTGTCGATGAGCAGACGCTGGGCGGCGGTGACGCGTTGGGTGATGAGTTCCTGGTTGAGCGTGCGGCCGAGGGCGGCGCGGAAGCGGCGTTGCAGGACGCTGCGTGAGGCTCCAACAAGAGCGGCGATTTCGTCGATGCGGATGGCGTCGCACACGCGCTCGCGGATGATGTGCAGGGCTTTGGCGACGAGTTCGTCCTGCACCGCAAGCGTGTCGGTGGACTGGCGTGTGACGATCTCCTTCGGCGGCGTGAGCGTGCGGGCGGGCACGCGCTTCTTGCCCCGCATCATCTGGTCGAGCAATCGCGCGGCTTCGTAGCCGACGAGGGCGTGATTGGGCCAGACGCTGGTGAGGGGTGGGTTGCAGATGTTGCAAAGGGGCTGGTCGTTATCCACGCCGATGACGGCGACATCATCAGGCACGCGCACGCCAGCACGGCGGCAGGCCTCGAGCACATGACTGGCGCGATGATCGCTGCACACCATGAGGCCGACAGGCTTTGGCAAACTGCTGATCCACTCCGCGAGGTCACGCTGATGCACTTCCCATGAGTCATCATTCACCTGACGTGGGCTTACGCGGCGCACGCTGGTCTCAAAGCCATGTCGCCGTGCGTCGTGGATAAAGGCTCGTTCACGTGCGGCGGACCAGTTTCGCTCTTCGAGGCCAAAGAAGGCGAAGTGCTTGAAGCCGCGCACGATGAGGTGTTCGGCGGCCATGACGCCGATGGCTTCATCATCGACATGCACGAGCGGAAACCCGGCATCCGGCACCACGCCGAGCACATCCACCACGGGAATGCATGTGCGGCGCAGTGCCTTTGCCATCGCGGGAGTCAGCACGCGCGCGATGATGCCGTGGCCTTTCCAGTTCTTGAGCCAACGCGGCAACTCTTGGTCAATGCTGCGCGCCTCGTGAAACAGCAGCCAGGGCTCGTGCTCGCGCACGTAACGGGCGATACCGGTGAGGATGTCACGCCCGCTGCCGAAGGAAGTCTCGACCAACAGGGCGACGTGCGGTGGCTCTGATTTGGAAGAGCGAAGGCGCGTGGGTTTGCGGTCGGATGGTTTCAGCGAAGAACGTCTGGCGGGCATGGTGTGGGAGTTTATGCTGTTGAGACCGGATATCTACACAAATTGCTCTGTTCCCTCTTTGCGGAATCACGACCCGTGTGGCTTCATCATGGCAGTTCCTATGAAGCCACGCTCGTTTCTCATATCGCTCGCATCGCTGGCTCTGCTGGCTTGCACATCATTCGCTGCCGATCGGCCGCGCAACATCGTTCTCATTTACGGCGACGACGTGGGCATCGGTGACCTGGGTTGCTACGGGGCGACGCGGGTGGCGACGCCGAATGTGGATCGGCTGGCTCGCGAGGGATTGCGCTTCACATCCGGCTACGCGACTTCGGCGACATGCACGCCGTCGCGCTTCGCGTTGCTGTCGGGCGAATATCCGTGGCGACGCGAGGGCACGAAGATTCTGCCGGGCGATGCGGCGCTGATCATTGATCTCTCGCGTGCGACCTTACCTTCGATGTTGATGAAAGCTGGCTACACGACGGGTGTGGTGGGCAAGTGGCATCTCGGTCTTGGCGCGAAGGGCGGGAAGCTCGACTGGAACAAGGCGATCTCGCCTTGCCCGAATGAGACGGGTTTTGACTACAGCTTCATCATGGCTGCGACGGGCGATCGTGTGCCGTGCGTGTATGTGGAGAATCACAACGTGGTCGGGCTCGATCCGAGCGATCCGTTGCGCGTGGATTACAACAACCCGTTCCCCGGCGAACTCGATGGCGTGAAGGATCGCGCGAGCTTGAAGATGGACTGGTCGCACGGGCACAACATGGCGGTCGTGAACGGGATTGGACGCATCGGCTACTTCACGGGTGGCAAGTCGGCGCAGTGGAAGGACGAGGACATGGCGGACACCTTCACGAAGCGTGCAGTGGATTTCATCGAGCGCGAGAAGGATCATCCGTTCTTCCTGTTCTTCGCCACGCACGACATCCATGTGCCGCGGGTGCCGAATCAGCGCTTCGTGGGCAAGACGGGCATGGGACCGCGTGGCGATGCGATTGCGGAGTTCGACTGGAGCGTCGGCGAAGTGCTCGCCACGCTCGAGAAACATGGCCTCACGCAGGACACGCTGATCATGCTCTCCAGCGACAACGGCCCGGTGATTGACGATGGCTACAAAGATCAGTCTGTGGAGAAGCTCGGCGATCACAAGCCTGGCGCGCAGTTTCGCGGGGGCAAATACAGCCGCTTCGAGGCGGGCACGCGCGTGCCGTTCCTCGCTCGCTGGCCTGCGCGCGTGAAGCCCGGCGTGAGCGATGCGATGGTGAGCCAGGTTGATCTGCTGGCGACGTTCGCGGCGATGGCCGGGCAGAAGCTCGGCGATGCCGATGCGCCTGACTCGCTCGACATGACCGCTGCACTGCTCGGTGATTCAACACACGGGCGTGAGTATGTGATCGAGCACTCGCAGCGTCTCGCGTTGCGCGAGGGAAACTGGAAATACATCGAGCCTGCGCCCGGTGCCGAGCCATTCAAGCCACTGACTGGCACTGAGACGGCAAACGCCAATGAATCCCAGCTCTACGATCTCTCGGGCGACGCAGGCGAAAAGATGAACGTCGCCTCTGCGCATGCTGACCGCGTGAAGGCGATGGCTGTGAAACTTGCCACGCTCCAGAAATCTCCGCGCACGCGCCCTTGAACCGCTGCTCATCACACATTCGCAAACGCATTACCCTTATGCACACGCCGCTCCAAAGACTCATTGGCGTCATCAGCTTGATGACTGCGCTGTTTCAAACGCCAGGTAAAGCCGCGCCGCCTCCGAGTGCGTTTGGCGTGTGGGATCGCGGTTCGTCGTTTGATCCGAAGGATCACCCATTCTTGAAGGGCTTGGCATTCACTCAACGATGGGCGGATGTGGAAAAGCAGCCGGGCGCTTTCGATTGGAGCACCTTGGATGAGTCCATGGATGCGGCGGTCAGGAGAAACCAGTTCATCTATCTTTCTCTGGGTGTGGGGCCGGATTCGCCCGAGTGGATCTACACCCAGGGCGTCCCCCGCGTGGAGTGCAAAGACCAAATCCACGACAGTTGGCCGGTCTATCCTTTCTATCCCTCGGCGGAATACAAATCGCTGTTGCAACGACTGATCACGGAGTTCGGAAAGCACATCCGCAGTTACCCCAAGGAGAAGCAGGAGCGCATCGCGTTCATTCAGGTGAAGACTGGATGCACGGGCGATGAGTGTGCTTACAAAGGCAGTGCCATCGAGAAGAAGTATGACTTGCCAACGAGTTCCTCAGCATGGCGCGAGTTCCGCTTGTGGCAGTTTGATGTGTTCGTGAAAACTTTCCAAGGAGGCGCTTACAATCCTCAGATCGCTCTGATGTTTAACAACGTCACGCCAGACGACGATGGCGATGAGAAGGGCAAGAAGGGAGGATTCACCGAAGAGTGGAAATGGGTGACGGAGAACGCTCATGGCGGCGTCGCCATCAAGCTGGCTGGCAGTGCGCGCGGTCATCACCTGAGCGGTGAGCGGACCAAGATTGAAACATGGCAGCACCGATTGATCGCCACGGAAGGCACACCCTTGTTTGCCAGATCAGAAATGGATCAGACTTGGACGCGTGCCATGTATGCGGTGAATCTGCCGCTCAATTTCTACTGGGGTGCGGTCACTGGCTTGCAGAACGGTCAAAGCATCTGGGACATCAGCTCTGGAGCTATGGAAGCGAGCAAGGAGATGGGATTCGATTACTCCTTCTACTTCTTCAATCGCTATGCGGGGCAGATCGATCCAAAGACCGCCACGGATGCCTTCTGCGCTCTGCACAAGGGCTTGGATGCTGCCGATACGAAGGCTTATCCGGAGTCCAAGTTTGGACAGGCCACCAAGCAGAACTCCGAGCGCATGATAAATATCTGCGCCGCCTATTCGAAGTATGGCGCGACGGTGGACGACAAGAACGCGCTGCTGCTGGGGCAGGTCCGCCAACGCGACACGCAGACCGGTTTGAACGACGTGGGCTGGGACATCTGGCCGGACAACTACTGTCGCTTCCTTCATCAAATTGACGCTGATGAAACGTCGATTCCGCTCTGGCGCGTGGGTGGTCCCATCACCAAGACGTCGCCAATCTACGCGCGTTTCGCGCGCGGATTTGAGCACGCTTCCGGCAAGGACGCAATGTATTTCAAGCTGCACGAAGGCTTCTCCAGCGACCAGCAACCGAAGACCATGACGATGTATGTCGTATGGTATGACGCGACGGCAGGGTCGACGTGGAAGCTGGATTACGATGCCGGCAAGCCGAGCATGAAGACCGCGCTTCAGATCACCGGCAAGGGCGACAAGCAGTGGCATCACGAAACCGTCACGGTGGAAGACGCAGTGCTGCGTCAGGGCGGCACCAAGGGAGCGGACTTCGCCCTCGTGAACACAGATGCCAAGGACGACATCTTCAGCCTCATCGAAATCCACCGTGGCAAACTGGAGTCGCCAGTGATGCTGCCGCCGACCGAATACAAGGTGCCAGACAAAGCGCCTAGGCCACCGAAGGCGGACAAAGGAAGCGAGGATAAAAAGGAACAGCGGAAGATGAACAAGAAGCAGGAGAAGTAGCTGCAGGGGGGGGCATTTTTTCACTTTTCCCCGTTAACATTTCGCCGATGAGCGCGGCATACGGGTGTGAATCATGAATCCGAAATCGAAACGCGTGAGCGACTGACCCGGCTTTGGCGAGAGGCGGAGCCGAGTGTGCAGGCGTATGTGTTCGCGGCGGTGCGTTCGGTGCAGGATGCGGAAGACGTGGTGCAGCAGGTGGCGCTGACGGTGGCACGGCGGTTTGACGAGTATGATGGCGCGCGTCCGTTTGTGGCCTGGGCGCTGTGGCTGGCGAAGTCACGGGTGATTGACCACTACCGCAGGCAGGAGCGTGAGAAGCTGGTGTTCTCGGAGGCGCTGCTGGAGCAGCTCGCGGAGGCGCTGGTGCAGCGGCAGCCGCAGCGCAGTGCGCGGCAGGAGGCGCTGGAGCGGTGCATTGAGAAGCTGCCGGCAAAGTCGCGTCAGTTGCTGGAGCTGCGCTATGAGGAGGATGCTTCGATGGAGCGCGTGGCCGAGGCGGTGCAGTCCACGGCGGCGTCAGTGCGCGTGCTGTTGTTTCGCATCCGCAATCTGCTGGCCGAGTGCGTGCAGTCGCAACTTTCCAAGGAGGTATTATGAACGACACCGAACGACAACTCATTGACCTGATGCTGGACGGCGCGCTGCCGGAAGTGGAATGCGCCAACCTGATGGCGCAGATCGAGGGCGACGCCGAGGCGGTCGCGTATCTGGCGGATCGCGCGCTGTTGCACAGTGATCTTCGGCATTCGTTGAAACGCCGCGAGGTTCGGCAATGGGCCACGGCGGCAGCTTCTCCGCAGACGAAGCGGGTGGTGTCTCCCGCATCGCGCTGGTTTGCGTGGCGTCCGCCTATGGCAGCGGCAGCGGTCTTGGCGCTTCTTGCCGCAGGCTGGTTTTGGGTAGGCTCGCGGGAGGTTCGGGTGCTCGCGCTGGTTGATGCCTCGGGCACCATTTCGTGGAGTGAGGATGGCAAGTGGCGAACGGATCTAGCCATCGGGGAGCAACTAAAGGCTGGCACCATTGAAACGGTGGGTGAGGCGACTTCGGCTTCGCTTCGATTTCGCGATGGCACCATGCTCAACCTGAGCGGAGATTCGGAGCTGTCGTTCTCAGAGAACGGGCAGAAGTTGCTCGTGTTGCGCAAGGGATCGCTCTCTGCGCAGGTGAAGCCGCAGCCAAAGGACAAACCGATGTTGGTGCGCACAGCCAGCGCGGAGGCGCGGGTGGTCGGGACCGTCTTCAATCTGGCCGCACGCAGCGAGGATACTCTGCTGAAGGTGGACGAAGGCCTCGTGAACCTCAAACGTCTTGCCGATGGCAGCACAATTGATGTGCCGGCTAAAAGCAGCGCCGTCGCATCTCTCGACAGCGGATTGAAGTTGAATTCCACGACCACACCAGAACCGCTTGCCGACTGGCGCTTTGATTTTACCCACACCATGGCCCCACGTGACTGGCGTGGATTCTCAGATGGCGCCTGCATGATGGCGCGTCCCTATGTGGCCTCGCGCAAGGCATCCGGGGAGGTTGTCACCCATTTTGGCATCTCCGTGAGGACGGCACAGCTCGTGCCCCCGCTCTCGCTGATGGTGAGGGACAAGAGCGTGATTCGATACCGGCTGAAGCAGACTCAAAACAAATCGCTCCAAATCATGCTGCTCACATCAAAGACGAGTGGCGGATACGGAGGCAACTTCGAGGCAAGGGTCGACGGGAGTGAATTGAAGCCCGACGCCGATGGCTGGTGCGATGTGGCGGTTCCTGTGAGCGCGTTCAAGCCGCTATCTCCAAAACATCTGTCGCCCGTTGGCAACATCATCACGTCGGCGCTGATCTCGTCTCTTCAGACAGACACGAAGCTCACGGTGGTGCGTTTTGAACTGAAATCGGAGCCTGGCTTATGACTCACCGTGGCACAGACACTCCTGTCTGTTTATTGAAGAAGGCCACAGACAAGAGTGTCTGTGTCACTACCCGTCGCCGCTTCATCCAAGCCGCATCTGCTGCCATCGCTGCACCTGCGCTTGCAGAGCAACCGGTGACATCGAAGCCACTCATCGGCATCCAAATCGCGGGCCATAGCTTGCTGGACGAGGGCATGGAGCGCTGCCTGGACACGATTCAATCGACCTGTCGGGCGAATGCGATCTTCCTCTACAGCCACAGCTACTACGCGGCGCACAGTCGTCCGCCTGAGGTGTATGCGGATCATGGTGTGCCGATCAAAGATGAGCGCGGCAGAAAGATCACGCGGGTCTGGCTGAAGCATCATGATTCAGCCTTCAAGAACACTTCCTTGCGCGTGCTGAAGCCGTCGGCGGATGAAGAATACGGTGACCGCGATTTGTTCGCTGAGGTGAGTGGAGCCGTTCGGAAGCGCGGGCTGAAGTTCTATGCCCGGATTCTGGAGCCGGGCAGCAATGAGTTGCGTGGTCGCGTGCCGAACTTCGAGCGAGCGATGTCGGTGGGGCTTGATGGCAAGGTCTCGAGTCAGCCTTGTCGCAACAACCCCGAGTGGATTGGCTTCTGGGATGCGCTCGTGGATGACACGCTGCGCTCGTATCCGCTCGATGGCTATCAGTGGGGAGCCGAGCGAGCGGGGCCGCTGTCCAGTCTATTGTGGAAAGGCGCGGTGCCGTTTTGTTTCTGCACGCACTGCGAAGAGAGGGCAAAGCGCGAGGGCGTTCGGATCGCTCGTGCTCGCGAGGGATTCGCCGAGTTGCACGCGCTCATCACGAAGGTGCGCGCGGGCGGCGCCGCGCCTGCCGATGGCATCTTTACCCATGTGCTGCGTGTGCTGATGAAGTTTCCCGAGGTTCTGGCGTGGGATTATCAATGGCGGGTCGCGCTCGAGGAGCAAGGCAGGCGAACGCACGCGCTGGTGAAGGCCGCGAGACCGAGTGCGCCAGTGGGCCGCCACTTTGATCACCAAAACACGTCGTGGGATGCGCTTTATCTCGCGCAGTGGAGCTATGCGGATGTCACGCCCTACACGGACTTCATCAAACCGATCCTCTACCACGACATCCTCGCGCCGCGCCTGCTCGCGTATCATCTGGAGGAGCTAAAGAAGGGACCGCTGGCCGAGTTGAGCCTTCAGCAAGTGCTGGAGATGCACTACGCGATGCGCGGCTACGATCCAAAGCTGCAACCGAAGCTCGACGAGCTCGCCTCGCGGGGCATGGACCCCGAATACGTCGGCATCGAGACGAAGCGCATCGTGGATGTCGTGCAGGGCAAGTGCGCCGTGGTTCCCGGCATCGGCGTCGATGTGCCGAACAACATCCACAGCGGTAGACCCGGCGGCCCCAAAGAAAAACGCTTCGTCACGCAGCCCGTCTCTCTTCAGGCCGCTGTCAAACAAGCTTTCAACGCCGGAGCCAGCGGCATCCTCATCTCACGCGAATACGACGAGATGCGCATCGAGAACCTCAAAGCCATTGGCACCACACTCCGAGAACTTGGCAAGGCATGAAAGCGAGCATCCTCATTGGCATTCTCATCGTGATGCAGACACTCCTGTCTGCGGAGCCTTCTGAGCAGACAAGAGTGTCTGCTTCACCACCCCTCACCCTGCTCTTCGCAGGCAGCAGCAGCACCTACTGGAACGATTTTCCCCGCGAGGCGGCAAAGGTTGTAGATGGGAAATTCATCGGGCATGTCGGCACCAAGATTGTGCCGGAGATTGTCGGGCGCAGCGGCAGCGACATCCGCGTCTATGCCGAGCCGGGCTTCAACAAATACGAATACGGCGTGAAGCCGGGGCAGACGTTCCTCGACAAGATTCGTGAGGAGAAGCCATCGTTCGTTGTGCTTCAGACAGTCTGCCGTTTCATCATGGGCGATGATGACCCGACCGGCACGGGCAACGCGCACGCGGAGGCCGTGACGAAGTATTGTGAAGCCATCCGCGCGGCAGGCGGCGAGCCGATCTTCTATGAGATGGGCTGGGGCAAATCCGAACGTGAAACCGAGGGAAGAAAGCGCATCTTTGATCTCGCGGTGAGGAACAAAATCCGGCTCTTCGCGCCATGCAGCACGGCATGGGCGCGAGTATATCGCGAGAGGCCGGCGCTTGCCTTGCAGCATCCCAAGGATAGCGCTCATCCCGGAGACACGGGCATGTTCCTGAACCTCGCTTGCTTCTACGCCGCGCTCACAGGTGAGTGGCCCATCGGCAAACTGCCGCGCACGTATCCGGTGTGGCCGCACGCCTTGCCGAAGGCAGCTACCGATGCGGAGAAAGCAACGGAGGCTGCGCGCATTGCCGCCTTCAAGTCGGATGCTTATCAAGCAAAGATGCCGAAGTGGATGCTCAAGAACATGTCCATGAAGCTCACGGCCACGGTGGATGCGGCGACCGCGACGTATCTCGAGACGGTCGCGTGGGAGACGACGCACGAGTTGCAGCAAAATCTGAAACGAGCGGAGGAGGCGAAATGAAGGCCCTGGTGCTCGCGGTCATTCTTCCCTCCGTGGCGTGTGCCGCCGACTTCCGTGCGTTCCTCGATGCGCATTGCCTCGAATGCCATGACGGCGATGCGAAGAAGGGCGATCTCGATCTCTCCGGGTTCACTGACGAAGCCGCTGTGATGAAGAACCGATCCATCTGGCGGAGCGTGTATGAGAAGGTCGAGTCGCATCAAATGCCACCGCCGAAGCAGAAGTCGCAACCGACGGAGGCCCAGCGGCAGGAGTTGATGGCGTGGATCATGGACATCGCTGCCCGTCCCGATGCGGCGCTGGGTGCGCGTGATCCTGGGAAGCCAGCCCTGCGGCGTCTGACGCGGCTCGAATACAACAACGCCATCCGCGACCTCTTCGCGCTGCCGATGGATGTGTTCATGTTCCCTGAGCGCCTGCCCATTACCGACAAGAGCTATTTCAATCCATCCAGCGGACAGATGCCCGCCGAGGTGAAGGTGGTGATGCGGGAATATGGCAGCAAATACCCGGTGCTTTGTCCGCAATTGGGGTTGCCGGGCGACAACCGCGCCGAGCATGGCTATCGCAATCGGGGTGATGCAATGGATTTCTCGCCGCTCATGCTGGAGAAGTATCTGGCTGCCGCACAGGAGATCGTGAACGCGCCGGAACTTCCCGCACGCAGCCGGGTGTTCGCGGATCTCATTGGCGTGAAACAGACGCTCCCGTCTGTTGCCTCGAAGAAGCAAAACTCCATCCCAATCGTCCCGCTAGCTGGCAAGTTCGCGCCCGATGTGGCAGCTCTAGCCGAGGCAAAAAACAACAGCATCCCGCTCGCTGACTTTCGCCGCCAAATCGAAACCGCATTCACCGAAGGACGCGGTGGAGTCTTCGACATGTCGCAGCCGCTCGCGAACAAAGTCATCGCTGGCAAGGGCGGGCTCTTGAAGGGTTCATTCGGAGAGCGCAGCGTCACGATCAATCCGAATGCCGACCTGTGGATCGCCAGCTTCAGCACAGTGAAGGCCGCATCTGCTCCCGCCATCCTCACCAACAAAGACAAGGGCAAGCCGAGCTATGAGCTGACCTTTGACATCGTCAGCAGTGACCTCGACGAAGCAGTGGAGCATCTGGGCTTCTGCGTGATGGGTCGCAAGGGACAGAGCGGCAGCGTGAAGCTCACCGCGGTGCTCACCGATGCGACTGAAACCATGATGACGCTCGACATGGCCGAGGCAGAGGCTGGCTCCACGTTTTGTTCGTTCTCCGCGCACGCAGGCGAAGGAATCAAGAAGCTGGTGGTCGATGGCTCGCAGTTGAAAGGCGACTACCTCGTGCTGGATGACATCGCGGTCATCACCAGCGGAGTGAGGCAGACACTCCTGTCTGCTCAAGAGAAGCCCAAGGCTCCAGCAGTCGGAGAACAGACAAGAGTGTCTGTTTCACCGCCTCCGCAGCAGAAAGGAGTGCCTGCCTCCGAAAGAATCGCAGCCTTCACCGAACGTGCCTTCCGCCGTGCCGCCTCGGACGAAGAGCTGCGCAGCCTGATCAATCTCTACGACGCAGCACAGAAATCCAAGGCGTCTGAAGCCGACGCCATGCGGCAGGTTATCGCTGCCGTGCTGGCATCCCCCTCGTTTCTCTATGTCGAAGCGAATGGCATTCCCGGCGGTGCCAAAGTATCGCCCTTAGAGGATGCGGAGCTGGCGACACGACTGGCGTTGTTTCTCTGGTCTTCCACGCCTGATGACGAGCTGTTGGATTTGGCAAAGGCAGGTCGTCTGCATGAACCTACCACGCTGGAAGCGCAGGCGCGCCGCATGCTGAAGGACGCACGCTGCCGGGAAATCAGCGAGTCATTTGCCGTGCAGTGGTTGCGTCTTGATCAGCTCTATACCGCCAAGCCTGACCGCGATCTCTTCAAGAGCTTCTACTCCGGCCCGCAAGGCAAGAGCACGCTCCATGGTGCGACGCTCACGGAGGCACTGATGCTCTTTGAGACGGTGATGGTCGAGGACCGCAGCATCATGGACTTTCTCGCCGCCGATTACACCTGGCTGAATCCCCAGCTCGCTCGCTTGTGTGGCCTCAGACTCGGCGCTGATGAAGGCGAAGCCGCAGTCGCCACGAACAGCAATCGCGAACTCAAGACCAAGAATGACAAGTCCGGCAACTGGCAGCGCGTGAAACTCACCGATGCTCGTCGCGGTGGCTTTATGAGCATGGCCGCACCAATGATCGTCACTTCGCTGCCCTTTCGCACGAGCCCGGTGAAGCGCGGAGCGTGGCTACTGGAGACCATCTTCAACCGTCCACCGACGGAGCCGAAGGTGGCTTTCGCCATTGAGAATGACACCAAGGAAGCCGCGCAGCAGATGAGCATCCGGCAGAAGTTTGAGGCTCATCGGAACAAGGCTGCGTGCTATTCCTGCCATATCCGGCTCGATCCACCGGGATTCGCACTGGAGCGCTTCAATCCCGTCGGCCAGTGGCGCGAGATGGATGCAACCGTGCCAGTCGATGCCAAAGGCGAATGGAACGGCCAACCCTTCGACGGCCCCGCAGAGTTCAAAGGCAATCTCATGAAACAGCCGCACGAGTTCACCCGCGGCTTCATCGAGCATCTGCTGAGTTACGCCCTCGCCCGACCTCTGGCCCTCTATGACATGCCCGTCGTTGAACAGATCGAGCAAGCCGCGAAAGCGGATGGCTGGAAACTCAGTCGTGTGATCATCGAGATCGTGAAGAGCTATCCGTTCACCCACACTCGGTCATGAGATTCCACTCACAGGCTCTCGCTAAATTCACGAAACGCCCGCACCTCCTCATCCGTGGCGACACCAGCAACGATGTGACCGGCGAGACTGCGAATGACGAAGGCTTGATCGGCAGGAAGGCGCAAACGCATGATGACGTCGCGAATAATCGCCGAAAAGGTGTTTCCATTGTAGAAGCAAAAGGGGGCCATGCGATGACAGCGACGACAAAGGTCGGTAGCCTCATGCAGGCTCATGACATTTCGATGCTGCGACTCCCACAGCGCCCTGGTCTCAGTGTGTCCATCAGTGGTGGGTTTGTGCAGCGCATTCTTGGCGGCGCAAAGCAATGCGTTCTGAGTCGTGACGAACTGCCAAGTGTAAATGGCAAGCCAATCCCGCGTCATGTTCCTTGCCCATCCGTCGTTCGCTTCTTTTCCTCCTTGATGCGTCGGAGTTCCTCCACGCCTTCGGATTTGAGATGCCCTTTTCCCGTCTTCGCATATACCGGCTCAGCCGCAAAGCGATCCTGGATCGCCAATGCATCCGCGAGCACCCGCTGGAATACAGGGTCGTTCAGTAGCTTCGGATCAATGGTCGTGCTCATGCTCAAATCCTAACCTCCAGCCCTTTACGTTGCAACCCATGAACCGCCGTCACTTCCTCCGCGCCGCTGGAGTCACGCTTGGCCTGCCCTTCTTCGAGAGCCTCGCCAAAGCTTTAACACCAGCGCCGTGCCGCTTCGCGTTCATCTACACGCCTAACGGCTATCTTCAGAAGGCGATGATGCCCGAGAAGCTCATCAGCGGCCACACTCCGCTCTCGCTCACGCCCACGCTCCAACATCTCGCGTCCGTGAAGGACGACATCACCTTCATCACCGGACTCGACCGCCAGTTTGTGCCCGGCACCGGTGTTCATGCGCAGGCAGGATCCTGCTGGCTCACGTCCTCCGCCCCGCAGGAGATACTGGATGGCGGCTTCCCCACGAACATCACGCTCGATCAACTCCTCGCCAAGCAAATCAGCCAGGACACCGCATTGCCATCACTGGAACTCAGCACCAACGATTTCACCGACAACAAGGAGACCAAATACTTCGAGTGCATCTCCTGGTATGGCCCCGGCTACGCAGCGAACACCGAGAAGAATCCACGCGCTGTGTTCCAGCGCCTCTTTGGTCAAAGCAAAGGCGGACCGTCACGCAGCATTCTCGATACCGTGCTCGCGCAGGCACACAGTCTGGAAAAGCGACTCGGCAGTGATGACCGGCACAAGCTCGGCGAATACCTCGAAAGCGTCCGCGCCACCGAGCAGCGCATCCAGCGCGCCGAAGCCGCCGCCAAGCGCATCGGCAAACCCACGCTGCCCGAGCCTGCGGGCATCCCCGAGAAACGCAGCGACTATCTTCGGCTCATGGCAGAACTGTTCATTCACGCGTTTCAAAACGATCTCACTCGTGTCGCCACCCTGCTCGTTGATCCCGAGCGTTGGGACAATCCGCGCATGTATGACGGCATCTTCGACAAGCCGCAGAATCACCACGTCCTCACGCACACCAAAGGCGACGAAGCCAAGGACAAGCTCGCGCAGATCGACCGCTTCCACATGGAGTTCTTCGCCCACGTCGTCCAGCGCCTCAAAGCCACCGGTCTGCTCGAAACCACCACGCTCATCATGGGCAGCGGCATCAGCGACGGCGACCAACACAACTACGGCGACCTCGAAGTCCTCATCGCCGGAGGCAACTGGAAACGCGGCCACTTCCACTTCGAAGGCCAGCGACCGCTGGCAGATCTGTGGCTGACGATGATCCAGAGCGCGGGCGGGATGAATCAACGCTTCGCCGACAGCACCGGCTCGCTCAATGGACTCGCTCTGTGATTCAGCTAGCGTCTTTCCAACCCCGGCAGTTCATGGAAATCCATGCACCGAAGCGACCATCACGACGCCCACGACTACGCCGAGCGCATCCGCGAGCGTCGGCCGCGTCGGCTTCAGAAAATCCGGAAAGCGATGGCTTTGGCCAACGCCCACCCTGGCTCGTGAGCGTCGCATCAGCCGACCATTTTCACCCTCTGAAAACAACTTTCGGCAAATGAGGCGGGCACTGGTCATGTTTGTTTCGTGACCGACTCCGAACAGCAACGCCATGACCTCTTCCTCCGACTCTATGTGGAGCATGAGGAATCGTTGCGTGGCTTTGTGCGGTCGTTGGTGCCCACGTTGGAGGATTCGCGCGAGGTGATGCAGGATGTGGCGGCGGTGCTGTGGCGGAAGTTTGAGGACATCACCAGCATGGATGACTTTCGCCGCTGGGCGTTTGGAGTGGCGCGGTTTGTGGCGATGGAATTTCTGCGGACTCGTCGCCGGGATCGGCATGTGTTTGGCGATGAGGCGCTGCGGTTGCTGGCAGTGTCTTCCGAGGAATCGGAGGATGCATTTGAGGCGGAGCGTCGGGCTTTGAATGATTGCCTTCGCAAATTGACGGAGGAGCAACGCACGTTGGTGGAGGAGGCCTACAAGCCGGGGGTGCGCATTGATGAACTCGCAGCGCGGGCGGGCCGCAGTGCGATGGCCCTCTATAAATCGCTGCACCGCATTCGCATCGCCTTGATGAACTGCACCCAGCAGGTGCTCGCGCAGGAGGAACGGACATGAATCGAACTGAACATGAGCTTGAACTGATGCGCCGCTACTTGGAAGGCGTTGCTTCACTGGAAGAGACGCAGGAGTTGGAAGCACTCATCGTAAAGGATGCGAGCGTGCGTCAGGACTTTCTGCGTTATACGCATCTTGATTCCGCGCTTGCGGGAGTTCGCAGATCGCAGCCGTCGGTAGTCGTGCCTCGACGCTCCGTCTGGCTCTCCTGGCGTCCGCTCGCAGCTGCGGCGGCGGGGATTGTGTTTGGGATGTTCTGCACGTCGGTGGTGTTTGGGTTCGTGGGGCAGCGGCAGGCTTTAAAGAAGACACCGCTACGGATGATGCAGCCGGGCTTTGAGGATGCTCGGATGCCTTTGGTGAAGGGTTTTCCTCCCGGCCCAGCGCTTTGGACGGGCGATGTGGCAAAAGTGGTGTCAGCGGAGCATGGGATCACGCCGAAGGATGGGCATCACATGCTGAGGCTGGAGACGAGTGAGATGGGGGCACCTCTGCTCTTCCCGAGGCTGTATCAGATCATCGCGCTGCCGCCATCCACCGCTGAAGAACGCGAGATCGAGGTCAGCGCTGCTTTTGCCGCCGCAGATACGAGCAGCACGCCGCATTACTCCATCCGCGTTTATGCCGTCGATGCGGCACCGGAGGCGCTTGGCGCGGATTGGTTTGCTAGCCGGGATGAAGCTATCGCGATGGCTGCCACTGGCTTTGACAAAACGCCAGGCTCTATGGGCTGGCAGAGTTTCGGACTGCGCATTCAGGTTCCTCGCAAGGCACGCAGCTTGGTGGTTTTCTTTGGAGTGAAGAATAAGGCCAAGTCCCCGGCAAAGCTGCCCCACTACCTGGATGCCGTGCAGGTGTCCTTCATCGAATCATCAACCCTCCCTTGACCCAGTCTCATGCGTTGCTTCGCTTCGATTCTTAACGCTCTCCTGCTGCTTTCAGCAGCTGTCTCTCACGCTGCGGGCGATGAGAAGAGCCCGACGTATGAGCAACAGCTGAAGATCGACGTCCACTCCCATGTCTTCGAGGACTTCCCGGCGCTGAATGACCTCTTTCGGAGGATCAACATGCGCACGGTGAACATCTGTGTGCCTGCAGGCGACGGGCATCTGGAGGAGATGCATCGCGCGGCGAATGAGCTGTCACGCAAATACCCGGAGCTTTATCCCTGCATCGCGACTTTTGATCTGCGTGGGCATGACCGGCGTGACTACGCTGAGAAGGTGATCGCTTGGCTGGATGGGCAGTTCGCTCTCGGCGTTGTGGGAGTGAAAATCTGGAAGGAAGTCGGCATGGAGATCAAGGATCACGATGGGAAGTTCGTCCTGCCGGATGATCCACGGTTTGATCCCATCTACGCACATCTCGCGAAGCTCGGGAAACCGCTTCACGCACACCTTGCCGAGCCAATCGACGCTTGGCTGCCACTCGATCCCACCAGCCCCTATTTCAGCTACTATTCGAAGCGTCCAGAATGGCATTTCCATGGAAAGCCTGGTGTGCCGAGCCATGCGGATCTCATCGCCGCGAGGGACAACATCATGAGGAAACACCCGACGCTTGTCGTGATTGGAGCACACCTCGCCAGCCTCGGGCACGATCTCGATGCCATCGCCAACCGCTTGGAGCGATTCCCCAATTTCCACATCGAAGTCGCCGCGCGTGCCCGCGATCTCGTCCGTCACCCCAGTGACAAGGTTCGTGCCTTCTTTCTCAAATACCCGGACCGCATCATGTATGGCCTGGATGTGATGTGGAAGCCGTTCGGTCGCGTAACACCACCGTCCGGCCTGGAGCGTCGAAGCCACCTTCAGATGCTCGAAACCCGCTACCGGGAAGATTTCAACTACTACGCGGGGCAAGGGACGATGCGCTACGCGGAGCGCCAGGTCGAAGCACTGCACCTGCCGTGCGCTGTTCTGGAGCAGTTCTATAACGGCAATGCCAGGCGCATCTACAAGCTGGACGCGCTGCAAAGCTCTCCGGTGCGCTAAGCCATTATCGCTTTCTCCACAAGCATTCAGCCCCCAACGATCACCAACCTCACTCCATCTACAATTTCATGAAAAACCTGCCCACACTCTTCGCTGCACTTTTGCTCGGATCGCTGGCTCCGCTTCGAGCGGTCGATACGTTCGTCATCGAGAATGGAAAAGCCAATGCAGAGATCGTCGTCGCGGAGAAACCTGCGCGGATGACCAAGCTGGCGGCCATAGAGCTGCAAAGCACCCTCGCGAAGATGTCGGGGGCCACGCTGCCGGTCGTCACGGAGCGCAGCGAGGGGAAGATGGCGATTTTTGTCGGCATGAGCAAGTTCACGGAGGAACTGGGCCTTTCGACGAAGGAACTCAAGCATGGCGCATTTCGAATGGCTTCCGGCAAGGACTGGCTGGCGCTGCTCGGGCCTGACAAAGACTTCGTGCCTACCGAACCGTGGGGGCGGAAGCGTGATAACAATGAAGCAGCCCGCGTGAATGCCGAATGGGACAAGATCACGGGCGACACGTTTTGGAACACCGCGAGCGAGCTGTATCAGCTTTACCATCCTGACCTTGATGTCTGGGATCAAGATGACGCTGGCACCTTCAATGCCGTGAATGAGTTCCTGCGCGGTTTCGGCTGCCGGTGGTTTGCACCCGGAGAGATCGGCGAAGTGGTGCCAAAGGTGGCTACGATTGCGTTGCCACAGGTGAATCGCGCGGTGACGCCGGACTTCGGGCTGCGGCGCTTCGTTTACTACACGCAGCACACTGGCATCGGCGACCGTGCTCTTTGGAATCTGCGGCTCGGCGTGAACTTTGGCGCGGAGATCGTGGGCTTTCCTCAGATGTGCCATGGAATGAAGTTTGTCATCAAGCGCGAGGAGATGCAGCGTGCGCATCCCGAGATGTATCTGCGCATTAACGGCAAGCGTGACACCACTCACAAGGGTGATGGCGTGCCGGACCTGCTCTCTCCCGTGCTCTTTGAGAAACAGGTGAAGCATATCCGCGCGATGTTCGACCACTTCCAAGAGCCGATGCATAACATCGACCTCGTGGATGGCTACTCCGGCCTCAGAGGAGACGATCCCGCATGGATCGCACAGCAGACGCCGGAGCGCGGATGGAGCGGAGAAATGTCAGATCATGTGTTTGGCTACCTCAACCGCGTGGCGTTGGAGGTGCAGCGCAGTCATCCCGACCGTCTCGTCAGTGCCCTGGCCTACGGTGCCTACACGCAGCCGCCGGTAAAGATCGAGAAACTTAGCCCGAACCTCGCTCTGATCGATGTTGGGCATCGGCAGGAATGCTGGGACGAAGGGAAATGGAAGGAGCGCCAGCAATGGCGCGCGGATTGGCTCAAAAAACTGTCTTCGGGCAAATACATCACCTGGGACTTCAGCACGAATGCACGCCCTGAGCAGGCCGGACGCCCGGTCTATTACACCAAGCAGATCAGCCGCGATCTGCGCGAACTGAAAGGCGTGAGCCTCGGCGAGCAGGTGGAGATTTACGCGCATCCTGCGGGCAAGGAGCAGTCCTTCGGCTACCACGACCTCGCCATCGAGCACTTTAATCTCTACGTCACCGCGCGGCTCTACTGGGATGCGAATCAGGACGTGAATGCGATGCTCGCGGACTACTGCACTAGCTACTTCGGCCCGGCAGCGGAGGCGATGAAGGCATTCATCTCCCACGCCGAAGCGAACTGGATGCACATGAATACCGACGCAGTGAAAATCGGCGAATCGTTCGATTTGCTTGCCAAGGCCAAAGCCGCCGCTGATCCAGCAAGCCTCCCAGGTCGTCGCATTCAACAAATTTCAGACACCATGAAGCCGCTGGAAGCCTTGCGCGTGCAACTCAGCCGCAAACGCGAAACCGACCTCGACTACCGAGCACTTGAAACCGTCAACACCGGAGCCAAGCCACTCGGCAGCAAGCCGCTCGATGGCAACGTGGACAAAGCGTATTGGAGTGATGTCCGTATCGCACCGCTCCTAAGGCTGCGCCCAGAAGACCCACAGCCCAAAGCCAGCGCCAGCTTCCAGATTCAGCGCGAAGGCAGCACACTCCACATCGGCATCGTCTGCCTGGAACCGGACATGAAGGGCCTGCAAAGCCCCACCACGAAAAACGACGACCCAAAGCTGCTCGAAGGAGATCACGTCACCCTGCTCATCGAAACGTCATCCCGCAGCTACTACGAGATGTCCATCAACCCCGCCGGAGCCGTCTATGACCTCGATCATGCTCCTGGTGGCAAAGGAGTGGACTGGAGTAGTGGTGCCAAAGTTGCCGTGCATCGAGGCACGGACCGCTGGAGCGTAGAGATGAGACTCCCCATCGTCGGAGCGGAGGCATTCACGATTGATCCGACCAAGGGCATCGACGGTGCCCAACCGAAGGAACTCTTCCCCTGGCACTTCAACCTCGGCCGCACCCGAGTTCGTGATGGCAAAACCGAGCGCACTGCCTTCTCGCCGACGGGCAAGGATGACCTGCATGTGACCGAGAAGTTCGCGAAGTTGTGGGGGAGGTGAGCGGGTGTCCTCCGCATTACCGCAGAATCTTGCACTCACCGTTCCGCTGCCCCTATCCTCAATGCTGCTCACGCCATCATGCCTATCGTGCCGGACAACCGCGACACCAACGCCTACGCCGAGCGCATCCGCGAGCGTTTGCCAAGGCGTTTGCAGTAGCTTCGTGAAGGCTGTGGCCTGAGCATGTATGCGCTGTGGATGAAGTGCGGTGTGTCGCGGGACACGATCAGCCGAGTGGACGGCGGTGAAACCATCCCCGGTGTGTATGTGCTGGCGCGGAAAAAGGCTGGCAGCGCGAGAGAGTCTTTCCCCGTGTGACCTGATCTCTCTAGAATTAGCCCTGATACCTCTTTGCGACGGGAAGGGGCCTGTGGCTTCATCTGTCCAATCTTATGACGCTCGTTTCTCGCTTTCTCTTCGCCATCATCCTCACTACATGGACCGTTGTCGTTCACGCGGCGGCTCCTTCGGTGGAGCACGCTGCCACAGGAGCGGACTATTCACTTCGCTGGGACGGCGATGTGCGGATTTCCGAAGCGACCTTTGCGCTGAAGATCAATGGCATGTGGGTGTATGGCGATGCGTTTCCGAAGCGTGTGTGGTCGGCTGAGAATGGCCGGCAGGTGTTGCGCTGCTCGGGGCTGGCACCGGTTGAGGAGTTTGTCCTGACCATCGAGACGGCGAATGGGCGTCCGTATGCAGTGGTGTCGGCGGCGTTGAAATCATCGGCTGATTTCAAGTTGGGCGGTGTGCGGGTGCTGACGAAGAAAGGCGATGCGCAGAACCTGTCGGTGCCGACACCTGAGAAGGGTTGGACGGTGTTTGTCGAAGCCTTGCGCGCTCCGGATCATGGCCGGATCTATACGCTGAAACAACTGGCCGAGCTGAAGTCCGCCAAGAAATCGGGAGACGCACGCGATGCGTTCTGGGTTTCGACCTTGCAGAACGATGCGAAGAACCAGACGCTGGCCTTTGCCGCCTTGAAGGGTGAGCTGTGGCCGACCTCGTTTGAATGGCGCAGTGCTTCGGAGGGGGCGCTCAACGTTTCGCTGCGCAGCAGCAGTCCTTTGGGCCTGGAGGAAATCGTCGTGCATCCGGGACGGTTGGTCGAGGTCGATCCGGTGATGATTGGTTACTGGGATGATCGCCGTCCTACGAAGGTGCTGGATGAAGTGGGGCGCATCATGGGCGAAAGCATCCGGCAAGGACGCCCGATGCATGGTCTCGAGCCCGGCTGGAGTTCATGGCATTCCTATGATCGCTTTCTCAGCGCCGAGGATGTGCTGAAAGCGGCGCGCTTCATGAAGGCCGAGCTTTACGATGCGGGCTATCGCTACATCCAGCTCGATGGCGGCTGGTGGACGGAACCGGGATCGTATTACGTGAACAAGGACTTCCCGCGCGGCATTCGCGATCTCTCCAATCAGATCACCGACATGGGGCTGAAGTTTGGGCTGCACATCAGTCCGTTCCGCATCAGTCCGAAGGATCCGTATTGGAACGATCATGCCGACTGGGTGATCCATCCCTTCGTCAAAGAAAAGATCGGCAAGAACGACGACGACATGATTGCCACCAAGGGCATGGTTTATCTCGATGGCAGCCATCCCGATGTGGCACCGTATCTGGCCGGTCAGTTCAAGCAGATGGTGGAAAGCTACAAGCCGACCTTCATGAAGTGGGATCACCACTACGGCAGTCTGGAGGAGGGGCCGCATTTTGATCCGACGATGACCGGCTTGCAAGCGCATAACAAGACGGTGCGCATCATTCGCGCTGCGCTGCCGAGCTATCTTGTGGTCACGCGCAGCATGGGCTGGTTGTTTGGCGCGCTGGAATGCTACGATGCCCTTCGCATCGGAAACGACATCAATCATCCGGGCATCAAGAGCGCCGAGGAACCCTACGCCAACATGACGTATGGCAAGACCAGCGGCTCCATCGAGAACGTGCTCGAAGGCAAGGACTACAAGGGAATGATCCGCTTCGCCCGGCGAAGTGGCGCAGAACTATTACATTCACAATCACATCGCCATCTGCGATCCCGACGCCTTCTTCACCTCGCCTCAATACACGCTCGAGGAGGCTCGCTGCCACATCACCGTGCAGGCGCTAATGGGTGGTTTCATCTTCGGCGGCGACCGCATCGAATCCCTGCCCAAAGATCGCCTCGACCTCTATCGCCACAAGCCATTGCTGGATGTGTGGAAGAACGGCAAGCACGCGGTGCCGCTCGACCTCTTTTCAGGTGCCGACATTCCGCGCATCTGGAAGCTCGAACTGCCCGACCGCACGGTGTTCGGCCTCTTCAATTGGATTGATGAAGCGAGTGAAACCACGTGGTCGCTGGCGGATTTGGAAATGACCGCCGGTGACTACAAGCTCGTGGATCTCTGGAGTGGCGCTGCCGTCGCGATGGATGCAGGCAAGCTCAGGCTCTCCATGCCTCCGCACACCGTTCGGTTGATCGAGTTTCGGAAATAGGCCGTTACGCTGTGTCTGTCTTCGGCCAGGAAAACTTCACTCATGAAACGAAACCTCCAAACCCTTCTCATCGCGCTCACGCTGGCATCGCCGACCGCAATTCGTGCTGCTGCATCGGCCAAGCCCAACATCGTTTTCATCCTCGCCGATGACGCGGGCATTGGCGACTTCTCGGCCTACGGCTGCAAGTATGGCAGCACGCCAAACATTGATCGCCTCGCCACCGATGGCATGAAGTTCACCCGCGCCTACAGCGGCAGCGCCGTCTGCGCGCCCTCACGCAATGTCTTGATGACAGGGCAGCACACTGGGCATGTGCTGCGTCGTGCTAATCAAAGCAAGGTCGGCCTGCTCGCGCTGCCGCCGGAGCAAATGACCGTCGCGCGTTTACTGCACGATGCCGGCTACGCGACGGGCGGATTCGGCAAATGGGGCCTCGGCAATCCGGGCACGACCGGCGTAGCGGAGAAGCAGGGCTTCGATGTCTTCTTCGGCTACTACGACCAGAAACACGCGCACGATTACTACACCGACCATCTGGTGCGAAACAGCGACGACGTGCCTTACCAGCAATCCGGCAAGCACACCTGGGAAGACTATTCGCACACGCGCATCGCCAACGAGACACTCAAGTTCATCGAGCAAAACAAAGGCCGCCCGTTCTTCTGCTACGCCGCATGGACACCGCCGCACGGAGACTACGTCATCCCGGAGAATCCCGTCTTTGGGCAAAAGCCGTGGTCCGATGAGGTC
Organism: Verrucomicrobiaceae bacterium; assembly: GCA_019694165.1. GTDB lineage: Bacteria > Verrucomicrobiota > Verrucomicrobiia > Verrucomicrobiales > Verrucomicrobiaceae > JAIBCL01. Next base: position 2,007 of record JAIBCL010000026.1, on the reverse strand, counting down.
AGGAGTTACGCCGCGATGGTCGGTCTCGTGGACCGAGACGTTGGTCGCGTGATGCATAAGCTGAAAGACCTCGGCATTGATGAGAAGACGCTGGTGATTTTCAGTTCCGACAACGGTGCCAATGAGCAATTTATCGAACCGCTTGGCAGCACTGGAGGATTGCGCGGCTACAAGCGCATGCTCTACGAAGGCGGCACGCGCACGCCCTTCATCGCTCGCTGGCCCGGCAAGATTAAACCCGGCTCGACCAGTGACGTGCTCACCACGTTCATGGATTTCCTGCCCACCGCCGCAGACGTGATCGGCCAACCTGCACCATCGGGATTAGATGGCATCTCCTTTCTCCCGACGCTGCTCGGCAAGCCACAGTCAGCGCAGCACCAAGCGCTCTACTTTGAAATCTACGAGCCCTTCTTCCAGCAAGCCGCGCGCATGGGCGACTGGAAAGGCTACCGCCTCGGAACCAAAGCCCCGCTCGAACTCTACGATCTCAAAACCGACCCCGCCGAGAAACAAAACATCGCCGCCGCACATCCCGACATCGTTCAGCAAATCGAAGCCATCATGGCCAAGGAACACACGCCTTCGCCGAATTACGATGCACCGGAACAAGACAACAAAGGCACAAAGCGACCGAAATCCGAGTCGCGCTGACGTTCAGGGATCGTGATTGTGATGAAGCGGACAACGATGGCCGACGAGTCGCGCAATGTCACTTGATGCTGCGAACAACGGGAGAGGTGATGGTGGCGTTTCCCGAAGCGAGGTGATGGTGACGATAGGCTGCAGGTGTGAAGCCGGTGATCGTGCGAAACACCCGCGTGAACACACTCTGATCATAAAACCCGCATTCGAGCGCGATGGCTCCGGCGGTGTGGTCGGTGGTGATGAGGTCCTGGCAGGCGGCGCGGATGCGCTGGCGGATGAGGTAGCGCATGGGGGGCTCGCCGAGCAGTTTTTTGAAGAGGCGCGTGAACTGGCGCTCGGACAGATGGGTGAGCGCGGCAAGCTGTTTGGTCTCGATGACTTCGCGGAAGCGTGTGTGCAGATGACGCAGGGCGGGCTCGAGCTGCTGGAAGGGCTGCGCGACGCCGCCGACTTCGTGCATGTCGTAAAGCACGAGGCCGACGCCGCAGATCTGGCCATCGGTGTCGCGCAGGGGTGACACGCTGACGACATACCAGTTCAGCGGCCCTTGGATGTCGGGCACCATCTGGGAGTAATAGGTGTGCGTGCGACCGCTGCGCATCACTCGGCGGTCTTCATCGACAAAGCTGGCGGCGAGTTCCTGCGGGAAGAAGTCGCGGTCCATGCGGCCCAGCATCTGCCATTCGTGCTCGAGATTGAAGATGCGCAAGGTGCGCGCATTGGCGCGGACGAAGCGGCTGTGCCGGTCCTTCGCGAGGAAGGCGATCATGGGCAGCGTGTCGAACAGCGCGCCGAGCTGGAGGCCGCCGCCGATGCGTTTGAGGAAGGTCTTCTGAAAACGCAGGGCGCTCGGTTGGGTGTGTTTCATGGCCGGAAAATACCAAAGGTTGACGGAGCGCACCCATTATTTGGCGTCGGAACCGGCGTTGATGATGAGTGTATGAAACAGACCGCCGCCATCTTCGGAGCCAGTGGCAAACTCGGGCACCATGTGCTGTCGGTGCTGGCGCGGCGAGGGATCGCGGCGCGTGCGCTGGTGCATCGCACGCCGGTGGAGGGCGCGGATGTGACCTGCGTGCGCGGCAGCATCACGGAGCCGAAGGCGATCGAGGAGACGGTGCGCGGCGCGGACATCGTGGTGCAACTGGCGACGACGAAGGAAGACGCGGTCACCTTTTTCGACGTGAGCGTGCGCGGCACTTTCAACATCCTGGAAGCCTGTCGTCGCCAGGGTGTGAAGCAGTTCATTCTCTTCGGCGGCGATGCGGCGTTCGGCATCTGGTTTTATCCGCAGCCGGTGCCCATCGACGAGAACCATCCGCTCACGGCCTATCCGGGCTACTACGCCTTCTCGAAGGT
>JAIBCL010000010.1 GCA_019694165.1 Verrucomicrobiaceae bacterium | reverse complement strand
TGTTTCGAAATGCGGCTAGCGGCAAAAGAATAGCCTGCAAACTTAATGGCGAGAAACGCCGCTCCTCCGACAACTGGGTCTTTTATTCCGAACGGCATGACAAGCGGCGTGTTAGTTAGGCGAACGTTGTTTAGCCACAATAAATTGTGGGCGAATCAGATTCGTCCACAGTTTTTTGTGGCTATCCAGGGTCGGGTGGTGGTAGAACAGGGGTTCAATTGGGTGGGATTTGGTTATGAATAAGCCGATTGAAGCGAAAAGGGCGCCGGAGGTCAAGCCGTGGGTGCGCCGCGTGGTCGAGGCGGCGGGGGTGGTCCTGCCCGCCAACGCGGAAGGGGAGCGGCGACTGGGCTGGTGGGGGGTGGAGATGGCACGGTTTTTGAAGTTCTGCAAAAGCCTGCCGGAGGGCACGGAATTGCGCCCGGCGATGGAGGGCTATGGGCGCTATTTGAAGAGCATTGTGCCGCCGCCGCAGGACTGGCAGCTCGAGCAGGTGCGGGAGGCGCTGCGCTGCTTCCAAAAGGGGACGGAGAACTGGCACATCGGCGCGCCGGATGCGGATGGGCGGGTGGAGGTGGGTTTCCGGGTGCGGACGCGAGGGACTGAAGAGGAGGAGAGGGGCAGACAAGGTGACGGGGAGCCGATCAGACCAGGAGAGAGGGAGAAGAGGAGACTTGAAGAGAAGGTGGTGAGTGCGGACGCTTGGTTGGAGAAATCCTCGCGGGCGATGAAGGTGCGGCGCTTGGCGCTGCGGACGGTGGAGACGTATTTGGGCTGGCAAAAGCGGTTTCTGACCTGGGCGGCGGAGAAAGGTGTGGCGCCAGCGAGCAAGGCGGCGGTGGAGGGGTTCATGACCTGGCTGGCCGTGGAGCGCAAGGTGAGCGCGGGGACGCAGAACCAGGCGTTTAGCGCGGTGCTCTTCCTGACCAGCGAGGTGATGAAGCAGCCCGTGGAGGGCGTGGATGGGGTGCGCGCAAAGCGTTCCCGTTTTCTGCCCGTCGTGCTAGGCCGTGAGGAGGTGCGGCGTCTCCTGGCCATGACAGAGGGGACGACGGGGCTGATCCTGAAACTTCTGTACGGCACGGGCTTGCGGCAGATGGAATGCCTGCGCCTGCGGGTGAAGGATGTGGACCTGGACCGCAAGGTGCTGATGGTGCGGGAGGGCAAGGGCGGCAAAGACCGGCAGGTGATGCTGCCCAAGGCGCTGCACGCAGAGATCACCGAACACGTCGGGCGGCTGCGGGCGCTGTGCCAGGCCGACCGCGAGGCGGGCCTGCCCGGTGTGTGGCTGCCGGAGGCGCTGGCAGTCAAATACCCCAATGCAGGCAAGGAGCTGGGCTGGCAGTGGTTCTTCCCCTCCAAACAAATCGGCGCGGACCCGGTCACGGGAATCGAGCGCAGACACCACCTGCATGAGAACGCGCTGACCTCAGCACTGAAAGTGGCGCGTGAGCGCGCCGGAATCACGAAAAAGGCAGGCTGCCATACGCTGCGCCACAGCTTTGCCACGCATTTGCTGGAAGATGGGACGGACATCCGCACGGTGCAGGATTTGCTCGGCCACAAGAGCGTGGAGACGACGCAGATTTACACCCATGTGATGGAAGGCGGCGGCACGGGCACGCGCAGCCCGCTGGACGGCCTCTGAACAGAAAACGCCGATGCAACACACACCTGGACTCGAACGAGCCTGCAAGGCATGGAACAAGGAGATGCTGGCGGCCCTGAAGGAACGCTGGCACGAGAGGCTGAGCTGGGCAGAGTGTGAAACCCTGTGCGGAGAGATGACGGCCTTGCGGGCGAGCATCGTGGAGCAAAGGGGCATCAAACCGCCCAGGAAGTTTTGCTGCAATTATCAGGCCTGCCACGAGATGAAGCCTTTGGACGTGAGCGTGAGGGCGGTGCTCTTTGCCCTGGAGATAGCGGTAGCTGCGGACACATCCAAACGGGTCAGCCTGGATCGAGCCTGGCAAAAAGAGCAGAGGAGGAGAAAGCGGCAGATGGCAGCCCCTGCCCTGGCGAGCGGTGCTACGGGCGCGGACGGCACCACATGCACGGCATCATGGTGAACCGGGAGATCGCCCGTGCCTGCAAACTGGCAGGCATCGAGAATCGGGTGACGGCACACACGCTGCGGCACAGCTTTGCCACGCATCTGATCCTGCGGGGTGGAGCGTGATGGAACGCCGCGCTCTGGCGAGCGCGCCTACGGGCGGCGGAGACGCAGCACCGCCCTACCAGGGCGATGCGCGGGGCGCTCACCAGCCCGCTGGATGATCTTTGAGCGGAGGGCGGAGGACTGGCTGGAAGGGGTGCGTCACGGGGGCAATGCAGGGTGGGCGGGTGTGCTGCGTGAGGTGCCGCGAGATTCAAAAGAAGCCGCAGCCTCCCGGGCCGGCACCGCCGCCGGTGCCTTCACTTTTTGCCGCCCCACATCCGCAGCTCCCATGCCTTTTGCCTGCCCTTCGCCTCGCGGAGGAATGGGGCGAGCGGGGCGAGATTGAGCAGGAGGTGATTGATCCAGTTCAGCGGCCATTTCAGCGGGCGGGCGAAGTCGATGAAGAGCACGACGCGGTAGCCGTCGGTGTCGTTCCAGACTTCGTGGTTCCAGGTGTCGTCGAAGATGAGGCACTTTCCTTCCTGCCAGAGGCAGGTCTGGTTGGCGATGCGGATGCGCACCTTGTCCCGTGGCTCGGGCACCATGAGGCCGACATGGAGGCGCAGGATGCCGGCCCATGGGCCGCGGTGAGACGGGATGTGCTTGCGCGGGGAGAGGATGGAGAAGAAGGCGGTGGTCACGTACGGGATCTTGTCGAGCACCTTCATCGTCTCCGGACAGCGCAGCGCGTTTTCGCGGCAGTCCATGCCCACGCCGCGGAGGAAGAAGGTCTTCCAGTCGTTGTCGTTTTGAATGAGGCCGACTTCCTTCACGATGTCCTGGAAGCTGGGCATCGAGTCGCGGTACTGCATCACGGCGTCGAGTTCAGCGCGCACTTTGTGCCAGTCGGCCTCGACGGCATCCACCCATGGGAAGTGCTCGTTGCTGTAAACGGGCGGATCACCATGCACGGAGAAGCGCGCCAGCACGTCCTCGATCCAGTCAGTAAACTTGTCCAAGAGCGTGCCGAACCAGCCGGTGGCCGGCTGCAGGCGGTGCGTGCGGTCGTAGTCTGCCAGCGGCAGCGTGCCGCGGGCGTGAGCAGTGGCATCTGTGGAAGGGGCGGTGACGGGAGTCGTGGTTGCGTCTGTCATCGGGAAATCTGTGGGCGTGAGCGGGTGCGGCGGCCGGATTGAGAGACAGGGGGGACGAAAGCACGCGTTTTCATTTTCGCATCTCCGGCGCTGACGCGGGAAAAAGCGCGCGCGGCACAAGCCTGGTGGCGTGCGGTGGGGGATGGTGGATCGTCGATGGCAGGTGGCGTGGGGCGTCGGTTGCCGATCCCGCGCCTCGCATCCCTGCCCCACCGTCAGTCATTTGAGGCTCCGCAGCCATGCGACCAGGTCGAGGAGTTCCTTTTCGGACACGGTCTGATCCAGCCCCATCGGCATGAGACTGGTGGCGAGCTGGGTATCGCCCACGATCTGACCGTGCGGGAGGTTTTTCTCCACGCCGGCGGCATCGACGACGAGCAGCCCTTCGGCCGTATGGCTCTTGATGACACCGACGGTGCTCTGGCCGTCGCTGGTCTCGATGATGTGCGCCTCGTAGTCGCGTGCCAGCGTGTTGCTGGGAAAGAGCACGCTTTCCAGGATGTCGCGCTCGGTGCGGATGGCGCCGATGTGCGAGAGGTTCGGGCCGATGCTGCGCCCCTTGTCGCCGATCTGATGGCAGGCGATGCAGGTGCCCTTCCCGGCCTCAAAGACAGCGCGGCCGGCCTTGGCATCGCCGGCGGATGCGGCCTTTTCCGCAAGAGGCGCGAGCTGGCGCTTCTTCGCGTCGATGGCCTCCGTGCCTTTGCGATAGGCGGGGAGGATGATGTTTTCGAAAAGATCGGTCGGCTTGTCGGCCAGCGCGGTGCGGTAGATGCTCTCCTGCTGGCTGACGAGCGCGGGGTTTTTTGCCAGCTCGACGACCATGGCTCGCAGCACGTCCTCCTCCTTGGTCGCGCGCAGGAGGGCCAGCAATTCCTTCAGCTCCACGGGGCCCGCGGTGGAGAGCACCTTCGCCAGCGCCATGCGCTCTTCCGCCGTGTGCCCGGAGTGTGCCATGATGCCGGCGGCCTGAATCTTCGCGGCGGCGGATGACGCGGCATTGGTGAGGACATCGAGCACCATGGTGAACGTCTCGCCCGTGATCTTCCGTGCGGTCATGGTGTCCAGTGCCTTGAGGCGCAGCGCCTGGGGCTGGATGGCGTCATTGGCGATGGCCTGCAGCCTGGCGTCGAAACGCGCGGCCTTGAGCTTCTTCACGGCGTCGAAAAGAAGCGGCGTGGCGCCTTGGTTGAGCATCGCTTCGAGCGCGGGCAGCCACGCATCGTTTGTGACCGCGCCCGTCTGCGCGGCCAGGATGTCCAGGGCGGTGTTCCGCACGGCGGCGGAGGCATGGGCGAGCATCTTGCTGACGAGCTTTTGCGTCTCGGGCTTGGCGATGAGCGCCGCACAAAGGCCGGCGAGCGCCTTGAGCCTCGCGGGCGGCACCTCGGCGGGATCGAGCCACTCGCCCAGCTCGGCCATCACCCACTCGTCGGCGTCGGGATGAGCCGTGACGTAGTTCAGCGACACGCGCGCCAGCTCGGCGTCCGGTGCATCGAGATGAGCCTTTGCCACACCGAGGGTGAGATTCATCGAGGCGGAATCATCCGGCGCGAAACACTGGAGCATATGCCGCAGGGTGACGGGATCGCTCACATCCTTGAGGTCGTTGTAGCTCACGGTGAAAAGCTCGTTCGACACCGCGATGAGCGCGTGTTCCGTGGCCGGATCGAGCTTGCGGCCCATGAGCGGGAGCAGCGCTTCGTTGACCTCCGCGGTCTTGTCTTCATGCGGCCCGCCCTCACGGACATTCTCGTTCATCCATTCCAGCGCGCGGCGGCGCACCAGCGCGTCTGACGATTTCAGTCCGGCCAGCGCCGTCTTCAAGCTGCCGGCGGCGCGCTTGCCCGGCGTGGCGGCGAGCGGCGCCGGCCGCGCCGGCTTCACACGGTAAATGGCACCGAGCAGATCCGACTTCGCCATCAGGCTGCTCGGGCAACCGATGCGGAACCAGCCCCCGGTGTCGATGACGAGCAGCGAACCATCCCGCGGATCCTCCATCACATCGGTGAAGTGGATGTCCGGATTGTGCAGCCGGAGGAATTCATTCTCGGTGGCCTTGTAGGTGCCGCCGTCCGGCGTCAGCTCCATCCGCACCACACGCTGCGTGTTGAAGTGCGTGACCATGAACTGAAGCGCGCCACCGGCCGAGGGAGCACCTTTCCGCGGGGACGCCGCCGCGCGCACCGGGCCGCCGGCACCGCCGCGCCAGCCGTGCCAGAAGCAGCAGCCGCTCACCGCCACATGGCCGAAATTGTACATCACCGGCATGTGCTCGAGCGTGCGCGGCAGGCCCTCGATGGCCTTCAACTGATCGCCGCGCTCGTACACGCCGCGGTAGAGCCAGTGGACGATCGTGTCGCCGCGCGGATTTGTGTAATAGAGATTCTGCACGCCGATGATGTCGCCCTCGGGCGTGAAATCGACTTCGACCGGATTGTCCCCGCAACCGAGCGCGTGCCACTGCACATCGGACCCGTCGGGCTTGCAGCTCCAGATGCCACAGGCCAGCCCCTCGTGCACGACATCGCCTTCCTTGCCCGCGACCTTGTGCCCCTTGCGGCCATGACACCAGTAAAGACGCCCGTTTTGATGCAGAAACGGCCCGTGTACGTCCGCCGCGTTGCCAGTGTACTCGAAGCCGCCCACGATCATCTCGCGCTTGTCCGCGACGCCGTCGCCGTCCGTGTCCGTCAGCTTCCACAAGCCGGGCGGGGAGCACACGTAGAGCGAGCCGCCGAGCCAGCACGCACCCTGCGGGAAGGTCATCTTGTCGGCGAAGACCGTGCTGCGGTCGAAGACGCCGTCCTTGTCCGTGTCCTCCAGCATGAGCACGCGGTTCGGCGGATTCGCCTCGAGCTGCGCCTTGTTCCAGTTCACGCCCACGCCATCACCGACGAACAGCCTGCCCTTGTCATCGAGGCAGCCCATGATCGGATGCGTGACCAGCGGCGATACGGCGGCCAGCGACAGTGAGCAACCCTCAGGCAGCTCCGCCTTCGGCACAGCCGCTTTCAAACCCGCCAGATCCGCCGCTTTCAGCGTGACCACCACCGGCCGCTTTCCGCTCTCCGGGATGGTGTTGCCTTTGTCAGGCGGCAGATCCGCACCGAAGGAGGAGGACACGAGCGCTGCGCAAGCAGGAGCGAAAAGCAGAAGACCGGAAGAGAACTTCATAAACGAAAAATGGAGTGACCTTCAATAAACGCACTCTGCGCCGAGTCTCTGTCCACGGCAGGCGGGGAGCGGCCGAAGGCGCATCTTGATCCCGCTCCACCCCGCATTCATCATCCCCGTCCACGATCCACCATCTCCGTCCCCGCATCCCGCATGAAGCCCGTCTTTGAAAAAGTGCCGCAGCTCCAGTGGGAGTCCTTTCACTGCGAGGTCATCCAAGGTCCCGATTACGGCACGCGCTGGCATTTTCATCCCGAGATCCAGATCACGCTCGCGCTCAAGAGCGAAGGCCACCGCATCGTGGGCGACAACATTTCCCCCCTGCACGACGGCGACTTGGTCCTCGTCGGCTCAAACCTGCCCCACGTCTGGCATCAGGATGAAAGCCGCCGCACCGATGGCCGGGGCGTGCGCGCCATCGTCGTGCGCTTCCTGGATACTTTCCTCGGCTCGGATTTCCTCGCCAGACCGGAACTCGATGGCGTGCGCAGCCTGCTGCGGCGCAGCAGCCGCGGCCTGCAGGTCCACGGTGCCACGCGCGACACCGCGGCACAGAAACTCCAGTTGCTCGTGAAAACCACGGGCCTTGAGCGGCTGGTGATCCTGCTGGGCATCCTCGATGCACTTGCCAGCTCGAAGGACCTCAAGCCCCTGGCGAGTGCAAGCTACGCACCCGTGCTCAAGCTCGAGGATCAGGACCGCATGGAGCGCGTCTGCCGCTACATCCAGTCCCACCTCACCGAAGACATCGACCGCAACACGCTCGCGCGCATCGCCAGCCTCAGCGAGGGCGCCTTCAGCCGCTTCTTCGGCTCGCGGATGGGCCGGACCGTGCCAGAGTACGTGAACGAGCTGCGCATCGGCCGCGCCTGCCTCATGCTGGCCGAGGACAAGCTCAACATCACCGACATCGGCCTCGACTGCGGCTTCCGCAATCTCGCCAACTTCAACCGCCGCTTCCGCGAGATCGCCGGCACCACGCCCCGCGACTACCGCCGGCGCTTTGCACGCGCCCGGGCCGGATAGCGCCGGCGCACAGGCGGACCCGAGCGTCCTGACCGCGCAGTGCGGATGGTGCGGCGGCTTTCGTCCGGGACCGGATGAACGCACCGCACGAGGCAGTGTGCCGCCCCGGATGTTCCCCTTGCGGCCTTGCTCCCGCCACACTCAAATGCCACAGCCATGCCCCGCCCGATTCCGCATCACCGCCACGACTACCTCCACACATGCGAGATCACCACGCGCTGGATGGACAACGACGCCTACGGGCACGTAAACAACGTCGTTTTCTACTCATGGTTCGACACGGTGGTGAACGAATGGTCCATCGCCCGCGGTTTGCTCGATGTGGGGCATAGCCCGATCATCGGCCTCGTCGTCGAGAGCGGCTGCCACTACTTCGAGCCGCTGGCCTATCCCGGGAAAATCACCGCAGCGCTGCGCGTGGCGCACGTCGGCAATTCCAGCGTGCGCTACGAGATAGGGATCTTTGGCGAGGGACGTGACGGCGCGGCGGCGCAGGGACATTTCGTGCATGTGTATGTGGATCGCGAGACGCGACGGCCCAAACCGTTGCCGGAGACATGGCGGGCTGCACTTGCCACCATCACCACCAGGGAATCCTGAACGGCACGGGCCGCACGGCCCGATCACCCCAGCATCCGCGTGTCTCCACACACCGAGAGCGCCTGACCTGAGATGGTCTTCCCGAACGGCGACGCGAGAAACACGATTTGCTTTGCCACGTCATTCGCATCCACGAAGCGCTTGATCGAGATGCCGCTGAACAATCTCGCCGTCATCTCCTCGTGCGTGATGCCAGCTTGCTCCGCCTTGTTGGCGATCACGCCCTGGATGCGCGGACCTTCCACGAGGCCGGGACAGATCGCGTTCACTCGGACGCCCGCGTCACCAAGCTCCGCCGCCAACGCTTTCGTGAGACCAATGACGCCCCACTTCGCGGCGCAATACGGTGAGCGGTTGGGATAGCCGTGCTTCCCCGCGACGGACGAGAGATTGATCATCGAACCATTCGCCGACTTCCGCAGCAACGGCACCGCCAGCCGCGCACAGTTGAACTGCCCCGTGAGGTCCACCGCGATGCACCGATCCCATTCCTCCGGCGCGATCTCATGCACCGCTCCGGTCGGGCCGGCGATGCCCGCATTGTTCACCAGGCAATCCAGTCCGCCGAGTTCTCTTTCTGCGTCGGCGAACAAACGATCCACCGCCGCGCGATCAGACACATCGCACACCGACTGGCTGATCGAGGGATGACTGGCGCGCATCGGAGCGAGAGCATTCGGATCGACATCGCAGATGTGAATGCGTGCGCCTTCCTCGTGAAAGGCACGCGCAATGGCGGCTCCGATGCCATTGGCTCCGGCGGTGATGAGGACGCGCAGTCCTTGGATGTTCAGGTTCATGATGGAAGCGAAGCTGGGGACGGTGCGGAACGAATCATTGGAGGGATGCCAGCCAGAGTGGACAGGTCAGGGTTCGACGATCTGGAGCGCAGGGAGGAGGTTTCGAAAGTCGGCGGCGTTGCGTGTGATCACGCCTTGGAATCGCTGTGCAAAAGCAGCGATCAAGACGTCAGCGACCGGGCGCTTCGCTGCCTGGAGCTGTCGGCGTCGTTGTTGATGCTGATGCCAAAGACGGTGTGCGAGCAACGTGTCAGCAGGGGTCCAGAATTCAGACGTGCCGATGTGGGACGCTTTGAGAAACTCCTCAGTCGCAACATCGTCGCCGCCGAACGACGGGCCGAGTTCCACAAAGGTGATGGGACTGATGACGAGACCATAGCCGAGATGCGCTTGCAGGCACGCTGTGGAGGCGGGTTCAAAAGTGGGATCACCAGTCACCAAATCCAGGATGACAGAGGTATCGATCACCCAGGCCATGTCAGTCGTCCTCGCCCTCCCGCAGTGCCTTCATCGCCTCAGCAGTCGTCTGCCATGGACTGCGCGGCGCACTCCGGCGGGCGGCGGCGATCACCTGTCGATACTCTTCAAGGCTTGGCACCTGCGTTGGCGCCGGCACTTCGGAGATCGCCAGCCTCACGCGAGAGCCTTTCGGGAACTGACGAAGCATGTCCGCAACGATGGACGTCGCGTCGTCTGCGAGATCGAGTGTGGCGGAAATGGCGCTCATGATTGCAGTCTAAGGGGCGGGTCTCTCGATTTCAACTGGTGCCTTCATTTGGGGCATTGGCTCAAATGATGCCGTCAGTGGCTATGAAATCTCATGCCATGCAACGGTCCCGCAGCACCCGCCTCATGACCTTGTTCGACGCCGTGCGAGGCAGCGCGTCCACGGCCACGACATCGTGGATCTTGAACAGCGGACTCAGTTGCTCGCGGATCGCACGCTGCATCGGATCGCGCAGATCGGCGGCAGAAGACGACGCGACGACAAAGATCACCAATTCCCCGGGGCCTCCTCCTGGTGGGGGCACAGCGATGGCGGCGGCGTCTTGGATGCCGGAGACGGTGCGCACGGCGCGCTCGATCTCGGCGGAGCTGACTTTGATGCCGCCGAGATTCATCGTGTCATCCACGCGTCCATGCGCCCTCATCTGGCCATTGGGTAAGCGTTCGATCTGATCGCCATGGCGGCGCATTCCTTCGCGCGGAACGTTGGCGAAGTAAACGTCGTGGTGGCTCTGGTTCAGCAGCGTCGTGGACAGTCCGATGCTGGGGCCGAGGATGAAGACTTCGCCGTTGTCAGTGGACTGGCCGTCTTCGTCGAGAATGACGAGATCAAGGCCGAGCGCTGGCGTGTTGAAGCACGCGGGGGCGCACGGTTCGGTGATCACGCTGGTGATGTAGCCACCGCCGATCTCGGTGCCGCCGCAGTATTCGACCACGGGTTTGTTGCCAGCGAGTTGCATGAGCCAGCGCATGTCGTCGGCGTTCGAGCATTCACCGGTGTTGGAAAACACGCGCAGGCTGCTCCAGTCGAGGCCGTCCATGCACTGCGTGGCGCGCCAGGTCTTCACGAGACTAGGAACCACGCCCAGCATCGTCGCGCGTGAGTGCTCGATGAAGCGACCGAAGGCCGTGCCCGTCGGCGCGCCGTTGAAGAGGGCGATGGTCGCACGATTGATCAGCGCGGCGAAGATCAACCACGGACCCATCATCCAGCCGAGGTTCGTCGGCCACGCGAGCACGTCACCCGGATGCACGTCCTGGTGGAAGTGCGCGTCCATCGCGCACTTGATCGGCGTGGTTTGCGTCCACGGGATGGCTTTCGGCCCGCCAGTGGTGCCGGAGGAAAACAGAATGTTGATCGCGTCCGCTGGATCGCGTTCGACGGAGATGAAGTCATCGTTCGCGCTCAAGAAGTGCGACCAATCGCGGTCGTCATCGCGCAAGGCCATCGTCGAGCGACGCACGACGATAGCCGGCAGCGTCGAGGCCGCGCTGACATTCGCATAGAGTGGCAAATCTTTGCCGCCGCGCGGGTTCACGTCCTGAGTGAACACGGCCTTCGCGTTGCCCAGACGCAAGCGCGTGGCGATCTCGCCCGGTGAAAAGCTGTCCGGGATCGAGACGATGACGCAGCCTGCCTTCACCGCGCCGAGGTAGAAGGCGACAGACTCCGCTGTCATCGGTGTGACAACCGCGACTGCATCGCCAGCACGCAGTCCCATCGCGTTGAGGCCATTGGCCACGCGATTCGTCAGTGCTTCGAGTTCGCCGACGGTGATGCGTTGCAACTCACCACTCTCACCTTGATGCACGATGGCGATGCTGTCGGCTGCTGCCTGGAAGCAACTGTCCGCGATGTTCATCCTCGCGCCGACGAGCCAACGCGGAGTCTCCACACCGCTCGATGGATCCACGATGCGAGAATGTGGCTGTCGCAGTCGAATGCCGAGCCGCTTCAAGACCATCTCCCAGAACACCTCGCGGTGCTGCACGCTCCACGCATGAAGCTCGCGATACGACGACACGCCAGCCTCGCGCTGGAGCCACTCGACATTCGCGCTCATCAGAATGCCACGGCCTCCTTGCCTTTGAGTCCCAGCTTCTGCCGCGCTTCATCCGGCGTGGCGATCTCCAGCGACAAGTCCTCCAGGATGCGCCTGATCTTTGTCACCTGCGCTGCGTTCGACTCCGCGAGCTTGCCCTTCTCCAAATAGAGACTGTCCTCCAAACCCACGCGCACATGTCCGCCCATGACGGCTCCCGTGGTGACGAAGTTCGTCTGATGACGGCCAGCAGCGAGCACGGACCATTCGTAGTCTTTGCCAAAGAGCTTGTCCGCGATGCGCCGCATGTGCGCGAGGTTCTCGATGTCCGCACCGATGCCGCCGAGGATGCCGAAGATGGTTTGCACAAAGAGCGGCGGCTTCACCAAGCCACGCTCCAGGAAGTGATGCAGCGTGTAGAGATGACCCACGTCATAACACTCAAACTCAAACCGCGCGCCGCAACCGTCGCCGAGCTTGCGCACGATGGTCTCGATGTCGGCGAAGGTGTTGCGGAAGATGAAGTCGCGCGATGCTTCCAGGTAGCGCGGCTCCCACTCGTGCTGCCAGTGCTTGATCTTCGCGAGCGCGGGGAACAGGCCGAAGTTCATCGAGCCCATGTTCAGCGAGCACATCTCCGGCTGAAGTCGGAGCGCGCCTTGCAGCCGTTGTTCGACGGTCATGTTGTGCCCGCCACCTGTGGTGATGTTGATCACCGCATCGCACTCCGCTTTGATGCGTGGCAGGAATTGCATGAACACCTCCGGGTCCGGCGTCGGACTGCCATCCTGCGGATTACGCGCGTGCAGATGGAGAATGGTCGCGCCCGCCTTCGCGGCGTCGATGGCGCTCTGAGCGATCTGCTCCGGCGTGACCGGCAGATGCGGCGACATGGACGGCGTGTGAATCGAGCCGGTGACGGCGCAGGAGATGATGACTTTGCGTGCGGGCATGGCTACTTGAGTTGAGGACTGTGAAGAAGTTTGAGAAGAGCGAGGAACGCCTGGTCCCGGCGGGTGAGCTTCTCGGCGAGCTTCTTCTTGGTGTAACTGTGGAAGCCTTTGCCGGTCTTCGCTCCGAAATGTCCAGCTTCGACGAGCTGCTGGATCGTGCGCGGCAGCTCGGTGCTGGAGCGAATCTCCGGCGCGAGGTTTTGAAACACCTTTGCCTGGATGTCGAGCCCGCCGAAGTCATGCACTTCCAAGGGGCCGATGGCCGCGAGGCGAAAGCCCATGGTGCCACGCACGGCTTCGTCGATGTCCTCATGCGATGCGACGCCGCGATCCACGAGGTCCCATACCTCGCGCATCACGGCGACCTGGATGCGGTTCACCAGGAAGCCGGGCAGCTCCATGTTGATGCGCACGGGCTTCTTGCCGATGCGCTTCATCAGCGCCATCGCGGTCCTGGTCACGGCTTCACTTGTGCGCGGACCAGGCACGACTTCGACCACGGGCACGATGTGCGGTGGATTGAACCAATGCGTGACGATGGCGCGCTCCGGATGCCGCAGCGTCGTCCCTGACATCGAGATCGGATAGGTGGACGAGTTGGATGCGAGGATGGTGCTCTCTGGCACGAGCGCTTCGATGCGTGCGAACCACTCCTGCTTCACTCCGAGGTCCTCCGCCACGCACTCAGTCACGAACGAAGCACCGCGCACGGCATCGGCTTCGTTGTCGAAGACGGTGATGCGTTTGAGGATCGCGGGAATGTCCTTCTTCTTCACCAGGCCGGCGGCGGCAAAGTCCGCGAGGTTCTTTGCGATGCGCTCATGCAAGGACACGCGTGCGGCGGGAGCCGCATCGTAACAGCGCACGGAGATGCCAGCGGCGGCGAAGGTCTGCGCGATGCCGTGGCCCATGGTGCCAAGGCCGCAGACGGCGGCGGTTTGAATGCGTTTCATGAGCGCAACACAACGAACATCCGCGTGACTTCCTTCCGTTCTGACAAACCGAGGAACACAACCGCGCTGCCTTCCTTTGCCCCGGCATTAGCGAAGGAAAGACCGCTGATCCGGTGTATTTCCCACAACACGATGAAACCTGTCCACCCTGCCCTCCCCCTTGCCTTCCTTGCACTGACAGCACCAGCGCAAACACCCGAGAGGAAGGCCGCCGCAGGGAACACGGTGATCACTTCACGGGAGACGATGCATTGCTCGGGCGTCGCGAATAGTGAGGTGCCAGCGGAAGAAGAAAAAGCGATGGCCTTGTTTCCCAGCGCGCTCGCTATTGAGCAGGCGAAGGGGACATGGTTCGTGATGGTGACGCGCGATCTGGTGGAGGTGCCGCATTAGTTGCGGCAGGCGGTGGCGCATGAGAAGATGTCGAAGTTCGTCATGTCGCTGAAGAAGTGATCGAGCATGAAAATCTCTGTTATCATCGCGGGACTGACTTACTTCGCGGCGACGCATGTCGAAGCACAACTCGAAGCGCTCGTGCTGCCGCGTGTCGCCGTCGTCGAGCGCGAGGGCATCACGGGCGCGGGGCAGGTCGTGCAGGCGGGAAAGCGGCTGCTCGTGCTCTACCCGAATCATCCCGATGACTTCGGCGGAACTGGTGGCAGTGGCGCGAGCGTCACCGAGGACGGTGGCGCGACTTGGCAATCGCAGCCGGATGACTGGCCGCTCGGTAAAACGGTCGATGTGTGGGCAGATCGACTGCGAAACGGCGATCTGATCGCCATCGGCCTGCGCTGGGCACCTGATCCGAAGAAACGCGGCGAACTCGGCGCGAAGGATGTGCCCGCCGATGCCTATCAGCTCGGCATCAGCACCGATGGCGGCCGCACATGGCGCAAGGAGCCGATGGTCATCGAGCATCCGGCGGCGTTTGGTATCATCGCACGGCCGCTGCCGCATGTGTTTGAGGATGAAAGCGGCGTGCTCTTCATGCCGGCGTATTCTTGGGGCAAGTCAGGCAATCACGCGCTGCTCTTGCACTCCAAAGATCGCGGCAAGCACTGGTCGGTGCTCTCCAGCATCACGACCGCAGCAGCAATGGTGAAGGCCGGCGCACGCGTGACAACGCCGTGGCTCGAAACCACCGTCTCACGGACGCAAAGCGGCGATTTCCTCGCCATCGTGCGCACCGGCAGCAGCGCGAAGTCATCGCTCGTCAGCGTGCGCTCGACCGATCACGGCAAAACATGGTCCACACCGGAGAAGCTGTCCCTTGGAGGTAAGCTACCCACCCTGCAGCTTCTCCCGAACGGCACACTGGCCCTGCTCACCGCACACACGAAGAACCACTGTCGCCTCTACTTCTCTGCTGACGGCAACGGACGCGAATGGAGCACCGCGCATGTGCTCTCCAGTCAAAGCGGCGGCAATGCGGGTATGACCGTCACCGGCAAGGATTCGCTCCTCGTCATCTCACCCGCGAACAAGCGCATCGACGCCTGGCGCGTGTCTTTGAGAGCCTCACCCGCCGTCGCAGACAGCCTCTCATCGCCCAAAGACATTGCCTTCAACAAAGGTGCGCTGACCTGGAGCAGCACCGCCGCCGCGCATGAGGTTACGCCAGTGCTCATCGAGAAAGCCACAGGCTATGACGACACCGAAATCCTCGCGCACGCGCCAATCCGCGTCGAAGGCACAAAACTCGACCTTGGCCGCCAGCTTCTGATTGGAGCGACGTATGTTTTCGAAGTCCGCGCCGTGGACAGCGAGGGACGCGCGTCCCCGCCCGCCCGCAGTGCGCCGTTGGTGAACCTTTGATCTTATGCGCCACACTCTCATCTCGCTGCTGTCCTTTGGGCTATCCATTTCAGCATTCGCCGCCGAGCCCATCCACATCGGCAAGACGCACCAGCTTTTCCTCGACGATCACATCATCCAGCACACGGAGCATCTCACGCGGCGTGTGCAGCCGGCGCGGAAGCATGAGGCGAATCCGCTCGTCGTTCCGCGTGCAAAATGGGAGCCGGAGGGCTATGTAACGCCCAGCGTGCTGTATGATGCGGAGGAGAAAATCTTCAAAGCATGGCTCGATGGCTATGGCATTGGCGTTTTCTACTTCACCAGCAAGGACGGCATCCAGTGGGAGCGGCCGTCGCTGCGGTTGTTCCCCGAGTTCGACACGGAGCCGACGAATCGCGTCATCCTCAGCGGCAGCGAGATCAGAGCGGAGGACGCGCCGCCCGACAAGCTGGCCTACATGCGCTCGCGCGAGGTCGGCTGGCGCTACTTTGGCCACTCGAGCGGCGTGATCAAAGACTTGCGCGAGACCGATCCCGCGAAGCGCTACAAGATGGCCTTCCTCTGGATCAACCGGCAGCATCAGCCGCCGGGCGCGACACGCGCGGGCAAGTTCGTCGCCATGGGCGTCGCCTTCAGCCCGGACGGCATTCATTGGACGCCGGTGAACGAATCCGTATGCAGCGCCACCGTCGATCTGCCCTTTCACATCAACTTTGATGAAAAGCGCCGCCGCTGGGTGCTCTACGGTCGCGCGGTTGGCGTCGTCGCGCCGGAGAAAAGGGCCGCGCAGGCCGCGGACCCGAACCTTCAATACAACATGGGCCGCGCCGTCATCCGCTGCGAGAGCGAGGACTTCGTGCATTGGACGCCGGAGAAAGGCGACCTCGTCATGACGAGCGATGCGCAGGACAGCGCGACGACGGAGATCTACGACATGCGCAGCGTGCCCTATGCCGGGCTGCACATCGGCTTCGTGCATGCCTTCATCAACAATCCCGACAGCGTTACGCTGCCCATCCAGCTCGCCGTGAGCCGCGACAACCAAACGTGGCAGCGCATCAGCGACCGCTCGCCCTTTCTCGCGCCGGGCGGCTTCGGCGAATGGGATCGCGGTGTCCTCTCGCCGCCCGTGAGCGATCCCGTGCTCGTGGGCGATGAACTGCGCTTCTACTTCACCGGTCGCAACACGCTGCACAGCACACGCTGGAAGTTTGAGGACAATCCCAAGCTCCTCGGCGAGATCGCGCCCTTCCGCGGCTCGCTCGGTCTCGCCACGATCCAAAAGGACCGCTTCGTCGCCATGGAAGGCAATTACCTCCCGGGCATCCTGCGCACGAAACCCTTCATCCACGACGGCACCACGCTGCATGTGAATGCTGCGGTGAAGTTTGGCGTGCTCGGCGTCAGCCTGCTCGATGAAAACGGCGTGTCGCTGCAAAAGATCACCCTCACCGAGCGCGACGCTCTCGACATCCCGTTGCCGGAGCTGACGAAGCTCGCTACTCGCAAAGGCCAGCCCCTGCGGCTCGAGTTCAGCGTGCAGAACGGGCGGCTGTTCTCGTTTTGGGTGGAGTGAGCAGGTTTAGCGCGGTGCAAACGTGATTTACATATGGTTTTACCATTTGTATAGTATGCTAGCATGATTCAGCGCCCCTTCTGGCTTCAAAAACTCCATTCCGCCTGGCAGGAGGCACCGATTGTCTGGCTTTGTGGTGTCAGGCGGGCGGGCAAGACCACCCTGGCCGAGAGCCTCGGAAGTGACGCGATGCTCTACCTGAACTGCGACCTGCCATCCACCGAGGAGATGGTGGCGAATCCGGAGTTGTTTTATCGCAACTGCACGAAGCCGGTGGTGGTCTTCGACGAGATTCATCAGCTCCGCGATCCCGCCCGTCTGCTGAAGATCGGCGCGGACAAGTTCCCCAAGCTGAAAATCCTCGCCACTGGCTCATCCACCCTGGCAGCGAGCAAAAAGTTCCGAGACACGCTCGCCGGGAGAAAACGCATCACGCATCTCACACCCGTGCTTTGGGATGAGTTGGAGGCATTCGGTGTCACTCTCCAGAAGCGGCTGTATCACGGCGGGCTGCCGGCGGCTCTGCTGTCCGAATCGAAGAAGCCGGTCTTCTATCGCGAGTGGCTGGACTCGTTCTTTGCACGCGACATCCAGCGGCTGTTTGGCTTCCGCGACATGAACAGGTTCAACGCGCTGCTCGAGTATCTGCTCAAGCAAAGCGGCGGCCAGTTTGAGGTGACCAAGACGGCCACGGCGCTCGGCATCACGCGCCCCACGGTGGAGAGTCATGTGAGCGCCCTGGAGATCACGCACGCCATCACACTCGTGCGCCCCTTTCACGGAGGCGGACTGAACGAGCTGGTGAAGCAGCCCAAGATTTTCGCCTTCGACACCGGATTCGTGAGTTTCGCGCGCGGCTGGGATCCTCTGCGACAGGACGAACTTGGCCCGCTCTGGGAGCACCTCGTTCTCGAATATCTTCAGGCTCACTTGCCCGACACACCGGCCCGCTACTGGCGGGACAAACAAGGGCGCGAGATCGACTTCGTCATCCCCAGGCAACGCGATGTGGTGGATGTCATTGAGTGCAAATGGAGCAGCAGCGCCTTCGACGGCCAGGCGCTCGGGGTGTTCCGCAGCTACTATCCAAAAGGGCGCAACTATCTCGTCACTCCCTCGCAAGCCCCGGCCTTCATGAAGCGGTTTGGCACCCACGAAGTGCTGGTGTGCAACCCTTCCGAACTGGCGAGTGAGTAGAGCGGTGTCCATCGCCAATGGCACATGCGTGAACTCCCGCGCGAACTCATAACGCCAGTCCGCACTCGCCAGCCCACATTCGAATCATGCGCGCTGGTGTGCTGTTGATCGGATGATTCGCGCGCGCCCTCACTTGCACGATGCGGTTTGTGCGTGGATGCACCTCGATGGTGGCAAATGAGTCCCACGCATCATCGGTGCCGCGCTGGTGTCGGAGGCTGAAGATCGCGGAGTCGCCTTTGTGGCATCGTCCGGCGTAGCGGGCGACACAGTGCCGCATCGCTTTCCCTTCAGCTTGCAGTTCCTCGTGCGAACAGAGTTCCACGATGCGCCAATGGTCGCCGTGGATCGTGTGCGGCGATTCATTGTGCAGCATAGGTCGCCAGCGCGACTCGGCGAGCCGCGACAGCTCACGTCGCTCTGCGGCGGCGCGCACCTGGGCTTTGGTCAGGAGGTGGCCGTGCGCATTGAGCAACTTGGTGACGAAGGCCGAGCAATGCCGGATCAGATCGCCCAAAGGCAGGCGCAGCAATTGGGCAGCATGAGCAGGACTGCGGTGATTCTCGATGGCGTTCAGAGCATCGGCACAAAGCGCAAACACACCTGCGTGTTCATCGCCCGTGGCGGCGAACTTGCTGACAAGCCGCAGCCACCAGGCATGACGGCCAAGCTCTTGTGCCACGCGACTCGAGAGAACGGCTTCGCTCAGCGCAGGACCTACCCGGAGTTCTGACAATTGAGCCTGCCAGATGGCTTCGGACAGCGACCCAAGTTTTGTCTTCGTCAGAGCACGATGAAGCACGTGACCCGGCGCGCTGCGCGGAAAGCCAGGGACACTGCGAAGGCTTCGACCCGACGCGAGCGCGCACCAGCAATCACGCTCAAAATGCACGAGATTACCTTTCGCCAGCCATGCAGCGTCCAGGAAGGCTGGGACAGGATAACGAGCGAGCAGATGATGGAGGAAGTGCGACCATTGAGCATATGCGTCTTCGCCGACGGGCTGCCAGTCTTCGGGTTGGCGAATCCAGCATGAGTGGTAAGCGCACAGCCGCGTGAGCATGGGCACGATGGCGAGTTCGTTCGGATGCAGGTGGAAGAAGACATTGCTGCGCTGCTCGAGCGCTGCACACAGGCGGGCACAGACCGCTTTCATCGGTGCGAGATCACGCCGTCGAAAGCAGCGTGCCAGCGCGTGCGCGTGCTGACGCAGGCAGTTGTTTCGCAGCAGGCGCGCGGTCCAGGCGCGGCCTGCGAGGATGGCCGGAGTAAC
This sequence comes from Verrucomicrobiaceae bacterium, assembly GCA_019694165.1. GTDB lineage: Bacteria > Verrucomicrobiota > Verrucomicrobiia > Verrucomicrobiales > Verrucomicrobiaceae > JAIBCL01. The sequence goes on along the minus strand of JAIBCL010000010.1, from coordinate 229,555 downwards.
CGGCTCGATCGGGCGTGATGCGTCACGCCCTTGATGTGGGTTCATGAAAGTCGAAATGGATCGTGAAGTCTGAGCGGTCTCGTGACAGAGGCACGGACACGCGTGATCCCGGCATCGTGGCCGGGCCGTCAGGCTTCAGAGATCAAACGAAGGTGAACTTCATGGTCCGCGCTTCTTACCATCCGCCGCGCTTCATGCCAGTTGTTTTGCATTCGTGTGAGGGAGTTGCAAAACCTCGGAGTTCGGAAGTCAGATTCGTTGAATTCATTCTCCTGCCCTCATTCTCCTGTCATCCTGGTTTGGAATGACAGGAGAATGGGGGCAAGAGAATGGGTTTTGCAACTGCCTCGTGTGGTGAGTGATTTCGTTTGGTAAAGCCCCGTGCTCCGAGTTCCGCGCGTGGAATGAACTTCTGCTCCCGTATGGGTGAAGTGACTCTTCTGCGCTTCCTTCTTTTGTTTCTCGCTTCCATGATGTTCGCGGTCCCGGCATCGGGCATCGTGATGGATGCGAAGTGTGTCATCCATCATCACGCCAAGGCTTCGGAGACGACGAAGTGGGCGGCGAAAGAGCTGCAGAGGCTCGTTTTGGCCGCTACGGGCGAGAAACTGGCCGTGGTGAGCGAAAACACGACGCAGGCGGCGATCAGGCTCGTTTCGGACGATTCGCTGCCGCACGATGGTTTTGTGATTCGGGCCGAAAAGGGCGATGTGGTCATCGCGGGCCATGAAAGCACGCCGGAGGGACTTTGGGCGGTTCCGAGCCATGGAGTGCTTTGGGGCGTTTGTGAGTTTGCGGAGCGTTTTCTCGGGGTGCGCTGGCTTTTGCCCGGACCGCTGGGCGAGGATGTGCCGCCGCAGAAGACGCTGAGCGTCGAGCTGAAGGATGAGATTCGCGGACAGCCGGGATTCGCAGTGCGTTCGCTGGCGTATGTGGGCGAGAGCGATCCCAGCAGGCCGGGGCGACCGAAATCGGCGGTGATCGACTGGTTGCGTCATCATCGGCTCACGAGTGGATTTCATCCGACCGTCATAGCTTACGGTCACTCGTGGGATGATTATTTGAAGCCTGCGGACTTTGCCGCGCATCCGGACTGGAAGCCCTCGCATGGCGGTTTTGAGCTGAACGGCAAAGTGACGTATTTCTGCACCACCGCGCCGGGCTTGGTGGAGTTGTTCGCGCAGCGCGTGATCGAAACGATCGACCGCAACCCCAAGAGCGAGATGTTCAGTCTATCGCCCACGGACGGCGGCGGCTTTTGCACCTGCGAGCGCTGCCAGCGGCTGCTCGACACCGATCCGCATGGCAAGCCGAACCATGCGCGGGCCATGCTGACGTTTTACCAGCAAGTGGGCGAAATCATCGCGCGCGAACGGCCTGGGCGCAGGCTCGGCGGCTTCGTGTATTACAACTACCAGTATCCGCCCGCGAACATGCCGAAGCTGCCGGACAACGTGAGCCTCTGCTGGGCACCGCTGAACTACTACGGCTACGGCTTGCTCAAGCCGGCCTTCCGCGATGAGTTCGACGCGGTGATGAAGCGCTGGCAGAGCAGCACGACTCGCCTCACGTATCACAACTACTCCACCTGGATGCGCAGCTACCACGGCGCGCCGCTGCCGTTGAGTCTCGACATTTTGAAGCTTGAACTGCCCACCGCTGCGCAAAACAAGGCCTGGGGCGCGCGCATGGTCGGTCACAACGCGTGGGGCGTGAACGCGCCCGTCAATTACCTGCTCGCGCGGCAGATGTGGAATCCGCAGCTCGATGTCAGCGCCGCGCTCGATGAATGGCTCGCACGCGCCTACGGCCCCGGCTGGCGGCACATGCGCGCGCTCTACGACGCGCTCGACGCGCGAATGCTCGCGCATAAGAGGTCGCAACCGCCTGTTTACGCCGGCAGCCAGTGGGAGCTGAACGAGGACGTGATGAAAGCCGTGCACGCGCCGCTCTTTGCCACGATGGAGCAGCACTACCGAGCCACGCTGGCTGAATGCGCCACCGACACGCAAAAAGCGCGTCTCGCCTTGTTCGGCGACAACCTCACGCAGCTCCACTTCGCGCTGCGCAAAGCCGAACTCATCGCCGACGATGCGGAGTCGCTCTTCCACCGCGATGACGCAGCGTTCGCCGCCTTCCTGAAGCAAATGGAGTCCACCCTGAGCCTCTACCGCGACTCCCGCGGCATCGACCACGGCCCGCTGTGGAAGGGCGAGTGGCGCGCGCGGTGATCTCATCAGTCCGCAGGTTGTATGGCGATCACGCCAATCAGTGACGAAGATGGTCTTCACCGTCTGATTTGGCGATTTGTCTCCGTATGCCAGTCGCGATGAAACTTCTCCACCTCACCTTCACCCTCATCCTTGTTGCTCTGGCGGCCAACGCTCAAACCACCGAATGGAAAGCCGCTGCTGCCAAGGCGGTGATTACGCCCCAGGAGACGATGTATCTCTCGGGCTTCGCGAATCGGGAAGTGCCGGCGGAAGGCGCGGCGATGGAGTTGTTCGCGAAGACGCTCGCCATTGAGGACAAAGCGGGAACGCGCTTCGTGATGGTGACGCTCGATCTTGTGGAGGTGCCGCATCAGTTGCGGGAGGCGGTGGCGAAGGAAGTGAAGGCGAAGTTTGGCCTACCGGAGAAGTCGCTGCTCATGAACTGCTCGCACACGCATTGCGGGCCAGAGCTGAAATACACGGAACTGGAGTTCACGGGGCTCACGGATCCGCTGCGGAAAGAGCGATGCCTGCGCTACAACGCGTTTCTCACCGAGAAGATCGTTAACATCATCGGCGAGGCTTTGAAGTCACTCGCGCCGGCGACGATCAGCTATGGTCATGCGCGATGCGGCTTCGCGATGAACCGTCGGCTGAAGAGCGACAAGCCCACGGGTGACCCGTATTTGAACAGCCCGAATCCCGAGGGCGTGGTCGATCACGATGTGCCGGCGCTCACGGTGACGACAGCGGATAACAAGCTCGCGGCCATCTTGTTCGGCTACGCGTGCCACAACACGTCGATGAGCATCAAGCAGTGGCACGGCGACTATGCAGGCCACGCGCAGGCGATGATCGAGGAGGCGCATCCGGGCACCGTCGCGCTTTTCATGATGGGCTGCGGCGGTGATCAGAATGCGTATCCGCGTTTCAGCCCGATTTTCAGCATGAGACACGGTCAAAGCCTCGCCACCGCCGTGGAAGCGGCCATCGACGCGAAGCCCAAACCCATCCACGGCCCGCTGAGTCTCGACTGGCAGACGACGCGCCTCGATTACGAATCCATCCCGACCGCTGCCGATCTGGAGAAGCGCTTGGAAACGAGCAAGGACTACGATCGCAAGTGGGACGAGCGACGCCTGTTTGCGCTCAAGAAGGGCGAGTTGCGCGATCACTACGACTACCCGGTTCAGCTCGTGCGACTCGGCGATGATCTCACCTTCGTCGGCCTCAGCGGCGAGACCTGCGTGGACTACTCGCTGCGTCTGAAGCGCGAGTTCACCGGCCCCGGCAGGCTGTGGGTCGCAGGCTACTGCAACGACGTGCTCGCCTACATCCCGAGCAAGCGCGTGCTGCACGAAGGCGGCTATGAGGCTTATCGCTCCATCATTTACTGGTCGAATCCGCTCCACCCCGAGAAGTTCGCCGACACGCTTGAAGAACGCATCATCGGCAAGGTGCATGAGATGTGGAAATGAGCCCGTATCGAATGCCCACGATGAAAACCACACTCATCCTCATCTGCATGACCTCGATTTCTCTCGCCGCCGACATCAAGTGCCTCGAACCCAAGGGCGGTGCCTCACGGCTCGTCTCCGTCAGCGGTGCTCCGCTCGCGCATACGGCGCAGGTCATGGGCGAGGGTGCCGATTTGCAGGCGCAGATCGACTCGGCGTTCGCGCGCGTGGACACAGCGCTGCAATGCGGCGGCAGCTCGCTGGCGAAGTCGGCGAAGCTGAATGTGTATGTCACGCAAAACAGCGCCACGGCTGAGGTCGAGGCGGCGCTGGCGGCTCGATTTAAAAGCGAGCACAAGCCGGCGGTGAGTTTTGTCACGACCGCATTGCCGGATGCGAAGTCGCTGGTGGCGATGGATGCGGTAGGCGTGGCTGATGGCGAGGCGTCGAAGATCGTCGCTGCTGACAGCATCGGCGGCCGTGTGGGCAAGGCGTGCTCGGTGATGCCAGTCGGCAGGCGCGTTTACATCTCCGGTCAGGCGGAAAAAGGCGATGGCACGCTCGCGGATGCGACGAAGCAGACGATGGCGAGTTTGGGCCACACGTTGGAGTTTCTCGGCCTCGCGAAGAAAGATGTCGTTCAAGTGAAGTCCTTCCTCACGCCGATGACCAAGTGCTCCGAGGCCGAGAAGGAGATCGCGGCGTTCTTCAAGGACACAAAAGCTCCGCCGTGTGTATTCGTTGATTGGACGAGCACGCTGCCGATTGAGATCGAGATGATCGTCGCCGCGCCGTCGATGAGCGACGGCCCGACCGTCGAAGTGCGCACGCCGCCGGGCATGACCACGCCAGCGGTGTATTCGCGGCTCACCATCGCGCGTCATCCGACAACGATCTACACCAGCGGCCTCTACCCCACCGATCCGAAGGCCGCGCCCGAGGCGCAATTGCGCTCGCTCTTCACCAACCTCAAGCAATGCCTCGACCTCGGCGGCAGCGACTGGATGCATCTCGTGAAAGCGACCTACTACGTGAACGACGACGAGTTGAACAAGCAGCACAACGTCGTGCGCCCCGACTACTTCAGCCCGCGTCTGCCGCCTGCGGCATCCAAGGCGGTTGTGGCGGGAACGGGACACGATGGGCAAGGCATCACGATGGATTTCATCGTTGTGCCGGGTGAGCCGTAGAGGGGCACGTAGAACGACCGTCTCGGTCGTTAGCCTGTATGGCGAGTGTCTCACTCGCCGAGTTTCGGATCGAGACGATCCGATTACCAGTTTACGACCGGGACGGTCGTTCTACGGGTCGTTCTACGGACGATCGTTTTGCGAACCTCACTCCTCGAACTCCGTCATCACCTCGCCGCGTTCGAGTTGCGCACCGTCGATCCAAATGGTGCCGGGTTCGCGGAGGCGGATCTCGTAGAGGGCTTCGCTGACTTTGGCGGGGATCTTGCCGGTGATGCTGTAGCGCTGCCATTCGGTGGTGAGTTTCAGGCTCACCGCTTCGCCGTGCTCTTTCTCGGGGTTCATCTTCATGCCGCGCAGCCAGGCATCGCGGCCATCGGCGTCGGCTTTGAGATAGACGGAGAACGTGAAGGTCTGCGGCTGGTCGAGCGGCGGATCGCAGCGCAGCATCAGGTTCTCGTATCCGCTTGCGGTGGTCTTTGTAAGCTGCACGCAGCGCTTGCCGAAACGTGCGTTTTTGTCCTGCATCGTCGCACCGGACGAAAGCAGGCAGTAATCGGCGATGCCTTCCGCCGTGGTGTCTTCGAAGCTCGCGTTCGGCAGCACGTTCTTGTGTCCGCTGCGATACGCGCCTGGCAGAAAGGGCTCGCGGCGGGCGAGATCGGGCTTGAGCACGATTTGATGCACCGTAAGCGATGGCGTGGCCGCGCATTTCACAAACCAGGCGCGTGTGGCGAAAGGTTCGAGCGTGTCGTCGATGCTCTGTTCGCGAATGTTCAACGCCTCGGCGCCAAACACAGTCTTCGCGGCCTCCAATTGATCAAAGCGGATCTGACACCGCACGGGATGCGGTCGGCTGTTCGCTGCGAGGAGCACGCGATGGCCAGCTTCGTTCGTCAGCAGCGCGACATGCACATCGGGATAGCGCTCGGTCTTCGGATCGAAGGGCGATTCGGTGAACACAGGCTCCTGCGTGGCCGATTCGATCAGCGCGCACTCGTAGCGCACCCGTGGTTCCTCGATCGGACCCGCGATGAAGGGCGTGAGCGTTTTGATTTCATCGCCAAGTCGCGCGCAGGTCTGCCAGTCGGTATCGCGCATGTTGTTGTAGGCGAAGGTGAGGATGCCCGTGGCGCGATAAATCAGCGCCAGCCAGGTCTGGCAGCGGATTTCATCGCTCGTGAGCGGACGCTTGAAGCAGCGGCTCCAGCGCGGGCAGGCGAGGATCTGCCACACGGCCTGCCTGCCGGCCTCGGCGCGTTGATTCGTCATCCACGCGATCTTCGCGACGTGATTCGGCGTGCTGCGCGTGTCGTCGCCCGCAGGCGGATACCAATACGGATCGGTGGCGAGGATGTCGCACCACTTGGTGTAGTCGTCGCCCTCCGGGATGTGGCTGGAGTAGTTCACGATCACCGGATGATGCCCGTCCGAGCGACGCACCCGCGCGAAGTATTCCTGACCAAACTTCACCTGGCTGAAGAGTTCCATCGCCATCGGCTCGTCCATGATGAAGTGCGCGGCGACGTTCGGCGCGCGCTTCACGGCTTCGACGCCTGCGATCATGCGGTCGAGATTCTTTTGGAAAAACTCGCCGTAGATCGCATCGCGCGCCGGGATGGAGACGGGCAGGTTCATCACGTTCTTGAGCTGCGTGAGGCTGCTCGTGTCCGTGAGACGACGCACCTGCTGAAGCAAATCACCGGTGTAGCGCGCGTGCGCTTCCCACGTGATCGCGGTGGCGCATTCGTCGGGACACGAGATCAGAGCGAGTCCGTGCTTCGCCGCCATGCGCTGGTAGTTCGCCATGCCCTCGGGCGTGGTCGGATGCCAGACGAGGAAGGTATTGAAACGATGCGCCGCGAGCTTTGCGAAGGCCGCCTCATCATCCTCGCGCACACCGGCCATCACCATGCCGAAGGGCACAAAGGGCCGCCCATTGTTGAGCACGATGCGTCGTGATTGATCGACCTTCCACTCCGCGCCCGGCTGTATCGGCAGTCGTCGCGCCGGCAGCTTTTGCTCAAACACCACGCGCTCACCGCGATGCAGCCGCAGCACGATGACGTCGCGCAACAGCACTCGCAACGTGCCGCGCGCCTTGATCGACTCAGCCTGCGCGAGCAGTTCGCCATCCGCCGCCGATGCGGTCAAACGCAGCCCCGCAGGCTGCGTCACCCCGTAGTGGACGACCGCGTGCGTTTCGTCCGTGTAGTAGTTCCGGTCGAGATACGCCGTGAGTGGTCGCCACGCAGAAAGCTCATCCATGACTTGCGTCGCGAGCACTTCATCGCTGCCTGCCTCCAGCACGCTGATGGCGATAGCGCTCACGTTTGCCACCGCATCCGTCATCGGCAGTTTCACTTCGAGCGTCTGGCCTGCGTCGATGTTCACCGGCTCACCTTTTTGCTCATTCATCATCAGCCGCACGCTCGCGGTCTTCGCACCGTGATTGCGCAAGGTCACCCGCACGCCATCGGCCTCCGCTTTCGTCTCGTCGATGCCCACCAACGGCACCGCGCGCACCTGCAATTCCGCCGGAATGCCCGTCACCGCACGAAACGCCGCCTGCTCATGAAACGATTCGTTCACCGGCGACCACGAGCTGCTCTCGCGCGACTCCTCGACCACCACGTTCTGCGAATCGATCACCGGCACGCGTCGGTTGCGCGCGACATTGATGCGCAGGTCCTCAAAGCCCCCGCCCGATTTCAGCAACGCCATCGGCACCGCGATCTCTGCCGTCCAACCCGTTTCGCTCCGTCGCACCGCAGAGCGCCACGGCACATTCCAGTAGTCCTTCACATTGCGCCCCGTGACGATGCTCTCATCGCGCGCACCGCCGAAGCTCAAGGCATAGCGGTAGTAATACGCCGGCTCCATCACCCGCGGCGCGACGAAGACCTCCACCGACTCATCCTTCGCCACGCCCTTGTCATGCCCTTTCACACGCGGCTGGATCATGCGCAGCGTCTCATGCCGGCACTCGATCCCTACATAAAACCACGCGTCATCATGCGCGATGCGAAACGACGTGTCCGCCACCCGCCGCTCTGTTCTGAACACCGCAAATTCCCCCTGCACTGCCGCCCCCGCCCAAAACGCCTCGTCCATCACGCCATCAATCCGCGCCGTGCCACGCGTGACGACCGCGTCCACGCCGAACGCGACGGTGGAGAGTGAGAGGGTGACGATGAGGAAACGGAGCATGCACTGCTTTCAACGCTCGCAGCGAAGGTTCCTTCGCCGCTTGTGAGAAGAGTCACGCCCGCGAGCGTATTCGCGATGCGTTTTCTGTCTCTTCCTCGTCGAGGCTTCGGCGCACACTCGTTTTCCATGTCTCACATCACGCTCATGAAACATTTACTGCTCATCATCCTGGTCTCCATCACGGTGGCGAACGCTGAGCCCGTGCTGCCCGCGACGATGGGCGCGGTGTCGATCCCCGCGCAGGAGTGGCCGCTGAAACCGGGGTCGCGCGAGATCGCGGTGCATGTGCGGTATCCGGGCGCGGGATCGAAGATCGAGGGCGTGAAGGCGGGCACGGGCATCATGCTGTCGCTGCACAACTGGGGCGGCGTGGCCTCTGGTGGCTCGGCCGATCCGGGCATCCTGGCGAATGAGTTCAATGTGATCGCGGTCGGCGTGGATTATCTGCAAAGCGGGCCACAGGCGTCGATCAAGGACCCGGAGCCCTACGACTTCGGCTGGCTGCAGGCGCTCGATGCGTTGCGCGCGCTGCATTTCGTGATGAGCGACCTGCGGAGGCGCGGCGTCGCGTTCGACAGCGCGCGGCTTTTCACCACGGGCGGCAGCGGCGGCGGCAATGTCAGTCTGATGGCGAACAAGCTCGCGCCGCGCACCTTCGCTGCGGTGATCGACATGTGCGGCATGAAGAAGCTCACCGATGACATCGCCTTCAATCTACCAGGCGGCAGCGCGCTAAACGCCCGCTACGTGCGCGATCCGCAGCATCCGTTTTATCTTTCGCCCGATCGCCAGGAACTGCACGACCTCGGCCATCCGGCGCATCTCGCGCGGATGAAGCAGCTCGGCTGCACGGCGAAGATCTTCACCGTGCATGGCATCGATGATCAAACCGACGGCCTCGTGGACAAATACGCCGCGAACATGACCGCGAGCGGACTCGACTTCACCTACGTGCGTGTCACGAAGGAGCTGGTGGACGGCAAAATCTTCACCACCACCGGCCACGCGCTCGGCAACCGCACCGCCATCGTTCGCCACGTCGCGGACGAGGTGCTCAAAACCACGCGACGGGCTGGTTTGACTGACTTTGAGCGCAAAGAAGACATCCGCTACCCGACCGCGAATGGCGTGTGGATCGTGAGTTATGCCAACGGCTGGCCGGAGGGTCGGTTTGAAAAGAATCCATCCAAGCCATGAAGCATTGCCTACCACTTTTGTTCGCCACTGGTCTGACGCTTGCAGCGGAGGCAGATGAGATTTCTCCGACCACCATCTTCCATCAAGCTGATGCCTCGGAGTCGACGAAGTGGGCTACCGCTGAACTGCACCGACTCGTGTTCGCAGCGACAGGCGAAGACTTGCCTGTCGTGAGTGAAGCCACGTCGAAGCCCACCTTCCGTCTCGTGTCGGACGATTCGCTGCCGCACGATGGTTTTGTCATTCGGGGTGAAAAGGGTGACATCATCATCGCAGGCAATGAAAGCACGCCGCAGGGCACTTGGGCGTTGCCAAGTCATGGGACACTCTGGGGCGTGTGCGAATTCGCGGAGCGGTTTCTGGGCGTGCGTTGGCTGTTTCCGGGACCGCTTGGCGAGGATGTGCCAAAGCAGAAGGCGCTGAGTTTTGAACTGAAAGAACCGATTCGCGGCCAGCCGGGTTTTGCGGTGCGTTCGGTGGCCTATCTCGGCGAAAGTGATCGCGAGATCGCCTCGCGTTACGTTCCGGTGCTCGACTGGATGAAGCATCAACGCCTCACGAACAGCCTGCATCCCTTCGTCACCGGCTACGGACACTCGTGGGATGACTACATCAAGCCTGCGGACATGGAGGCGCATCCTGAGTGGAATTCGAACAACGGGGAGGCTGTGCGAAATGGTCGCGTGAAGTTCTTCTGCACGACCGCGCCCGGTTTGGTCGAACTGTTCGCCAAACGAGTGATCGAAACGATGGACCGCAACCCGAAGCGCGAGATGTCGAGCATCTCGCCGACCGACGGCGGCGGTTTCTGCACCTGTGAGCGCTGCAAACCGCTGCTCGACACCGATCCGCACGGCAAGCCGAGCCACGCGCGCGCGATGCTGACGTTTTACCAGCGCGTAGGCGAGATCATCGCCCGCGAGCGACCTGGACGACGGCTCGGCGGCTTCGTGTATTACAACTACCAGTATCCGCCCTCGAACGCGCCGAAGCTGCCGGACAACTTGAGCCTGTGCTGGGCACCGCTGAACTACTACGGCTACGGTTTGCTCAAGCCGCTGTATCGCGCCGAGTTCGAGAGCGTCATGAAGCGCTGGAGCGAGATCACGCCGCATCTTTTCTACCACAATTACTCTACCTGGATGCGCAGCTTCCACGGTGCTCCGTTGCCCGTGAGTCTCGACATCCTGAAGCGCGAACTCCCCGCCGCCGCGCAAAACAAAGCCTGGGGCGCACGCATGGTCGGCACTAGCGCATGGGGCATCAATGCGCCGATCAACTACCTGCTTGCCAAGCAGATGTGGAATCCGCAGCTCGATGTTAGCGCCGCGCTCAACGAGTGGCTCGAACGCGCCTACGGTCCCGGTTGGCGGAACATGCGCGCGCTTTACGATGAACTCGACGCCAAGATGGCCGCGCACAAAGAAGCTCAATCACCCATCTACAAAGGAGCCAACTACGAGGTGAACGAAGAAGTCATGAAAATCATCTACGCGCCACTCTTTGCCACGATGGAGCAGCACTACCGCGCCGCACTCACCGAATGTGCTACCGACACGCAGCGTGCACGCTTGCAGATGTTCGGCGACAATTTGATCCAGCTTAATCATGCGTTGCGACAGGCAAAACTCATCGCCGAGAATCCAACGTCGATCTTCCATCGTGATGACGCGGCGTTTGCCCAGTTCATGAAGGACATGGGATCGACCTTCAGCCTGTATCGAGACAAACTCGGCCTCGATCACGGCCCGATTTGGAAGGGTGAGTGGAGCGCACCGTGACGATGAGACAATGATCTCAGCCGACCAGCTTCGTTAGGTCCACTTGCTTCCAAATTTCGCGCGTGATGCCGCGATGCATGGTCACCGTCACAGACGTGCCACCCACGGTGACCACTGCGTGGCCAGGGAGGTCGGCGTATTCGAAGGCTTTCACAAAGGGGGCTTCGACCGCGTAAACAGCACGACGCTCCGATGCTGTCTCGGGCGAGTGCTTCGGCTCGACGTTGATCTGATCGCCGTTGTATTGCGCGATGCCGTGCAGCTCGGTGTCCGGCTTCACGTCGGCGCTGTTGACGATGCTGCTGATGGCGAGCTGCGTGAAGCGTCCGCCGCCGGGTGTCTCGCGCACGAGCGTATTGTAGCGATGGATGTGGCCTCCAAGCACGATGGCGTTTTGTTTGCCCAGCAGCGTCAGCAGCTTCTCGCGCTGAGTTTTGTCACGATCTGACGAGTAGAGATTCCAAGTGGCGCGAGCACCATAGGGAACCACGGGCGGATGGATAACGACGAAACAATGCCGAGCGGTGCGTTTGCCGAGTGCGGCTTCGAGCCACGCAAGGCTTTCCTTGTCGTAAGCGTCAAAGAAGCAGAACAGCGCATCACCGTGCTCGATGGTGTAGCACGCGCGGTCGATCTTTTGCTTCGTCTGCTTGGCGAGGAAGGGATGGAACACGGTCTTGAAGGCATCCGTCGCGCCGTCGCCGGTGACATCGTGGTTGCCCTTTGTGAAATAAAAAGGCACGCCGAGCTTCCCTGACTCGACAAACGCCAGCGCCTCGCTGTCCTGGCGTGTGGCGTGTTCTTCGGTGCCACACAGGCCCTCGACGAGATCGCCCACTTGCAGCACGAAGCTCGCATGCGTGGCGGCGATGGATTGCTTCACCGCATCGAACAAGCGCGGCGTGATGTCCGCAGTAATGCGCGAGTAGTTTTTGATCTGGCTGAGGTCGCCCGCCTTGTTCTTCTCCAGCCACGGCATGTGATGGTGGTCGAGCTTGTCGTAATGCAGGTCGCCAAGCAGAACGAAGGAGAACGACTCCTTCGATGGCGCGGCAGGGAGGAACGGAGCGGCGGCAAGCGCGGCGGTGGACTGGAGGAAGCGACGGCGGGCGAGTCGGTGCATGGGATTGGAGAAAGGTGAGTTTGCCTTCGGAGCATTTGGAGAACGCATGAAGAAGGCGACGGTTCGCATCGAGGTAAGGGATGATGACCTTTGGCTCGTCGTTTGCCAGAATGGAAGGGAAAGCGATGAGCATCGTATTGCCTGCCATGAGTTCCCGTCGTTCTCTTCTTCGATCGCTCCTCAGCCTGTGCATTGCTTCACGGCTGCGTGCTGCCGGCTTGGATGAGCTGGCGTTCATCGAGAAGACGATGCACGACTTCGTGATGCAGCGGATGCTGGATGAGGACGGACTATGTCGCTCCATGCTTTGCGCGGAGACATTGAAGCCGTGGACGAAGGAGAACGTGTCAAAGCTCGATCAACGGCGCATGATGGACATGTTCCAAAACTCGCCGGACATCGCGGGCTGCGTGAATTACGAGAACGCACTGATGGCGACGAGCGAGTTTGCGCTGAGTCAGATCGTGAAGCATCGCGTGACCAAGGACGCCGCCGCGCGTGATCTGGCCCATCGCTGCATTCGCGGCCTGCTCGCGGTCATCGACGAAGGTCGGCACTACATGCCCGGCTGGCTGCCGAAGCCCTTCGGCGGCGTGAGCCATGCGCGCGACTCACACGAGATGAGTGTCGATCAATACACAAAGACGGTGGTCGCCCTTCATGCCTGGCGTCCGCTGGCGGATGCGAAGGAACAGGCGGTGATCGATCAGTTCTTCATCGACGCCGCCGACTTCTTCATCGCGAGGAAGTGGCGTCATGCTTACCGGCATCGCACCATCGTCACGGCAGCCACACATCATCACGCGCTCGGCTTGTATGTTCCGCTCGTCGTGCTCGCAGCGAAAGCATCGGGCAGAGATCGCTACCTCGCCGAACTCGCCAATTTGGACGAGCCGATCAACACCGCGCTCGCCAACGACGGCCTCGAATCCGGCTTCAACGGTATCTCATTGATCGCCGAGGGCTTCCATCTCGCGATGCAAGCTGGCGCAACAGACAAACGCCTGCCGCAAACGATCGAGAAGCTCTGGCAGATCGGTGCGAAGTGCGTGGATGACAAAGGCGTCGGCTTCATCGCCAACAAAGATCACGATCCCGATTCCCAAGCACCGCGCCTCGCAGCGATCGCGACGTTCGTTGATGCCCTGAATCCCAAGCTCAACGCGCCTGCGCTCGCGAAAATGATTCTCGGCGCGCATCGCGATCCCGCACAGATGCGCCACGTGCGGGATTTGAGTGTGACCGTCTCTGAAGTGAGCATCACTTCATGGCTGGTGGCGTATTGGCGGCTGCGAGAGGCTGAGATGTCATCGAAGTAGTGAGGTGCCAGCTCGCTCGAAATAGCTCGGCAAATCCGCCGCGCGGCGGCAGTATTCTCCTCGCATGGCCGAACCCGACTTCCAGCAGCACGCAACCTTTCTCCGCCTTTACGTGGAGAACGAGCCGTCGTTGCGCGGCTTTGTGCGGTCGCTGGTGCCGACGTTAAATGATGCGGATGATGTGATGCAGGAGGTGGCGATGGCGCTTTGGAAGCGCTTTCACACGCTCTCCGCGCCGGAGGATTTTCGTCGTTGGTCCTTTGGTGTGTCACGGCTGGAGGCGTTGGAGTTTCTGCGCAAGAAGGGCCGCGACCGGCATGTGTTTGGTGATGACCTGCTCATGACACTGGCGGATGAAGCCGAGGAGATGGCGGATCGTTTCGCAGAGGAGCGCAAGGCGCTCGACACCTGCCTGCAAAAGCTGCCGGCAGACCAGCGCTCGCTTGTGGAGGCGGCGTATGCGCCGGGCTCGCGGATGGATGAGCTCGCACTGCGGCTCGGGCGCACGGCGATGGCGGTTTACAAATCGCTGCATCGCATCCGCATGATGCTCACGGACTGCGCGAAGCGCGAACTCGGCAAGGAGGGCGTGGCATGAGCACGGAAGCTGACTTCGCCTTGATCGACAGCTACCTCGGCGGACGTGCCTCCGCCGACGAGGTGCAGGCACTCGAAGGGCGCTTGAAGGCCGATTCGGACCTGCGGGAGGCCTTTTTGCGCTACGCGCATGTCGATGCGGCTTTGAAGACGATGGTGCGTCCGTCAGCCCAGCAACCGCTGGCCGCACCGAAGGCCAAAACCACCATCTGGCGCGCTCAAACGGTCCGGTGGGCCGCTGCGGCCGTTTTGTTGCTCGCGGGCGCTTTGGCGCTGTGGATGCCGCGCAGCGTGGAAGTGCGCGTGATGGCCGTTTCGGACGACGCGGCCTCGATTTGGCCCAAAGATAGCACCCAGCGTCTGCGCGAGGTGCGGCTCGAATCCGGCAGCGTGCAGCTCCAGCTCGATTCCGGTGTCACGCTCGATTTGAATGCGCCAGTGCATCTGCGGCTCGCGGATGCGATGCACGCCACGCTGCTCGCGGGCAGTGTGACGGCGGATGTGGGTGATTTGGGCAAGGGATTCGTGATTGAGACCTCTAGCGCACGCGTGGTGGACCTCGGCACGCGCTTTGGCGTTTCGCTCGGCAGCACAGGCGAGACGGATGTGGCGGTGTTTCAAGGCAAAGTGGAGGTGTTTGGCAAGGCGCAGCCAAAGCAACTCGCCTCGCTCACAGCGGGTGAGGCGGTGCGCGTGCATCCGAGCGCCACCGCGCGTCGTCTCGTGTGCATCAACACGCGCGGCGAAGCCTTTGCCATGCTCACGACGCCACCATCGGATGCGCTGGTGACGGACGTGAAGGACAACGTCGATGTCGGTGGTCGCTACGCGTTTTACACGCTGCAAACGCGCCAGATGGGCGAAGGCACGCGGCCCTACTCCACGCTGGGTAAGCCACGCTGGCGGGCGATGCCGGGCAGCGCATTCCCCGCTGAACTCGAAGGCGCGGACATGGTGGGAACGTTCTCGGCGGATCGTGTGGATCCTGCGCTTGAGTTGACGCTGAAGGTATCGCGACCCTGCACGGTGTATGTGATGATCGACACGCGTGCGGAGACGCCGGAGTGGGTGAAGCGCGAGTATGTCGATGCGGGTTTCCAACTTCGCAGCGGCCCGTGGGCGAATCTTCCCGAGGTCGCGGGCATGACCACCGATGACACGGGCACGATCTACGTCAGCTATCGCGTATGGAAACGCAGCGTGCCGCAGGCAGGGCCGGTGAAACTGGGCGCGGCCTATGCTGATCCCGCGCAGAGTCATCATCGCGCGATGTATGGCATCGCGGTGAAGTAGTGTGGTTGAGTCCTCTGGACTCATCATTGCAGTCCAGAGGACTTTACCACATTTTATTCGGCAAACGATTCGCGCCCTGGCAGTGTCGTAGCATGATTCTCATGCTTCGCGTTCTGCTCCTTGTCTTGGTTTTCCTGGCTGCACCTGCGGTGGCTGTAGATTTCCCCCTTGCGGCGGGTTACAACGACGGTGTCGGGGCGAAGACCTACAATAGCTCTGCTGGCACCGTGGAGCTGCTGGAGTCGAGAAGCCGCTGGATATGGTATCTTAATGTGAGCCAGCCGGGGATGTATGCGGTGTCAGTGAATGCGTCGGCGAGCGCGGCGAATGCGGGCGGGACGGTAGAGGTGGCGGATTTTGTGCCGCAGCACAATGTGCCGGGATCGAAGGCGACGGCGACGCTGGCGGCGACTCATGCGACTTCAAATACAGTGGCACAGTGGCAGCCGGTGGGCAGTGTTTGGATTCCGGCGGCGGGATTGCGCTTCCTGCAGGTGCGGGTGCCGCAGTTTCCGGGGCCGAAGCCTGGGTTGATTTACGGGCTGCGCATCACGGGGCCTGGCGTGGTGACGGCGAGCACGCCGTGGGGAGTGCGGGCGAGCGCTTGTGATCCTTATTTCACGCCGTCGGGCAGCACGCGGCGTGCTTTTTATGGCGAGATGGTGCCGCGCCCGGAGCCGACGCCCGATGTGGGGAACACGCACACGGTGGTGCTGACGCCGACGGGTTACATGGGCAACAATGACACCTGCTTTCAGTCGCTGTGGGTGTCTGGCGGTCAGTTGCCCGCCGTGCTGTTGGCGGCGGGTGGATCGCGTGTCTATACGCATGAAGGGACGGGTTCGACGATCACGCTGAATGATTTTTATCTCGACCCGCGAGTGCGGCGCAAGGTGCTGAACATCGCGGTGACGGATGGCGGCACGGGCACACTGACGACCTTCCTCGTGGGCGAGGCGGGGCAGCGCTGGCACTTCGGTGGCCGCATGAGGCAACCGACGGTGACGATGGCGGGTGACGCGGGCTTTTTGGAGAATCCCACGGTCGGCAATTCGCAGGTGAACTGGCGCTCGTGCGCCTGGGGAAACATGTGGTCTTTTGGCAATCTGACGAGCGGCGCGGCGAAGAGCTGGTGGCCGTCCACCTCGTTGCGTGGTCATCTGCGTGGTCCCAGCCCGGTCACGCTGCCCACGGCGGATGCGGTGCTGCCGTATGGAAAGGTGCGCCTGCGCCAGGACATGATGGAGATGATCATCGGCGGACTGATCCCGATCGCGCAAAACGACACCACCTTTACCAATGTGCCGACCACTGCGCCGGAGCTGCCGACGCTGAATCTGGCGTATCAACTCCAGTCGCGTGAGACGGTGAATCAAGCCGCTCATGCCACGGTGGGCGCGAGCTATTCCGACACGGCCTCGGTGAGTGCGCAGATCCGCGATCCGTTCAGCACGGTGCCGTTCACGTTTCAAAAAGTGTCCGGCCCGTCGTGGATCGCGGTGAGCAGCGCGGGTGCGCTTTCGGGAACACCATCCGTGAGCAACGAAGGCCAGAATACACTCATCGTGCGTGCCACGGATGTGAATGCGAGCCTTAGCGGCGAGTTCACGGTGGGCGTGTATGTGCGAAAGGCCGCCGCCGCGCCGAACGCGCCGGCCTTTCAGCAGGTGGTGGCGCAAAAAATGACGGTGGCCACGGTGGATGATGTGCGGCTCATTCGTCTGCCGGTGGTGGACCCGGACAGCAGCGGACGCACCTTCAGCATCACGGCGGGGAATGCGGGCGGGCAGTTCGGCTTCAGCGGTGACTGGCTCGTGAAGACACAGCCCCTCACCGCAGGGCAGACGTATCCGCTCACGATCCAGGTGGCGGATAATGGATCGCCCGCGCTCACGGCCTCGATCAATGTCGAGATCATCGCCGTGGCGGCCACCGGCGGCGTCACGGAGGACACCTGGTTCAATGTGGCGGGCGGCACCCTCGCAGAGTTCATCGCCGATCCGCGGTATCCGAACTCGCCCTCGCAGATGCGCTTGCTGTCATCGTTCAGCGAATCGCTGGTGCCTTTGTCCACCGGCATGCGCCAGCGTGCGTGGCTCACGCCGCCGACCACAGGCAGCTACACGTTCTCTCTCTCTTCCAGTCTGGGAGCGGTGCAACTGCGGCTGAGCACGGATGACACGGAGGCAAATCTCGCCGTCGTCGCCACGAAAACGACCAGCACCAGCGTCAATCTCACCGCCGGTCAGCGCTACTACATCGAGGGCCTGCTCATGAATGGCTCTGACTACACCGATGGCACGGTCTCCATGCGCTGGAGCGGCCCGGGCATCACCACGCAGACCATTCCCGCCAGCGCCCTCACACCCATCGAGTGCGCCACGCCGAAGCTCTGGGACGGCACGCTCACCTTCCGCGAGGTGCGCACGGGCGAGCCGGTGCGCGATCATCTGCGCACCAAAGTCGAGACGCTGCATCTGCACAGCGCGTTGGTTTATCAAAAGATCAGCGGCCCCGCGTGGCTCAGCATCGCCGCGGATGGCACGCTCTCCGGCACGCCCGCCGCAGGTGATGCAGGTGGCAATACTTTTACCGTGCGGGCCACCGCGCCCGGCGGGCATTGGGACGAAGCGCAGTTCACGCTGCCCGTGATTACGAACTCCGCACCAGTCATCGCCACCAGCACCATCACGCTCAGCGGCATCAATGAAGGCAGCGAAGTCTCTGGCAACCTCGCCACGCAGGCCACGGATGCAGATGTGGGAGCACAGCTCGGCTTTGGCGACCTGCTGATCTGGAGCATTATCGCCGGGCCACCATGGCTCGGCGTGGAGCCAACGGGCGAGCTGTTCGGCAAGCCTGGAGCCGCACACATCGGCGTGAATACCTTCACCGCGCAGGTTATGGACCGCTCAGGTGCCACGGCCACGATGCAGCTCCAGATCACCGTGGCGGACATCGCGAACACGCCTGTGCTCTCACCAGATCCCGTCGCGCTGACCGCTGTGGGAAATCGCGCAGTCACCGCCAGCCTCGTGCCGTATGTGCTCGATCCTGATCTCGGCGAGACGCTCACCTTTGAAAAACTCAGCGGCCCCGCGTGGCTCACCATCGCCGCCGATGGCACGCTCAGCGGCACACCGCTCACCGAGCACACGGGCACGAATGTGTTCAGCGTCCGCGTCACCGACAGCACCGCCCGCAGCAGCACCGGCACCGTGACTATCACCGTCACCGATGGCCTGAACTACGCCTACGAGCCCTTCATCGGCACCGATGCCACGGATGTGAATGGCACCACCGGTGGCATCGGCTGGTCTGCGGCATGGAGCGGACCGGTGGACTGGGACTTTGCCACGCCAGGCACCACCTTCGCCGGGCTGTCCTCCGCAGGGCTGAAAAGCACCATGGGCGGCCAGGGCACGAACATGCTCCGCCCGCTCGCCAAGCCCGTCACCATCGGCACTGCGGATGGCAATTTCGAAGAGCTGTGGCTCTCCGCGCGCATGGACCTCAACAGCGTCACCGGTGCCGGCCATGGCATCCGCGTCACGCTTTACAATGGCAGCACGCTCACCGGCTTCATCGGCAAGAACATCAATGGCAGCCTCGGCTTCGACATCGGCGGCTCGGGCTTTCAAACCCTCAGCGGCAGTCTCGGCACCACCACCGGCACTCAGGGGAACTGGCTCTTCGTCCTGCGCCTGCTCTCCACCTCCGGCGGCACCGCCACGCAGATCAATCTCTACGCCGCCAAGGACACCCAGATCAATGGCAGCCTCGCCAAACTGCGTGATCCCACCAACGCCGCGAACTTTCCACACACCGCCTCCTTCACCGTCAATACGCCGCTCACCTTCACCCAGCTCGGCATGTATCGCTGGAACAACACCGCCAGCTTCATCGACGAGATCCGCCTCGCCAACACCCGCGCCCAGGCCGTGCCCGTGGACATGACGACGGCTCCAGTCTTCACCGCCACGCCCGTCCAACGCAGCATCACCACCGGTCAAACTTTTGCCGCCAGCATCTTCGACGCCGTCACCGATGCCGACACCGGAGATGTGAAGCTCTTCACCAAACTCAGCGGTCCCTCCTGGCTCACGCTCAGCAGCGCTGGCCTCATCACCGGCACCGCGCCCGCTGTGGCTGGCACGCAGGATTTTGACATCAGCGTCACCGATGCCGCCAACAACATCGTCACCGGCACGCTGCGCATCATCGTCGTTCCGCCGAATAATCCGCCGGAGATCAATCCCATCTCCTTCAGCCTGCTCGAAGGTCTGAGCGCCACCACCGTCGGCACCCTCTCCGCCACCGATCCCGACAGCGGCGACACATTCACCTACACACTCGTCCCGCCCGTGGACGGCCCCTTCACCATCGCAGCCAACGGCACCCTCAGCACCACCGCCGCGCTGAACTACCTCACCGCCACCAGTCACGCACTCACCGCCCGCGTCACCGACAGCGGCGGCCTCACCGATGAAGCGCTCGTCACCGTGTATGTGCAACCCACGCCCACCACGCAGTGGCGCACCACCTACTTCAACAGCACGCAGCTCGCCGACCCCAACATCTCGGGCCCCACCGCCGACCCCGATGCCGACGGACTGAAAAACCTCCTCGAATACGCCCTCGGCCTCACGCCCGGCACCGCCGACACCCTCAGCACACGCGTCACGCACGATCTCGTCAACATCAGCGGCAGCAACTACCTCCGCCTCAGCATCACCCGCAACCCCGCCGCCACGGACATCACCCTCACCGTCGAAGTCAGCAGCGACCTCACCACGTGGACCGCCGTCCCCACCGTCATCGAAACGAACACCAGCACCAGTTTGATCGTCCGCGACATCGTGCCCATGACCAGCGCCGCAAAGCGCTTCATGCGGCTCAAGGTGACGCAGTAACAGGCGTCATGCGGCCATGCCGGCCGACTAGACTACACAAGCACACTATTGTGCGGCAAAAGGCACTCCCGGTGGCAGTTCTTCGTCAACACCATGCGCTCGCTCCTGCTTCTCTTCGCCTTTTGCTCTTCGCTCTTCGCCGCGAAGCCAAACGTTCTCTTCATCGCGGTCGATGACTTGAAGCCGCTGCTCGGCTGCTACGGCGACAAGACGGCAATCACGCCGAACATCGACAAGCTCGCGGCGCGCGGGACGGTGTTCACCAAGGCCTACTGCCAGTGGCCGGTGTGCGGGCCGACTCGGGCGAGTCTCATGACCTCGCTGCGGCCGGAGGCGAATGGGGTGCTTGATTTGAAGACGAACGTGCGGGCGAAAGATCCGAGCGTGCTCACGCTGCCGCAGCACTTCATCGCGAATGGTTACGCCACGGCGGGCTGCGGGAAGATTTATGATCCGCGTTGCGTGGACAACAAGAAGGACTGCGACAAGCCCTCGTGGTCGCTGCCGTTTGTGTCGCCTCATGCGGCGGGCGAACTCTCCGGTGGCGAGAGCGGCGATGGCGCGCCGGTCGCGGGCGCTCCTGATTGCGCAGACAACGAACAGACGGATGGCTTGATCGCGGAGAGCGGCATCGAGTTGATGAAGAAGCTCGCTGCGGATCAGAAGCCGTTCTTCCTCGCGGTCGGATTCAAAAAGCCGCATCTGCCGTTCATCGCGCCGAAGAAGTATTGGGACTTGTATCAGCGCGACCGGCTGGCGCTGGCGTCGTATCAGGGCGGCATCACCAACGACAGTGGCTACTTGTTGCACGATAGCCCGGAGTTCCGCAGCTATGGCGGTGTGCCGAAGGAAGGCGCGATACCTGAGTCGGTGCAGCGCGAGTGCATCCACGGCTACTATGCCTGCGTGAGTTTCATTGATGCTCAGATCGGCAAGCTCATGGCTCAGCTTGATGAACTCAAACTGCGCGAGAATACGATCATCGTGCTCTGGGGCGATCACGGTTTTCACCTTGGCGATCACGGCCTGTGGGGCAAGCACACCGTGCTGGAGAATGCCGCGCGCGTTCCGCTGATCTTTGTGCCGTCCGCAGGCAGCGCGGTGAAGGAGAACGCGACGCCTGTGGAGTTCACGGACATCTTCCCCACGCTCTGCACCTTGTCCGGTGTCGCGGTGCCAGAGCATCTCCAGGGCCGCACGTTGGAGCCGTTGCTCACGGGCAAAGCGAAGTCGGTGCGCGAAGGTGCGCTCACGGTTTTCAAGAACAAGGGAGCCATCGGCTACAGCTACCGCACGGATCGCTATCGCTACACAGAGTGGTTCAACAAGTTCGGCAAGGTGGTGGCGAAGGACTTGTTCGACTACGAGCGCGATCCGCTGGAGAAAACGAATCTCGCAGGCGCGCCCGAGGATGCTGCGCTCATCAAGGAACTCGCGACGAAGCTGCGTCGCGATGCGCAGGGTTGCGAGCGCCTGTTTCAAAAGTAATCCGCCATCGACATGAAGTTCATTGCTCTGCTTTGCTTGTTCACCGCTGCGGCCTTCGCCGCCGGCAAGCCCAACGTCATCTTCATTATGACGGACGATCTCGATTGGGAAGAGGTCACGTCGTTGCGTGCTTACAGCGATTTCGCGCTCGCTGGCAAAGAAGCGCCGAAGCCTAAGAAGGTTTACACGCCGAACATCGACAAGCTTGTGAGCGAGAGCCTGGTGCTTACGCAGTGCCACAATGCTTCGACGGTTTGCACACCGGGGCGATACAACTTCCTCACGGCGCAGTATGCGAGCCGCGCGCATTCGATTGCGAAGCTCTTTCCGGCTCCCAAGACGCCGAGCATTGAGTTCAATGTCGATATTGAAGCGAACCAATGGCACCTCGGTCGCGGCATGTCGCAGGCGGGTTACTACACGGGCATCGTGGGCAAGTGGCACAACGCGGACAAGATCAGCCATGCGTATGTCGTGCGTCCGCCGATCAGTGATTTTAGGGGCATCGAGCGCGGCCCGCAGGACCCGACGCTGCCGGAGAACGTGAAGAAGATTCGTCGCGCCTATGACAACGCGGTGAAGATCATGCGCGAGGAGCAAGGGTTTGATTTCGTGAGCAGCGTGTATCTTGGCAATGCCTTCGAACTCGGCCTGCCGAAGGTGCTATCGAACTGCGAGCATAACATGGATTGGTTCACCGCCGGCGTGTTGAAGTTCATGGATGCGCAGAAGACGAGCGGCAAACCTTTCTTCCTCTACTACGCGCCGAACGTGCCGCACGGCGGGAGCAAACGCTTCCTTGAGAACGATCCGCGCGCCACACCCGAGGGCATGGTGGACTGGCATCTCGGCTCGCAGCCCTCTCGCGAGGATGCACTCAAGCGCGCAAAGCAAAACGGCGTGCAGCCCGATTTCGCATGGGCCACGTGGCTCGATGACGGCATCGGCGTGCTCATGAAGAAGCTCGAAGACATGGGCCTCGCTGACAACACCCTCATCGTCTTCACCACCGATCAACTCACGCGCGGCAAGTGGACCTGTTACCAAGGCGTGCGCGTGCCCGTGGCGATTCACTGGCCCGGCAAGGTAAAACCCGGCGTGAACAAGACTTTGCTCAGCGCGATGGATGTCGCGCCCACGATCCTCGACCTCATCGGCGGCAATGTTCCCAGCGATGTGGTCGTCGATGGCAAGTCCTTTGCGACCCTGATCAACGGCGGCACCGTCGTAGAACGCCCGCAACTCATCGAGATGGGTTACGGCCGCGCCATCATCGCCAACGGCTGGAAATACATCGCCTCGCGCCTGCCCGACGACATCAAAGCCGAAGCCGCGAAGAAGCACAAGACACCCAGCCTGCTCGGCAAGTTCACCGACGACAAAGAACAAGTCCCTCTCGAACTCTTCCCCAGCTTCGGCGCCACCGACGAGTTGTTCCATCTCGCCGACGATCCGATGGAACAGCACAACCTCGCCAACGATCCCTCGCACGCTGCGAAACTCGCCGAGATGCGTGAGAAGCTGAAAGCCGCGCTGAAGCCGCTGCCACATGGTTTTGCAGAATTCAAAGCGGAGTGATTCACATGCTCCGCTACCTCCTTCTTTGCTTCTTCGCCGTCTCTGCTCACGCGGAGAGCACCATCGACATCCTGCCGGATCAAATCGTGCGCGGGGTGAATCTCTCGCGCATTCTCGGTGCGAACGCGGGCCTCTGGTATTCGCCGAAGCAACTCAAGCAGGTCCAAAACAGCGACCATCTCAAAAACTGGCGTCCGGGGCTCATTCGAATCCCGGGCGGCTCGTGGGGCGATGAACTCGTCTGGAATGGAAATGGAGTGCGCGATGGCAAGACGCTCGATGCGACGAAGTTCGTCAACGGGCGCTGGCAGATCGACTTCAGCGCGTATCAGCCGGGCTTTCGTGCCGGAGCGAATGGCAAGCTCTCCGACTTCCACGGCAATGTGGACGTGAAGGCCATGCACGAGTTCGTTCGCGATTGCGGCAGCTCCGCCATCGTCACGGTGAATGCGGGCACGGGCACGCGGGAGATGGCTGCGGAGTGGGTAAGGTGGGCGAAGGCGAACAACTACGCGGTGAGCTACTGGGAGATCGGCAATGAACTCGAAGGCCAGTGGGAGCAGGGCCACTTCCGGCCCGATGGCAAAGAGATGACCGGTGAGATGTATGCGGACATCTACCTCGCCTTTGCGAAGGCGATGAAGGCCGTCGATCCCACGATCAAAGTCGGCGGTCCGGCGGCCTCGAATGACGGCGTGGTCTTCGGCGCGGCGCTTTTGGAGAAGGCGGCGAACTACGTGGACTTCATCTCGTATCACACCTACCCCGCGAACTCGCACGCAGGCACGCCGAAGCTCTTTGAAGAAGCGGACAGCATCCTCGCGGGTGTGAAGAAGGTGCGTGAACTCATCCGCCAAAAAGCACCGCAGCGCGCGGACAAGATCGAGATCGGCATCACCGAGTGGCATGTCGGCATCCATGAAGGCCCGCGCACGGTGAATCACATCAGCGGCCCGTGGTCCGCGAAGTGGATCGGCCGCATGATCGAGGCTGGTGTCGATTTCGCGAACGTGTGGGACCTCTTCTCGCAGACCGCGCAGGGCGGGCACGGCATCTTTGGCAAAGACGACGCACTCACGCCGCGCGGGCCGTTTTGGGCGCTGCAACTCTGGAGCCAGCACATGAGCGGCAAGCTCGTGAAATGCGAAAGCAAAGGCATCACCGCCTTCGCCACCGACAAGGCCGTGCTGCTCATCAACGAATCCGAAACCGAACCTGCCACCACGAGCATCCGCATCGCGGGAAAACCAATCACCGGCACGCATCAGGCGCACGAGCTGTCTGCCGCGAACTATCTCTGGAACGAGCACGCCAACGCACCCGTGTGGAGCCATCCGCCCGCGCAGCGCACGCACACCGCGGATGCTCAGGGCCGCATCGCGCTGCCGCCGCTCAGCGCCACGGTGTTCCATTTGGACCAAAGCAGTGAGCCCATCGCGGCGAGTATCGCTGCCAAACCATCGCTCGTGCTGCCAGTGAAGCAGCAGGCTGATGTTCCCTTCACCGCGTGGATCACGCTGCGTGATGACAAAGACCTGCCCTTCATCGGCACGCCGCAGGAAGTCCAAATTGAAACGCGTGGATCGCTCAAAACATCGACCACCAAGCTCACGCTCCACAGCGCCGCCGCGCCATTGCAGGTGCAACCCACTGGCGCAGGCACAGGCGAAATCATCGTTCGCACCAGTGCTGGTGAATCGCATCACCGCATCGAACTCGTGCCCGTCGAGTTCCGCCCGCAAGTCCTGTGGAGCTTCGGCAAGCCCGACTCGCTCAAGGACATCGAGTCACCGCATCAGCTCGCGTTACACGAAGGCTCCGCGCAGATCACGCTGGCGAAGACCGAGAGCAATCGGCTCATCACATTCAAGAGCATTCCGCCGTGCGAGAAGCAACGCATCGGTGGGCTCTCGCTCAAGCTCCGCGCCACGGACCTCAAGGCTCCATCAGACGCCAAGCTCACCATCGTCTGCCAAAGCCTCGCGAATCAATGGATGCCGCTCGGCGACATTCCGCTCACAAAGCTCACGAGCGAGTGGAGCACGCACGAACTGAAACTGCCGGACATCCGCTTCCTCGAAGCCGTGCCCGACCTGCGTTCCATCGTGGTCTTGATCCACGCCCCAGACGCCGCTGGCACGATCTTTGTGGATGAGGTCGGCGTGTTGACGAGGCATTGAACACGGTTGCAATGGCGCCCTTTTGCCCGCAGGGAACGTAGCTTTCTCATTGCCGTCGCCTCAATTACTGACGGCAAACAAACCCTGGCACGGCAGTGATTCCGTGCAAAAACCGATGACCCTTCGCCATCTTCTTCTCGCCTCTCTCGTCGCTACCGCCGCATCCGCACTCACCGTGCAGGAGATGCAGCAGCGTTTTCGCCCGATCGTGAAGGACATGCCGCCGATGTCGAATCAGCCAGGAGCCTTCCCCGGTGTGGTGAAGCATCCGGGACTGAGCGCGCAGACGTGGGTGCGGTTTCCGTTTGTGCAAAATCCGGGGAGCTTTGGCATTGATCGCAAAGGGCGCATCTTTGTCGCTGAGGCGAATCGTTTGTGGCAGGGCACGGCGGATCTTCGTGGCATCAACGAATTCATTCGCGGCGACTTCCAATCGCAGACGCTCGAAGATCGCGCGAAGCTGCAAATCTCGATTCCTGGTCGCGTGCCGGAGGGCTTCTGGACGAACACGCCGGATCGTCTGATTCGCTTGGAAGACAGCGATGGCAATGGCGCGGCGGACAAGCGCACGGTCTTCGCGGACAGCTTTTATGAGCAGCTCGATGGCATCGGCTTCTCCGTGTTGCCGGAAGATGACGCGGTGTATTTCACCTGCATTCCGAGCCTGCGCAAACTCACGGACACGAACGACGATGGCATCGCGGACACAAATGACTCGGTGCTCGCAGGCTTCGGTGTGCGCGTGTCGTTCATCGGTCACGATCTGCACGGTCTCGTGCGCGGGCCCGACGGGCGCTTGTATTTCACCATCGGCGATCGCGGCTATCACGTGACGACGAAGGAAGGCGAGGTGCTCGCTGAGTCGAGTCGTGGCGCGATCTTCCGCTGCGAGTCGGATGGCACCGGCTTCGAGGTGTTCTGCCATGGCCTGCGCAATCCGACGGAGCTGGCCTTCGATGAGAACGGCAATCTCTTCACCTTCGACAACACGGGCGACATCGGCGACAAGGCGCGCATGGTCTATGCGCTGGAAGGCACGGACTCGGGCTGGGACATGAGCCATCAGTGCGCTCATCAATACGTGGACCACATGGACTGGGGCGACTTCCATCCGAAGATCAGCGTGTGGGTCGCGGAAAACATGTTTGCGGCGGAGGCGGCAGATCGTCCGCAGTGGATCTATCCTCCAGCGGCGAATGTCGGACGCGGTCCATCGGGCGTCGCGTGGAACACGGGTGAGGCTGCGCCTGCGGACCTGCGCAGTAAGCTGCTGCTCGTGGACTACGGCGGCGCGCCGCAGAGCTGCAAGATTCATGCGATCGGCGTGAAGAACTCGGGCGCGGGCTATGCGCTCGATAGCGCCGACGTGCTCGTCGAGGGTGCGGGCGCGAGCGATGTGGAGCAGGGCTACGATGGCAAGATCTACATCTGCGACTTCGGCGGCGGCTGGACGGTCAATGACAACGGTGCGATCCACACGCTGACGCCAACCGACAAAACACTGCAAGCTACCGCCGCCGAGATGGCCGCGCGCTTCAAACGTGGCGTGCATGGGGACAGCACCGAGCAACTCGTGGCCGCGATGCGCTCGCCGGATCGTCGCCTGCGACAGATGGCGCAAATCGAACTCGTGAAGCGAGGTGAGACCGATGCGCTGGTCGGCATCGCGATGGATGCATCGCTGAAGACCACGGCACGTCTGCATGGCGTGTGGGGATTGGGACAGCTTGCGCGTCAGAAGAATGCGAGTGCGCTGACATCGTTACTCGAACTCTCGAAGGACAAGGATGTGGAGTTGCGCGCGAATGCTGCGCGTGCGCTGGGAGATGTGGATGAGACCGCGCGTGCGCGCTTGCTTGAACTGCTTCGCGATGAGTCGCCGCGCGTGCGTTCGCTGGCTGCGATTTCGCTGAGTCGTGTGGCGAAGCCGGGTGACAAGGCGGCGATTGCGGCCGTGATCGAAGTGGCGAAAGCGAATGGTGCCGCGTCGAGTGTTGATCTCGTGCTGCGTCATGCTTGCGGCACCGCGTTGAAACGGCTGGGCACCGTCGAGAGCGCGGTGGCACTTGCCAGCGATGCGAGCCAAGAACTGCGTCTGCTGTCGCTGCTTCAGCTTCGTCATCAGGGCAGCAAGGAACTCGCGCGCTTCCTGACCGATGCCGATGCGGACATTCGCAATGAAGCCATTCGCGCGATCTACGACACCGCGGCGCTCGACACTGAGGCAGGCGATGCGTTGGCAAAGTTAAAGCCCGACGCTGACATGCCGCCGCTCGTGCAGCGTCGCGTCATCTGCGCCAGCTATCGCAAGGGCACCGCAGATCACGCCAAGCTGCTGCTGCAACACGCGGCTAGTGGTTCGCTCGATCTCAGCGTGCGCGAGGCGGCGCTGCATGGGCTGCGCATGTGGGAGAAGAAGATCACGGCTGATCCGGTGCTTGGCGGTTATCGTCCGATCCCTGGCGAGGCGCGCAGCATGAAGGCACTGGGCGAAGTCATCGGTGCTGACTTGAAGCAATTCCTCGCTTCGACACCTCCGCCTAAGCTCGCCGCGCTGGCATTGAAGCTCGCGGATGAAACGGGCACCGTGCTGGATTCGCAGACGCTTGTAACGCTGGTCAACAACACGAAGCAACAGCCCGCTGTTCGTGTCGCTGCGCTCGACAGCCTCGTAAAGTCCGCTCCCGATCAGGCTCGCGGACTCCTTCCTTCGCACTTCACGGACAAGCAGCCAGAAGTCGTGGGCGCGTCACTGCGACATGGGCAAGCACTGAAACTCGATGGCGTCCTCGTCGCCGCGCGCAAAGCCGCCGACACCGCGCCGCCCGCTGCCGCGCGCGCGGGTTTGGAAGTCATTGCCGCTGAACAACCCGCCGAAGCGCTCGACCGCTGGACCAAGCGCGAGACGAATGGTTTGCGCAAAGAACTGTGGCTCGATCTCTTCCTCGCCTTGCAGTCGTCGAGCAACGACGCCGCCAAACATGCCGCCGCGACTTACGCAGCCAGCTCGATGGATGCGGTGCAGCGGCTCGGCATGTTCGGTGGGGACATCAAGCAGGGCGAGTTCGTCTTCCGCAATCAAGGCGGCTGCATGCAGTGTCACAAGATGGGCAAGGACGGCGGCATCCAGGGACCACCGCTCGAACTCGTCGGCGAGCGACTCAAACCGGAGAAGATCGTCGAGTCGCTGGTGAATCCGAATGCCGAAATCGCCGCAGGCTATGGCCTGTCCAGCGTCACGCTGAACGATGGCACGCTCGTCGTGGGTCGTATCTCTGCGGACACAAAGGAGTCTATCACCGTGGTGACTGCCGATGGCAAAGAGGCCACGCATCCGCGCACCAACGTGAAGACCATCGCCCCACCCGTGTCCGCCATGCCGCCGATGGGCATGGCCTTGCCACCCACGATGCTGCGCGACCTCATCGCTTATCTTTCCTCGAGAACCAAAGCCACTGCACCGAAGGACGCGAGCAGCGATGCCCACGGTGAGGCGGAGAAGGTAACAAAATGAGTGAGGCGATGTGTGGCGAATGATCTTGGGGGCCGTGACGGTGGTCTTCATGCCGTTTGAGCTGACGTCGGAATGGGCCTGTTGCGGCAACTCATCACAGCGTGGTGGCAAAATTTTGGCGGGCTAAAGCCCGGGACTACACTCCGTGAAGAGAGCACTCGCTACTTGGTTGCTTTCCCAATCGTTCCCGCAGGCACAAACTTCGCGGACACGGTGATGGCTTCCTTGTCTGCTTTGCCGAGAGCGACTACTTCGACCCAGCGGACAGCGCGATGCACATGAGGAAGCAGCGGCCAGTCGAAGTGCGCGAGTTCGGGGCGATACCAGGCGAGCGCGGGATCGGGCATCAGATTGATCACCGAGACATCTCCGGGCACTTTCAAGCCGCGTCCGGCGAGGAAGGCGAGCGTGGGAGGTGCGAGCATCGGCTCGTGGAGGAGCAGCGCGGTCGGGGGCGTGGCGAAGAAGAGGGCTTTGAGCAGCTTTTGCAATCCCTCGGCGGACTCGGGCCAATCAGGGACGTTGTAGGCCACGTCGGGCTTGAGGCTGTGTTGTGACAGTCGATTGACGAACGCCTGTGCGGCCAGCCCCAAGGAGGGCTGTCGCCAGATGCTCTGGCAGATGAGGACGATGCGACGATGGCCGCGCTCGACCAGCGCATCCACGGCTTCGCTCATCGCGCTGCTGAGGTCGGTGCGTGAACCAGCCATGGACAAGCCGAGCGAGCGTCCTCCGAGGGCGAAGACTGGAAGCGATGACTTGGCGAACCACTCGTAAACCTCGCGCGTGCCGGAATAGACCATCCACGCATCGGCCTCCATCTCGTTGATCACGCGGGACAAGCGGGCGGTGTTGTTGCCGAGGTCTTCGATGGTCTTGGGACAGATGACGAAGACATGTCCTGCCTGCTCCACGCCGTGCTTGATGCTGAGGATCAGTTCTTGTGATTGGGAGTTGTCCTGGCTGAGCGGACTGTAGAGCAGCAAGGCAACGCGCAGGACGCGGCGATGCGTGGCCTTCTTCCGGCCGGGCACGATGACGCGGCTCTTCCCAGCGCCGCTGGCCTTGAGCGCGCCTTCCTCCTCCAGCAGCCACACGGCCTCACGGATCGTATCGCGCGAGACGCCCAGGGCCTTGGAGAGACTGAGCACGCCGGGCAGCTTCCCGCTCCAGCGTCCGGTGCGGAAGCCATCGCGGAGATGGTCGGCGGTTTGCTCGACGAGGCTTTGGCGGCGCAGGGGTTTCATCGAAATCAGACTAGCCGGGTTTGTCGGCCAGGGCGACGAAAAATCATGGCTAACGCGTCCCCATGCGGCAGAGTCTATGAAGCCTGCACTCCCGCTCTCCAATTCCATGCGCCCACGATTCTTCCTTCCCCTACTGGTTGTCGTTGCGACCATCGTTGCCATCGCGGCTTTCTGCTGGTGGCGCACGTCGAAGATCGACTCACCAGTCGCGACAACGAAAGCACATGGCACCAAGCCCGTCGTTAAGGCTGCGCTGCCGACGATGCCGAGCTTGGCGGTCGTCACTCCAACGGCGTCTGGGACAAACCATCCTGTTGCACCGGCTCCGATGGTCCCGCCGAGTTTGAATCCGGAGCCAACGGTGGCCTTTGCGGACTGGTCGAAGCGCTTCGTCGCGGCGGATGCGGAGGCAAAGGCAAAGATGGAGGCCGAAGGCATCGCGCTCGCGGAGGCTCGGCGGCCGGTGTTTAAGCAGTTGATCAAAGATGATCCGCGCGAGGCGATTCGCACGGCGGTGCCGATGGTGGTGCGGCAGCAGTTGCCGGAGAGCATCGTCTCGCTTCTGGAGAAGCGGCTCAACTCGGTCGGTGCGATGCGCGTGATGATGGGGGTGCCGGAGAATCATCCTTTGAACAAGACGACGGTTGAGCGGCGGAAGGTGGTGCTGTCGGGCACGCCGGAGGAGAAGGCGGGAATGCTGGAGAAGATCATGTTCCGCGAAGTGGAACTGAAGGGTGGTGGGACGTATCGCGCTTATGTTTATGGCAAGCGCGAGAACCAGCTCAGCACGCCGGGCGTGCTGGTGAATGGCGTGGCGATGGACTCGGAGTTTGCGGTGAGTGATGAGCCGACGCGGCGGTTGGAAGTCGGGGAGAATTTGCCGAAGGACAAGCCGGTGGTTTCGGAGTGTCCGGTGTCGGGGAAATCGGCGGTGGATCCGAAGGATGTGCCAGCACAAGCGACGGAGGCATCGAATGCGGTGGAGTCGCCGACGGAGATCATCTTCTTCTGCGATGGCTCGCACATAGCGCTGCAAAATCAGACGCTGCTGATGGGGGAAGGCGTGACGGGCGGTGCGCTGCCGTTCTCGGGCATCCTGCCTGCGACGGTCACGCCTGCGCTGGGCAACATCAAGGTGCTGGTGATGCACACGACGTATGCGGATCAAAACGCCGCGCCGTCCACCGAGGCGAAGCTTTACCAAACTCTGCGCGATGTGGCGGATCATTACGCGAAGGCGTCGTATGGTCGTCTGTCGCTGGTGGGTGTGGTGACGCCAGTGATCAAGCTGCCGCACAATGAGGCGTGGTATGTGAATCGCGACACGAGCAATGGCGGCGACATCGGTGGCACGGGGCAGGAGCACTCCGATGCGCGGGCGGAGGCGCGGAAGCTCGGCTACGACACGAATGACTACGACAGCATCATCATGCGCCACAGCGGCGGCCCCGGCAGCTACGGCGGACTGGCCACGGTGCCGGGCAGCACGGTGTGGCTGCGCAACGACAGCCCGGGCACTTGGGCGCACGAGATCGGGCATTCGTTTGGTCTGCTGCACTCGAACTTCTGGGACACCGCAGGCACGAGCAGCATCGGTAATGGTGCGAACTCGGAATACGATGACACTTACGACATCATGGGCAGCGGTCCCTTCCCTGGCGGACACTACAATGCACAGGGCAAGAATCAGATCCGCTGGCTCACATCGGAGTTCGTGCAGCCGGTGACGCAGACGGGCCTGTATCGCATCTACGCCTATGATCGCGCGGTGCTCGATCCCTCGCGGCGCTATGCTTTGACCGTGGTGAAGGACGTGCAGCGCACTTACTGGGGCATGGTGCGGTCGCAGATGGATTCGAATCCCTTCGCGAAGAACGGCATGGTGCTTGGCTGGAAGTTCCCGAATGGTGGCGGCAGCAATTTCCAGCTCATCGACACCACACCCGGCTCGCCCTATGATCGAACCGACGCACCAGTTTCGCTGGGGGCCACGTTTGCCGATACGGAGAGCGGCATCTACATGACGACGGTGGCTGCGAATGACAATCCCCGGTATGTGGACGTGCAAGTGAACTTGGGAACCTATCCAGGCAATCAACGTCCCACCTTGTCGCTGGCCGCGAGCGCGACGGTGGTGCCGGCGGGTGGCTCGGTCACCTTCACCGCCACAGCGAGCGATCCCGACAGCGACCCGCTGGCCTACAACTGGCAGCACTTCGGCGGTGGAACGCAGATCGTGTCGCCAAACGCGAATGTGATCACGCGTCAGTTTACCACAGCTGGGACTTACATCGTCACCTGCACGGTCAGTGATATGAAAGGCGGCGCGACCACGCGCAGTCTGCTCATCACGGTGGGCACGCCGACGACCTTCACCATCAGCGGTCGCGTGACGCTGCTGGGCGCGGGTTTGCAAAACGTCACCATGACTGCGAACGGAGCCAATGGCGTGATCACGGATGCGGATGGCTACTTCACGATTCCCAATCTCGCCGCGAATACCTACACGCTCACGCCGCTGCTCTACGGCTACAGCTTTGGCGAGTTGTTCAACAACAGCATCACGGTCGGCCCGAGTTTCACGGGTGCGAACTTCGAGGCAACGGCGCAGAGCATGGTGACGATCACGGCACCGACACCGACCGCGAACGAGGGCACGCTGAGTCCTGGATTGATCCGCCTCACGCGCACGGGCGACAACTCACAACCGCTGGTGGTGAATGTGAACACCGTGAGCGGCAGTGCGACCAAGGGAGTCGTGGGTCCCCCGGCGACCAACGACTACTATCTCACGCAGGACTATGTGGCCGGATCGCAGGGATACAGCACTTTCACCTTTCCTGCCGATGCGAGCACGCTGGACATCACCGTCACGCCGGTGGCGGACGCTTCCAGTGAAGGTCCGGAGACGGTGATTCTTCAGCTCGGCGCGGGCAATGGTTATCTGCTGGGAGCGGCGGCAAGCGCGACCGTGGTGATTGATGACGACGACACACCTTTGCCAAAGGTGAGCATCGTGGCCACCACGCCAGACACCACCGAGGGCAGTGCCTCGTCGGCGGTGTTCACGGTTTCTCGCACGGGCAGCACGACAGCGGCGCTGACGGTGAATTTTGCCGTCACCGGCACGGCGACCAGCGGGAGTGACTACACGGCCTTGGGCACCAGCGTGACGATTCCTATCGGCGCGTCATCAGCGGCGGTGAATGTCAGCTCGCTCAACAACTCCACCTCCGAAAGCGTGGAGACAGTCGTCGTCACGCTCAGCACGAACGCGGCCTACATCATCGATCCGCTGGCGACTGCGGCCACGGCGAGCATTTACGATGACGACACCCAAACGGTGAACGTGAGCGTGACCGATGCGGTGGCGACCGAGGTGGATCTCACTGTGCCGGGCGCAGCGGCGGACACGGGCACGTTTGTCATCACTCGCAGCGGCGACATCGCAGCACCGCTGACGGTGTATTACGCGTTCTCCGGCGGCAGCGGCGCGGGCACCACGGCGCTGCATGGCGTGGACTTTGAACTCATGCCTGGCTCGGTGGTGATTCCCGCCAACAAGACCTCGGCGGCGATCACCATCATCCCTCGCTTCGATGGTGTGGGCGAAGGGCCGGAGGATTGCGTGATCACCATCGGCGCGAACGCCACGAACTATGTCCTCGGCAGCACGAGCAGCGCGACATTGACCATTAACGACAACTCGTCGGACAAGCCTTTCGTCGATGTGGTGAACACGTCGAACGCGGCGGAGCCGAGCACGAATGCGACCTTCCGCTTCACACCGCGCGGCGGCACGGGCTCCTTCCCGTTCCTGCTGAACTACACGCTCGCTGGCACAGCGACGAATGGCACAGACTACGAAACCGTGAGCTGGTGGCTGCCGCAGACCTCTGGTAGCACCGCGAATCTCAATGCGGTCTTCGCTGTGAGCAGCACCGCGCAGTGGGCTGTGGGCGATGGCGGTGTCATCTTGAAAGGCGATGGCACAAGCTGGACGTCGCAAACCAGCGGAGTCACGACTGTGTTGCGTGGCGTCTGGGGCACCAGCACCACGAATCTCTATGCCGTGGGTGATGGCGGCGTTATTTTGCGCAGCACGAACGGCACGTCATGGACCACCATGAGCAGCGGCACGACGAGCAACCTGCGCGCCATCTGGGGCAGCGGCACGACGAACATCTTCGCCGTTGGCGATGGTGGTCTCATCTTGCGCAGCACCAACGGCACGTCCTGGGCCGTGCTGAACAGCGGCACGTCAAACCAGCTTCGCGCCGTCTATGGCTCGGCGAATACAAACGTGTGGTTCGTCGGAGCGAGCGGCACGGTGTTGTTCTGGAACAACACGACCATGACGACCATCGCTGCCGGCACGACTGCTCAGCTCAATGGCGTTTATTCCTCGGCCTCGAACAGCACCGTGGCGGTGGGCGCAGGCGGCTTGCTCATCAGGGGCGGCAGCACGGGGACATGGACGCAGCAGGCGTCTCTCAACAGTTTCGATCTCAATGGCGTGTGGGGCAGCGGTTCATCGAACGTGTTCATCTCAGGCGCGAACAGCACGCAGATGCTGACCACCGGAGCCACCAACTTGAGCTACGTCAATCTCTCCGCGTTCGGCTCGTTCAATGCCGTTCATGGCACCGGCACCACGCTCGCGTGGTCGGTGGGCGCGAATGGCGCGATCTTCAAACGCGACACCAGCACCGGCGTCAATGCTCCGACCACCTTGGTCATGTCCTCTGGCGCTGCGACTTATGACGTGACCTTGCGCACGAAGGACGATGCCGTGGCAGAAGATCGCGAGACCATCACGCTCTCCATTGATGCCTCCGCCAATTATCAAACCTTTGTGTCCAGCTCCAGCGCCATGGCCTGGATGAATGACAATGACAACGTCAACACCGTCTTCGCCGACGTGCAGGTGGGAAACAACACCACCGGCGGCGCGACCAACAGCGCTGCGGAAGGCGGGTCCATCACACCGGTGAAGTTTTATATCAATCGCACGGGCAGCACGGCGGCGGCGCTGACCGTGAACCTCAGCTACAGCGGCACCGCCACGAACGGCACCGATTACACCGCGCCTGCCAGCGTCACCATTCCCGCAGCGGCGCTCGGTGTGGATGTGCCGGTCACCATCACGAACGACAACGACGTCGAAGGCACGGAGACCATCATCCTCAACATCGACCCTGGCTCCTATGCACGGGGCACCGGAGCCACGATGTATATCACGGACAATGAAACTCCGACGCAAACCGTTGCCTTCACCGCCAACAGCAGCCGCGGCCTGGAGAGCGTGACAGCACCTGTGATCGAAGTGAGGCTCGCCGCGTCGGCCACCGCGCCCGTGTCCGTGGAATACCTCCTCGATAGCGGCTCGCGCGCGTCATCCACCACCACGACAAACACGGAAACGCTGGCCTACTGGCTGCGCATCGTGAAGACCGGCACGACGTTTGTATCTTCCGCGTCCAACGACGGCGTGACCTGGACGCAGTTGGATTCGCAAAGCATCACCGGCTTCACTGCCACGAGTTATCTGGCTGGACTCTGCGTCGCTTCAGCAGCGAATCCCGCGCTCAACACTGCCACCTTTGACAACGTCACGGTCAATGGCCTCAGCGGCGGTTCACTCGGCACCATCACCAGCGCGGATGTCGGCGCGGTGGGAACTGCGGGCAGCTACGCGGAGGCATCCGGGACTTACACCGTGACCGGCTCGGGCAGCATCGGCAGCACGGCGGATGCGTTCCGCTATGTGTGGTTCCCGGTGAACAGTTCATCGAACTGCACCATCGTCGCTCGCGTGCTCACGCAAAGCCCTGGATCGCAAACGACCGCGCAGGCAGGCATCATGATCCGTGAGTCCACCACCGCGAATGTGCGCTCGTTCACTGCCATGCATGTGCCATCCACAGGCCGCGTGTCGGCCCGCCGCACTACTGTCGCCGGATCAACTTCCTCCGTGACTGCCAACTCCATGCTCCGCCCGCGCTGGGTGCGTCTGCAACGCGTGGGCGATCTGTTCACCAGCTCGTGGTCGCCTGATGGCGCTACCTGGACCACCGTCGGCACTCCGCAGACAATGGCGCTCGCGCCTGATGTGCTCGCTGGTCTCGCCGTGTGCTCGAAAAACGACACCGCCACCACCTTGACGACGGCCACCTTTGACAATGTCTCGCTCACCGGCTCGCCGACGTTGCTGGGACGCACGGTGGGATTTGTGAATGCGCAGGGCACGGACAACTTGAACGTCGGCGTTTACACCTTGAGTGCCGCAGGCTCGCAGATCGGCGGCACGGAAGATGAAGGCCACTTCGTGTCCGCACCGGTCAGTGGAGACTTCACACTCATCGCTCGCGTGCTCACGCAAACCGGCGGCGCATCGAATGCACAGGCTGGCATCATGGTGCGCGAGTCCGCGAACTACCGCACGCGCTGCCTCTACCTCGGCAGTGTCGCGAACTCTGGTTTGGAGTTCATCTACCGGAACACCGGCGTCACCACCGGCTATGGCGCAGGCGTGGACTTCTCGTTGCCCACAGGCACGCTGAATTTCGCCGTGGATGATCAGTTCAAATACATTCCGCTCTCCATCATCAACGACACCATTGACGAAGGCATCGACAATCTCTGCATCACGCTGCGCAATGCGAACGGCGCGGTGATCGGCACGCCCTCGCAGCACATCTACACCATCGTGGACGACGATGCGCCGCCGACCAATCTCTACGTGGGCTTCAGCGCCACCAGCAGCACCGTCACCGAAGGCGCAGGCACTGCGCAGCTCGCCATCAGCCTCAGCAGCCCGGCAACCACAGCGCTCTCGGTGAACTACACCACCGCCGATGGCACGGCTTTGAATCCTGGCGATTACACGACCACGAGTGGCACGCTCAACTTCGCTGCTGGTGAAACGGTTCAATACATCTCCGTGCCGATCACGAACGACACCGACATGGAAGCAGCGGAAACTTTGACCGTCACGCTCTCCAGCCCCGGCAGCGGTCTCGCGCTCGGCACGCAGTCGGTGCATACCTTGACGATCACTGATGATGACGCGCCCGCCGTGAGCATCGCCGGCACGGATTCCCTCGCAAATGAGAGCGGCGATCCTGGGCAGTTCACCCTCACCCGCACAGGCCCCACGACTTCGGCCTTGAGCGTGAACATCGCGCTCAGCAGCACGGCTGTGAATGGCACCGACTACGCGACCATCAGCACCACGCAGACTATTCCCGCCGGACAGAGCACTCTCGCCATCGCCGTCACGCCGATTCAGAACGCACTGAATGAAGGCACGAAGCTCGTCGTCGCGGATGTCGTGGCAGGCGGCGGATACGTCATCGGCAGCAACTTCACCTCCATGGTCGTGCTCACGGACGACGACCGCAGCACCGTCACCATCGCTGCGAACGATGCGAGTGCCTCCGAGACGCCGGGCAACCCTGGCCAGTTCACCGTCACACGCACCGCACCCACGGGTGTCACGCTCACCGTGAACCTCGCCATCTCGGGCACGGCCTCGAATGGTGCCGATTACACCTCCGTCGCAGCCTCGATCGCTTTTGCCTCTGGCGAGACCTCGAAGACCATCACCATCTCTCCTGTGGACGATGCCAGCATCGAAGGCCCCGAGGATGTCACCATCGCGCTCGATGTCGGCAGCTATGACATCGGCGCAGCCTCATTCGCGAATGTCACCATCGCGGACAACGACAACGCGCCCTCCATCTTCATCAGCAGTCCCACGGGACAAGGCCCCGTCATCGCCGCCACCAATGGCATCATCCTCAGTGCCAGCGTCACCGATGACGGCCTGCCCGCCGCCGTCACGCAAACGTGGAGCCTCGTCAGCGGACCGGGCACTGCGAACATCGAGTCACCGAACGCCACCACCACCGCCGTCACCTTCAGCGCACCGGGCACCTACCTCATGCGCATCACCGCCACGGACACGCAGTTCACCGTGAGCGATCAGGTCACCATCGTCGTCGGCAGCGCACCCATCGCAGCGAACTGGCTCACACAGGACATGACGCCGTCATCCGCGCGTCGCGGTCAATCCTTGGAATACAATGGCGTCGCCACCGTCACGGGCACTGGTGCGGGTTACGCGACCTCTGGCAACGATGCCGCGCACGTCATGGTGCGGCCCATCACTGGCAATGGCAGCGTGGTCGCGCGATTGACCAGCGTGTCGAGTTCCACGGCGCTGAGCGGACTGACCATTCGCGACTCGCTCGCGCGTGGCTGCAAACGCGTCGTGTTCGGCTACATCCCCGGCACCGGTTTGCAATTCCGTGTGCGCACCACCCTCGGCGCAGGTGGAAACTCCGACACCGTCACCACTACCACCAGCCTCACGCTGCCGCTCTGGCTGAAGCTTGAGCGCGATGCGACCACCAACATCATCACAGGCAGCTACAGCACCAACGGCACCACCTGGACGACAGCCGGCACCTCGGTCGCGCTCACGCTGCTCAACAGCGAAGCGCAATACGGACTCACCACCACCAGCAATAGCACCGCGAGCACAGCGACCGGCGTCTTCGACAATGTCGCGCTCACACCCGCACCCAGCGGTGTCGCTTTGTATAACGAAGACAACGGCACCACGCAGAATCCCGCTGGCAGCGGCAGCTTCGACGGCACCACCTACACCGTCGCAGGCGGCACCAACGGCTACTTCTACGGCTGGCAATACTATGGCGACATTGATGTGCGCTGCCGACTCGTGACCTACAGCTCCGGCGCGGGCAGCAGCAGCGGCGGCTTGCGCATCACTGAGAGCATCGAAGGCGGTGCCTACTCACACTATGGCAAGAAGCCCACCGATGCCTTCAACGGCTACTACTGGGTCAGCATCGCGGCCAGCGCGTCAACTCCCGGCATCCCAAGCGGAGTCGGTGCAGGCAACTGGATCCGCCTCGTGCGTCGAGGCAACAGCGTCACCGCCTACCGTGCCACGCACAACTCCGGCACCGGCGGCCCGAACGCCTGGACACAGGTCGGCCAGCCGCAGACCATCATCATGACCACGCCCGTCTGGGTCGGCTTCTACGTGGACAACTCCAGCGGCGTCGGCCTCAACACCGCCACCTTCACCAACCTCACGATTGATGGCGTCAACAAAGCACCTGTGATCAGCGCCACCGCGACAGGCTCGATCACCCCCATCACTCTTGATGGCACCATCACCGACGACAGCCTGCCCAATGCCTTCACTTCGCTTTGGAGCACGCGCAGCGGCCCGAGCGGACTCACCTTCGCCAATGCCTCGCTCGTGGACACCACCGCCACCCTCACCAACAGCGGCACCTACGGCCTCCGCCTCACCGCCGACGACACCGGCACGAAGAGCTTCTTCGACATTGACTTCCCGGCCTACACCGGCCCCTTCGCGCAATGGCTCGGACAAAACAGCGTTGGCAACGCCAACAACCTCCTCGCCGAAGCCACCCTCGACGCCGACGGCGATGGCTTGATGAACCTCCTCGAATACGCCGTCGGCACCAACGGCGTCATCACCAACACGAGCCCGCAAGTCGTGCAACTCACCCCCGTGAGCAGCAGCAACTACCTCCGCCTCACCATCCCCAAAAACCCCGCCGCCACCGACGTGACCTTCATCGTCGAAGCCAGCAGCGACCTGGTGAACTGGAGCAGCGCCGGCTTGGTCATCGAGACGAATACGAGCACCCAACTCGTGGTCCGCGACAACGTAGCGGTTAGCGCGAACAACAAACGCTTCATGCGCGTGCGGGTGACGAGGTAGTAGAGAGTGGTCCCGGGCTTTACTGTCTCATTGACTGATCACGCATACACCCAAACACACCCTCGCTAATGGTTCATTCCACAACAGTGCAGCGGTAATAGAACCGCGCATTCGGCGCGGTGTCGCCGTGGTCGAGGTAGTCGATGGGATCGGCGTCAGCGGGGATGTTGTCGGTCCATTTGAAGTTGAAGTGCAAGGGTTTGTCGGTGCTGAGGCCGAGGGTGGCGCGTCCGATGGCGAGATGGAGGTCTTTCGTTCCTACTTGGAGTGTGGCGGTGCCGATGGATTCCCACGTTTTGCCGTTCCAACGCTCCACGCTGGCTTTGTCCATAGCGCTGCGGGTTTGATTGATGCGGATGTCGTGACCGTGGAGGCCGGTTTGAGCATTTTGATCACTGTCGAGCAGCAGAACCATCCAATCGGCATCGCTAGCGGCAGTGAGCGGCTCGCGAGTGGTGATGTGGAAGTAGATATGCGTGGCGTCGTGAGTGACGTGCGCCGTGTCGAGGTCGTTGCGGCCGGTTTGGTTGGTGTAGCGGCCCGCGCCGGGCACACCGTCGTGATCTCGATGCATGGTGTCGTTTAGGTCGTCAAGATAGACGGGCTTCACCTCGGTCCATTGAGCGAAGTCGCCGGGGATGGCGATGGTCTTCGCGGGTGACGCAGCGGGCACGGGGCGTGCGCCTTTGTAGCGGCGGATGTTCGCGATCATCTGCCAGTAGGTGTTGTCGCCGTAGCCGCCGCGCATGGGTTCGATGTCGCGATTGAATTCCGAATCATAGAGATCGACGAAGAAGGTCTCGCCGGGCGGCAACACGCGGCCTTGGAAGGTCATCGTGCCGTCAGAAAGGAAGCGCTGAGCGATCCACTCGTTCCAGCCGGTGATGAAGATGAACTCGGATTGGTTCGGCAGTGCATGCCGCCATTGCTCGTCAAAGTAGAGCCCTTCGCCCGGACGACATTCGGCGGGCGGCGGTTGGCGACTGCCATGAAAGCTGCGACCGATGTTGCTGGTGACGTGCTGACTCACGCCGACAGGCACGCACTCGGGTTTGTCCGGTGACACATGCCATCCAGGGATCTGCGGCGCGTGATCGAGCCAAGGCCACTTGTCTTTGCCATCGCCGAACCACGGCTGTCCGCGTGTCCAGGCCCAGGAGGTGCGGATCGTGAAGAAGGCCTTCACGTCCTCGCTCAAGCCTTCGGTTGGCGTGAGCAGCAGCGGCTTGCCCTTCCACTGAAACCACAGCTCGCGATGCTTGCCGGGTTTGTAGAACGTGTCCCACAGATGCTGCACGACCATCTGGTGCTGCGCATAGGCAAACAGGGCGATGCCCGGGACGCGATGACCTTCGGCCTTCATCTGGTCCAGCACACGGCACAGCGCCTCGCGCTCGGTGTCATAGGTGAAGCCGTTGGTGGCGTCGAGGATGAGCACATCCACACCCGCATCGGTCAGCATCTGCACATGCTTGCGGATCACCCACGGATCATCGGGCCGGTAGTAGCCCAAGCGCGGCTCGCTCCAGTAATGCGGTGCTTGCACCGGGCCCCATGACGGTGTCGTTGGATTCGCTTTCAGTATCTTCGCGATGTCATAGACCTCCTTGTTCCCGAATGAGGCATGCCAGTTGAAGCAAAAGATGCCGACCGTGCGGTTCGCTTTCGGCAAGCCTACCTCCGCACTCATCGGCAACGTGCGACCCAGCGCATCCGTGGCTGCCCAGGTGTCGGGCATCGTGTCGCGTGGCTCGGCGGCATGGAGCACTCCGCAAATAATCAGGGCGATGATGAGGCTGAGCTTCTGGATGGTTGTTTTACGCTTGGTCATCGCAGTTCGTCGAAATCCCAGACGCCTAATGGGGTGTCATCACGCATCAGCCGCGTGATGGGTGCGGTGCAGATGTCCCTTGAGCCACATGACAGACGCACGTTGTCCACCAGCCCATGACAGCCTAGACCACCTTCGACGATGCCTCCGATAGCCAGTTTACCGGGCAGCGGGTTGCCGGAGAGCCGGACGGAGGGAGTGTCCTTCACATACCCCTGCCATCCACGAACAAGCGCACTCCAGCCAAACCTTCCCGGCGGCAGCAAATGGAACCCGTTTTGCTCAGCCGGGTTCAGCAGCTCAGCAATCAAGCCCGCAGGCTTGTTTTGATCCCCGACTCGAAGCCACGCATGCACCTCGCGACTCACGCGCCCCAGCCGCTCTCTTGTTGCAGCGATCCTGCACAACGTGGCGCTATCCTCAGGCGACAAAGCAGCAGGCGCAGCCGTCTCGGCATGAAGCGACGAGACGAAAGTCAGAAGAAGAAAGATCAGAGTAACACGCATGCAGAATTCAAGAAAGCAGTCAGGGCTACGAGGCACGCCATCCGATTTGTTCAGACCCGTTCCCACCTGGGACTGCCTGCAATGCACACGACAAAACCCGAGCCCTGTCGTTGACAAGGGGGCACTCGCAAAGAGCCAGCCTCTCGTCCGTGGCGGACAAAACGAGGCTTTGAACTTCCATTGACGCCCACTTCAATGTCTCCGTGGCATCTGCACAGTGATGAATCACACACTTCGTATCGCTCACGATGTCCGATGCCCGAACAGCGAACATCGTGGAAGCAATAAACAAAATGAGAAAGCGTAGAAGAGTCACTTCACCCATACGGCACTAGAAATCCGTTCCTCACGCGGCACGCGTGGCGCAACTTTGATCGGTGCCAACGGAAACGTGAGCAGCCAGCTCGTCGCTCGCGACCACGTCGCTGTTCGGCACAAAAGGCAGTCGCTTCATGCGTGCGCGGATAACGAAGCCCTAGCTCCGCCTCAGAGAAGTGGTCCCGGCCTTCAGGCCGCCAACCCTCACGCAGGCCGCGGCGCTCCTGCCCTCACAGCCCTCCGCCCACCCCAAATCCAAACAGGCTAAAGCCCGCGAATCCCCCCGCCCCGAGCGCTCAACACCCCGCTTGCTTTCCCCGCTCTCACATCCTCCACTCACGCCGTGACTCGACATCTGCTGCCCCTCCTTCTCTCCTCAAGCCTCTTCGCTCAATCACCACGCGTGCTCATCGAGCAATACGGTGCCGATACGAACCTGCTGCGTCGCCATTGGTCCATCACGGGCGACACCACCAAGTTCCTCGATCGCGAGCAGCAGATGCTTCAGGGATGGCTCACCAAGCTCGGTGCGCTCGACTTCTCCAAGCTCTCTCGCACAGATCAGATCGATTACGTTTTGGTGCGCAATGATCTCGAAGCCTCGCTCATGCAGGTCGGTGACCGGCGCGATGATCTGAAGGAGCTTTCGGTGTGGCTGCCGTTTCGTTCGATCATCGACGGACTCACCGAGGAACGCGTGCATGGATCGCCATTGAATCCTGAGAAGGCAGCGAGTGCGCTCGCGCCGCTGGCGAAGCGCGTCACGGATCTGCAAGCGAAGCTCAAGGCCGCCAAGGACAAGAAGCCCGATGCCAAGGCTCCTGCGTCCAAGCCTGCCGCCCCCGCGAAAAAGGAAAGCACCATCGCATTGCCCACGCCGCATCAGGCACAGCGCGCAGCCGCTGCCCTCGATGGTTTGCGCGAGTCCCTGAAGACTTGGTATGGCAACTACGACGGCTTTTTGCCTGACTTCACCTGGTGGATGAAGCAGCCGCATGACGAGGCGCAGAAGGCGCTCGAAGGCTATGCGAAGTATCTGCGCGAGGAGATCGCTGGCATCAAAGACAAGGACGATGCGCCGCTGCTGGGCAAGTCGCTCGGTGCGAAGAAACTTCAGCAGCAGCTCGATCACGAATTCATTCCCTACACGCCC
The DNA here is from genome assembly GCA_019694165.1 of Verrucomicrobiaceae bacterium. Lineage (GTDB taxonomy): Bacteria > Verrucomicrobiota > Verrucomicrobiia > Verrucomicrobiales > Verrucomicrobiaceae > JAIBCL01. The sequence goes on along the minus strand of JAIBCL010000010.1, from coordinate 185,660 downwards.
GAGGAACTCATCGGACTCGCCGAGCGCGAGTTCGCGTGGTGTGAATCGGAGATGAAGAAGGCCGCGCAGGAGATGAAGCTGGGCGACGATTGGAAGAAGGCATTGCTGCGCGTGAAGCTCCAGTATGTGCGCCCCGGCGAGCAGGAAGCCTTCGTGCGTGCGGAAGCCAAGCGCGCGACCGACTTCGTGACGAAGCACGACCTCGTCACCGTGCCCGCGGATTGCGCCGAATGGTGGGGCACCACGATGCTCAGCCCACAGGCGCAGAAGCAGATCCCGTATGCCGCGTATGGTGGTCACGACATCCTCGTGGCGTATGCGAACGAAGCGATGAAACACGAGGACAAAATGATGTCCATGCGTGGAAACAACCGCCCCTTCATGCGCAACGTGGTGCCGCACGAACTCATCCCCGGCCATCATCTCCAGCGTTTCATGGCTGATCGCCATTTGCCGTATCGCGGCGGATTCAGCACGCCGTTTTATGTCGAAGGCTGGTCGCTCTACTGGGAGATGCGGCTGTGGGATCTCGGTTATCAAACCACGCCCGAAGACCGCATCGGCGCGTTGTTCTGGCGCATGCACCGCTGCGCGCGCATCATCGTGACGCTCAAGTTTCATCTCGGCCAGATGAAGCCGGACGACATGGTCAAGTTTCTCACCGACCGCGTCGGCCACGAGAAGTTCGGCGCCACCAGCGAGGTCCGCCGCTTCATCAAAGGCGACTACTCCCCGCTCTACCAATGCGGCTACATGCTCGGCGGCCTGCAACTCATGGCGCTGCATCGCGAACTCGTCGTCGGCGGCAAAATGAACGAGAAGCAATTCCACGACAGCATCCTCCACCTCGGCCCCATCCCCATCGAACTCGTCCGCGCCAGCCTCACCAACCAGCCGCTGACACGCGAGTTCAAGACGAGCTGGAAGTTTGATGAGCGGACAGCGAAGTAAGGCTCTGCCAGTTAGATTGGTCGCTGAGATGGGGGCCGGCTCAGCGTTATGGATTGGCCGTCGCTCAACTCATCGCATGAAAAACATCATCCTCTTTGCTGTCCTTTGCCCGCTGCTCACTGCATTCGCCGCAAAGCCGAACGTGCTCTTCGTCATCTCGGATGATCTCACAAGCACCGCCCTTGGTTGCTATGGCAATACGGTGTGCAGGACGCCGAACATTGATCGTCTCGCGGCGCGTGCAATGCGGTTCACGCGAGCGCATTGCCAGGGGACCTACTGCGGGCCGTCGCGGGCGTCGTTCATGTCCGGCTACTATCCTCACGCGACGGGTGTGCAGGGCTACATCAGTCCGCGCGCGGCGATCGGTGACCGCGCGACGTGGTCGCAGCATTTCAAGAACGCGGGCTACTACGCTGCGCGCGTCAGCAAGATCTACCACATGGGTGTGCCCGGCGGCATTGAAACAGGCGGCGACGAGGCGGACGATGCGATCTCGTGGACGGAGCGATTCAACAGCCAGGGGCCTGAATGGAAGGCACCGGGCAAGGGCGAGACGCTCGAAGGCAATCCCGATGGCAAGAAGCCAGTGATGGGCGGGAATACGTTCGTCATCGTCTCGGCGGATGGCGACGACATGGTTCACTCCGATGGCAAGACCGCTGCCAAAGCGCGTGAGCTGATCGAGCAGCATGCGAAGGAGCCGTTCTTCCTCGCCATCGGATTCGTGCGACCGCATGTGCCGTTCGTCGCGCCGAAGCCATACTTCGACATGTATCCGTGGGAGCAGATCACGCTGCCGGAGAAGGTGAAGGGCGATTGGGACGACATCCCGAAGCCGGGCATCAACTACAAGACCAGCGTGAACATGAAGATGGACATCACGCGGCAAAAGAAGGCCGTCGCAGGCTACTATGCCGCCGTGAGCTTCATGGATGCGCAGGTCGGCAAGGTGCTCGACGCGCTGGAAAAATCGGGCCAGGCAGACAACACCATCGTCATCTTCACCAGCGACCACGGCTATCATCTCGGCGAGCATGACTTCTGGGCCAAGGTGAGCCTGCACGACGAATCCGCGCGCGTGCCGCTGATCGTCAGCGTGCCCGGCAAGAAGCCCGGCGTGAGCGATTCGCTCGTCGAGCTGCTCGACCTCTATCCAACCACCGCGAAGCTCTGCGGTCTCGAAGTCCCCGCGCGACTGCAAGGCAAGGACATCAGCTCCATCCTCGATGATCCGAAGGCAAAGGTGCATGACACCGTCTTCAGCGTCGCCGGCAGTAGCGGAGGGCTCATGCTGCGCGACGAACGCTGGGTCTTCATCCAATACGGCGAGAACGCAAAGGGCGGCATCGAACTCTTCGACATGCAAAGCGATCCCAAGCAGATCACGAACCTCGCGTCGTCACTCAATCACGTCTCGCGTGTGGAAGAGTGGAAGGCCAAAATGGCCGCGAAGCTCGCGGAGGTGAGGCGGAATGATTTGGATCACAAGTGAGCCATGAAATCCTCCGCTCTCCTTCTGCTTGCGCTCGCTGTGTTACCGTTTGACACGGCGGCAGCGACGAAGCCCAACGTCATCATCATTTTCTCCGACGATCAGGGCTACACGGACTTCGGCATTCAGCGCATTGATCCGAATGTGCAGACACCGGTGATGGACCAGCTCGCGGCAGAGGGCGCGCTGATGAAGAACGGCTACTCCACGGCTCCGCAGTGCGTGCCATCGCGCGCGGGGCTGATGTCGGGACGTGTGCAAAACACCTTCGGCCTGCGCGGCAATGGCGACTCCGACGAGCCGCTCCCGCATGAGGTGCCGACTCTGGCGGAGCGATTGAAGAAGCTCGGCGGTTACCGCACGGGTTTCGTTGGGAAATGGCATCTGGGTCGCGGAGAACATGCGCCCGCGAATCGCGGCTTCGATGATTACGTGGACGGCGTGCTGTATCGCTACGACGCGAACTTCGATCTCGATGGCAAGGCGACGCCGCCGCGATCCTACACGATCACTGGCAATCGCGTGCAGCATCAGGGCCAGGCGGCGGCGGCGTTCATCGAGAAGAATCATGCGCAGCCGTTCTTCCTCTACCTCGGCCTGTATGGCCCGCATCTGCCGCGTATCGGCAAAGACGATCCGTATTACCTTCAATTCCCAAAGGTGAGCTATCCGAACTCGACACCGGAACTCGACGACATCCGGCGACAAGGGCTGGCGCTGATCAAAGCCGTGGATGACGCGATCGGCGAGGTGATGAAGAAGCTGCGCGAGCACGGACTCGAAGAGAACACGCTCATCCTCTTTGCGAGCGACAACGGCGCGCAGCCCAAATACGTCGAGGAAGTGAAAGGCGCGGACACGCTCAAAAAGTGGGACGGCTCGGAGAACGTCCCGCTGCGTGGCGAGAAAGGAACGCTGTGGGAAGGCGGCATGAAGGTGCCCATGTTTGCGCATTGGAAGAATCACATCCCGGCGGGCCAGATCATCACCACGGCGATCAGCACGCTCGACTTCACCGCGACGACGCTGAAGCTCGTCGGCGGCGAGATTCCTCCTGAGTTCGATGGCGTGGACATCCTGCCTTTGCTCACTGGCAAAGCATCGGAACTCCAACGCCCGAAGGATCTATTCTGGGACTGGGGCGATGGCATCGCTTTGCAACGCGACGGCTGGAAGATTCATCGCTTCGGCAAAAAGCTGGCGCTCTTCAATCTGAAGGAAGACCCGAACGAGTTCTTCGATCTGCAACGCACGGAGCCCGAGCGATTCAAGACGATGGAAGCCGCCCTGATGGCTCGCTACAACGCGCTGCCGGAGCAGGGCAAATCCAAGCTGCGCCCGCCGCTGCGCACACAAGGCGAGAGCCGTTACGTGATCGGCGCACCACGCGGCACCGCGCCCGATGAGCGCTATCGCTTCCCGTATCACGACGGCAAACCGACGGCGTATCCGCTGCGTTTGCAACGTCCGGCAGGCGACGCTCGCTGATGCGAGATTTCTTCGGCAATCGCACCGTTGGCTGGCAGTATCATCAACACCATGCGCACCCTTTTCATCCTCATCGCCCTTTGCTCATCGCTCTCCACGTTTGCGGCGCAGCCGAACATCATCTTCATCGAAGTCGATGATTTGCTCTACACCTACACCAGCGTGTGGGGATCGAAGACGTCGCCAACGCCAACGATGGATCGTCTGGCCAAAGCAGGCTTCGTCTTCGATCAAGCGATGTGCCAGGGCATGATGTGCGGGCCATCGCGCAACTCGCTGATGAGCGGCAAGTATCCGCACCAGCTCGGCTTCTATCAGAACGGCGACATGAAAAAGCTGCCGGAGAAAACCTGGACGCTGCCGCACGAACTCAAGAAGAACGGCTACACCACCGCATGGATCGGTAAGAGTCACCTGAAGCCTTTCTTCGCCAACAAGAAGGCGAAGACTGCCGAGGACACCTTTAATGAGTTCTTCGGCTTCGATCACTCGCTGCACACACTCGGTCGCGCGCTTGTCGGTGATGACGACCGCGAGGAAGGCGGCAAGGACAGCGGCCCGAACCCCTACATGCAGTTCCTGGAAAAGTCCGGCTACCTCGACCAATACAAGGCCGATGCCAAAGCCGGACGCAACAGCACCATCCCCGAGGACGCATATCTGGATGGCTGGTTCGCGAAGAACACCGTCGATTACATTGCGAGCTACGACAAAGCGAAGCCGCTCTTCCTCTGGGTAAACTTCAGCGTGCCGCATGGTCCGTATGATGTGGCCGATCCGTATCATCAGCCCTTCGAGAACGCGAAGATGCCGGGCATCACCAAGGTGGAGAACTACGAGCACCCCGAAAGCCTCATCAAACGCACGCGCAGCTACGGCAACGAGAAGAAGGCCATTGAAGACCAGCGTGGCTTCCACGCGAACATCGCCTTCATGGACCACAGCGTGGACCGCATCCTCACCGCGCTGAAGGAAAAGGACATGCTCGACAACTCCTGGATCGTCTTCTTCTCCGACCAAGGCGTCATGTCCGGTGCGCACGGCCTCATTCACAAAAGCACGCTCTTCCGTCCCGTGACGCAGCCCTCGCTCATCATTCGCCCGCCGAACGGCATCCCTGCCGGCAAGCGCTTGTCGCAACCTGTCGAGCTGATGGACCTGCTGCCGACCTTCCTCGAAATCGGCGGCATGAAATCCAGCAAGGCACCGGCGGGCGTCTCACTCACACCCTTGTTCAAAGGCGAGCCCATCACCCGCACGCACACCTTCGCCGAGATCGAGGACTGGATCGTCGTCAGCGATGGCCACTATCGCCTGATTCGCAGCGTGAAGGATGAAGGCGCGTTCTTGTTCGATGACCTCGCTGATCCAGAGAACCTGAAGAACATCGCCAAAGACAAACCCGAGGTCGTGAAGTCGCTCGGCGAGCAAATCGACACCTGGTTGAAGCAGACCGGCGAGCGGCTGAAGCCGAAGACGATGTGATCACCGCTCGATAGTCGCCGCCAGTTCATGCGTTGAAGTCACCGATGACATCGCTTCTTCGCTCGCTGCCTCTTGTTGCTCTGATCTTCACTTCATCTGTTCTCCATGCCGCTGATCCAGCCGACTGGCTGCGCACGAAGGGGCAGCTTATCTTTCACGACAGCTTCGATCGCGAGGAGGACGGCACTGGATTGAAGGCCATCGGCAACGGCTGGGAGAGCGCGACGGCAGATCGCGTGCCGAAGATCAAGCAGGCTGATCTCGACGGCGGCATCATGAAGATCGCGAGTGCGACGGTGGAGGCGAAACACGCGGCGCACATTCATCATGACGCGGGCTTCACCGATGGCGGCGCTATCATTCGCTTTCGGTTTCCAGGACTGAACAAGGGCGAGTCGCTGCAGCTCGGCTATGTGGACCGTGAGGTGAAGGGCGTTCACGCAGGGCACCTGTGCTACGGCATTCTTTCGCAAAGCAGTGTGACGCTGATTGATCACAAGACGGGCGTCATGAATCTGGCGATCCGCGATGAGCGGCAGAAGTATCTCGATGCGAAAAAGCCGCTGCCGCCAGAGATGGATGCACTGCTGAAGAAGAAACAAGTCATCGTGCCGTGGAAGGCGGACACGGAGTGGCACGACTTGGCCCTGATGACGGAGGGCGATGAGATGCGGCTGAGCATTGATGGCAAACTCATCGCCTCGCATCACTCGGAGGGTTTCGCGCATCCGATGAAGCGCTGGTTCAGCTTTCTCGTGCCGAGCACCGTGTGGATTGATGACGTGAAGATTTACAAGGTGAAGTGAGTTCACATCCGCCACCGCCATGCACACTCGTCTTTTTCTCGCTCTCGGTTGCACATTGATCAGCGTCGCGCTGCACGCCGCATCGCAGCCGAATGTCATCCTCATGATGGGCGATGATCATGGCTGGGAGGAGACGGGTTATCACGGGCATCCGCATGTGAAGACGCCAGTGCTCGACGAGATGGCGGCGACCGGGCTGCGCATGGAGAACTTCTATGCCGGGCATCCGAGTTGCTCGCCCACGCGTGCGAGCTTCCTCACGGGTCGGCATCCGAATCGCATGGGCACCTTCGCGCCGGGCTGGTCGTTTCGTCCGGAGGAATTCACCATCGCGCATCTCATGAGCAAGGCGGGCTATCAGTGCGCGCACTTTGGCAAATGGCATGTCGGTGCCGTGAAAGCAGAGTCACCCGTGTGCCCTGGCAAGATGGGCTTCCACGAGTGGCTGTCGCACGACAACTTCTTCGAGCTGAACCCCTCGCTCTCGCGCAACGGCAGACCGCCCGAGGTCTTCAAAGGCGAAAGCTCCGAGGTGTTGATCGACGAGACGATTCGCTTCATCGACAAGACGAAGCAGCAGGGCAAACCGTTCTTCACCGTCGTGTGGTTCGGCTCGCCGCATGAGCCGTATAGCGGCCTGCCGCAGGACCTTGCACTCTATGACGACCTGCCCGCGAAGTATGCAACGAAGAAGGTGAAGCTCACCTCGAACGAAACCGGCGCGCCGGTCACGCGTCCGCAGGGCGAGGTGCTGCGCGAGCGCTATGCTGAGATCACCGCGATGGATCGCGCGATCGGCAAGCTGCGCACGCATCTGAAGCAAAGCGGCCTGCGCGATGATACGCTCATCTTCTACTGTGGCGACAACGGCACCTCATCCGATGGCTCGCTCGTGCGGCCTCATCGCGGCGTCAAAGGCGAGATGTATGACGGCGGCATTCTCGTGCCCGGCCTCATCGAATGGCCTGCGCGCATTCCCAAGCCACGCACCACCGACGTGCGCGCGACGACGAGCGATTTGCTGCCGACACTCGCGGCTCTCGTTGGCCAAGCACTGCCACAACGCCCCATTGATGGCGTTGATCTGATGCCGCTCCTTGATGGCAAGATGACGACTCGCGCGAAGCCGCTCTACTTCTGGGAATACAGCTACAACATCCTGCGACGCTCAAAACCCGCCCCCGAACCCTACATCGATCCCAAGCTCCAGGAAGGCACCACACCGCTCGCGAAGATGGCAGGCGGCAAGGCCACGCGCGACTTCAACAACTTCCGCCAGCCGCCGATCACTGACGACGACTACCTCGGCGCTCGTGCGATCATTGATGGTAACAGCAAGCTCGTGATTCACGAATCGAAGGACGGCAAAGCGAAGCTCGAACTCTTCGACCTCGCTGCTGATCCAGCGGAGAAGACGGATCTCTTCGCCAAAGAGCCCGACCTCGCGAAGAAGCTCCAGGGTGAAATGCGCGACTGGCAGCAGTCGGTGCTCAAGAGCTTGTCGGGCGCGGATTATCGATAGGTGCCGTGGTCAGACTTGTGTTGCGGATACGCCATTACCGACAAATGGCGGCGGGCCTTCGAAAAGACCTTCAATGAGTTCATGAGGAGTCTGCAAAACGCACCTCCACGGGCAGGTGACTGGTGCAGCTTTGGCATCAGAGCATTTTCTCACCGAGATTCCGGCTCTCGATCCACCGCACGGCGTAGCGGACGACGGCGGCACCGCTGGGCTGCTCCAGTTTCTCACGAATGTGCGCGCGGTGCACTTCGATTGTCTTCGGGCTGATGCCGAGCCGGTGCGCGATCTCCTGCGTGCCGAGTCCCTGGCCGAGCAGCTCGAACACCTCGAACTCGCGATCGCTCAGGCAGTTGACGCTGCCTTTCATCGATGCGGCGCGGCCGGCAAACTGTGCAAAAATGTCGGCGGACATTCTCTCGCTCACGTAGAATCCGCCGCCAAGCACGCGGCGGATGGCGTCGAGGATGGTGTCACGGTCGGCGTCCTTCATCACGTAGCCGCGCGCACCGGCCTTCAGGGTACGCTCGGCGTAGAGCGCCTCGTCGTGCATGGAGAGCACCACGATGGCGAGGCCGGGCTGCTGGGCGATCACATCCTTGATGAGTTCGAGTCCGTTGCGGCCAGGCAGCGTGATGTCGATGAGCGCCAGGTCGGGCTTGTGGTCGAGGATGACCCGGAGCCCGGCCGCTGCGTCCGCCGCTTCCGCGCACACGATGAGATCAGGCTGGCTGGACACGAGCCGCGCGATCCCTTCGCGCATCAGCGTGTGATCCTCGACGATGACGACGCGCGCGGCCGCACGGCCGGCGGGCATGCTGGTTTCGGCGGCGGATGCGGTGGCGCTCATAGGATTGAAGTCGGCGACCTATTGGTGTTTGAAAGCGGCGGCGTGGCGGAAAGCGAGGTCGGCAGCGTGCAGCTCACGGCGGTGGTGGCGCCGGCCGGTGCGGAATCGAAGCCGAGGGTGGCGCCGATGCTCTCCGCGCGGTGCCGCATGATGGAGATGCCCATGCCATTGCCCGCTGCATCGGACGCGGGCATCGGCGCGCCATCGTTGGCGACGCACAGGGTCAGCACCTCCGGCGTGCACACGAGAGTCACCACGATGCGCGTGGACCGCGCATGACGCGCGGCATTGGCGATGCACTCCTGAGCGATGCGGTAGAGCTGGATGGCCGTCTGGTGCGGCAGCGCCGGCGCGGCAACCTCGTCGACCTCCAGGAGGCAGTCGATGCCGAACACGTCGCGCGAACTTCTCACCAGGGCCTTCAGCGCGAGGGCCAGCCCGCCGCTCTCGATCTCCACCGGAGAGAGCCCGCGGACAAGGGAGCGCGTGACATGAATGGCACCGGCGAGGTCGCCGGCGATGGCCTTTGCATCCGCCATCAGGGCGGGCGCGACCGATGCGAGCTTCTCCTCATGATCTTGAATCTTCATTTTCACCGCCGCGAGACGCTGGCACACATCATCGTGCAAGTCCTGTCCGATCCGCCGCTGCTCGCGCTCGCTGATGCGGATGATTTCCTGCTCCAGGCGGCTGCGTTCCCGGGCACGCTCGCTCAGGTCCGCAGCCTGCTGGTGGATGAGCGCGTGGGCATCGCGCAGGGCGTGGTCGATCTCGGCCAGCTCGTCGTCACCCTCGATGGGCGGACCCGGCGCGGCACCAGTGGACATGGCGCGTGCTCCGGCCACGATGCGCGCTGCGCGCGCCGCCACGGCGGAGTCCAGCGCGATCCACAGCAGCAGCGCACCGAGACCGAGCACCGACGCGGTGACGAGCGCCTGCGTCCATGCGATGCGGCGCGCTCCGGCCAGCGGAGCCGCAAGATCAAAAGTCATGCGCAGCATCCGCGGAGGCAACGCTCCCGGAACGGGGTAACCGGCGACGATTTCTGATCCCGACGCCGAGCGCACGATCTCAGACTGCGGCGGTGCGTTTCCGTCTGCGGAGCGGAGTTCCACTGCCACGAGGCCGGGATCGCGTCGTGTGGCAGCCAGCTCACGCTCCAGCGCCGCGCCGTCTCCCGCCGCAAGCAGGTGCCCGGCCGTGCGTGCGATCCTGGCGCCGTCTCGCGTGGCGCGCTCCATTACCGAGTCGATGGCGTGACGCTCCTGAAAGGCCAGAAACAACGCGGTCTCGACGCATATCAACACAAGGCCCGAGACGAGCATGATGACTGGCAGCGAGTAACGCAGCGGCGGCAGCCACACTCGTCGCGCGGTGCTGGCAGGGCTGGATGACAGTCGGCTCAAGCGGGGAAATCTACAGGTGATGATGACATCCGGCGCGGCCCGATGGCAAGCAGTTGGACACAGGGATTGCCCTTATCTTGCGGTGCTCTCCGAGAGAAACCGCTCGCGCCAGAGGGCGCGCGATATTTTTCCCCGCTCGTCCGGCACTAGCGTGCCCGTGATCCACCACCGGCGCGGCATTTGCCACGCCGGCAACCGCGTGGCGAGAAAGGCGGTGATCTCGTCCTGGCCGAGCTTCGCGTCACAATTCACACACGCGACGATGTCCTCCACTCGCGCGGCGTCGGCGCCCGGCACGCCGAAGACCACGCAATGCGTGATGCGCGGCATCTCCAGCAGCGCGTGCTCGATGTCCGACGGCGGGATCTTGCGGCCGGCGACGTTGATGGTGTCGCTCTTTCTCCCGACGAGACGCACGCCCGCTTCAGTGATCTCCGCCAGATCAGGCGCGGTCACGGTGCCGTCGCGGATGGGCGAGTCCGGCCGGGGCGGCCAATAGCCGAGGCCGACGGCGTCGCTGGTGATCACCATGCAGCCTTCCTCATCAGCAGCCACACGCACGCCATTGAGCGGCCGGCCGACGAGCGCCGCGTCGGTGCGCGGGACGGCGCTGTCGTCGTAGGCGATGCCTCCGCACTCGCTGGCACCGTAGAAGTTGTGAATCTTGATCCCGCTCTCCGCGAAGACCTGCTGCTCCAGCTCCAGCGGCAGCGGCGCACCCGCCGACATGGCCAGCCGCACCGGCGCGCCCTTCAGCACGCCTGCGAGATGCCACGCGCGCCACATGGCGGGCACTGCGGGAAGAAAAAAATCCCCGCCCGATGTGAAGGCAACGCGCATCGACTCCGGCAGCGGGTCAGGCACATGCCAGAGCGGCATGCCATCGATGAGCAACGGCAGCACGAGATGAGAGAAACCGTAGGAGTGAGCGGCGGAGATGACGCCAAGGTTCGGCAAGCGCGCATCGAAGCCCATCGTCGTGCTGATGTTCCGCACATCGGCCAGCAACTGCTCCTCGCGAAACAGCACGAAGCGCGCACCGCCCGTGCTCCCCGATGTCGATTTCACATGCGCAATGCCTGCGGGCAGGCCGCGCAGGAGCGTGAGATCAGGCGCCCGTGATTCAAAAGGGCAAAGCACACCTCCGTCCCGCCATGCGCACAGCGTCCGCACGATGAATGACGGCAGGCCGTGCGCCGTGCACGCCGGCACGATCTCTCCCCGCACGAGCCGAGGCTCAGCGGCCACGAGCGAATCCATCTCTCCAAACGAGAGCCGGGTGCCTGCATGCACGTCCACCAGCGCATCGCGATCGCGCAGGCGCCGGACGGTCGATTGCCACAGGTCAAAGAGCATCGGCCAGATTGCCGCATCGGAGCGGGATGAAAACGGGAAATTGCACGGTCCGGCGTTCTCCGCTAGAGGGACACATGGCCTGGCGACGCGGCGACAAGTTCAACGGTCCGCACCGTGTCGTGATCACGGGCGCGGGCATCGTCACGTCGATGGGGCACGGCTGGGAAGTGAATGCCGGAGGCTTCCGCTCGGGGCGCGTGGCCTTGCGGCCCGTGACAGTGTTCGACACCTCGCGCCAGCGCGTGCACTCAGGCGGAGAGGTGGTCATGGATGCTCCGCTTCCTGAGACGCGGCTCACCGGGCGGCAGCTCGGCCGTCTCGACCGCGCCACCACGCTGCTGCTGCACGCCGGCATGGAGGCGGCGCGGCAGGCGGCATGGCATGACACCGAAGGCGAGAGCATCCCCATCTCGCTGGGTACGAGCGCAGGCGCGATGGCACTGGGAGAGAAGTATTTCAGATCGAAGAGCTGTCACCCTGCGCAAAAGAAGGCGCTGGCAGGTCTCGTCACCGGCTACCTGCCCCACACGCAGGCGCAGTTGCTGGCTGATGCCACGGGCATCAGCGGCCCGGTCTCCATCATCGCCAATGCGTGCGCCTCGGGCGCGAACGCCATCGGCCATGCATTTCACCTCGTGAAATGGGGCCGTGCACGGCGCGCGTTCTGTGGCGGTTACGATGCCATCGCGGAGCTGGTGTTTGCCGGCTTCGATTCACTCCAGGCGCTGAGCACCACGACGCCACGCCCGTTTGATGCCACGCGGGATGGTCTCGCGCTTGGCGAAGGCGCCGCGATGCTCACGCTCGAACGTCTTGACGACGCACTCGCGCGTGGCGCCACCATTCTTGGCGAGGCGGCCGGCTACGGTGCGAGCACCGATCTGCATCACCTCACCCAGCCGCATCCCCAGGGCGACGCTGCGCTGCGCAGCATGACGGAGGCGTGCGCGGAGGCCGGCGTGCAGCCTGGTGAGATCGGCTACCTCAACTCCCACGGCACGGGCACGCCGCTCAATGATGCCGCCGAGGGTCTCGCCATCCAGCGGTGGGCCGGCGATGCCGTGGCGCGCGTGCGCGTGAGTTCCACCAAAGGCTCCATCGGCCATCTGCTCGGCGGCGCAGGAGCAGTGGAAGCCGTGATCTGTCTCATGGCGATGCGCGGCGGCTGGCTGCCGCCGAACGTGCCTGTCGCGCAGCCTGATCCCGTCTGCACTTTTGATCTCGTGCAGTCGCCCCGTGATGCGCAGCTGGATTGCACGCTCACGAACTCGTTCGGCTTCGGCGGAGCGAATGCCACGCTCGTTTTTCGGAGGTACAAGGCATGAGCGTGGAAGTGGATGTCTTCATCAAAGGATGGGGCGCAGTCTCGCCCGCAGGCTGGAGTGCGGGCACGCTGGCGGACGTGGTGTTGGAAAAGAACGCACTGCCCGTCACGGAGGAGCGGCGCGTCGATGCGGCGCCGCTCCGCAGGTTTCGCGCCGTGCCGCCGATGAGCGCCCAGCCTGCGTGGCTGCGGCACGCGCGACTCAGGCGGGTGAGTCCCGCCACACGCTTCGCCGTGAGCGCCGCTCTTGAAGCACTCGGCGGCATGGTGGATGCCGGGAGTGAACCGACGGGCGTCATCTTCACCACGATGAACGGCAGCGTCACCTTCAGCCGCCGTTTCTTCGCCGAGGTGTGTGAGAACCCCGCCCTCGCCAGCCCCATCCTTTTTCCCGAGACCGTCTTCAACGCCCCGGCCAGCCACCTCGGAGCCGTGCTCGGCACTCCGGCGGCGAACTACACGCTCATCGGCGATTCGGCGCAGTTTCTCCGTGGACTGGACGTGGCCGTGCACTGGCTCGCGGAGGGGCGAGTGAGCCAATGCCTCGTCGTCGCCGCCGAGGAACTCGACTGGCTGAGCACCGAGGCGCTGCATCTGTTTCCCGGTGACCGCGTCGCCGCCGAAGGCGCGGCCGCCGTCTGGCTTTCCTGCGGAGCATCGGATGGCATCCGCATCGACCAGATCACGGGCTCCATCCTCATGGGGCACCGCACTTCGCGCGCGGCAGCCGCCGCGAAAATGCGCGCGCAGATCGACACGCCCCCGGCGGCTGTCGTATGCGACAGCCGCTGTGGAAGCTCCATTCTCGATGCGGATGAAGAACACCTGTGGCCTGCCTCGTCCGTGCATTCGCCCGCGCGCTGGCTGGGTGAAGGCTTCGGCGTGAGCGCCGGCTGGCAGACGGTGCTGGCCTGTGAACTGCTGCATCGCGGCGCGGCCGACAGCGCCGTCATCAGCGCCATCGGCCACGGGCAGCAGGCCATCGGCGCCGTGCTGGCGCAGTCGTGAGCCAGTCCGGAGGAGCCGTCACTCGCCCGGCAGTTTCGTCGTCGGCCATGTCTCCACCCACGGGAGACCGTACTTGTTGAGGTCGGCCATGAAGGGATCGGGATTGAGCTGCTCGACGTTCCACACGCCGGGCTGGCGGTATTCGGCGGGATTGGTGAGAAGCTGGCGCGCGGCGATCATCGCCGGCACGCCGGTGGTGTAGCTGACGCCCTGGGAGTTCGTCTCGCGGTAGCACTCCTGGTGGTCGCAGATGTTGTACACATAGTAGCGCATCGGCTTGCCGTCCTTGCCGGTGCCTTCGATCCAGTTGCCGATGCAGGTCTTGCCCTTCGTATCCTGTCCGAGCGTGCCTGGCTCGGGCAGCAGTGTTTTCAAGAACTCGATGGGGATGATGTCCACGCCTTTGTGCTTCACGGGATGGATGCCGGTCATGCCGACGTTCACCAGCACTTCCATGTGCTTGATGTATTGATCGCCGAAGGTCATCCAGAAACGCGCGCGGCGGATGTCGAAGTGCTTGGTCAGCGATTCGAGTTCCTCGTGGTAGAGGCAGTAGATGTTCTTCGGTCCGATGCCATCAGGGAACGAAAAGCTGCGTTTGATTTCGAGCGGTTTCGTTTCGACCCACCTGCCGTTCTCCCAGTAGCGGCCGTTCGCGGTGACTTCGCGCAGATTGATCTCGGGATTGAAATTGGTGGCGAATGCCTTGCCGTGGTCGCCCGCGTTGCAGTCGATGATGTCGAGCGTGTCGATCTTGCTGAAATGATGCTTCATCGCGTAGGCGGTGTAAACATTCGTCACACCGGGATCGAACCCGCAGCCGAGCAGCGCAGTGAGGCCGGCGTTCTTGAAGCGGTCCTGATAGGCCCACTGCCAGTGATACTCAAACTTCGCCACATCGCGCGGCTCGTAGTTCGCGGTGTCGATGTAATGCACGCCGGCTTCGAGGCAGGCGTCCATGATCGTGAGGTCCTGATAGGGCAGCGCCACGTTGATCACGACTTCCGGCTTGTAGCTCTTCAGCAGCTTCACCAGCTCCGGCACATTGTCGGCATCGACGGCGGCGGTCTGAATCGGGCGCTTCAACTCGGCGGCGATGCCGTCGCACTTCGACTTCGTGCGCGAGGCGAGCATGATCTCGCCGAACACGTCGGCGAGCTGCGCGCATTTGTGGGTGACCACGCGGCCGACGCCGCCTGCTCCGATGATGAGAACTCTGTGGGACATAGGGCCGGCACATTTCGCCGGATGCACCCCTCGTCAAGCGACGGTGCATTCCGCAACGGGTGCGGTGTGCAGCCGAGTGAGTGTGTTGCATCGGGGCAAGAACGGCCCGCCGGGCGACAGTATCCGTGGAGCAATCCAGCCCGATGCAGATAGGCTGAAATGCAGTCCGGCCGGTCCGGCCTCCGATGTCTCAAGATCAATTCAGAAGGAAAGGATCCACTCCATGAAGCAGTCATCGAACACGTCGCCCAGACGAAGCCTTGCCCGGCAAAGCGTGGAAATGTTTGTCTTGATGGTGATGGTGCTCACGGCGTGCATCGCCTCTGCGCAGACATTTCAGGGTGACTCCGCCTACCAACAGCTCATCCGCGATGCAGGCCCGTCCGGCATTGTCGAGGTCAACGGCCAGCGCTACGTCCGCGCGCCGCAGGGCGTGGCCGGGCTTCCCGGTGGATACAGCGGCGCGTTTGAGAAGCGGAAGATCGCGCTGCCGAACGGCCAGGAGATCGAGGTGATCGATCCCACGAAGCCGCTCCGAATCACGAAGGACACGCATCAGGCGCAACCGGCGCAACTGCCGGAGCGCGGGATGAAGATCGTCGCTGCAATGGAAAAGATGGGCCTCCATCCCAAGACTTATCTGCTGCCGAAGGCCATCGGCGGCTACCGCATCTCGGCCACGACAGGCGAGCCAAAACCCGGCAGGACATTCACTGAGCTTTTTATCCACATCGGTGAAGAGGCCCAGGTCAAGACGCTGGCCAAACTGGGTTTCCCCAAAGGCACGGCCGCCAAGCCGACGCCGACGCCGCAGATTCGGAAGGCAGCTCTCTCATCCCCTTGGGCTGGCGAGGTGTCGGTCCGGACGGCGAATGACGGACTCGGCTACGTCGAACAGGAAATCTATCCTGGGCCGGGACGCGGCCACGATGACTACCTCTCCGGCTGGGCCGCCGCGTTTGCGAGGCGAGGTGACGTGGTATTGCATGCCAAGATCACCCGCTGGGACTCTCTGGAGCAGTCGGCCTTCTACAAGACCCTGCCGCCAATCAAGACCTTCTCCAAGTTCGACGCCGCAAGCGGTGGTCTCACGCATTGGCAGCAGCGCACCCGCTACATGGAAGGCCACTATGCCGCCCGATGCATTGCGCTCTCGACGGGACTGGATGCTGAAGCGGAGAACTGGCTGAAGATGCTCGCCAAGATCGTCGATGACGTGGACCGCACGACTGCCGCGCCAGCCGTGGCCGCCACCACTCCGCCGAAGCCGACGGAACCTGCCAAAGATAAACCGAAACCGACGGCTCGGGTCATCTTCGGCAAAGGTCCGGTGCTCGCGGCAAAACCGCCGCCGAGACCGGGCGTGGGCGAGCGGCTCCAGAACTGGTGGGAAGGCGTGGAGGACTACGCCGCAGACAACCCGAACCGCTGGGCAGGCTGGTGCCTGACCTCCAGCGGCACGGCGGTGATGGCCGTCAGCTTGTTCGTACCCGGCGTCGGCTGGACGGCGATCGGCGCCGGCCTCTTTGCCTGCGGTGTCGGCGCCTACCACGGTGGCAAGGCGCAGCCGCCGCCCGAAGTCGCCATCGTCACGGAGGCGCGGGAGCGGCTGCAGCGCTATCAGCAGGAATGGAAGCACGGATTCACCGACGCGGAGTTGAACGAACTCGGCATTTTCATGGATGACTTGAGCAAGCTCACGCCCGCGCAGCGCCGGCAGGTTTACAAGGATGCCGACGTTGAATTCACGACGCGCGCCGAGGCCTTCCGCCAGATGCGCGAGGACGATGCCAAACAAGGGAGGCCGGGAGCATGAACACGCACACCTTCATCGCCGTCGTGATCTCGTCCGCGGCGGCCTCCGCCGTGATGGCGCAGACGCCGCAGGATGGCGAGATCGCCCTTCGATTTGAGACCGGCAGAACGAGCGTCGAGCTGATCCGCGTGCAGGGTGATCTACAGGTGATCGCAGGTACGCGGAGCGCGCCGCTGGAGATTGACGTGGCTGCGATGCAGACATGGGAGATTCTCGAAGTGCAGCCGGAAGGCGATGCAGTGGCGGAGATCAGGCCCGATGCCACCACCGCGCGCATCACCATGCCGGGGCAGCGGATCTTTTCCCAGCAGGACCGCGAAAGCGTCACCACGCTGGTGAACGACGTGGAGCAGGAGCAGCACGGCGCTCCGCCCGCGACCGCACGACTCCGGATCCGCCGCAACGGTCAGACGACGGCCGAAACTGGCGGCGCGAATGACACCGCCGGTCAACTGCTTGCGACGGTCACAAACTTGAGCCGCCTTCTGCCCGGACGGCGCGCGACAACTGGAGAACGGTGGAAGAGCAGCGCACGGGTGGTGCTGCCTGCATTCGATCAAGGCGGATCGACGTTCACGCTGCCGGCTCTCTCGCTGAACGCCGACTGCGAATTGCGCAGCTTGGAACCGGAAGGAGGCCGCACCGTCGCCACCATCGTCACCACGGCCGAGGGGAACGCGGACGACGGCTCCGCTCCGCAGAAGGCGAGCATTACGACCCGCTTCGATGTGACGGCGGGGGAATTCATCGACTCGGAAGGCACGGTCTCAATCGACCAGCGACTGCCCGATCTCGATCCACAGGCATCCGGCGGCAATGCCGTGCGTCTGACCGGAACCCTCCGCTTCCATGCGGCGGTGCTGACTCCGGACACCAAGGCTGCGCCGAAAGTAGAAACTCAAACACAGGCGCGGACACCGAACTCATCAACGATGCCGTCAACTTCCGGCACGACATCAACGATGGGTGCAGGCCGCGGAACCCCGGACCCGATCACCCGCAGCATTCGTTTGCAGGGAGCGGGCGTCGATTTGACGAGAAAAGACGGGCGCATTTTCATCGGGACGCTGGCTGCGGGAACCGCATTGGCGAAATCCGGTCTGCGGCAGGGTGACGAGATCGGCGGCATCAATGGCAAGGGCGTGGACAAGATGACAGAAGCGGAGATCAAGGCCGCGTTTCAGGCCGGCGAAGTACAGCTCGTCATCTGGCGCAATGACGGAAAGGACATGTTCGGCGGTTCCTTCCGGCTGAAGTAAGCCGCCCGTCGTGTCGGCCGCACGCACGTTCGCAGTTACATTCGGGTGAGGACCAAGCACCTGCGGACACTAACGGACGGCAGTTTTGCAAGCCGTAACCGGCCTTACTATGTCTCAAAATAAGTGTAGCCCCGCAGCCCCTCTTCGTACGCCTCCATGATCTCCTTCCGCTCCGTGGGCGTGATGCGCTTCGAGACGACGGCGCTTTCGGCCAGATTGCGGAATTGCGTGATGAGTTCGCGTGGCTCGTATTCCACGTAGCTCAGCACCTCGGAGACGGTGTCGCCTTCAAGTTCGTTGCTGTATTTCACCTTGCCGTTCTCGAGCCTGACGCTGATCACGTTCGTGTCGCCGAGCAGGTTGTGCAGGTCGCCCAGCGTCTCCTGATACGCGCCGACCAGAAAGACGCCGAGCATGTAGTCCTCGCCGCCGTGCAGATCGATGTCATGCAGCGGCAGGCTGGGCTTGATCGCGTTCGAATGCGCGAAGTGGCAGATCTTTCCGTCGCTGTCGCAGGTGATGTCGGAGAGCACCACGTTGCGCTCCGGCTTCTCCCTGAGGCGGTGGATGGGCATGACGGGAAAGACCTGCTTGATGGCCCAGAGGTCGGGCAGGCTCTGGAAGACGCTGAAGTTTCCGTAGTAGAAATCCGTCTGCACGGTGGCGAGGCGCTCCATCTGGGAGCCATCGTGCCCCGCATCGTCGAGCTTCGTTGAGATCCAGTTCATGATCTCCCAGTACAACTCCTCGCCCTGCGCGCGCTGACGGAGGCTCACCTTGCCGTAGCTGAACTCGGAGCGCAGCTTGTCGCGGTAATAAACGGTGTCGTTGTACACCTCCTGCAGGCGCTCGCGGGTGAGCTTGTGATTCAGGCCGTTCTTCGTCTCTTCGCGCAGGTCGGAGAGGTTCTTGAGCAGGGCGGGTGCGTCTTTCTTGATGGCGGCGGGCGTGGGCGACTCGAAGCGGTTCACGTCGAGGATGTTGATGACGAGCACCGAGTAGTAGGCCACCACGGCGCGCCCGGACTCGGTGATGAGGTCGGGATGCGGCACGCCCGCCTCGGCGGTGACCTCGGCGATGGCCTCGATCACGTCGGCACAGTACTCCTTCATCTCATAGTTGCTGCTCGCGGCTGTCGCACCTTTGAGTCCGTCGTAGCTGATGGCCAGACCGCCGCCCAGGTCGAGGATGCCCATGCGCGCGCCTTCGGCCACGAGACCCACGTACACGCGCACCGCCTCGGTCACCGCCTGACGGATCGCACGGATGTTTGGAATCTGTGATCCCTGGTGGTAGTGCAGCATCCGCAGGCAGTCGAGCATCCCTTCCTTCCTCAGGCTGTCCACCGTGCGCATGACCTGCGAGATATTCAGACCAAAGACGCTCGCATCGCCGCCGGACGAAGACCAGTGACCGGCGCTCTCGGCGGAGAGCCGGAAGCGCACGCCAAGCATCGGACGCACGCCCATTCTTCTTGAGCGCTTCAGGATCAAGTCCAGCTCCGAGGGCATCTCGAGCACGAGAATCACCTGCAAGCCCATCTTCTGCGCGTAGAGTGCGAGGTCGATGAACTCCTCGTCCTTGTAGCCATTGCACACGATGTATGCCTGCGGGTCGTGCATGAACGCGAGCGCGGCGATCAGCTCCGGCTTGCTGCCCGCTTCGAGGCCGTAGTGATACTTGCGGCCATAGCGCGTGATCTCCTCGATCACCTCCTGCTGCTGGTTCACCTTGATCGGATACACGCCGCGATAGACGCCCTGGTAGTTCGCCTCGCGGATGGCGGTGGCAAAGCCTTCGTTCAGCTCGTCGATGCGCCAGCGCAGCAGGTCGCCGAAACGGACGAGCACGGGAAGCTGAGTGCCGCGATCACGCAGGCCACGCACGATCTGCGCCAGGCTCACCGGCTTCTGCTTCTTGCCGTCCTTGAGGTTCACCGTCACTTCGCCCTTCGGCGAGATGTCGAAGTAGCCGTGGCCCCAGTCATGGATGCCGTACATGTCCGCGCTTTCTTCGACGCTCCATTTGTCTTCCTTTCCCATTCTTCGTGTGCTCCTGGTTGTTGGTGAATTGCTGGCCGCGATTATCACCATGCCGCCGCAAAATGAAAGCGCCGTTTGCTGAGCAGTATCCCCATGCAAAAAGCGTGGCGAGGCGCTGGAACGTCCCCTTCCCTGCCCCCGAAACGGCCGTCGAGAGTGACAGCGGCCCCAAGACCGTCCGGTGTCCCGCCGCCACAACCCGCCTCCTCGGCCCACGATTTCACCGTTGGACATTCATTCGTCATTCGTCATTCGTCATTCGCTGTCCACGCATTGCCATCCACCCTTCGCCTCCATGATCTTCGCCCTCACCAGCCGCATCCTCCGCACCGTCGATCCCGTCTGCCTCGGCAAGATCGCGTGGAACTTCGGCTACAAGGGCGCGCGGTCGGTGATGCTGTTCGAGAAGCGCATGAAGCGCGGCGAGTTCTTCCCGCCGTTCCTCTACATCTCGATCCTGAACTCGTGCAATCTCCGCTGCCAGGGCTGCTGGGTGGATGTCGATAAGCCGCGCGAGTCGCTCAAGCTCGACGAGCTGAACAAGATCGTGAACGACGCGAAGCGGCACGGGAACGCCTTCTTCGGCATCCTCGGCGGCGAGCCGTTCATGCATCCCGAGCTGTTCGACTTCCTCGGCACGCATCCCGATTGCTATTTCCAGGTCTTCACGAACGGCCAGATGATCACCGAGAAAGCCGCGCAAACGCTGCGCAAGCTCGGCAATGCCACGCCGCTCGTCAGCGTCGAAGGCACCGCCACCGTCAGCAATGAGCGCCGCGGTGGCAAAGACGTGCTGAACCGCACCCTGCGCGGCCTGCAAAACTGCCTCGATGCCAGACTGCTCACCGGGGTGGCCACGAGCCTTTGCAAGACGAACATCGACGACCTCCTCACCGAGTCGTGGCTGCACCGGCTCATCGACATGGGCGTTCACTACACGTGGTATCACACCTACCGCCCCGTGGGCCCCAAGATCAGCGAGGAACTCGCCCTCTCGCCGGATCAAATCACGCGCGTCCGCAAATTCGTCGTCGAGCAACGCGCAAAGACGCCCATCGCCATCGTCGATGCCTACTACGATCACAATGGCCGCGCGCTCTGCCCCATGGCCACCGGCATCAGCCATCACATCGGCCCCACCGGCGGCCTCGAGCCCTGCCCCATCATCCAGTTCGCCAACGAAAACGTCCGCACCGACCGCGACCTCTTCGACGTCTTCACCGGCAGCGCTTTCCTCAAAGACTTCCGCGAGACCGCCGCCCAGCACACCCGCGGCTGCATCGTCCTCGAGCGGCCCGATCTCGTGAAGTCACTCGTCGAAAAACATCACGCCCCCGACACCACCATCCGCCAGACCGCCCTCTCCGAAGTCGCCGGCATGAAGTCGCGAACCAGCCAGTGGCGCGAAGAAGAGGAAATCCCCGAGAAGCACTGGATGTACAAGATCGCGAAGCGCTTTTTCTACCACGACTTTGGCGTTTACAAGCAACTGGAGGCCGGGGCGCATTCGCCGAGGGCGTGATATACCTCGCGTCATCACAGTTTGTGATTTCCCGCAGATTCAGGGACGCCTCAGAATGGAACTCATTTCTGTGGCGTCCCTGAATCTGCGGCAGAACCCCTTTTCACAAATCATGATGCCGCGAGGTATAAACAAACTGTCAGTTGAGAGATCGGCCACTTGAAGGAAGATGCGTCATGGCAGCGAAACTCGATACCCGCATCAAGGCGCTCGAAAAACGAGTGAGTGCATTGGAAAAGCGTACTCAGCCGGGCAAGGGACGTCGTGGTTGGCTCAAGCTGGCCGGTTGGGCGAAGGACGATCCGCTTTATGACAAAGCCATGAAGCTCGGCTCAGAGTGGCGGAAGACGAGCTAGCCCTGCCTATGTTTGCGATTCTCGACACGGATCATTTCTCGGCTGTCGATCGCAGTTCCGCAGCGGCACAGACTTTCGACAAGCGCGCTGCCGAATATCGCGGCGACCTGTTCATCACCGTAATCACGGTGGAGGAAGTGATGCGCGGCTGGCTGGCGTTGCTTGGTTCAAAGAAAAGGCACGAGGATGAGATTGCAGTTTATAGCCGCATGAAGCGCAGCGCCGAGATGTTTGGCCACTGGGACATATTGGAATGGGATGCGGATGCCCTGGCATGCTTTGAGAATCTTCGGAAAAGGCGGCTCAAAATGAGCACCGCCGACATGAAAATCGCCAGCATCGCCCTTGCTCATGATGCAACGCTGCTCACGCGCAATCGCGATGATTTCGGCAAGGTTCCGGGACTACGGATGGAGAACTGGCTCGATTGAAAATGATCCTCAACCGTGGACGACGCATTGCGCCGCAAACTCAGAAGATCCCTGCTCATTTTTGCTTTTGCATGTTCGCTAAGCGCGATTTGGATCGCCGCGACTGTTCTCCCATGGCGCGCGGCCTCGCCCCACCAAGTCGAAGCTGCTCGACGAAACTTCGACCGTAGCGACGCACGCATGGCAGCCTTCGTCGATGCGGCGCTGGACCGCACCCGCTTGAAAGTGACGTATGACGGCACCTACACGCCTGTCGGTTATCCGGGTGGCGATGTCTCACCGACGATTGGCGTCTGCACTGACGAGGTAATTCGGAGCTATCGCCTGCTCAAAATCGATCTACAGCAACTCGTTCACGAAGACATGCAGGCTCATTTCGAAGCCTATCCGAAGCTGTGGGGACTCGCCGCACCAGACTCGAACATCGATCATCGCCGCGTTCCGAATTTGCAGACGTACTTCACACGACAAGGCGCAGCGCTGCCCATCACCGAAAACGCGGACGACTACAAACCCGGCGACTTGATCACCTGCATGGTTCGTGGCAACCGCCCGCACATCGCCATCGTCGTGCCGGCGCCGCAGACGGGCGCGCGCCCCTGGATCATGCACAACTGCGGCTTTGGTCCGAAGATGGAAGACAAGCTCTTCGTCTGGAAACACACGGGACACTATCGCTGGTGCCCGAAAGCCAGATGAGCGGACCATTTTGTTGCCGTCGAGATTTTGACATTTACAAGCAACGGGAGCCTGCCGCACACTCGCCATGAACGTGATGCGAGGAAGTCCCGACCCAGAACCCCACGATCTCGAAGGCTATGCGAAGCGAGAGCGACGCATGGCGAAGAAGCTGCTCGTCTTCGGCGGCGGCTTCATCAGCCTCATCGCGATCGGCCTTTCTTACTGGAACTGGTCCGCCGCCCGCGAGTGGCAGCGGCTCAAGTCGGACCTCGAAGCCAAGGGCGAGACGTTTGATTTGCAGCTCATCCTCCCGCCCGCACCGACATCCCAAGAAAATTTTGGCGACATCGACGCGCTCAAGAACATCGCGCTGGTCATCGATGGAGATCCCGAGCGAGGCGAGCCTGCTAAGAAGCGGCGTGCCTTCGTCAGCATCTCTTACGACGCGGCATCGAGAACGCCAGCACTAGAGAAGCCGGTTTGGTCATCCGGGCCGCTGACCGGTGTAACAAATGACATGGCTGCCTGGGAGAAGTGGTTTCGCGCGACAGGCATTCTCACGATGCCACCGGATTCAGGAAACCCAGCCGCTAATGTGCTCGCCGCCATCGACAGCAGCGTGCCTGTCATCAAAGAGCTTGCCGCGAGCACCGGTCGTCCTTCCTCGCAGTTCACGCCGGTGCCGGCGGAGAGGAATTGGTCTGGTCTTCTCGTGGCTCATCCGACTCCGTTTTTCAGCGACGTGCAGAACGCAGTCAATCTGCTGCGTCTCCGTGCCGTGGCCGCCGCTCATGCGAATGACGGGAAGGCAGCGACCGAAAGCCTGATCGCCATGTCGAGACTGGCAGAGGCAGCGGGCCACGAGCCATTCTTGATCGGACATCTAGTGTCGATCACCCTGACCTCCATCATGCACACCGCGCTTTGGGAAGGGCTGAAGCTGCGCGTCTTCTCCGCCGATGAATTACAGGAGCTAACCGAATGCCTGCTTCGTTATCATGGCCGCGAGTTGCTGCTTTATGCGTCGCGGACGGAGATGTTGGCGGGACTGAATGCGGTCGAACAATTGAAGGCGAATCGCAATCAAGCGATTCCAATCAGGGCATCTTCGAGCGTCTCAGCAATCCCGCATGTTGGAAGCTTCCTCCCGTCTGGCTGGTTTGACCAGAACGCCTCCAAACTCGTCTCGCTCGAGTGGGAGCATGTCCTCAAACCCTTGCGAGAAGGCACGTTGAGATCGGCGGCTGTCGAAGCTGAAAAACTTCAGACAATGTTTGGCCGGACCAAATTGCTGTCCCCACAACTGAGCCATCCCTTTGCGCATCTCGTGTTGCCAGTCTGGAAAACCGTCATTGAGAAAAGCGCTGCGACTCAATCGATCAATGATCTCGCCCTGGCATCTGTCGCACTGGAACGTTATTTCGCGCGGCATCAAAAATACCCCACCACGCTGAGTGAACTCACGCCCGAGTTCTTGCCCGCTCCTCCGCAAGATGGGCTCGACGGCTCCCCTCTCTACTACCGCCAGACGGAAGATGGGCGCTGCATCATTTGGGCCGTTGGTTTCGACGGAGTTGACGATGGGGGAGAATCGACACCCGACGATTCCTCTGGCAAGCTCCGCAGCTATCAGCGCCGACTCGACTACAAAGGCGACTGGGTATGGCGGTACTCCCTGGTGAAGCCATGAAGGCCAGTTATCCCACGAACTGCCCTCTTGCATCCCTCCGGCTCGAAACTCATAGTCCCGCCATGCACGCGCAATTGCTCGAACAAGTCCGCAGCCTTCCGGTGAGGGAGCAGGTTGAACTCGTCGATGAGATTCTGGAGGGACTGCCTGTCGAAGAGGAAACGAATGCAGGTCCGAACCTGTCGCCCGCACAGATCACAGAACTTGAAAGGCGGCTGGCGGAGCATCTGGCTGATCCTGATTCAGCAATTCCGTGGAGCGAAGTGAAACAAGGGATCAAAGAGCGCTTTGGCTTCGATATATGAACCGTGAGCCGGTCTGGCGCGCTGTGGCTCGCGATGATCTTCACGATGGCATTGCGTGGTATGGCGAACAGTCGGCTCGCGTGACCGAACGTTTCATCCGCGTCGTTGATTCGGTCGTCGAACAGATTCTCGACAACCCACACCGCTTTCCCTTTTCCATCCCCGGTTTTCGGTGGGCCAAGGTTCGGGGATTCCCATACCAGATTCATTATGCAGAGGTCGGCAACGCTGTGGTCATTTTCGCCGTGTGGCACGAAAAGCGAGACAGGGAGGTTTTGAATCGACGCCTGATCGTCTCGCGTTGAACTTCGCTTCGGCAGGCACGAGGGGCGGTGTGGTCACATATCCCGTGCATCCCCCGCTTTCCTGCGGCATGGACGGTGACAGATGCCATTCACGCAGCTCGGGCTGCATCCCAAAATCCTTCAGGCGGTCAAAGAGGCCGGTTACACGGAACCCACGCCGATTCAGTCGGCGGCCATTCCGCAGGTGATCGCGGCTCATGACTTGATCGGCATCGCGCAGACGGCACCGGCAAGACGGCGGCCTTCATGCTGCCGATGCTGACGAGGCTGGCGGGCAGCATTCGCGACGGCCATGAGCGCGGCAGCACGCGCTGGGGATCGCGCCAACCTGCGCATACACGGCCTTTCTCCCCGACATCCGCCGCTTCGCAAAGCGACCGCCGTAGCCGTGATGCGGGCACCTCACTGTCAGGGTGCCACGCTTCCGGATCTCGGCCCTCGTGACCGCGCACGGAAAACTTCGGGCGACGTGAAAAAAGTGTTGCATCGCTGCTGCCTCTCCAGCACACTTTGCCCACGGTTCCTGGCTCTCTTAGCCCGGTGAACTTTTGGTGCTTCGTCTGGCCCGCCAGCCAAAGTCCTGCCCCCGAAGAAGGCTCTTCTTCCCGTGTCACGGAAATGGTCTGACCCGCCCACGCAGCACCGGCAGCGAGGCTGCCTTTTCCACCCCAAATACCAATTCTCAACACGCGATCAGCGGAGGCGCGCTGCTGCCGCTCAGGCTGCATCACGAACACCCACGGCATTTCAGCAATCATGGCAGGCCACAACAAATGGTCGAAGGTGAAGCACATCAAAGGCGTCGTTGACGCAAAGCGTGGCCGCATCTTCAGCAAGCTCTCCAAGGAGCTGACCCTCGCCGCGAAGCACGGCGGCGGAAATCCCGATCTCAATGCACGGCTGCGCTCCGCCATCACCGCGGCAAAGGCCGCGAACATGCCGGGCGACACGCTCGACCGTGCGATCAAAAAAGGCACCGGCGAGCTTGGCGGGGCCGTCATCGAGGAGGTCATGTACGAGGGCTACGGCCCCGGCGGCGTGGCCTTCCTCGTCGAGGTCGTCACCGACAACCGCAACCGTGCCGCCAACGACCTGCGCACGCTTTTCTCCAAGAACGGCGGCACCTTCGCCGATGCCGGCAGCGTGGCGTATCTCTTCACCCGCCTCGGCGAGATCCGGCTCGACAAGGGATCGCTCGACGAGGACGCTGTGATGGAACTGGCCCTCGACGCCGGTGCCGACGATGTGCAGGACGACGGCGACGAATGGGTCATCACCACCGCGCAGGACAGGCTCTTCGCCGTCGCCAGCGCGCTGCGGGAGAAGAAGCTCACGCCGAAGTCCGAGCAGCTAGTCTATCGCCCCGGCACCACCATCGAAGTCACCGACTCCGCCACGACCGAGAAGCTGCTGAAGCTCTACGACATGCTCGACGAATACGACGACACGCAAAACGTCCACGCCAATTTTGAAATCCCTGACGAAGCCCTGACCGCCGCCTCCTGAGGCGCGCAGCGCCCGCGCACACACACGAAGCCCTCCAACAAGCCGCGCTACGATGCGGTGCACTGCAAACCCAAACACTTTCCCATGAGTGACGAAAACGCATCCGACACAGCTCTGATCGAAGTCGAAGCGAAGCCGAAGGCCGCAAAGCGATCCCGCGCCGCGGCACCCGCCGCAAAAAAAGCCGCCGCGCGCAAACCCCGCGTCGCCCGTGCGGCGAAGACAGCTGATTCCGCTCCTCCGGCTGCCGGACACGGTGCAGTTGCCGAGACTGGCGGCTCCGAGCCGCAGTCAGGCACCGCGAACGTGGAGGCTGTCGTGGAGCAGATCGTCGTATCCGAACCGGCCTCGGTCGAGACTCGGGTTCCTCTCGATTCACCATCCGCGCCCAGCACGCCTGAGCCCGTCGCACCGCCGCAAGGCGTGCCTGCAAATGAAGGTGCGAGTTCGAATGGATCGGTGACGAGCACGAACGGGCGGCCTGGGCCTGACGACGGGGCTTCTGAAGGAACGCCACCGTCCGCCCAGCCCGGCGCACCGGGCGGCCAGCAGGTTCCGACCGGCGAACCCGGCGGACGCCATCGCGAGCGCCGCGGGCGCATGTCTTGGCGCGAACGCCGGCGCGAACGTCAGTTGCTTCGTCAGCAGCAGGCAGCGCAGCAGGGACAGGCGCAAGGGCAGCCCGCCGAAGGGCAGACGGGCGATCAACAGGGTCCCGAGAGCCCTCCGGAGCGACTGCTTGGGCCTCCCGAGACCGTCGAAGGCATTCTCGAACTGTCCCCGAAGGGCTACGGCTTCCTCCGCCAGCGAGACCGCGGCTACGCGCAGACTCCGAACGATGCGTTTGTCTCCCCCGAGTTCATCCGCAAATACGGCCTGCGCGAAGGCATGGAGATCAAGGGCGAGTCACGTCGCGGCCACCGCGGCCCGCAGGTGACCGAGATCGCCGAGGTGAACCGGCGCGCACCCGATGCCATGCGCGATCTGCCATTGTTCGAAGAGCTGAAGGCCATCAATGCGAACAAGCGCATTCTCTTTGAGACCGTGCCCACGCGTCTGACCACGCGGGTGATCGATCTCGTCACCCCCGTCGGCCGCGGCCAGCGCGGCCTCATCGTCGCCCCGCCGCGCGCGGGCAAGACCACGCTGCTCCAGCACATCGCCGAGGCCGTGACGCAATTGCATCCGCAGCTTCATCTGATGATCCTGCTTGTCGATGAGCGGCCCGAGGAAGTCACCGAGTTCAAGCGCATCCTTCCGCGCGCGGAAATCTTCGCCAGCTCGAACGACATGGATGTGAAAAGCCACACACGCATCGCGCAGTTCGCCATCGAGCGCGCGAAACGCCTCTGCGAATGCGGCGAGCATGTCTTCATCCTCATGGACTCGATCACGCGCATGGCCCGCGCCTTCAACAATGCCAAGCAGGGCGGCGCCACGATGAGCGGCGGCGTCGGCGTCGGCGCGCTGGAGATTCCGCGCCGCCTTTTCGCCGCCGCGCGCAACACGCGTGCCGCGGGATCGATCACCATCCTCGCCACCGCGCTCATTGAGACCGGCAGCCGCATGGACGACCTGATCTTCCAGGAGTTCAAAGGCACCGGAAACATGGAACTGGTGCTCGACCGCAAGATCGCCGAGCAATACGTCTTCCCCGCCGTAAACGTGCTGAAGTCCGGCACGCGCCGCGAGGAGCTGCTCATCCCGGCCTTCCAGCTCGAAAAAATCCACATGCTCCGCCGCGGACTCGCCGGCCACAAGCCCATCGAAGCCATCATGCGCGTGGTCAGCCTGCTGGAGCGCTACCCGAACAACAACCAGATGCTCGTCGAGCTGCCGAGCAAGTAGCCACGCACTCATGCGCCGCCCGCCTGGAGATCACATCAAGGTGGAAGAAGTCCTGCCACCCGCAAAAGGCAGGCATGCATCTGCTGGTCCGACACAGGCTGAAGACCCGCATGTGCGCGCGGAGACCTCGCGCATCATCGCCTACTGGCTCGACGAGTTCATTCGCATCCCGGGCACGAAGATTCGCATCGGGCTGGACCCCATCGTCGCCTTTGTGCCTGTCATCGGCGACTTCCTCGCTTCGAGCGCGGGTGTTGTCATCTTGATCGAGGCCGCGCGGCACGGAGTCTCCATCCCCGTGCTCGCACGCATGGGCGTGAACATGCTGATCAACACCGGCCTCGATGCCATCCCCGGCATCGGCCCCGTCGTCTCCGCCTTCTTCAAATCAAACTCGCGCAATCTCCACTTGCTTCACCGCTGGCAGGCGGGCCAGCACATGTCCGTGAAGCGCGGAACGCTGGCCCTTTTCGTCTTTGTGGCGCTGTGCTTCGTCTTCGCCGTCGCCCTCTGGACCGGTCTGTGGTTCTTTTACTTCTCCGTCCTGGTGAAGCTGATCAAAGGCGGAACCGGAAACTGAACCGATGTGCGCCGGCCGGCTAGGCCAGACGGCCGCAGCACTTCTTGTACTTCTTGCCTGAATTGCAGGGGCAGGGCTCGTTCGGGCCGACTTTGGCGACCTTGGGTTTGGCCGACGGCGGAATGATCAGTCGCGGAGGAGCGCCAGGCGGGGGCGGCTCGTTTGAAGCGGGTTCCTCACCGCCACCGCCGGTAGTGGTGGCCGTCGTGGATGACGACTGAGATTCGCTGCGCTGCTGCGGGCGCATGGTGGATATCTGCGCGAGGAACTGCTCAAAGGCGGCGAGCTGCTGCGTGCTGCGGAAGAGATTGCCGAGCACCTCGCCGTTGATGTTGTGCATGAGGGCGGAGAAAATCGAAAATGCCTCGCTCTTGAACTCGATGAGAGGATCCTTCTGGCCGTAGGAGCGGAGGCTCACACCTTCCTTGAGAGCGTCGAGATTGTAGAGGTGTTCCTGCCAGAGGCGGTCGATGGCGTTGAGAAGGATCATCTTCTCGATCTCCTGCAGCGCGGTGGGCGATGCGCCCTGCGTCTTGAGATCGTAGGCATGGAGAATGCGCTCGATGAGGAACTTTGCGTTTCCGTCGAGGTCGCGCGTCTCGAACTGCGCGTCCTTCTCGTGCAGGCCGATGGGAAAGGTGATGTTCACCCAGTTGAGCAGGCCCTTGTAATCGGCCGGATCATCGGATCGCTCGGCGGGGATGAACTCCGCCAGCTTCTCACGGATGCCTTTCTCGACGGCGTCGTTGATGAGCAGGCGCGGGTCGAGGCTGTTGAGCACGTCATTGCGCCATTCGTAGATCACCTCGCGCTGCTGGTTCATCACGTCATCGTATTCGAGCACGCGCTTGCGCCAGACGTAGTTCCGCTGCTCCACGCGCTTTTGCGCGGTCTCCACGCTGCGGTTCAGCCACGGATGCTGGAGTTCCTCGCCCTCCTTCATGCCGAAGCGCTCCATGATCTTCGTCATGCGGTCGGCCGCACCGAAGTTGCGCATGAGATCGTCTTCAAAGCTGAGGAAGAATTTGCTCTCGCCTGGATCACCCTGGCGCGCGCAGCGTCCGCGGAGCTGGCGGTCGATGCGGCGGCTCTCGTGACGTTCAGTGGCGAGGACGAACAAACCGCCGAGGTCCGGCACTCCCTCGCCCAGCTTGATGTCGGTGCCGCGGCCGGCCATGTTCGTGGAGATTGTGACCGCGCCGCGATAGCCGGCACGCGCGATGATCTCAGCCTCCTGGCGGTGGTACTTCGCGTTCAGCACCGCGTGCGGGATCTTTTCACGTTTCAACATGCGCGACACGGTCTCGGACGCCTCCACGCTCGCGGTGCCCACGAGCACCGGCTGGCCCTTCGCGTGCAGTTCCTTGAGCATCTCGATGCACGCGTTGTATTTCTCGCGGCGCGTCTTGTAGATGCTGTCGTTCTGATCCTGGCGTTTGATCGGGCGGTTCGTCGGGATGGTCAGCACGTCGAGACCGTAGATGTCGTGAAATTCGGCCGCGTCCGTCTCTGCGGTGCCGGTCATCCCGCCCAGCTTTTGATACAGGCGGAAGTAGTTCTGGATCGTGATGGTGGCCAGCGTCTGGGTCTCGGCGTCAATGTGAACGCCCTCCTTGGCCTCCACGGCCTGGTGCAATCCGTCGCTCCAGCGGCGGCCCGGCATTTTGCGGCCGGTGCCTTCATCGACGATGACGACCTTGTTGTCCTCGACGACGTACTCAACATCCTTCTCGTAGAGGCAGTAGGCGCGCAGGAGCTGGCTGATCTGGTGGATGCGCTGCCCCTGGTGGTCGAGACGGTCGGCGAGTTCGCTTTTCTTCTGCTGCTTCTGCTGGTCGCCAAGCGTCGCATCGCCGTCGATCTCGGAGTAAAGCGTCGCGAGATCCGGCAGCACGAAGGCATCGGGATCGTCCGGATTGATGAACGTGCGGCCCATTTCGCTGAGGTCGGCCTCATGGCTCTTTTCCTCGACGGAGTAGTACAGCTCCTCCTTGAGCTTGAAGAGATCGATCTTCTGCGTGTCCTGGTGAAAGCTCAGTTCGCTCTTCTCCATCGCCTTGCGCATCTCCGGCTCCTCCATGCAGCGCAGCAGCGCACGGTTCTTCGGCTGGCCGAGGTGGCACTGGAAAAGTTTGCGGCCCGCCAGGTCAAGCTCTCCCTTCTCGGCGTGCTCGCGCGCCTCGGAGACGAGGCGTGCGCACAGGGCGTTCTGCCGGCGCACGAGCTGCTCCACCAGCGGCTTGTAGCGGTCGTATTGATGCGTGGAGACGGTGACCGGGCCGCTGATGATGAGCGGCGTGCGCGCTTCATCGATGAGCACGGAGTCCACTTCGTCGATGATGGCGAAGTAATGGCCGCGCTGCACCTGCTGCTCCTTGCTGGAGGCCATGCCGTTGTCGCGCAGGTAGTCAAAGCCGAACTCGCTGTTCGTGCCGTAGGTGATGTCGCACTCGTATTGCTCGCGGCGGATGTGCGAGGGCTGGTCGTTCTGGATGCAGCCGACGGTGAGGCCGAGGAACTTGTAGAGCGCGCCCATCCACTCCGCGTCGCGTCGGGCGAGGTAGTCGTTCACCGTGATCACATGCACGCCACGTCCGGTGAGCGCGTTCAGATACACGGGCAGCGTGCCGACGAGGGTCTTGCCTTCACCGGTCGCCATTTCCGCGATCATGCCGCGGTGCAGTGCGGTGCCGCCGATGAGCTGAACGTCGAAGTGCACCATCTCCCACTTCATCGGCTGGTCGGAGACGACGATGTCACGCCCGCACATGCGGCGCGCACCGTTTTTCGCGACCGCATAGGCCTCGGGCAGTATGTCGGCGAGCATCTTCGCCTCGATCTCCGCAAACTTCGGCTGGATCTCGTTCCAAGCCTCGCGCGCCTCGTCGATGAGCGCCTTCTTGTCGTCGAGCGATTTGCTTGAATCCACCGCCTGGCGATAGGGCGCGCCCTCGATCTGGGAAAAGTGCGACGTGAGCCGTGCAAAAGCCTCGCCGATGTGCGTGAGGCATGCGTTCACCTCCTCCTCGCCCGCCACGCGGAGGCCCACGCCTCCTAGGAACTTCGGCGTGTGAAACGCGCGGAACTGCTCCTGCCACTTCGCCGTGCGCCCGCGCAGAGCCTCCTCCGGTTCCGACTGGAGCCTCTGCTCGATGGCATTGATTTCAGCCACCACCGGCCACAGGCGCTTCACGGTGCGCTGATTCTTGGTGCCGATGATTTTCTTGATGATCCAGTTGAACATGATGCGGAGAGTGACAGGGACAAAAACAGAACGGCCGGAACCAAGGCCCGGCGGCCGGGGGAGGCGTATTCTGGCTTAATTCAGGGAGTGTGCAACCAAGCTTCCGACCGTGTAACGGCGGAAACCTCCACTCACACAAGTCCCCATCGGAACAACCGGTCGGTGTCAGGCCAAGCCGCCGCCCACCGGCCGCAGCTCCGATCCGTCAATTTCTCGATTTGAGCGCTGCGCCGGCATTGTCCAGCGCATCGCAGTAGCGACCGAGCGCGTTCGCCACGGCGACGGAAAATTTCTCCGCATCCTGCCAGCGACGGTCTTCGATGGCTTCGCGGATGCCGGGGAGTGTCTTCGCGCCGTAGCCGGTCTTGAGGCCGGGCGCATAGATCATGTGGCGGAACCAATCGCGGCCCGGCAGGCCGGCGGGATCGAGCAAGGTTTGTTCGAGTGCGCGGAGCGTGGCGTTGATCCCGGTGCGCTTTGCGGCGTCGAACTTCAGTCCGGTTTTTTGCGCGGTGGTCATCGCATCATCGAAGGTCCTCGTGGATTTTTTCAGGCGCAGCAGCGCATTGTCGAGCGGCGCAAAGTTCAGCACGGGCACGGCGGCTTCGCGTTCGGGTGGGCGGGAGGTTTTGGTCGGATCGGCGGCGAGCGCGTGGAGTTTTTCGTCGAGCACGCGATGCATCTGCTCCGTGTTCTCGCGCATGGTGTCGGCCAGCTTGTGAAGCTCGGTGGCGTATTGCGCGACGGTTTCATGAAAACTGTCGGTCATGTGCGGCAGCACGTCGGCATTCGCCATCCGCAGCATCACGCGGCCGGCGGTTTGCGAGAGCGCCACGCCATAAGCGAATCCGGGATCGCCGAATCGCGTGAAGTGATCGAATGAATCATACGCCGAGTGATACACTCCACCGGTGTCCCCCTCACCGCCGAAGCCGATGTTCAGCGACGCGATGCCGAGATGATCGATGAATGCCGTGTAGTCGGAGCCTGCGCCGAGCGCGCCAAGCGGAGGGGTGCCGCCAGCGGCGACGAGCTTGCCGATGCGTTTCATTTCCTCCGACGTGTCCGATGCAGTGGCGCCGACGATCAGCTTCGCGCGTTGTCGCTTGAGCACCGTCGCCTTCGTTTGCGGATCGATCACCGAGTCCGCCGCCTGATTGACCAGCGTTTGCAGCGCGTGGCTCCCGCTCGCGTGGAGAAAGCCGCGCTCATTGCCATCGGAGTTCAGATACAGCACCGCCTTTTGTTGAAGCTCCGCCGCGTGCGCCTCAGCCCATTCCGTCGAGCCCAGCAGACCCGGCTCCTCCGCATCCCAACTGCAATACACCAGCGTGCGCTTCGGCCGCCAGCCATCACGGGCGAGCGCACCGATGGCCTTCGCCTCGGCCATCAGCGCCACCTGACCGGAGAGCGGATCACTCGCACCGAAGACCCAGCCGTCGAAGTGATTGCCACGCAGCACCCATTCATCGGGATGCTCGCTGCCCTTCATCACCGCGATCACATCGCGCGCCGTCTTCAGCGTCCACTCTGACTGCACGCTGAGATGCACCTTCGCCGGGCCGGGGCCAAAGTGATACGTGATCGGCAGCGCGCCGCGCCACTTCTCGGGCACCACTTCGCCATCGAGCGCGGCAAGCAGCGGCAGCGCATCGGCGTGCGAGATCGGCAGCACGGGGATTTTCAAAATGGTGCGCGCGTCTTTGATCGCGAGCCGCTTCGCCTCCTTCGTCGCGCCGACATCGGGTGTGAGCGGATCGCCTGGATATACTGGCATGTCGAGCACCGAGCCACGCTGCACGCCATCGGCAGGACGGAAGGCGCCCTTCGGATACGCATCGCCAGCGCCGTAGCCGTCATCGCGAGGATCGGAGTAGATGATGCAACCGACCGCACCGTGCTCATACGCAAACTTCGGCTTCAGCCCGCGCCATCCACCGCCGTAGCGCACGATGACGATGCGGCCCTTCACGTCGATGCCATTCTGAGCGAGCTCCTTGTAATCGTCCGGCATCCCCTGGTTCACATACACCAGCTCCGCCGTCACATCGCCATCGGCCGCGAAGGCGTGATACGGCGGCAATTCATCCGCCACCTGCGTCGAGGTGCGATCACCCGCCACCGCGGGCTCCTGCAGTTTCGCAGCAAACTTTTGCGGCGCGACGAGTTCCACCACCGTCTTCTTCGGCGTCGGATAAAGCACCTCAAACTCCTCGACCCGCGCGTCCCAGCCCCATTCCTTGTATTTCGCGAGGAGAAATTCCGCATTCACCTTGTCGTGCGGCGAGCCGACATGATTCGGTGCCGACGCCATCTGCTCCATCCACTCTTTCTGATCATCCGCACGAAGCTGCGCATCGAACCTCTGCTCCACCGCGAGCTGCGCTTTCGTGCTCTCGGTGGCAAAGCCCGCAAGACTTTGCGGCCCGCCGTCAGCGGCGCGGAGAAGCGCCCATGAGGCGAAGATGGATGACAGGAACAGTGGACTGATGGCGGAGCGCATGAAGGGAGCGGGTGGATTTCGCAGGCGAGAGAGTACGGAGCACCCGGAAGTGTTTTGCAGCCCCAGGATGACGGCTCAACCCGCCCCATGTCACTTCCGCCTGATCAAGTCCGGGTCTGCCGGTGCGGCATCGACTGCGACACGGTTGTCGTCACGCCGACACCAGCGTGGCTCTTGACCCCGGGGCGTACTCTGCGTCAAGTGCGCCACCCATGAAACGCTACGCTCTCGGCATTGACTACGGCACCAACTCCTGCCGCTCGCTGCTCATCGATCTCGACGACGGCTCGGAGATCGGCTCCACGGTTTTCAATTATCCCGGCGGCGAGATGGGCATCCTGCTCGACCCGCGGAATCCAAATGTCGCGCGGCAGAATCCGCAGGATTATCTCGACGGCCTCGAAAAGGTGGCGCACGGCGCATTGCAGCAGGCACGCGAGAAGGTGCCGGGCTTCGGCGCGGATCAGATCGTCGGCATCGGCATCGACACCACGGGCAGTACGCCGATCCCCGTGAACCGCGAAGGCACGCCGCTCGGTCTGCTGCCGGAGTTCAAAGACAACCTCAATGCGATGGTGTGGCTGTGGAAGGATCACACCGCGCACGAAGAAGCCGCGCAAATCACCGAGCTGGGCAATCGCATCCGGCCGAACATCATGGCGAAGTGCGGGGGCATCTACTCCAGCGAATGGTGGTGGAGCAAAATCCTGCGGCTCAGGCGCGCCGACCCGCGCGTGTTCGAGGCCGCCTTCAGCTTCGTCGAGCATTGCGACTGGATTCCCGCCGTGCTCACCGGCAACACTGATCCGCTCACGCTCAGGCGCGGTGTGTGCTCAGCCGGTCACAAGGCGATGTTCAGCGCCGAATGGGGCGGACTGCCGGACAAGGAGTTCCTCAGCCAGCTCGATCCCGCGCTCGCTGACTTGCGTGATCGTCTCTACAGCGAAGCCCACACTGCCGACACAAAAGCCGGTGGTCTCTGCGCGGAATGGTCAAGGCGGCTCGGCCTCAAAGAAGGCACGGCCGTGGCCGTCGGCGCCTTTGATGCGCACATGGGCGCGGTCGGCGCCGGAATAAAAGAGGGCTCGTTGGTGAAGATTCTAGGCACGAGCACCTGCGATCTCATGATTGCGCCGGCTGACAAACCGCTGGCCGATATTCCTGGTGTGTGTGGGATCGTGAACGGCTCCGTCTTGCCCGGCTGTTTCGGCATCGAAGCCGGCCAGAGCGCCGTGGGCGATCTCTTCCTCTGGCTGGTGAACCACCTCGTGCCCGACAGCTACGGCACTACGGTCGGCGAAAAATTCGTGAACATGGAGAAGTCGCTGTCTGCGATGCGTCCGGGACAGAGCGGCCTGATGGCGCTCGACTGGAACAACGGCAACCGCACCATACTCGTCGATGCGCGACTCACCGGTCTGCTCATTGGTCAAACGCTGCACACCGAGGCACATGAAATCTACCGCGCCTACATCGAGGCCACCGCCTTCGGTGCGCTCACGATCATCAAGCGCGTCGAAGAATACGGCGTGGCCGTGCACGAGATCATCAACACCGGCGGTCTCTCAATCAAAAACGAGGCGCTCATGCAGATTTACGCCGACGTGATCGGGCGTCCAATGAAGGTGAGCCGCAGCGAGCAAACCTGCGCGCTCGGTGCCGCGATCTTCGGCGCTGCGGCAGCGGGCGTGGGCACGGTGGCGGACATTCAGTCACGCGTGACCGCGATCCGCAACAAGGTCTTCAAGCCCATCGCCGAAAACCATCGCATCTACACCGAGCTGTATGCACTCTACCGCACGCTGCACGATGCCTTCGGCACACGCAACTGGAGCGGAAAACTCAGTCATGTGATGAAGGAATTGCTCGCCATTCGGGACCGTCGCGAGGCTTGATCGTCCTCGTCCGTTCAGTTACTCTCCGGCCATGCACACTTGGGAACAGCTCTGCGAGGACAAGCGGTTTAAGGACCTGCCGTACAAAATCGAAACCAACGCCCGAGGCCAGATCATCATGAGTCCCGCCTGGATGTATCACGGCAGCAATGTCAACCGCATCGCCCGCCTGCTGGAAAGTTTTCTGTCGTCCGGCGAAGTCATCGTCGAGTGCGCCGTCGATACTGCCGACGGCGTGAAGGAGGCCGACACCGCATGGCTGTCCGACGCCCTGTGGGACAAGGTCAAAGACCAGCCCACCTGCTCGCCTGCACCCGAGATTTGCGTCGAGGTCATTTCCAAGTCGAACAGCCTGGAAGAAATGATGTACAAGCGCCAGCTCTACATCGGCGCCGGAGCGAAGGAATACTGGCTGTGCGACAAAGAGGGCAACATGCGCTTCTTTGACGGCGTGAAGGAGCTGGAGTCCTCGATCCTATGCCCGGAGTTCCCGAAGCTCCTGCCGCCGCGCCGCTGATGCTCGAAGAACTCAAAACCCAGGTCTGCGAAGCCAATCGCGCGCTCGAACCTTCTGGCCTCGTAAAGCTCACATGGGGCAATGTCAGCGGCATCGACCGCTCCAGCGGCCTCTGGTGCATAAAGCCGAGCGGAGTCGATTACGGCGCGCTCACGCCGGACGACATGGTCATGCTCGATCTCAGCGGCAAGGTCGTCGAAGGCAGACTCAATCCATCATCCGACACGAAGACGCATCTCGTGCTTTATCGCGAGTTCCCCGAGATCGGAGGCATTACGCACACGCACAGCCCGTATGCCACGATGTTCGCGCAGGCCGGCCACGACATCCCCTGCTTCGGCACCACGCACGCGGACCACTTTTACGGCACCGTGCCCATCGTGCGCGCGCTCACGCCCGAGGAGGTCGCGAAAGACTACGAGCACTTCACCGGAGTGGCCATCGTCGAACGGCTGCGCGAGCTGAAGCTCAAGCCGCTCGAGATGCCCGCCGTGCTGCAATTGCATCACGCGCCCTTCACCTTCGGCAAAAGCGCGATGGACTCGCTGAAGAACAGCATCGCCCTCGAAATGTGCGCGCAGATGGCCCTCGGCACCCTCACGCTCAATCCCGACCTGCACTGCGAGTCGATCCCGAAGCACCTGCTCGACAAACACCACCTCCGCAAACACGGCCCCGACGCCTACTACGGCCAGAAGTGACGTTCCGCAGCATGGCGCCGATGCGCTGACCCCGTGGCAAGTCGCTCCACCGTGCGCATTCGCAACCGTCGCGCCGGCAGCTAGTTTTGCTCCCTGCTTCAGGCGGCCCGCAGTTCTTGCGTGTCCCCGCGAGCCAAATGCCTCCGCACCCGCCAGCCCTATGAGCAGTTGGAGGTATGATCACCCATGCCGCCGAATTCATCCTCCTCGACTCCGGGCGGCGCGTACCCGCCTGGAGGAGCTGATCGACCGGCAGATCAAATCCCAGGCCGATGCCTTCACCTAGGAAGCCGGCTTCACCGAGTGGTCCTACCGTGTGCGCAAACGGCGGCGCTCAAGATCGCCTGGTTCAGCCCTCCGGCTTCTTCACCGCCACGCCATGCTTGATGATGTCTGGCGTATGCCGGAGGGGTTCATGCCTGCGCAGAAAAGGCGTCTCTGATGCCCGTCGATCTGGTTTCATGGTGTCGTGAGTGAGGAACAACAAGGCAAGAGTGGCTGCACTGGGTTGCAGGTGATTGTTGCCTTCGGCCTGCTGGCTCTGCTGATCTCTGGCGCGATGCCGGTGCACCATCCCGTCGGAGACCGCGCGCTCCAATTGGCGACAGCGGGAAACTGCCGGCAGATAGCCGTGGCGCTGATGCTCTACGCAGACGATCACGGCGGTGCTTTTCCGGATTCGGGCTTGGAAGCGAAGACTTCGAACGACGCCTTCCGAGTCCTAATCCGCGAAGGCGTCCTTGAGGACGAACGGGTGTTCGGAGCGAAGGTGTCGAAGTACACGCCGGACAGCAACATAGGTGGGGCTCCTGACTTCGCAGAAGCACTGGAAGCCGGAGAGAACCACTGGGCCATGACCAAGGGAGTCACGATCAAGAGCAACCCAAAGACACCGCTCGTCTTCGAGAATCCCGTCATGGCCTCGTGGCCGCCGAAATGGAATTGCGATGCCGCCGGCAAGCGCGAGAAAGGACGCGCGTGGCGCGGAGGCAAAATCATCGTCGGGTTCAAAGACGGAACTGCGGAAATCATCCGGCTCGAATCAGCGAAAGGCTCGAGCGTGCTCCCTGCCCGCGCCGCGGACGGCAAAGACATCTTCACCCGTGCCGCCCACCACATGGAGTTGCTCGACATTGTCGAATAGCTCGCGGGTGCCGGTGGCAAGGATAGGGCGCTTGCTGGTGCAAGCGCCGCGTTCGGCCCGCGAATGATCGGACAGGATGCGGGACATCAGTGCCACGGGGCCTGCGACGGCGCTTGCAGGAGCAAGCGCCCTACCTTGGAGCCGTTACCCCTCCCGCTTCTTCACCGCCACCCCATCCTTCACGGTATCGGGGGGATGCAGCAGGACCTGCGCGCCGGCTTCGATACCGCCGAGCACTTGGGTCATACGGCCGTCGGTCTTGCCGGACTGGATGGTGACGGTGCGGGCGGCGTCTTGGTCGAAGCGGAAGGTTTTCCATTCGCTGCCTTCTCGAAAGAGGGCGCCGGCGGGAACGAGCAGGACGTCGTCACTGTGCCACACGGCGATGCGGACTTCGACGCGGTAGCGGTCGCCGAGGGCTTTTGCGGCTTCGGGCGGGTGAGTGAGATCGCAGAGGACGATGACGCGCTGCTCCTCGACACCGAGTGCAGACACCTTGGTAAATGCAGCCGGCTCGATGCGGCGGACGACGGCAGCCAACGGTGCATCGCCGCCCCATTGCTCGATGACGACGGGAGTGCCGGGTTTGATGCCGACGGCGTCGCGCGACAAGATCTCGGCTTCGATCTCAATGTCGGACGGGTCGCCGATTTCGAGGATCGCGGTGCCTGGCGTGACAACCATCGCGCTTTCCTGGAGCACCTTGAGCACGCGTCCGCTGACCGGCGCACGAATGTCGATGGCGGTGCCGCTGCCGGCCGGCGATTCGATCTGCAGCAGCGCGGCCTTCGCCTGCGTAAGTTCGTATTCGGCGACCTTGAGCGAGAACTCGGCGGCCTGCATCTCGCGCGTCTTCATCTCGGCGTCGCGCTCGGCGTTGTCGCGGTCGGTGTCGGAGACGGTGCCTTTCTCGCGCAGGTTCTTCACGCGGTTCCAGTTCGTGGTGGCGAATTGCAGCGCGGTCTTCGCCATGTCGAGCGCCTCCTTCGCCTTGAGGCGGCCAGCATCAGCCGCGGACACCCGCGCCTCGGCCTGCGCCTTGCTGCGCGCGTCGAGCAGCGGCGCGAGCGTCGGCTCGATGACGGTGATCACGGTCTCGTTTGCCTTCACCTCGTCGCCTGCCTTCAAAGTGACGCGCCGCATTTGTCCTGCGACGGGGCAGGAGACGATGTAGCGATTGCGGATCCGCGTCTTGCCTTCCTCAGTCACGTTCACCGTGAGCGGGCCGCGCGAGACGACACCCAGCTCGACCTCGATCGGCTTTGGCCGCAATCCGTAGCCAACCGCTCCGACTGCGCCGAGCGCGAGCACCCACAGGATGAATCGCCGCAGGCGGCCTTTGCGAGGCCCGTTGGCCTTTTCCTCCCACGGCGGTTTGCTGTTCTTCGTTTTCGTCTTGTCGTCGGCCATCCGGTTTTCCCTCCATCAATCCCTCGCCTTGAGCACGCCGACAAGATCAAGTTTGCGCAACATGCGGCTCACCACGCCAAAGGAAAACAGCGCCGCGAGGAACACGACGAGAACCGACGAGGCGTAGGTGAACGACGAGATGCGCAGCGGCATGCGAATCGTCTCCGTGCTCATGGCATGCATGATCAACAGTGCAAGGCTGCGGCCAAAGAGAAGCCCGGCGGGCAGCGCGGCGATGACGAGGATCGCCAGCTCGGTGAGCAGCACGCCGGCGACTTCTCGCTGCGTGAAGCCAACGACGCGCAGCGTGGCCAGATCGCGATTCCGCTCCGAAAGGGCGATGCGCGAGCTGTTGTACACGACGCCGAATGCGACAATGATCGCGAGCACAAGGTAGAAGGAGCGGATGATGTCGATGCTCTGGCCGGTCGTTTTGCGGAAGGACTCGAGCTGGTCCTTTTTCACAAGCACGATGGCGGCACGCGGCGTGTCCTTCGTCTCGCGCATGAAGTCCTCCCAGCGTGCGTGATCCACGGCGAGGTAGGCGCCGTTGATCGTATCGCCCTCGCGCATGAGACGGCGCAGCGCATCGATGTCCATGTAGGCGGCGACGCCGGCGAAGTCCTCCACGAGTCCGCTGATCATCACGGAGCGCGTGGTGCGCTGGCCTTCGAGCACCTGCAACTGCAGCCCATCGCCGACTCGCGCGCCGAGAACCTCGGCGAGCTTTGACGACATGACGATGCCATCCTCGGGCAGCGGAATGACGCGGCCTTTGTCATCGAGCAGGCGGTTGAGATCGGAGTCGCGCGGCATGCCGGTGACGGCGAGCTTGCGCATGTGATGGCCGTAGCGCACGCGCGCCTGCACCGCGCGCACGGGCTCGGCACGGATCACACCGGGCAGATGCGTGAGATCATGCAGCGCCTCGCCAGAGCCAGGCTCCGAGAGGAAGACGACCACGTCCTGCCGCTGCACGTCATTCCATTGATAGGTGAGCAGATAATCGATGCTGTCGGCCATGCTGCCGGGCAGCACCATCAATCCCGTCGCAAGCGAGAGGCCGAAGGTGGTGAACAGCGCCTGCACCGGCTTGCGCTCGATGTTTCTCAAACCCATGCGCATCACCGTGCCGAGTCCGCGAGTGAGGCCCGCGCGCTCGAGCCACGAAGGCTTGAAATCCGCCGGCGGCTCGGGGCGCATCGCCTCCGCAGGCGGCAGCTTCACCGCCATGCGCACCGAGCTGATGGTGCCCACGATGCACGCGCCCGCGCTGATCACCAGCGCGGTGCCGAGCGACTCATAGTCCATTTGAAAATCGAGGTGGGGGAAGCGGAAGAAGAGCTTGTAGAGATTCACAAAGCTGACGCCCATGTAGCGGCCCGCGATGCCGCCGATCACGGTGCCGATGACGACGACGACAAAGGTGAACTTCATGAAGTGCATGCCCACCTGCCAGGACGAGTAGCCGAGCGCCTTCAACTGCGCGATCTGCTCGCGCTGCAAACGCACCAGCCGTGCGAGCACCGCATTCACCATGAAGGCCGCCACGCTGAGAAACACGACCGGATACGCGATCGCCAGCGCGTGCAGCACGCGAAGCTCGTCTTCGAGTCGCGACGCCGAGGGGTGATCGCGCCGCGTGTAAGCCCCCGCCGCGCCGTAGGGTGCGAGCAGGCGATCCATCTCCGAGATCACCGGCCCCGCCGCGATGCCGGGCGCGAGATCGACGCAGAAGTCATTGAACGCGCCGTCGAGATTCCAGGCGACGGCGACCGCGTGGTAGTTCATCCAGAAGACGCCGAAGCGTTTGTTGTCCGGCAGCGTCTCACCCGCGCGCGCTTCGAAGACGAATTCCGGCGAGAGGCCGATGCCGGTGATCACCAGCGTGTCGCGATGGCCGTTGATGATTGCAGTCAGCGTATCTCCAGGATGCAGCCGGTTTGCCTCCGCAAAGGCCTCGCTCACGACGGTCTCGCGGCGTTCATCCTGGCGCGGCATCCGCCCGGTGCGCAGGAAAAGCTCGTTCAACACCTGCGGCTTCTCTTCCGGCAGCGACACGATGTGCGCCGTGGCCGGCTCCGCCATGCCGGGCAGGTCGAGCTTCGCGTCCATCACCACGCGCGGCTCGATCACCGCCACGCCGGGAATCTCCGCCAGCCGGTCCGCCATCGACAGCGGCGCGCGCTTCAGCGAGCCAAACACGTCCGCCATCCGATGCCGCTGATAGTACGCATCGCGCGTGCCCTCCAGCGTGCGGATCAGGCTGCGCGTGGTGATCATCATCATCAAGCCGCACGCCATCACCAGCCCCACGGCGAAGGTCTGACCCTTCATGTGGCTCATGTCACGGAGGAGTTTTCTGTCGAGGGGGGCGAGCAAAGGGTGGCGGGTGGTTGGTGATGAATTTTCAGTGATGAGTGAGCAGCGGTTCGCAACGGCTGCTTCACCGAGCTTGCCAGACCATGCGCCACCCGACTGGCAAAGCAAAGGGCGGATGCCAGCCTCCGGTCACACCTGCATCCAAGGGAACGCGTGGCTGAGGGACGCGGGGATCACGAACACTGGCCGCCGGCCCTCACTGTGCTCGACGCTTGCTTCCATCCAGGTTGTTCGCGAGAGATCATCCATGCCCACAGACCTCACCGCCGCGCCCGCGACCGATCCGCTCCGCATCTACCAGTATCGCGACTGCCTGTACGCCGCCGACCTCATCGCCGCCGCGCTTGTGCATCTGGATTTCTTCTCGTGGCTCGCGCGGACTCCGTCGGACAAGGATGCGATCTGCGCGCACTTCGGCACCACGGAGCGGCCGACCGACGTGATGCTCACGCTCTTTGCCGCGAACGGCTTCATCGAAAATCGCGACGGCACATTTCACGCCACCACGCTCGCGCGCGAACATCTCTCCAAGGAGTCGCCGTGGAATCTCGGGCCGTACTACGACTCGCTGCACAGCCGGCCCATCGCGAAGGATTTCCTCGAAGTGCTCCGCACCGACAAGCCCGCGGGCTGGTCGGGCGACAAGGCGTCCGCCGACTGGCACAAGGCGATGGAGGACGAGACTTTCGCGCGCCGGTTCACGGCCGCGATGGACTGCCGCGGCCTGTATTTCTCACAGGCGCTGGCAAAGAAGCTCGATCTGCGCGGTCGCTCGCGCTTTCTCGACATCGGCGGCGGCTCGGGCATCTACGCGTGCTCCGTGGCGGCGCATCACGCGCAGATGCGAGCAGCGGTGCTCGATCAGGCGCCGGTGGACCGCATCGCGCGGAAGCTCGTCGAGGAGCGCGGATTCGCGAAGCGCGTCGAGGTGATCGCGGGCAACATGTTCGACGGCCTGCCTGGTGGATTCGACGTGCACTTGTATTCGAACGTGCTGCACGACTGGGGCATCCCGGAAGTGCAGGAGCTGCTGGCCGTCTCCCACGCCGCGCTGCCGCCGGGCGGGATGCTCATCATCCACGACGCCTTCATCAACGCCGGCAAGACCGGCCCGATGCACGTGGCCGAGTATTCCGCGCTGCTGATGCACTCCACGCAGGGGAAGTGCTACTCCACCGCCGAATACGCCGCGCTGCTCGCCGACGCCGGGTTTGAGCCGGGACCGTACACCGACACGGTCGCCGCGCGCGGATTCATGACAGCGACACGGCGCTGAAGCGCAGCGCAGGCAAACCTGCCTGTTCCCTGTATCGGCGACCGC
Source organism: Verrucomicrobiaceae bacterium (assembly GCA_019694165.1). Classification (GTDB taxonomy): domain Bacteria; phylum Verrucomicrobiota; class Verrucomicrobiia; order Verrucomicrobiales; family Verrucomicrobiaceae; genus JAIBCL01. The sequence continues at coordinate 141,287 of JAIBCL010000010.1, read as the reverse complement.
CTGTCCTCGATGCCGACGGCAAGGCGTGGAGGTGCTTGCCGCCGGGAAATGCCTGTGCCAAACGTCCCGGCACTACCCATGAAACACATCCTCATCACATCCGTCACCCTCATCGCGCTGGCCGTCACCGTCCCGGCCGCGGAAACCAAGGTCGTCCTCGGCGGTGTTCACAACTGCTGTGACACCTGCGCGAAGGGAATCGAAAAGGCCATCGGCAAAGTGCGCGATGCCAGCGTCACCTCGAAAGGCGGCACCGTCACGGTGACCACCAAGAGCAAGAGCGAGGCAAAGAAGGCCGTCGAGGCACTCAACGACGCCGGCTACTTCGGAAGCATCGAAGATGGTGAAGTCGCCATCAAAAGCTCATCGCCCGGCGCGGGTGCCGACAAAAAGGTGAAGACCGCGACCGTGAGCGGAGCGCACAACTGCTGCGACAAATGCCGCGCCGCCATCAAGGACGCCGTGAAGACCGTGCCCGGTGTGACCGACACCGACGTGACCGCCAAGGCCGGAAGCTTCAAGGTCACCGGCGAGTTCAGCAAAGCGGACGTGATCGCAGCGATGAACAAAGCCGGCTTTGCCGTGACGGTGAAGTAGGCAGCCGTCTGTGATGCCGACATTTCGGCCCGGAGCCTCCGAAGCAAGCGGAGGCTCTTTTGCATCGACCCTTGTCGCCTCCCGAATCCGCGCTAGAGACGAGCATGGCCACACCCGCAGAACGCGAAGAACTCCGCGCACTCCTCAAATCGAAATCCGTCCGCACCGGCGACTTCACGCTCGCTTCGGGCAAGAAGAGCGACCTCTACGTGGACTGCCGCGTCACCACGCTCGATGCACGCGGCGCGGTGCTCGTGGGGCGCGTACTTCTCGACCTGCTGAACGCCGAGATTGCGAGCCGCGGCTTGAAGCTCTCAGCGCTCGGCGGCCTGACGATGGGCGCGGATCCCATCTCGCTCGCCGTCGCCATCGCGTCGAGTCTCGCGGGCGACGAAAAGCCGGTGCAGGCTTTTGTCGTGCGCAAGGAGCCGAAAGGCCACGGCCGCGGCAAACGCATCGAGGGCAACTTCGCGGCGGGCGACACGGTCGTCGTCGTCGATGACGTGATCACCACCGGCGACTCCACCTTGAAGGCCATCGAGGCCATCGAGGCTGAAGGCGGCAAGGTGGCATTCGCGCTCATCCTCGTGGACCGCCAGGAAGGCGGGCGCGAGAACATCGAGGGCAAGGGCTACCCCGTCGTGGCGGCGTTTACGCGGAAGGAACTGGTGTGAATGTGCTGCGATCTGGCAGGTCGCACCTCATTCACTTCACCCACGGCAGCTTCACTCTGGCGTAGTAGATGCTCGTTTTTCCCTCGTGTGACGAGTGGTAGGTGAGATGGAGCTGTCCGTCCTCCCACACCATGCCGGCATAGCCGCAGTCGCCACCACTTTGCAGCGGGAGGAGCGGCTCGAGCGCGGTCTCCGTCATTTTGAAGAGGCCGAGCCGTGTGCCGGCGACGGTGCAGGCCACCATGGAGTCGTCCGGCAGCACGATGAAGTTCGGACCGGCGAGAGCGTAGGGCAACGGCGTCCACTTCCAGTCACGATAAGGCGGAGCCGCCACACCGAGCGCGCCGCGTTTGTCGCCGCCATCCCGGCGCATGAGGATGACGCCGGTGCCATCCTTTTTGAACCGGATGGTGGCCTCGCTGGGCAGGCTGGTCACGTTGAGCACGGAGGTCAGCGCCCACACCTTGCCGTCGAGACTGGAGTAGAGCTTCACAGACCACTCGGCCTCCGGCTTGGGGCCGCCGGTGTTCGGGTACTGGTTGTAGGCCACGCCGTAGAACTTCTTGTCCGTTTCATTGAAGGCAGGGCGCCAGAGCCAGTCGCCGGCGGCGAGCGCCTTCACATTGGGCGACCAGTACTTAAAATCCGTGGAGGTGGCCACCCGCGGCTGCCGTCCCTGGAGCGTGCGCGTGCCATTGTAGATCGAACCGCCGGTGGTGAGCATCAGCACCTCGGGGGGGGCGATGGTGAGCTTCGGATCGCGCAGATCGACACCTTTTTCGCTCACCAGCGCCTGCTCCACCCACGTCTTGCCGCTGGACGAGATGAGCACGCGGATCTGGCCGTCGCCGCCGATGTGATCGTCGCCCTCACGGAAAGCGCAGATGAACAGGTTCTTGAAGCGCGTGATGTCGGTGAAGCCGTTGTGCTTCGCCTTGTCCCAGATTTTTTCAACGGACACCAGTTCAGCCTGCGGCTGCTGGGCGGTGAGCGAGGTGACGGAGAGAGCGAGTGCGGAAAGGACGAGGATGAGGATGTGGCGGCTCATGGGTGCGACTATGGACGGTGAAACAGTAGGACGGTGGGACACAGTGCCAGATTTCCGGGAACTAAAGAGGCCCGCTGCCATGAGTCCCTCCTTGACCAGCCCGATGATTTGCCGGCTCCAAGTGTTGCTCATGTCTTGTTGAACCAAATCCCATAGGCAAGGCAGTCGTGCAAGCCCGCGGACGTTCCGCGCGATGGAGCGCTGTCGCTCGTCACAGGGCCGGACCGGGCTGACAAGAGGACAAGCGTGTTCTTGCTACTTTCGCGCCAGATGCGGGTTCATCCGCTCCCGATAATGAAAACAATCTGCTTCCTCCTGCTCATCATCTCCTCCTGTACGTGCGCCGAAATCTCGCGCGCGGAATCCTCGGCCCAGCCGGTCGATTTCGACAAGGCGCGCCAGATTTTCGAGCGCATGAACAAGGGCGAGACGGTCTCCGCCGACGAGAAAGCCTACGTCGAGCGCGCGAAGGCAGAGCACGCACGGCGGGGAGCCGGCAAACCGGGCGATGGCGGTGCGGCCTCGGGCATCGACTGGGAAAAGGCGAAGGTTCTCCACCAGCGCGAGCAGCGAGGCGAGAAGCTCGCCGACGAGGAACAGCGATACCTCGACCGCGCAAAGGCGGCGCGCGGGCAGCGCCCGGGAGGCGGATCCGGGGGGCGTGCAGGCGGTGGCGCGCAACGGAAGGCACCCGAGCACCTCGTGCCGCTCACAGACATGGCCGCCAGCGACAAGTATGAGGGCGAGGACGGCGGACTCTACGGCGGCGGAAGCAACCAGCCGCCCGTGGCGCAGCGGAAGGCGGCCGAAGATGCGCTCGCGCTAATCAAGCCGCTCGACGCAGGAGGGAAGCCATCAGCGGACGGGCGCATCGTCTTCATCTCGATCAGCATGTCGAACGCGACGATGGAGTTCTCCGCCTTCAAGCGCATCGCCGACGCGGCGCCGCAGAAGTCCGCGAAGGTGACCGTGGTCGATTGTGCGCAGGGCGGGCAGGCGATGGCGGCGTGGTCGTCTCCCGACGCGCACCCGTGGGGCGAGGCGTTGAGCCGTCTTGAGCGTGCCGGCGTGACACCACAGCAGGTGCAGGCGGCTTGGATCAAGCTGGCCAATGCGGGTCCCTCCGGCACGATGAAGGAGCATCTGGACCTGCTCGAAGCGGACACCGTTTCCGTGCTGCAGCTCGCGCAGCAGAAATTCCCGAACCTGCGCGTCGCCTACCTCGGCAGCCGCATCTGGGCTGGCAACGCGAGCACGGGCCTCAATCCGGAACCCTACGCCTACGAAGGCGCGTTTGCCTGCCGCCATCTGATTCAGAAGCAGATGAACGGCGATGCCGCGCTGGCCGCTGGCAAGGTACCCGTGCTGCTGTGGGGGCCATATCTCTGGGCCGAGGGCACGAAGGGGCGCAAGACCGACAACCTCGTGTGGACAGCGGAGGATTTCGGCCGCGACGGCACGCATCCGAGCGAGAGCGGCCGGGAAAAAGTGGCGAAGCAACTGCTCGACTTTTTCAGCACCGATCCGCTGGCGAAAGGCTGGTTTGCAAAGTGACCCGGTCTCGTGCTAATGGGGACCATCATGCAAGTCGGCATCATCACCATCTCGGATCGCGCCAGCAGCGGCGTCTATGAAGACCTCGGCGGCCCTGCGCTCGAGCAGGCAGCTTTCGACTACGGCTGGGAAGTCGCCGCCAGCGCCATCGTGCCCGACGACATCGACCGCATTCAGGAGGCCATCCTTTCCTTCGGTGCACAAGGCTGCGGTCTCATCCTGACCACCGGCGGCACCGGTGTGGCGGAGCGCGATGTGACCCCCGAGGCCGTCCGCGGCATCATGCGTGTGGAGATTCCCGGCTTCGGCGAAATCATGCGCGCGAAGTCATTCGAAATCACGCCGAACGGCATCCTCTCGCGCAGCCTCGCCGCCATCGTGCGCACCTCGCTCGTCATCGCGCTGCCCGGGAAGCCGAAGGGCGCCGTCGAGTGCCTCGGTTTCGTGCGCGGCGCCATCGACCACACCGTGAAGCTTGCGCAAAATCTGCCGACGAGCTGCTGACGCCGCCGGCACTGGCGGACGAGCCCGCCTTTCGCTCGCATCCGGACTTTGACGTGTCGCGGACTTTCGTGTTGCAATGCGGGCGCGCCGCCACAGATTGCGCGCCTTGCCGCCCGGACTGCCGGGTCGCGCAATCAAGGTCGGGCTGTAGTTCAGCCTGGTAGAACGCTTGCATGGGGTGCAAGAGGTCGTGAGTTCGAATCTCGCCAGCCCGACCATTTATTGTCCCGCCGGAGAAAGGCGGCCTGGCGCCAGATTCCGCTTTCCAACGAGGCTGCGTCCCGTTAGCTTTGCCGCACAAAGCCGAATGCCGCCGCCCGCCTCCAGACGCCAGTTTCTCCGCCGGTTCGCCTCGCTCGCCGCGTGCGGCAGCGTGTCCGGCGGCGGCGCGTTTGGCTACGGAAACTTGGTCGAGCGCCACTGGATCCAGACGGTTGCGCGGGACATCACCCTGCCGGCTCTTCCGGCGATGATGGACGGATTCCGCATCGTGCAGCTAAGCGATCTGCATCTCGAGCCGTGGACAAAGGCGGAGCACATCGCCGAGGCAGTCGTGCTGGCAAACGCGCTCAAGCCCGACCTGATGGTGATCACCGGCGATTTCCTGACGAACAGCAGCAAGCCGGCCGGACGCCTCGCGGAGGTGCTGGCACCGCTGGAAGCTCGATACGGAGTGCTCGGCTGCATCGGCAATCACGACCTCTGGCACCAGCCCGACGTGCTGCAGCGCTTGCTCAAAGAGCGGAAGATTGATCTGCTTCGAAACGAAGGGATGACCTTGCAGACGGAGCGAGGGACAATCTTCATCGCCGGCCTGGAGTCTGCATGGAGCGGCCGGGCGGATGCCCGGGCGGCCCTGCGGGACTGGACCACCGACCTGCCGCTGGTGATCCTCGCCCACGAGCCGGATCAGGTGGACCGCGTGGCACAGACCGGAGTGCCGGCGCTGCAGCTCTCAGGCCACACACATGGCGGGCAGGTCTGCGTGCCTCTCCCCTGGCCTCTGGCGCTGCATCTCCCTGCCGGCGGGAAAAAGTACCGCCACGGGCATCACCGCGTGGGCAGCGTGCAGCTTTATGTGAATCGCGGCATCGGTTGCGTGGGAGCACCCGTACGCATCGCGTGCCCGCCGGAGGTGACGGTCATCACGCTGCGCTCGCCAGCAGTCCTGGCTTGAGCGCACGCCGGAGGATGAGAGCGGGCACGCCCAAAAGAAGCGCGTGCGCTCCGGCCCCCTCCTTCGTAGATACCGGCGATGCCTGATTCTCCGCTCCGCCGCGCGCTTTGCTTCCCGATGGTCACCGCCATGATCGTCGCCACCGTCATCGCATGGATGTTTGCCACGGGCCAGTTCGTCCGCTCGTTTGCAAGCATCGCACTGGCACTTCTGTGGATGCTGCTCACGGGTCTCTGGTGGGCTTTTCGTGCGCACGGACGCCGGCTCGCACGGCTTGGCATCCTCGCCCTTGTGGTGATCGTGCTGGTCACGGCATTCAAGCTCTTGCTTCGTTATGACGGTTCCGCTGACGGGTCTGCGCTGCCGAGATTCGCCTGGAAGTGGAGCCGGTCGTCCGCAGTCGGCGCTCCGGCTTCCGTCAAATCGACGCCGGCTGACTTGTCACATCTCCCATCCGGACTCGCAGACTTCCCGCGGTTCATGGGGTCGCTCGGCGATGGCACAGTGCCGGCGGTCGCATTCGACACCGACTGGAAAGCGCACCCGCCGCGCGAAGTGTGGCGCGTGCCGGTCGGCCTCGGATGGTCCGGCTTTGCCGTCGCGGGGCGTCGTGCCATCACGCAGGAGCAGCGCGGCGAGATGGAATGCGTGACTTGCTACGACATCGCCGATGGCTCCCTGCTCTGGTCGCACGAAGACAAGACCCGCTTCTCCGAACAAATGGGCGGAGACGGCCCGCGCGCCACGCCCACCATCGACGTGCAAAACAAAGCCGTCTTTACAATGGGCGCGACGGGCATCTTGAACTGCCTCGATCTCGAGACCGGGTCGCTGAAGTGGACGCGCGACATTCTCAGCGCGAACCACGCGAAGAACCTGATGTGGGGCAAGAGCTGCTCGCCGCTGCTGCATGGCGCGCATGTCATCGTCACTGCCGGCATGAGCGCGCCGACTGTGATCGCGCTCGACCGCGCGAGTGGCAAAATGGCGTGGCAGAGCGGCGACGATGGCGCGTGCTACTCCTCGCCTGTGGTGATGACGATTGCGGGCCAGGAACAAATCGTGAGCGTGAATGACACGAGTGTCACCGCCCACGATCCCGCTGCCGGCACGGTGCTGTGGTCGTTCGCGTGGCCGGGCACGATGCCGAAGTCGAGCCAGCCGATTTCGGCGGGGCCCGACCGCATCCTCGTCTCATCGAGCTACGGCATGAAATCTCATCTGCTCGAGATCAAGGCGCGCAAAGCGGGCGGACTCAGCGTCACGCCGGTGTGGACCGGTGCCTCGCCACGCACGAAGTTCAGCAGCGCCTCCATCGTCGATGGCTTCGCCTACGGTCTCGACGAAGGCACGCTCTCGTGTGTCGATTTGAGAAATGGCGACCGCCGCTGGCGCGATGGGCGCTACGGCTACGGCCAGCACGTTCTCGTGAACCGCCTGATGCTCTTTCAGTGCGAGCCCGGCTTCCTCGCGCTCGTGAAACCGAATTCCGATCGCCTCGAAGAAATCGCCCGCATCCCCGCGCTGAATTCCATGACCTGGAATCCCCCTGCCCTCGCCGGCCGCTGGCTGCTGGTGCGCAATGACAAGGAAGCCGTGTGCTTCGAACTCCCAGAAAAGCGTTGAGCGAGCACATCCAGCACCCCATGACTGCGGGCATGAAAACGGCCTTGTTCACGGCGGGTCTCGGCGATGTGATCCGCAACATCTACCTGCGCGACGCCTACCGGATGATCAGCGAGACCACCGAGCCGGTGCGCGTGATCGTGGCCTCGATCAATCCGTTCGCGACGGAGATTTTCAGATTTCACCGGAATGCACGCCAGTTCATGCTGCTCGATCTGGGCCACAAGTTCGAGGAGTTCATCGACGCGGGCCTTCGAGGAGTGGAACTTAACCGCGCGCTCTGCGAGTTTGCCGGCGTGGAGCATCGGGACGTCCATCACGGAGACGCCTCGGGACCGCCGCCCGTGTTCGATGCGCCGGACGGCGTGGATTCGCGCGGGCACATCGTGTTCTGCCCGTTCACCGGCAGCGTGGCCTCGCGCGTGTTTCCAGATGGATTCACGGAGCGCATCGCGGACGTGCTGCGTGCCCAGCCGCGGCCGGTGTATGTGATCACGCGCAGCTTTCCGCGCAGATCGCACGCAACGGGCCGCACGATTCACGGCATCGAGGACGCGCGCCGGTTTGAAGGCGGCAACATCCATGTGATGGAGCATCTCTCGGTGCCCGCGTGCCTGAATCTCGTGCGCAACAGCGCGGCCTACGTGGGAAGCTGGTCGAGCATGCATCAGGCCGCGTGGTTCGAGAACAAGCCGGTGGCCGTGTTCTATCCGCGGAACTGGGTGGACGTGGTGCAGCGCACGGACTACGCCTTCGGCATAGACCGGCCCGACTGCTTTCACTCCGACGTTCCGTCGGCCGACATGAACGCCCTGTCACAGTGGCTCACGCGCCTGCCGTGAGCCGCGCGACGTGCTCGCGAATGGTGTCGATGTGCCCGATGGCCTGTGCGGGATCCGTCGTGTAGTCCTCGTGCCTGATCTTCGACGGCGCATCCTGCGGAACGAAAAACGGCACGCCGCAGCTCCGGGCGAAAACCATGCCGTGATAGCGCCCGCTGAGGACGAAGGACGAGGCGGCGATCTGAGCGTACGCCTCGTCCGGAGTCGGGCGCTCAATGACAACGCTCCCCGGATACCGGTGCCGGGCGTCATCGAAAACGCTGCCGGCATCAACCATCGCCCCCATGTTCAGCCACACCAACGTCCACCCCGAAGCCCGCTCGAAGGGCGCAAGGAAATGCTGGACGAAGGGGTCATGCACATTGATGACCCCCGCGGGCACCACTGTGAACTGGCGGGTGCGGCCTCGCGCCACACCGGCCTGCTTCTGGCGTCCGAAGAGATAGGCCGAATCCGGAAAGAAGCGCGTGTCCGCCCGGGAACCGAGCGCATCAATCACTCGTTTGCAAACCGGCGAGCGCACCGTGACAAACGCCGCATCCCGCAACCAGGGCTCCCACGGCTTGAGGGCGGCGGTATTCTTGGGGCTCTGGCCGGCGGCGATGGCAAACTGCACGCCGCATGACAGGAAGCCCCATGGCACACCGCTGCGCCGTGCCCATTCGAGGTAGTGCTTCATCGCCACGAAGTGCGGCGACTCGGCTTCGGGCGGATCCATCTGCGAGTTATAGATGATCCCGCCGCCACCGAGCACGAGGAGCCTGATTCCCTCGGGCATCTCCCGCGGCAGATCGGAATTGAAGAAGAACAACTCGTGCCCCGGCAGATGCTCGCGGAAGACCAGCGGGTAAGTGTCATCGCCGACATTCCCGTAACCTGATGCGCCGACGAAGGCGATCCTCATCGCGCAAGCACCCCGGTTCTGCGTCTGGCTTTCATGGCCGCGCGGGTCCTGCGTGATTCGACGACCTCGCGGATCACCGTATCCATTCGTGCCGCGACATTTTTCCATTCAAAGCGCTCGGATGCCGTAAGACGCAATCCCTGCCGCGACATCAGCCGACGGCGCCTCGGATTCTGGTAAAGGTCGTGCAAGGCCTCGACAAACGGCAGCATGTCAGGCAGGGCGCCGATGGTGTTGATCTCCGGATGCGCAAGTTGCGTGGAGCACGGGATGCGAATGGCAGACACGGACCACTCCCCAAGCGCGGCCCAGTCCGGCACGATCTGCGGCACGCCGCAGGCCATGCCCTCCATCGTGGTGAGACCCCAGCCCTCCCCGAGCGTGGTGGACACCTGCACGTCGAGCGCGCTGTACACCAGCGGCATGAAACCCTTGTCCGTGGCATCCCGCATTTTCTCACCGCCGGTGAAGATGACGCGGTCCGCCACGCCGTGGTGTGCGGCCAGCGCGGCGAGGTCCCATCCCGTGTCCTGCCGAGCGCAATGCAGCAGCAAAAACGCATCACGCACGCGGCGGCGCGCGATCCATTCGGCGAAGTAGCGGATCGTCACGTCGAGCCGCTTGCGCGGCTGATTGCGGTTCACGTTGCCGACGATGAACGAATCGGCGGGGAGACCCAGCGTCTCGCGCGCGAGCGCGCGATCGACCGGGCGGAAGATCGTGGTATCGATGCCGTGGGGCACGACGTGATCCCTGCCACGAAAGCCGGCGAGCCTCGCCTGCTCGCGGCCGAAGCCGGTGTACCAGACCGCGGCGGACAACCCATCGAGCTTCGGCGTGATGTCGCGGCTCATGTTCGTTCCATCCACCGGCATGTAGCCGATGACGGGCACGCCGCGCGGGGCGCGCTCCAGGAACCCCGCCACATTCCACCAGTCGTTGTTGATGACCACGGCATCGGGGGCGAACTCGGCGCAAACATGCGCGAAGCGGTCCATGCCCCACATGTCCCCGCCCTGCCAGGCGGGAAAAATCCGGTAGGGAAACGGATGCGCCGCGCCATCATAGTTCACTCCGGAGACGGCTGCATCCCAACGCCGGTGCAGGTGCGCCAGGATATTGTGAGTGACGGTGGCAAAGCCCGTCGGCACCACGGCATCGCCGATCCACAGCAGCCGTGGTTTGGATCTCCGCGTCCGCGCCGCGAAACGCGGCGCACAGGATCCTATCCGGCGCGCCGAATCCGAGCGCGCATATACGGATGCGGATGCACCACCTGTATTCTCTTCGCCGCTGGCCATCACTGGCATAATTCCGGCGCCTTGTGTTCTCGCTGATGTATGTGTTTTGTTGTTCATGGGAGCAAAGGAATGAAGGCCCGCTGACAAGCACCCATCATGGTTCTGGATTGCTTGCGTGGATGTTCAAATCGGGCAGTCCCTGCCTTATGCGCTCGACAAGTTCTTCGTCGGGAACGGCACCGGCAGGGAGATCAACTTTGTAGCGCATCGTGAGCCGTAGAATGGCGAGCTGGGGACATGCCAGGATCGCATTCGTGCTGTCGGCCGACAGCGCGTTTGTACGCTCGATGTCGAGCCCTTTCAAGGTGTCGGCCACTTTGGGCAACGAGGACAGCCCGGCAGGCGTGATCGCCGTGCCCTGCAGGCCGATATTCGTCACCGTCCCCGCCTTGCGACACCGTTCAATCAGTTCAGCCAGATCGCCATCGTTGAAGGCAGGGTTCTCGACAAAATTCACCCGCCAGATTTCGAAGTCCTCCTCCGGCAGACCGGACAACGTCCGGATCTCAAGATCGCTGTGGGGTTTCCTTTCCTTCTGCGTGCTCCAAGTGGCGTGCAGAAAGCCGCCATGGTCGAATATCCATTTCGCAAAAGCACGCGCATCACTTCGATCCGCCGGAACCGCCGCAGGCGTGCCAACGGACGCACCTGCCGGAGACGGTGCGCTCTTTCCGTCGGCTTCGACCGGACGGCGAAAAAACGAAATCGCACCGGCGGCCAGAATCGCGATGGCAGCGGCGAGAGATGCCTTCTTGCCCCAGCCCTCGCGCCGCCGCGCAGCGCCCACATAAAGGGTGGGCGCATCCGGTCCCGCGGCGGGCATTGCCCGCCGGGCGCGCGAGGGTTGCGACTGGATCTTGTTTGTCTCCTGGCGCAGCACGTCATTGAGCACGCCGGTGATGTCCATGGCGTTTTGAAACCGCTCGCCCGGGTCGTGCTTCAGCGCGCGGTTCACCACGTCATCGAGCCGCCGGTCCGCGCCGGCCACCGATGGCGGTTCCCACACTCCCTTCGGTGTATGGCCGGTGAGCATGAAGTAAAGCATGACGCCGAGGGAGTAAATGTCCGCCCGATGGTCCACTGGATGCTCGCCATTGATCACCTCGGGCGCCACGTAGTCTGGCGTGCCGACGGCGTCTCCCGTGGCCGTGAGCATCGACGCCTCCCCTTCAGTCGTGAGCATCTTCGCCAGTCCGAAGTCGGCGATCTTCACGCAGTCTTTCGAATCCACCAGGATGTTCGAGGGCTTGATGTCGCGGTGGATCACTCCTTTGTCATGGGCGTACTGCAGCGCCTCGCAAATCTCGACGACCGCCGCGAGTTTCTGTCGCGGGCTCATGCCGCCGCGCTCCATACGCCGCAGGAGCGTGGTGCCATCCACGTACTCCATCACATAATAGAGCAGCCCGTCCGCCGCCTCGCCGCTGTCATGGATGGCGACAATGTGAGGGTGGTTCAGCATGGCCAGCGTGTTGATTTCACGCCTGAACCTGTCGGCGAAACTCTTTTTGTCCTGATGCAAGGCCGGCGGCAACACCTTTACTGCCACGATGCGATTCAGGCTGAGCTGCTTCGCTTTGTACACCGCGCCCATCCCGCCGCGGTCGATGAACTCCAGAATCTCACAGGTCGGGATGAGCCTGTTCAGTTCCTCCACGGTCGGAGGCACGAAGGTCCCCGACTTAAACCACTTGGCGGCTTGGCTGTCACTATCAGACATTGAATTGCTCCCTATTTCCACTGCCGGAGCGGCACGAAGTAAGACGGCAGTGAGAAATGACAAGGTCATTATCGGGTATTTTCACCACCCCGATGCCGGCAGCCACTGGTGGCACTACAGTGAAACATTCATCACCCCGCACCGCCTCTTGCTCTTGCTTGAAACAGGCTCGGCGCGAGCAACGCGTCACCATGCAGCAGGCTGCCATCGTATCGCCGGTGCAGATCGTCCGCAGTCCACATCTGCTTGTCGGGACCTGCGCTGCGGATGTCGAGGTGATCGCGCGACTCGGCGTGGAAATAGAGAGGCGTGCCCCAGCGGTCAATGATGCGCCCCAGCTTGTCGAAGACGGGTGAGTCATCCGGCAGAAAGCGCAGGTGAGCCTTGTTCTTGCCGCGCAGCACCTCGGCGATGTCTTCATTCGCTCCGAGGGGCAGCGGATCATCGCCTTTCACGAGCAGCGAGAAATTGCCAAGCGCACGGGACATCAGGGTGAGATCGTCTTCCGGCGTCGAGGCCGGGTCGGCGTATTGCTTGAGAATAGTGGGGCCGATCAGTGGCTGCACGCGCTGGGCGGCTTCGGTCATCGCCCGCTCAGTGACTTCCACGAAAGCCTTCGGGACTTCGCCGACTTTGCCGATCACGTAGAAGCAAAGCAACGCGACCAGCACGCCGACGCTGGTCAAGAAAATCGCCGCGACACGCAGGCGGCGATACGGATCGTCATCCTCACTCATCACGTCTCAGAAGCATCCGTTACGTCCACGTTCCCGGCTTCAAGAAGCCTATCGGCAGGGAAGGCGAAGACGGATTGTAAAAGTTCGCGATGTTCGGCAGCACGTAGCTCATGTTCGCGGCGGAGACGCCGAACCAGCGGAGCATCTCGGCAAAGTATTGGTCCACCGATGTTGTCGGCAGCAGACGGCCGCCGTGGCCGACATCGTTATTGCTGTCGAGCGCGAGATCGGGGAACGTGCCAACGACGCGGCCTCCATCCACCGCGCCGCCCATGACGATGGCATTGCCGCCCCACGCATGGTCGGTGCCGCGGCCATTGCTGCGAAGCGTGCGGCCGAAGTCAGACGCGGTGAACGTGATCACGCTGTCCTGCACGCCGAATTCCTCCAGCGTCTTTTGAAACGCCGCCAGCGCGCCATCCAGCGTGGAGAGCATCCCGGCCTGCGTGTCGAGCAGCTCGCCATGATGATCCCAGCCGCCGTAGCCGACGAAGATGGTCTGCCGTCTCAGGCCAAACCACTCACGCAAAAAGATCGTGCGCGCGACGGACTTCAGCGTCGTGGCGAGGTAATTGTTCGGCGGATAGACGGTGGTGATCGTCGGGTTGTGCGGACCGGTGAAGACGGACTGGAAGAACTCCTGAAGGTCGAGGCTGTTCTTCGTCAGCTTCGCAAAGGACTCCTGCATCAGGTTCGCGTAATGCTGCTGGATGAGGCTGCGCTGCGCCGTGTCTTTGACGTTGAGGGGATTCGATGCCGGCTGCCCGTCCACCGCCTTTGTGAACGTGAGCGCACCACCGGGCGTGACGACGAACTGCTCGGTGCTGTTGCCGACCTGAAACAGGTTGATGCCGCTCATCGAGATCGACATCGAGGTCAGACCCGAGTTTGCATTCGTATGCAGCACATCCGCCGCGCGGCCGGCCCAGCCGCTCGCTTGTGACATGCCTTGCGGCACCGAGGTCTGCCATTGATCGATTTGATCCGCATGGGAGAAGAGCGCGCGCGGCAGCGGCACGCTCTCGGCCAGATACTGCGCCTTCGTGGCCGGCTGGATGAGCGTGCCGACGTTGGACACAAAGGCGAGGCGTCGCTTCGAAGTGTCGCCGCCGAGGCCGTTGAAGAGTTCGGCCAGCCCCGTGCAGCTCGGATGAATGCCGTAGAGCTGCCCGTCGCCGTTCGCGGCCTGGTTCAGAGAGATGACGGGATCCTTCGGCTTCTGCGACTGCGGCGTGAGCGGCAGCGCGAGATTCCCGCGCGATGTCGCATACGTGCCGTGCCTGCCATCGCGAGGGACAAGGAGATTGAAGGAGTCCATGCCGCCGTTCAGGAACAGGCAGACGATGGTCTTGCGATCCGTCGGCTCCGGCTGCGCCGTCTGCGCGGCGACGGTGCCGGCCAGCTTCAGGTTCAGCAGCATGTTCATGACCGGCACGCTGCTGAGCGCGGCGCAGTTTGCTTCTCCGAGGAAGCGGCGGCGGGTGAGAGATTTCGAATAAGCGGACATATCGCAAAGAGCGGCCTACCAAAGGCCTTGTTTGATTAGCGTCCTTCTAGCCTCGACGCGCTTTTCATCGTTCAAGCGAAGCACAGCGACGGTCGTTTCACCGATGCGAGTGCGCGGAGTGATCACGCCGTTGTTCATCTCAAAGTGATCATCCCATGAGTCACGGCGAGGGTTGAACAGCCGGACGACATCTTGCTCGCGATGATCATAACCAGCGACCGCGCCTCCTTTGAAGCGATTGCAGCGGAAGCAGGCCCAAGCTGTGTTCTCTGCGGTCGTTGGGCCTTCCAACTTTACTGGGATGACATGCTCCGCTTCGAACGGCACGGCGGACATCGCTTCTGGATGCCGGCAATACTCGCAACGACCATTCGCACGCAGGCGGATCTCGCGGCACAGAGCATTCGTCACTCTGCTCATGTGGATGCTGGCTGCGCAAGCCGATCAGCCGCAGCCCTGGCTTTGAGAAGGTCGAGCGTATCCGCCACTTCAACGAAATCATCCAGTTCAGCGTTCTCTGCTGGAGATAGAGTGCCGCTCATGGCCTTTTCATAAAGTTCATTGCGTCTTTTCTCATCGGCCTCGCTAAAACGAAGCTCCTCGAACAGCCATGCCGCAATCGGCTGAGGCATGGTCTTCTGCCCGAGTTGCGCAGCGCGACTCAGAAGCAGGGACATGTGGGCGGGTGCGGAGACGTTCATAGGCCAAATGTACTTGGGCGGTGCAGTTTCGTCCAGATTCGTTTTGTCATCACTTCATCACCGCGCCTTCGGCGCAGGTCATCACGAGATACACCGCCACGCGCGCGCGGGCTTCGGGTTGATCGGATGGGATCTGCGCGAGATTCGTGAGGATGATGTTGCGCGTGTTCAGGCTCATTCCGCCGGCGCAGAAGAGTGTGTTGAGATGATCGATGAGCTTCTCGGGCGTGCTGGCGAGCGCAATTTCCGTCGAGAGATCGAGTCCGAACGAGTAGGCGTGCCAGTAGCTGAAGCCTTCGTCGATCACGGACCACAGTTTGTTCGGGAAGGAAATGGACGAGTAGCTGTCGGTGATCTGGAAGACCGGACCAGCGAGGCTGTTCTGCGTGAGGAGGCCGGGCGCCTTGTAGTCGGGGCGGTAGAAATTGAAGACGCTCGGCGAGTTCGTCGGCTCTTGCTTGGCGGCGGCGTTAAACTCGCCCCAATCCCACCAGAGAAAATCGGCCGCGCTCTTCAGGCCGAACGCGCGAGCCATCGCCATCGTGCGGATGACGGGTTCTTTGAGCCGGCCGAATGCTGCTGAGTTCGCGGAGGTGGCTGGATTGCGGGCATCGTCATCGAGCAAAATGGCGCGCACGACAGCGGCGAGATCGCCGCGAGTTCCGGAGCCGTTGTTGGCAAAGACCGCAGCTACCCGTTGCACATAAGAGGGCGATGGATTGTCGGTGACGAGGAACTGAATGAGCTGCCGGCTGACGAATGGCGCGCAGTTGGCGTGATTGAAGAGACTGCGCACGGCATCGGCGATGTCCTGCAAGCCATTGGCCGTTGTCTCGGCGCGGGCAGGGATCACGTAGCCGTTCAGCAACGTCTTCTCACCGAAATCGTGTCGATCCGCATTCATCGTCATCGACACGGAGTGATCTTCATCCGTCCAGCCGCCGCTGCCCCAATCCCGACCACCGAACCACAGGCCGGTCATCACGCGTGCGAGCTGGGTGATCTCCTGATTGGAATAAGTCGGGATGTTTTGCCCCTGACCATTCACCTGTCGCGTGCCGTCGGGATTGAGCTGCCAGAGGCCGATGGTAAAGAGCTGCATCAGCTCACGCGCGAAGTTTTCGTCAGGGTAGCGATTGATCGACGGATCGGCCTTTTCATTGCCGACGTGGCTGAGGTAGCGCCCCATCACGGGGTGCAGCGCCACGTCCATGAGGATGTCGTAGTAGTTCCCAAACGCGCGGCGCGTGAAGATGTCGTAGAAGTCCGCCATCGCGAGCGGACGGTTCTCGAGATTCGCATCGCGGCGCGACGCGACAATGATCTGGCTCAACGCAAAGGCGACGCGCTGCCGAAGCTGATCCTCGCCCTGAATCGCGGCGCGGGCGAAGGCGGTCATCATGTTGTTGCCGTTGAGGAACTGATTGTCCTGATTGTAGCTGTAACCGGGCTTTGAGCGCTGGCCGAAGAAGTCGGCGTAGATGCTCTTGATGTAGGTCGAGTGAAGCGTCGCCGGCTTGCTGACTTGCTCCGTGATCCAGCCCGAGTAGCCGAGCGACTGCACGCGCTCGATGTCCTCGCGCGTCGGGCTGAAGGACGACTGCATGAGGAAGCGCGCGGCGAGTTCGCGCGAGATGCTGCTGCCGGTGCTGGATCCCGTGATGCCATTGCTCGTGGAAAAGCCGCCGGAGGTGCCGCCGCCTTGGAAGCGCGTGATCAGCGCAGCGTAGTCGCCGCTGAGCGTGCGATCGGGAATGCCGTCTCCATTGTCATCGACGGGCAATGAGGCACGCAGGCTGTTGCCGCTCGTGGTGCTGGAGCCCAGCACGTTCACTTCGGCCCAATCGCTCACTCCATCGCCGTCGGTGTCGAGATCGCTGACGCGAGCCTGATAAAACTTCGGCGGCCCGCTCAGTGCGCCGGCAAATGTCTGCCGATACTCGCCGCTGACGATGCTCGGCGTGCCCGTCGCGAGCGACCACGATGACAGATTGCTGCTCGTCCACGCGCGGTGGAACTTGTTCGCGATGACAGGCCAGCGAAGCACGAAGTCATTGCCCTGCCGCAGCGTCTCGGACCACAGACGCGAATTTGCATCGAAGGGATTCGTTCCCGCGACGGCTTCGACGGCATTGGTGAAGCCATCGCCGTCGAGATCGGCATTTGGATTCAGGTCAAAGCGGCCGATCCACGACTCCCACGCGTCGGAGAGGCCATTGCCATTCAAATCCTCGCCGCTGATGCCGGCGGGCGTGCCTTGGTAGAAGACCGGCTTGCTCGATGTCAGGAGCGGATCGCTCCCGCCATCGACTTCGGCGCCGTCCTTCACGTTGTCATCGTCACTGTCGGCATCGAAGGGATTCGTGCCGGCGAGATACTCGCGCAGATTCGTCAAGCCATCGTTGTCCGGATCGAGCGCGGCATCAGCGGCGCTGTTCATGTTCAAGCCTTTCGCCAGCTCCCAGACATCGAGCATTCCGTCCTTGTCCGTGTCCTTGCAGGCGGAGAATGCGGCGGTGTCTTCGACGGGCAGACCCTGGACGAAAACCTGCACGCCGCTGTGAACGCGGAGATCATAGTTGTCTTTTGCATCGGTCTCATCCCGCCATTCCAAGGTCGAGTCTTTGTCATGCACCTTCTGCGCAAGCGTGCAGTTCAAGAATGAACCGGAGGCGACAACCTGGGCTGCCGGCGGCGCGTCCAGATTTCGCAGTTCGAAGTTCAAAGTCCAGGCCGAGCGCGAGCCCGTGCTGGAAGCCCAAAGGCTGAAGCGCAGGCGATTCGAGATGTCCGCCCTGCCGGAGCCGCTGAAACCTAGAGCGGCGCGGAGATCGGCGGGCGGATTGTTCCAGTCGCTAACCCAAAGATCCGAGCCAGCGTTGTTCGAGTCGCTGAACGCGCCGCCATTGTTTGAAAAGAGCAGATAGGTCACGCGACCTGCGACAAGCCGCAGCTCCATCGTCAGCGCGTCCCAACCGCTCGTGGTGACATTGTTGCGGATGCCGATTTGGAAAAGTGCTTCGTCGCCATACTCGCCGTTCGATGAATGACCGCGGGTGTGATCCCAAACGAGTTGGAAGTCGGAAGGCGTCCAGTTGAACGTGCGCGGACTCGTGGTCACGGCTGGCATCACGTCGGTCGGCGCATCGGCCGCGATCGGGTTCGTGCCGGCCTGAATCTCATCGCGGTCGGTGCGGCCATCGCCGTCGGTGTCAGCGAGAAGTTTGTTCGTCGTGGTTTCGGCGCCGTCGTTCAAGCCGTCGCCATCCGTGTCGGCCATCCGCGGATTCGTCCCGGCGGCAAACTCCTGCGCATTCGTGAGGCCGTCGCCATCTGGATCGCCAGTCGCGTCGGAAGCGAGTGATGGATTGAGCTGATTCATCGCCTCCCACCAGTTCGGCAGACCGTCGCCATCGGTGTCGGCATTCGCATTGACGATCTGGACCGCGTGGATGCCGAGTTCGTGTGTGTCGGAGCGGAAGACTTTTACGTTGCACGTCGCGCCGGTCACATTGCGGAAGCGGATCACATTGCCGCGCCAAGGACGCGTGGACGTGGTGACGACTGGCTCGACGAAGCTCGACTGCGGCCGCGTCGTGGCCGTGCGGAAGTACTTGTCGGTCGCGCCGGAGTCGTTCAGCCGCACGTAGCCGATGGCGTCGTCATACGAGCCGCCGACATAGACGAGAACGTCATAGGTCGAGAATGGAATGCTGCCGAGCGTGACGCTGACGGGTGTGGAAGACGAGGTGTTCAGGAACGAATCGAGCAAGGTCTGGTTCGAGCCACCGTCGTTGCCATTATAGAGCACGTATTGCGACGACCATGACACGGTCGTCGTCGTGTTCGCGCCCGCGCTGTTCACCAGAGTGCCTGCCACCGGCGAGAGGATGTCGCTCGTATTGCCCGTCGCAGGATCGGCCCATGTCTGGAGGGGCATGGTGCAGTTCCAGTTCATCTGCGGCACAAAACCGGTGACGGCGAGCGACGACAGTTTGCTGTCGGGTCGCGAATCGGAGACAAACTTCACGCCGATGGCATACGGAAATGCAGGCGGCGTGCTCGCTGCGCTTGCCGGATTGAAGCCCGTGCGCACTTCCCACGCGTCAGGAGCACCGTCGCCATCGGAGTCGATGAGCAGCGGATTGCTCGGAGGCGAGAGACCGAGTTCGTAGCCGTCGCTCAGCGTGTCGCCATCCGTGTCGGCATTCAGCGGCGACGTGGTCGTTTCCGCACCGTCGAGAAGACCATCACCATCGGTGTCGCCGACTTGCGGATTCGTTCCTCGCGCAAACTCCTGCGTGTTTGTGCTGCCATCGTGATCGCCGTCCTGCGCCGCGTCGGCCGGATTGCTGTCGCTGAGTCCGTTCTCTTCTTCCCAATACTTCGGCAGGCCATCGCCGTCCGCATCGACGAGCGCCGTCGGATGAATCTCAAACGTGGCGTAATCGACGCCGATCCACGCATCGGAGGTTCCGCCGGTGCGCTGCACTTCGATGACGTTCTCGCCAGTTGCGAGCACGAAAGGGCCGGCGTTTGCCTCCACGACAATGCGGGTGTCCTGCGTGATTGTGAAAGAGCGCAGCAGTGGAGTGTGCCCAGGCGCGGTAATCTGCGGATTGATCCTCACCACGATGTTGTGCGTGCCGAATCCCTTGCCGTCCGTATTCTGCGCCGTGTTCCACCATCCGCCCCAGATGAAGCGCATGGTGAAGCGAATACGGGCCGTGCTCGTCGCCTGCGCGGCGGTGAGATTGAAGTGAATGCGGTCGCTTTGATCCCATGTCGTCAGCGCACGCTCGTAGTTCGCCGTCGGCTCGTTCGCCGCCAGCACGCCGATGGGCAGCGGGTAGGCGCCGGCAAAATAGTAGTCATCATCGAGCACCGAGGCACTGCCGGGCGGAGCATCGGCCAGCCCATTCTCCTGGCTGAATTCCTGGCTTGACCCATTCTCCACTCCCAGGCTCCACACTGGCACGAAGCCGGCCACGGCAGTATGGCACAAGGCCAGCGACAGGGTGATGAGCAAGACAACGGCGCGCATGACAGGGAATTCGAGCGCAAATCTAACACCGGCGCGGCAATGCGCGAGCGTGAGGCGAGTGGAGTCCGAGGCAGGTTGGTCGGCAGCGGATCAGCCCGCAAAATCACGAATCTGCTCGCAGACGTGGTGCACGGCTTCATCGGTCATGTACGGATGCAATGGCAGCGTGAGGATGCGCGGCATGAGGGCGTCGGTCACGGGTAATGCGGGAGAATCAGCCGCCGCGCCAGCGTAACCTGGCTGCTGATGGATGGCGGCCGGATAGTGTAGGGCCACCGGCACGCCGCGCGATTTCAGATGCTCCATCAGCGCATCGCGCCGGGGGCTCTGGATCACGTAGAGATGATAGGCGTGACCGCAGCCATCACGTACCTCGGGAACGGTCACAAAGCCGCAGCCGGCCAGCAGCTCCGCGTAAAGGCCGGCCAGCTCGCGGCGTCGCCCGATCCGGGCAGGCAGGTCACGCAGCTTCACACGCAGGATGGCGGCCTGCAGTTCATCCAGGCGGCTGTTCACACCGACACTGTCGCTGATGTAGCGCCGCACCCAGCCGTACTCGCGGATCGAGCGGATGCGCGCGGCCAGCGCGTCGTCATCCGTGGTCACCGCGCCGCCGTCGCCGATGGCTCCGAGATTCTTGGTCGGGTAAAAGCTGAATGCCGCGGCACGGGCGAGCGCGCCGGCATTCCGCCCCTTGTGAGTGGCTCCGTGCGCCTGGGCGCAGTCCTCGATCAGGACAACGCCACGCTCACCGCAGACGCGCGCCAGCGAATCCATGTCACAAGGATGACCGTAAAGATGCACGGCGAGCACGGCCCGGACTCGTTTTCCACGAGGAGAATCCAGCAGCGCCGCGAGCGAGCGCGGGCAGAGGGTGCAGGTGTCCGCCTCCACATCCGCAAATACCGGCTGTGCTCCCGCACGCGAGACAGCAGACGCGCTCGCCACCGCCGTGTGCGAGGGGACGACGACGCCGCAGCCCGCACCGACGTCCAGCGCACGCAGAATCAGCTCGATGGCATCCGTGCCGTTGGCAGCACCTACCGCATGACGCGTGCCGACGAAGGCCGCGAACTCGCGCTCAAACTCCGCCACCTCGCCCCCGAGTATGTAGTGGCCGCGCGCCAGCGTGCGCTCAAGGGCCGCGTCGATCTCCTTCTGGTGGTGGAGGTAGTCCGCGAGCGGAAACGCGGGAAACAAGTCGGGATTCGATGGCGAGGGCATCCGGGCGTCTCCAGTTCATTTCACATCCAGGAGGGACGGCATCCCCTTGAGGCCCTTGAGCAGGTCGGGTTTCTGCGCGGCAGCCGCGGGGTCGGCGTATTTCAGGTACCGCAGCAGATCGCCGTCGGTGGTGAGGATGGCCGTCGTATCCGGCGTGACGGACTTTTTCAAGGCATCCATGGCCTTTATGAACTCGAAGAGCTTCACCGCCTCCGGGCTTGCGTTGTAGGCCTTCGCGTAGATTTCCGTGGCCTTCGCATCGGCCGCGCCTTCGATCTCCTGGATCTGCTTGTAGGCCTTCGACTCGATCTCCTTCAGCTCCTTGTCACGATTCCCGAGAATCTCCGCCGCATCACCCGCACCCTGCGAGCGGAAGCCTTCCGCGATCTGCTGCCGTTCGGCGATCATGCGCTGGTGGATGGAGTCGCTGATGTTGCGCGTGTAGTTGATGCGCTTGAATCGCACGTCGAGCAGCTCGATGCCGAAGGCTTTCACCTTGCTCTTCGAGTTGTCGAAAATCTCCTTTTCCAGCACGGCCCGCCCGAAGTTGATCTTCGGCAGCGGATTGGCGCCTGCTTTGGCGCCGGCGACGCTGGCGTCCACCGCGGCCACGCGGTCCTTCGTCGTGCGCACCATCTCGATGAGGTCATGCCGCGCCACCACGCTGCGTGTCTCGCTGCCCAGGAGGTCCGTCAGGCGAGACTGCGCGGCGCGCTCGTCACGCAGCTTCTGCATGAAGAGCAGCGCATCGACGATCTTCCACCGGCCGAAGGTATCGACGACGATATAGACCTTGTCCTTTGTGGGCATGGGCACCGAGGGGCCGTCCCATTCGAGCACCTGCTTGGGGAAGCGGTTCACCGCCTGGATGAAAGGCGCCTTGAAATGCAGTCCCGGCTCCGTCACCGGCTGACCCACGACCTGCTGGAACTGGGTGATGATGACCTGCTCGCGCACGTCCACGGTGTAGCACGCCGCATTGAGCAGGATGGCCGCCGCGATGAGCAGCAGCAGCACGAGGGCGGAGGAAAGAGCTTTCATGTTCAGCGGACGGTTGCTTCGGTGTTTGGTTGCGGCGGCTGCGGTTGTTGCAGATGCATCAGCGGGAGAAACTGCGAGGCCTTGTCGTCGAGGATGACCTTGCCGGGAAGCTGCGGGAGCACCTCGGCCATCGTCTCCAGATACATGCGCTTCAGCGTCACCTCCGGCGCCTTTTTGTATTCGGCCAGCAGCGCGTTGAACCGCGCGGCGTCACCTTCGGCCTCGTTCACACGTTTCGCCGCGTTGCCCTCCGCGGCGCTGATCCGCTGCTTCGCCTCGCCCGTTGCGCGGGGCACGACCTTGTTGTACTCGCCTTTCGCCTTCTGGATCATCTCCTGCTGCTCCTGCTGCGCGCGGTTCACTTCGTCGAAGCTGGCCGCCACCTGCACCGGCGGGTTCACATTGCCGAGCTGCACTTGGTCGATGTGCAGCCCGAGCTGCAGTGTGTCCACGATGCCCTGGAGCCGCTCCAGCACCTTCGCCTGCGCCTCCTCGCGGCCGACGGTGATGATCTCGTCCACCGTGCGGTCGCCCACGATCTCACGCATCACCGCCTCGGAAAGATCGCGCAGCGTGGCGGTGGGGTCTTTGAATTCGAAGAGGAACTCCTTCGGATCGGAAATCGTGTACTGCACCACCCACTCGACCGAGGCGGAATTCAGATCGCCAGTGACCATGGACTTCTCCTCCTCCGACTCGTCCGATGACTGATACGGATTTGTCGCCCCCGACGTGCCATACCCAAACTCGAGCTTCAACTGCCGGCGCACCGGCACGATCTCACGCGTGTCAATGCCAAAGGGCAGCTTGAAGCGCAGCCCAGGCTCCGCCTTGTCGTGATACGCGCCGAAACGCTGCACGATGGCCACCGAGTCTGTCGGCACCGTGTAGAAGCTGGAGAACAGCCCGACGAGGAGGACGAGCACGATGAGGCCGAAGATGAGCCTCTTCGGGTCAAAATCGATGCGCACCCGCGGCGGCGGAAAAGGCAGGCTTGGAGGGGAATTCGAGGGCATGATCGGCGTCTGGTTTACGGCCGAGCCTACGCCGCCCCGCGCGCGAGGCAACCGGAGGCTCGGGGCAAAACCAGCGGCGCATCCCGCGCAGAGGAACACCCGGTCGAGCGAAACCCGCCCCGCCCTCCCCCGCCCTCACTGCTCCGCTATCCGCACCGAGACAAAACGCCGGACATGCATATAATGCGCGCGTCTTCTTTCCACCCCACATGGAGCATCTCGAATCAGACACACCCGCGCCACTTCCGCCGCCCGAACCCATGCTCTACCGGCCGAACGTGGCCGCCATTCTCTGCCGCGATGGCGGGCAGATTCTCGTGGCCGAACGTGCGAACTTCAAAGGTGCGTGGCAGTTCCCGCAAGGCGGCGTGGACGACGGCGAAAGCATCGAGGAGGCGCTCTATCGCGAGGTGGAGGAGGAGATCGGCGTGCGGCGCGCCCTCATCCGCGTCATCGCCCGGCGGGACGGCTACCGCTACGCATTTCCGAAAGGGCGGCTGAAGTACGGCATCTACGGCGGCCAGGAGCAGACCTACTTCCAGTGCCTCTTCACCGGCAAGGACTCCGACATCGATCTCGACACGCACAATCGCGAGTTCGGCCGCTGGAAGTGGATCCAGCCGCGCGAATTCCGCATGCACTGGGTGCCGCGCTTCAAGCAGCGAGTCTATCGCGCCGTGTTTCGGGACTTCTTCCAGATCGACCTCGCGTAGCCGCCGGGTCCGGAGATGCGGCGCCGCTTCACCTTCACACGGCGCCCCGGCCGGCAGGCGGACGATGGAGAGATCGCGCCGGACGCGCGCGTTGAATGTTGCCTCCGTCCGGAAACTCTCCAATCATCCGACTCACCTCATGAGAACACCCATCCGCCCGCTCCTGCTCGCCGCAGCCGTTTCATTCACCCTCGGACTCCGCCCCGTGCCGGCGCACGATGCCGGACCGCAGATGGCCGAGATCGCCCGCACCTTCCTCGGCTCGCTCACGCCTGAGCAGAAGGAGAAGGCGAGCTTCAAGTTCGAGGACGAGGAGGAGCGCACAAACTGGCACTTCATCCCGCGCCCGCGCAAGGGGCTGCCGATGAAGGAGATGTCCCCGCAGTCGCGCCTGCTGGCCCATGCGCTGCTGAACACCGGCTTGAGCTTCCGCGGCGCGGCCAAGGCGGTGACCATCATGAGCCTCGAAGAGGTGCTGTATCAAATTGAAGGCGCGGCCGACGAATCGAAACGCCAGGCCACGCGCGAGAAGCGCGACCCCGAGAAGTACTACGTGTCCATCTTCGGCGAGCCGTCCGCCTCCGGCACCTGGGGCTGGCGCATCGAAGGCCACCACATCTCGATGAATTTCACGCTCAAGGACGGCCAGCTCGTGCGCGCCACGCCGTCGTTCTTCGGCTCAAATCCCGGCGAAGTGCGCCAGGGTCCGCTCACCGGTGTGCGTGTGCTCGCGCGCGAAGAAGAACTTGGACGCGAGCTGGTGAAGTCGCTCTCCACCGAGCAGGACGCCAAGGCCATCATCAGCACGGAGCCGCCGAAGGAGATGGTCACCTCCGCCGAGCGCAAGGTGAATCCGCTCAGCCCCGACGGCATCTCCGAGGCCGACCTCAACGACGCACAGAAGAAGCTGCTCCATGACATCGTGGCCGAGTACCTGATGCGCGTGCGTCCGGACATCGCCCGCGAAGCGCTCGAGGACGAAAAGAAAGCCGGCGTGCCGCTCCACTTCGCCTGGGCAGGCTCCAAGGAGCGCGGCCAGGGCCACTACTACCGCGTGCAGGGCAAGACCTTCCTCCTCGAGTACGACAACGTGCAGAACGAGGCCAACCACGTCCACAGCGTGTGGCGCGCGTTCGATGCCGATTTCGGCCGTGACATTCTCGGCGAGCATTACAAGGCGGAGCACAAATAGACGATCCACACCTCGTCCCGAGATCTCATCCACGGTCCCGAATGAAGCTTCACGAACGCCCGTCCGGCAGGCGCATCCAGTTCATGGCCACCTGCCTGTGCGATGCGTTTTACCCGCATGTGGCAAAGTCCGCCGTCGAAGTGCTCGAACGCCTCGGCTGCGAGATCGAGTTTCCGCCGGATCAGACCTGCTGCGGCCAGCCCGCCTTCAATGCGGGCGACTGGCCCTGCTCGCGCGAAGTCGTGCGCCACACCGTCGATGTCTTCCGCGGCGACAAGCCCGTGGTCGTGCCGTCCGGCTCGTGCTCGGCCATGATGTTTCACGGCGCGCCGCTCGAGTTTGAGAGAGAAGGAGATCTCGCCGTCGTCGAAGCCGTCGGCGCGCGGACGTGGGAGCTGGTCGACTACATCGTGAATGGACTCGGCATCGACCGGTGGCCGGGCCGCTTCGCCTATCGCGTGGCCTTCCACACCTCCTGCCACTCGCGCGGCACCGGGAGTGGCGAAGCTGCGCTCAAGCTGCTCTCATCCATCGACGGCCTCGAACTCGTCACCTTTGACGATGCCGAACAATGCTGCGGCTTCGGCGGTGCGTTTTCCGTCACGTTTCCCAACATCTCCACCAAGATGGGCCGGCTCAAACTCGACAATGCCCTCAAGGAACAGCCCGACATCCTCGTCTCCGCAGACATGGGCTGCCTCATGCACATCGGCGGCCTCGTCGGCCGTGAAGCACGGCCGGTGAAGTGTCTGCACATCACGGAGGTGCTGGCGGCGGCTCTCAAAGGCGGGGCAACCGGCCCAAGTGCCCGCGCGAGTGCGAGCCAGCGGCCTGCGCCAGAATCATGATCTCCCCGCAATCCATCGACCGCTACGCCGACACCCTCCCGCGGAGCGTGCGCGAAACCGTGCTCGAAGGCACGCGTGTGCCGACGATCTGGCGGCGCGAGGCGCTGGCGCGGGATTACGGCAACGCCGATCCGCTGCGCAAGCTGGCCGCGCAGATCAAGCAGCACACGCTGGATCATCTCGACACCTACTTGGAAAAGGCCGAGTCGCGACTGAAGGCGAACGGCGCCGAAGTCCTGTTCGCCAATGACGCGGCGAGTGCCAAGGCGATGGTCACGAAGCTGCTGCGCGAGAATGGTGCGAAGCTCGTGGTGAAGTCGAAGTCGATGCTCACCGAGGAGATTCACCTGAATCCACACCTCGAGGAGAACGGCATCGAAGTCGTCGAGACCGATCTCGGCGAGTTCATCATCCAGATCGACGACGACATCCCGTCGCACATCATCAAGCCCATCGTTCACAAGAACCGCCGCGACATCGCAAAAAGCTTCGAGCGCGAGGGGCTCGGCGACTACAACGACGATCCGGAGACCATCACCCGCCGCGCGCGCAAGCATCTGCGGGAGAAGTTTCTCAAGGCCGACGCCGGCATCACCGGCGCGAATTTTGTCTCCGCCGAGAGCGGCCGCATCGTGCTCGTCACGAATGAAGGCAACGCGCGCTTCAGCATCACCGCGCCGCGACTGCACATCGTCATGGTTGGCATCGAGAAGCTCGTTCCTCACGATCGTGACCTCGCTGTCTTCCTGAACTTGCTCGCGCGCTCCGGCGTGGGGCAGCAGCTCACCGTCTACACTCAATTCATCAATGGTCCGCGCGTGAACCCGACCGGTGGCACGATCGACGGAGCCGAAAAGATGGTCGTCATCTTCGTGGACAACGGCCGCTCCGCCATCCTCGGCAGCGAATACCGCGAAATCCTCCGCTGCATCCGCTGTGGCGCGTGCCAGAACGTCTGCCCCGTCTATCGCCAGGCCAGCGGCCATGCGTATCGGGCCACGTACCAGGGTCCCATCGGCGCGGTGCTCAGCCCGCTGCTGATGCAGCCGGACTTTGCAAAGCTCGCCGACCTTCCCAAAGCCTCCTCTCTCTGCGGCGCATGCAATGAAGTCTGCCCCGTGGACATCCCGATCCCCGACATGCTCGTACGCCTGCGCGACCGCGCGTTCCGCGAAGGGGCGACGCAGGCGAAGGCGGGCACGCCGTCCATGGAACCGTGGGCTTTTCTCGCGACGCGACCCCACGCCTGGCGCGCGGCGATGCAGGCCGCAAATCTCGCAAACCTCGTCCCGCTCAAGCTCATGCCTGTCCCGCCGCTCATGCGCTGGCTCGGCTCGCGCGAGCTGCCGAAATTTCGGGGCGGAGAGTTTCGGAGCTGGATGAAGGGGAGGGAGCCGGGCGGCAGTTGCAGCGCTGGCGCGTAGATGCGGTCACGGGCGTGGGATCACTTGTTCTCGTGCCTTCACTCCCCTGCTCTGCCGGCTCCGATCCCGCCCGATTCGGGCCCGAGCAGTCGCAAATCGGACGATGCGCGGCATACAGCGGGAGTCTCACCCGCGTCGGTGAACCGGATCCGCAGCCTGACTCGAAGGCGGCAATATCTTCCATTCTCAAGAGGCCGATCCGCAATGCACGCTGGCGTCCGCTCGATTCGGTGGCAGTTGTCCCGGCAGCCGCTCGCAGCGGCCTCTTCACCATGTGGTTCATCTGGATCGTGCGCATTTTGGCGACAGGCCTCGGCGGAGGTCTCGCATGGTTCTCGGTCGTCGAGATTCGGCGTGCACTGCGCACCGGCGTGCTGCGCACGCGCAATGGCTTCCTCATCCCGCGCAACGAGCAACCCGCCGGCTTCTGGTCCGGCGTCCTGATCCATGTGATCACCTGCATCTGCGGTCTCGTCATTTTCATCGGCGGAATCATTGCGCCGTGGACTGATGCCTGAAGGTTGAAGACACCCGAATCTCGCCGCGTCGAAGCTGCCGCCATGAACACCACACCCCGATTCTCCAGATTGGTCCCCCTCATTGCCGTCGCCGCCCTCGTCTCGGCCTGTGCGCCGCCGCCACGCCATCCGCCGCCGCGCCGCCCTTGGAGGCCGGCTTACTACCACGGACTGCGCACGCCTTCGCGGGAAGGTGATCGCATGGAAGCCGTGGCCCGCCATCGAGCGAGTGCGCGGTCGGAAGTTGCCGCACGTCGGTCGGAGCCTGCCGCACGACACGTCACTCGCGAAAAGAGCGGGCCCGACCCTGCGACCGCGCAGCACGATGCGGTGAAAGCAGCCGCAAAGCATCCGGCTCGCTTCGAGGCCACGGACCGCACGATTCTCGACGGCGAGGAGACTTCCGCGCCGTCGGGCGATCGTGTTTACCGCGAGAAACAGACCGGCCGCATCATTGGGAGCGCCTGGACTTCACACCCGGGCACCATCACCTACCGGGACGCGGACGGCCGCATCACGGGAAGCTCGAGCGAGTCACCGAGCGGACGCACGACGCACCGGGACTCGCGCGGAAGAATCACGCACACTGCGGATACCTCGTCCGGAACCGGCGGCGACAATACCACGACATACCGGCGCAATGGCGCCATCGTCGGACAGAAGTATGTGAGCCCCGCCGGCAACGTGACGTGGCGCGACGGAAATGGCCGCATCATCAGCGGTCCGGACGAAATGAAGCCCTGATCCACCGCCTCATGAACCAGAAAAGCTGCCTAACCCTCATCGGCATCGCCGCGGCCGTGGCGCTGCTTGGCATCGGAATTCTCGTCTTCCTCGCCTGGCGTGCAGGGCCGGAGAAAAGCATCCAGGAATGGCTCGCCACACTGCCGGCTGCCGAGCGTGCGGCTCTCGATGCCGTTTGCACTGCCGCGGGCGTCGAAGCCGCTCAATTGAGGCCGCTCGGCATGCTGACGGACGGCCTCATGCGCGATGCGCGGAATGCGAAGTCCGTCGTGATTCGCGACGGCCATGTGCGCGCGCTATGTCTGGCGAATTCCGCCTTTGCCTCGGCGCCTGATTTGTCCCGGCTGACGGAAATCGAGTTGCTCTGGCTCGAGAATGGAAATCTCACTGAGTGGCCGGTCGTGTCTTCATTGACCAGGCTGCGGGAGCTTCAACTCGGCGGGCAGAAACTCGGTACACCGACCGCCAATACATTGCCCGCATCCCTGAAGAAGCTCGGACTCGCGCGCTCCAATGTGAGCAGCATCGACCCGCTGATCAGTCTCGCACTGGATGAGGTCGATCTCTCGCATACGCCGGTCGCGGTCTTGCCTGCCGCCGTGCCGGAGAAAGGCGGGTGGCAGATGGATCTCGACGACACCGCCATCACGAACCCGCCGGGCTACCGCCGGCAGGCACCGCAGCAGGCGAGCTTGTCCGGCCCCACTCTGCCGGGCGGGCGCATCGAAGGCATGGCTTCAAACGGTGCCGTCGATGTCAAGGTCACCGGTGCTTCACTGGAAAAGCTGATGACCGTCGTGCTGCCGACCAACACCACCACCTACCACTCGTCAGGCCCTGTCGAGGTCGAGTGCCGGATCGGCAGCGGCAGGATGCGCGTGTGGCTGTGGGAGCCTGACGGCCTGTTCAAAGGTCCGTGGTTCGAGCGCGGCAAGATTCGCGGCTTCGGCCCGACTCATGTGAACGGGTTCATGACCGCGGACGTGGCTGCCGGCCAGCCTGCGGCCGCGCGCGGCGTGCTGATCGTGCAGGGCACGCCACCTCATCACTCCTTCTGCCTCATGCTCGAGCCACTCGAAGGAGGAAAGGTGACGGATGTGACTCTGCGCATCGGCTCGGCGAAGCAGCGCTGACGGCGGTAATCGCCCGGTCCTGTCGGCCTCACTGCAAGTAGAAGAACTCATTCGAGTTCAGCAACGCGTGGCACAGGTCGGTGACGGCTTCGAGTGCTGGATCGAGCTTGGCGCCGCCTTTTGGCGCGGGTGCCATTGAAGATTCAAACGTCCACTTCTGCCCTGCCGGAGCCTTCTGCGCTGCGGTGAATTGATCGGCGCTCATGTCGAGGATGCAGGTGGGATCGGTCATGCCGGCCCAGGCCATGAGCTTGCCGGAGTCGAGCGCGCCTTTGCGGATGGCGACGCGGGCGATGGCACCGTCCCAGAGGCTGCTCTTGTCGGTCTCGCGGCCGCCGATGTACAGAGCGCGCTGGGCGCTGACGTAGCCGCCGCAGACTTGGTGGCTCACCGTCGCGGTTTGCATCGGCGCGGCCGGATCGCCGAGATCGCGCGCATAGAAGGTGACGGTGCCGCCGAACTGCTGGCCTTCGGCGGGATGGTTGTTGATGGCGGCGGCGACGTAGAACGGCCTGCGCAGCGGGATGGTGATGTTTGACGCCACGACTTCATAAAGCTGGCTGCCCTGGAAATCATCGCCGGAGAGCTGCACGATGAGGTTGTTCGGCTTGTAGGCGGACTTCTCGCTCGTGACGCCGAAGCACCAGCCAGGCTCGGTCTTCGCGTTGTTCCAGCGTGCGGCGATGGTGCGCACGGCGGCGTTTGGATAGAGCGAGTCGAGATACACCACGGCCTCGATGGCGAAGGAGTCCGGCTCGGGCGCGCCTTCGAGATTCACGCGCAGTTTTTCATTGGCGGTGCCGGGTTTCATCATCAGCGCCTTCGCGGTCTTCGATGCATTCGCGAGGCCGAAGAATTTGACCGCGTCCGCGAGAGGCGCCGCCGCGGGCGGCGGCGGTGGTGCTTCACGCTTCAGTTGCGCGCGCTGCACGCCGAGAAACGCGGCGGCGGATTTCGCATCGTCCACCGTCGGCTCGCGCGAGAATGCGCGCAGGTACGCGGCGCGCACGAGCGCGGCATCATCCTTCGGCTTGCTCTTCAACAGGCTGGCGGCCATCGCGCGTGCCCGGTCGAGCGGCCACTCGCCGTTGATCAAGAGCAAGCTCTGCGTGGCGGTGGTCGTCGCCTGACGCTCCGCGATGCTCTGATAACCAGCCGGCGCATCGAGGCTGCGGAGGAATTCGTCCTGCGTGTTGCGGATCTTCTTCGTGTAAATGCTGCGCCGCGGCGTGGTGGAGGAGACGCCTTCGCCACCCATGTCGAGCTTCAATTCGCCGCTGGCGGCGAGGACGGCATCACGTGCCTGCTCGGCATCGAGACGGCGCGGCGGGTAGCGCCAGAGGAATCTGTTCTCCGGGTCAATCAGGAGAGCGGACTGAGAGTGCTCCGTCCCGACACGGTCCGCCTTGTCAGACTGAGCACTGAGAACTGAGCACTTCGTCGCCTGCCGGTACGTCTCGCTCATCACGATCATCTTGTGCAGCGGCTTCATGTGCCAGCCGCCTTTGACGAATTCGCTGGTGAGCCAGTCGAGCAACTCCGGATGCGTGGGCCTTTCGCCGAGACGACCGAAGTCGCTCGACGTTCCGACGATGCCACGACCGAAATGGTGCTGCCAGATGCGATTCACGATCACGCGGGTGGTGAGCGGATTGTCCGGGCGGGCGAACCAGTCAGCGAGCGCGCTGCGGCGGCCCGAGGTTTGCGCGGATGGCGGCGGCTCGGGGATGTGCGCGTCCGCTGGATCGAGAATGGTGAGGACTCCGGGATTCGACTTCACCCAGCCGACCTTGCGCGTCTTGAAGCTGGCGGGCATCGCCTCGCGGCCTGCCTCGCCGATGATGAAAGCATCAAGCAGCGGCTTCGGCTTGAGGTGATCGAACTTCGCAAGTTCCGCGCGAGCCTCGGCGAGTTTCGCCGCGTCGTCGGGCTTCATCTTCTCCTCTTTGAACCGCACACGCTCAAACTCGGCCTGCCGCCAGGCGAGCTGCACGATCTGCTCTTCGTATGGCGTGCGCTGCCCGCGCGGTTTTTCGTACATGGCGAAGACCTCTGGCGGGAACTTTTTCATCGCCGACTTCTGTGCCCCGGTGATGCGCGGCTCGATGATGCCGTCGATAATCTTGCGCGGCTCGACGGTCGCGGCCTGCCACGCTTCGTATTGCTCGTTGTATTGCTTGAGCTGCGCGGGCGTGGCGAGCGGCGTGTGCTCCTGCCAGGTGATGTTGTTCAGGAACGCCTGCAGCCGGTAGTAGTCCTTCTGCATGATGGGATCAAATTTGTGATCGTGGCATTGCGCGCATTGCATCGACGTGCCGAGGAAGACGTCGCCGGTGACGTCGGTCACTTCGTTGATGATGGTGCGCCACTGGCCCTCGGCATCGCGTTGATTGTACTCGTAGGCCGTGTGACGCAGGAATGCGGTGCCGATGGTCACAGCCGGGTCGCCAGGTGCGATCTCGTCGCCCGCGATTTGCTCGCGCATGAACTGGTCGTAGGGCTTGTCGTCGTTGAAGGACTTGATGACGTAGTCGCGGTATGGCCAGACGTTTGGCCGGTAGGCATCCTGCCGGTAGCCCTCGCTTTCAGCGTAGCGCACGAGGTCGAGCCATTGCTGTGCCTGCCGCTCGCCGAAGCGGGGAGAGGCGAGCAGTTCATCCACGAGCCGCTCGTACGCGTCCGGCCTCTTGTCTTCCACAAACGCCGTCACCTGCCCGGGTGAAGGTGGAAGGCCGGTGAGATCGAAGGACAGGCGACGGATCAATTCGGTGCGCGAAGCCTCTGGAGAGGCCTTGAGTCCTTCTTTTGCAAGCCGGTCGCGAATGAAGGCGTCGATTGGAGATTTCGCATCGGACTTTGGCACCGGGGATGATTTCACAGGCTGGTACGCCCACCACTTGCGATCGTCGTCGGTGATCGTGCCCGGCTTGTGCATCACCTTCGCGCCGGCGACTTCGGCTTCCGGCCACGGAGCGCCGATGGCGATCCACTTCTTCAGCGCGGCGATCTGCTTGTCTGGCAGCTTCCCGTCCGGCGGCATTTCGTGATCGGAGTCCTTGAAGGAAAGGAATTCCATCAGCAGCGACTTGTCCGGCTCCCCCTTCACGATCGCCGGACCACTCTCGCCGCCCTGGAGGATATAGGCCAGGTTGTCGAGGCGCAGACCGCTTTTCTTCTTCTGCGGCCCGTGGCACTCGTAGCAGCTCCGCGCCAGCAGCGGACGGATTTCGTTCTCGAAAAACTTCAACGCGGCGGTGTCGGGCGCGGCCGAAAGCGCACCACAACAAAGCAGGGCGCACCCTGCGGCAGGGAGGAAATGGAATGTGGAAAGGCGTCGCGCGTGCATGTGCGGAGAATGAAACCGGGGGCGGGTCCTTCTTGGACAGAAAGTCATGTCCAAAAGCGGTTCCCGGCGGCCTTCATTCGTACGATCATTGGCTTTTCTCTATTTCGCAGTGACATGCCCGACTCCGCCGACAGAACCACGCAATTCCTCGAACTTCTCACCGCGCACGACCGGGCGCTGGGGCTCTATGTTCACGGTCTGGTCCCGCGCGATGCGGCGGCGGAGGACATCCTGCAGCACACGAAGATGCTGCTGTGGAAGCATTTCGACGACTTCACGCCGGGCACGAACTTCCTCGCGTGGGCGCGGACCATCGCGTTTCACCAGATTCTCACCCACCGCCGGCAGAAAAAGCGTGAGCATCTGCCGCTGGATGAGGATGCGCTCGAAGCGCTCGGTCACGCGGTGAGTGAACTGGCTCAGGAGGCATCGCCGCGACATGAAGCGCTCCGTGAATGCATCGGCCGGCTGCCGACCGAGCACCGCCAACTGGTGACGCTGCGCTATTTCGACGAACTCGAGATCGGCCAGATCGCGGAAAAAGTAAAACGCACCGAAGCCGCCGTCTATCGTGCGCTCAGCCGTGTGCGCATGACGCTGATGGAGTGCGTGCAAAAACGCATGGAGGCCACGCCATGAAACGCAGAGCCAGATCCAATCAGGCCCCGGTCATCCCTTCCGCCCCCTGAGTCCCTTCCGTACTTCCCCTCAACGCCATGAACCCCGAAGCAAAATGGAAGCTGCTCGAACTCTGGGAACGCGCCCGCGACGGCAGGACCAGCGACGAGGAAACTCACGAACTGAACGAGCGAATCAAGACGGACGCCGAAGCACGCGCGTTTATGGCGGAAGCCGTGTTCCTTGAAGCCGAACTCCGGACGGAGATGGGCGAGGATTCAGGAATCAGGATTCAAGAGTCCGGCAGGATTCAGCAGTCAGTGGAAAGGCAGGTGGCGCGCAGGACTTGGTTTTCGCTGCGCACCTTCACGGCGGCCGCTGCTGCCGCAATCGTGGCGGGCGGCGCCATGTGGCTGCTGCAGCGCGAACCCGCGCCGGTGGCGACGCTGGTGAAAGCGC
Source organism: Verrucomicrobiaceae bacterium (assembly GCA_019694165.1). GTDB lineage: Bacteria > Verrucomicrobiota > Verrucomicrobiia > Verrucomicrobiales > Verrucomicrobiaceae > JAIBCL01. Next base: position 107,075 of record JAIBCL010000010.1, on the reverse strand, counting down.
GGCAGTGCAAGTGGGGCAACAGCGCACTGCCCACCCTCGAAGGCGGCTTGCTCAAGCCGGGTGCTCTCGAACTCGTCGAAGGCATGGCGACGCTGAAGTTTAGAAGCGGCGCCGAGGTTGTGATGGAGGCACCGGTCAGTCTCGAAGTAGTCTCAGCGATGGAGTGCCGCATCAAGCGTGGCACCATCGTGGCGGACGTGCCGCCGCAGGCGAAGGGCTTCACCGTGCAGACGCCGGACACGAAGGTGGTCGATTTCGGCACACGCTTCGGCGTGAGCACCAGCGAAGACGGCAAATGCCTCGTGCATGTGATCAAGGGACTCGTCGAAGTGAATCGCAAAGACCCGGGCGAGACGCGGAAGCTGACCACCGGCGAGCGCGCTGACTTCGGCGGCATGGTAAAAAGCCAGGTCAGCGGCATTGCAGCCGCAGCCGACCAGCCCGAGCCCGACCGCTGGCTGCCCGGCCCGATCAGCGACATGGGTGACGGCTGGCAGATGCTCACCACCGCCTTTGGCCTTGGCAGGGATAGCTGCATCCAGTCCTCTGATGTGAAGATCACCGGCGCGGAACCCTTCCTGCGTGTGAAGCACACCACGCTCGATCCGAAGTTGGAGCGCAAGGGCTACGTCGCCTTCGATCTCTCGCACTTCGCCGGCAAAAAGGTCGCCGATGCCGAGTTCGTCCTGCACATCGAGCCGAGCGATCTCGGCTTCGCCTCGCTGGTGCCGGATGCGACATTCGATGTGTATGGGCTGACTGACGAGACGCAGGATGGGTGGACAGAGGATGGACTGGCATGGGCGAATGCACCCGCGCACGATCTCACGGACGAGCATCACTCGCTGCCGATCGCGTCGGCCACCAAACTCCTCGGTCGCTTCACCATTCCGCAGGGCACCACTCGCGGCTCATTTTCGATCAAGGGAGATGACCTCGTCAGCTTCCTCAATGCCGACACCGACAGCCTCGTCACGCTCATCATCTGCCGGGAGACGGATGAGACCGCCCGCAACGGCCTGGTGCACGCCTTTGCCACAAAGGAAAACTCGCGCACTACGCCGCCGGTTCTGCGGTTGAAGATCGTGCGCTGAGTTGCCGAAGCACAGGCGCTCCGGATCACCTGCCGGCCTCTTTTGCCTTGCTTGTCCGCGCATTCTCCGGCAGCATCGCCGCGCATGAAGTTCGAGACTCTCAAACAACGCTGGTACTACTTCGCGCCGGTTGTGCTGCTGCTCATCCCGCTGGTCCTGGTGGCCGTCTTCTCAGTGCGTTTCGGCTACTCGGTGAGCGAGTCCTGGCTGGCCGTGCAGCACATGGGGCAGTCCGGGACGCGGTATCCCATCCGCTACGAAGAGCGGAACTTCGAGAAGCTCAAGCCCGGCATGGACGGCCGCACGGTGTATCAAACGATGACCGTCCAGCCGCTGGAAGGCCAGGGCGGGAACGAATGGAAATACTCCCTGCCCTTGGAGCACGCGCCGTATTTCCACGAGCGGTTGGTGATCATGCAGCCGGACGCGCAGGGCGTGCCGCGCGTCAACCGGGTCATCAAGCGCTTCCACATCCCCGCGGAAAAGTGAGCGCCGGCGTCCCTTGCCCGGCGGCGAATTATGAGCAGAGTGGGGACCTTCTCCGATCATTGTCTGCCTGATCCATGAGCGTTTTCCCTTCCCGACCGCCCCGCATCGCCGCCGCCGGCCTGGCGCTGATCCTGCCGCTCTTGATGGACGCGTGCTCCAGTTCCTCCCGGAAGAAAGGACCTGGCGCACCGTCGAACCTGCCGGCCATAGATCTCCACGGCGCATCCGCCACGCCGTCGCACTCCATGCCGCGGGACGAGTATCCGTTCGACGCAGGCGGGAACTACGTCTCGACCTGGGCCCAGGAGGGCGAGTCGAAGGCGGGACGCGGCGCGGCGACGAGCAGCGACTACGCCGAGTGGCGCTCGTCTCACCACAAGGACGGCGGGCGCTCGTCGTCTTCGAAGAAAAAGAGTTCTGGCTCGAGTTCGAAATCGAAATCGAAGAAATCACCGGCCCCGGTGAAGAAGACCGCCGCATCCAAAAAGCATGTGGTGAAGAGCGGCGACACGCTCTCGAGCATCGCGCGCAAGTACGGCACATCGGTGTCGAAGCTCAAAGCCGCAAACGGGCTCAAATCCGACGTGATTCGCGATGGCAGGTCGCTCTCCATTCCCAAGTAGCACCTGGCAGTCGCGCGTGGCGGCGCTGATGCTGGCGCCCTTGATGATGGTCGCGGCCGTCCGTGCGGCAGGCCTGCCATTCAGCACGGTGGTGATCGATGCCGGACACGGCGGCAGGGACGGCGGCGCGGTGTGGAACGGCCTCCTCGAACGGAACCTCACGCTGGACGTGGCGAAGCGCCTCGACGCCGCGCTCCGCGCCCGCGGCGTGCGCACGCTGATGACGCGCCGGAGCGACACCACGGTCGAACTCTCCACCCGCGCCGTCATCGCCAACCGGTGCCGTTCGGCCGTGTTCGTGAGCATCCACTTCAACGCCTGCCGGGACCGCTCGGCATCGGGCATCGAGACCCATTACCGCAGTGCGCGCGGGAAGGAACTGGCGCTCTCCGTACAGCGCTCGCTCGACAAGCGCGTCACCGGCATCAACCGCAACGTCAGCTACGCCGACTACAAGGTTCTGCGCGAGACTAGGATGCCCGCCGTGCTGGTGGAGTGCGGTTTCATCAGCAACAAGAAAGAGGCGCGGCTCTGCGCCAGCCCCGCGCACAGGCAGAAACTGGCCGAAGCCATTGCCACCGGGATTCTCGAGGCGAAGAAATGAGGGGCGGCACCGATGCTGGATCATCGGCCCCATGCACCGCCGATGCAGGCCGGGCGCGGTCGGTGGGAAATGCCAATTCCCCTTTGCCACATCACGTTGTCCATCTCACCATCGGCCATCCGCGACCCGTCATCCGACCTTGAGAACTTTTCACCGCCTCTGCATCTACTGCGGCTCGAACCGCGGCACTTCGCCGGCATTCACCAGGACTGCGGCCGCCTTGGGAGCCGAATTGGCCGCGCGCCGCATTGGACTCGTCTATGGTGGCGGTCATGTGGGGTTGATGGGCATCGTGGCGGATGCGGTGCTCGAGGGCGGCGGAGAGGTGATCGGCGTGATCCCCGCGGCGCTGGAAGAAAAGGAACTCGGTCACCACGGTCTCACCGAGCTGCGCATCGTGGCCTCGATGCACGAGCGCAAGCAGACCATGGCCGACCTGGCTGACGGCTTCATCGCGCTGCCCGGGGGCATCGGCACGCTGGAGGAGCTGTTCGAGACCTTCACATGGCTGCAGCTTGGCTTTCACGAGAAGCCGGTGGCGCTCTTGAATGCGGACGGTTTCTTCGACGGCCTCGCGAGCTTCGTCCACCAGCTCACGCGCGACGGCTTCCTCAAGCCCGAACACGAGGGCTGCCTCATCATCGGCGATGATCCGGCGGCATTGATCGAGAGAATGCGTGCTTTCGAGATGCCACGGCTCGGGAAATGGATGGAACGCCTGAAGGCGGACGAGAGGTGATCGGCACCCGCGGTCCCGGCATGCGAAGCATGGCGGCGTGAGCCGCACGGAGGGAGCACGATCACTCTCCCAGACGCAGCGGCACATGCCAGGCGCTCGCCGCGGCTGCAGCCGCCTTCCGCATCGGCAGGTACTCGGCGGCGGGACCGGCCTTCGCGGGCAGCACGGCGTGAAATCGAATCTGGCACTCGTGCGCATTGCCCGCGGACGCCGGAGTGGCGGTCATGCTCCAGCGGCAGTGCGGACTCGTGTCATCCTTGCGCGTGATCGAGCGGAGCGACGCGGCATCGATGGCCGCGGGCGCGGCGACATTGACGCGGCTGGTGACCTCGACGGGGTGCAGCACCTCGTAGGGATGGTGGCGGTGGCGCAGATGATTGATCTCGAGGTACTCGCACTCGAGCGTGCCGGGCACCTCGAGGGTGCGCGCTCCCGGCAGCGCGGGCGGCGGAATGGAGTAGCGCAGCTTCAAGGTGAGCGGACTGGCCGGATCAGAGAGATGCTCCACCTCCATCTTCTCGATCTGCCAGTGGCTGACGCGCTGCTGCCATGCCTGCATGGAGTCGATGCGCTTCTGCGGCGGCATGGAATTGAGAAACATGCGCATGTTCTGCGCGAGGTAGTCGGTGAATGTCACTGTCTCCGACACGTCGGCTCCGCCTTCGGAGTCGAAGGTGACCTCGCGCGCCACGTCGAGCCTGTTTGCCGGCCAGTCCTGGCGCGCGGGCATGGCCTCGATGCGCGGGTTTGCCGGATCGACCACGAAGGCGTGGAGGCCGAACAGGCTGGGCGGCAGGTTCACCCCGGCACTCTTGCCCTCGGTGCAGTCGATGAACTTCGCCCTCAGCGACGGCACATGCAGGATCATGTGGTTGAACTGGTCCAGATCAGGCAGCGCGGCATCCATGTCTGCACGCGTGTTGATGAGCGCGAGATGAGACGCGATGCCCGTGGCACGCAGCAACTGATGCAGGAGCAGCGCCATGTCCTTGCAGTCGCCGTAATGATTGGCGGTCACGCGGCTCGCGCGGTTCGGAATCCTCGCGCGCCGCCCGAACTCGATGGCCTTGTAGGTGATCTCGTCACGCACATGGCGGGAGAGGAGGTCGATCTTCTGCTCGTCAGTCTTTGCGCCGGCCGTGATCTTCCTCGCCAGCGCCTCGATCTCGGGCTCGGGCTTGAGCTGCTCGGCGATGAGCTGGAGATAGTCCGCGCCCACCTTCGTCCACTCCGCATCCGGCGCGCCGAGGCGCAGCACGGGAGTGAAGGTGGCGATGCGCGGCAGAAACGGCTCGCTGTGCACCTGCATGGCCGGCGCGAGCAGCCAGGTGCGCGTCTTCGAGGCGTCGTCGTCGATGAGCTGGACGCCCGTCTTCATCGCATCGTTCATCGTGACGCGGACCTTGTCGAGATCGCCCTGCAGCACCACGGCCTGCGCGCCGATGGGGTGCGTGGAGCCGAACCAAATGTCTTCAAAGCGCGGGACCTTGTCAGCCTCGACCGTGCGCTTCGTGTGCACGTAATGGAGCGTGCGTCCGGGTTTCAAACCGGGCACCGGCACGCGCAGCACGCGGCCGAGCGTGGCGGGGCCGTCCATCGAGGGATCCGCGACGTACTGGTCCTCAAGCCGACCGCGGGCCACCACCCTGCCGGCTTCGTCGAGCACTTCGAGCTGGTTCATGAAGACGCGCTCGGAAAGTGGATCGAACTTGATGTCGATGGTGGAGAAGGCGTCCACGCCCGCGTTGTCGAGGATTTTCACCTTGCAGCTCTCGGTGGTCGTGGTGGGCTTGCCGGCGTGAAAGTCGATCTGCGTGGTGATGAAGATGTTCAACGCGCTCTCGTCTTCATCCGGCTTGAACTCGGCCGCGGCCTTGTCGATGCGCGCGCGCACGACGTCCGGAAGCCGGAGCGCGTCGATGGGCGTCTTGACCGCGGAACTGTCGCCTTCGCCGAGCGCGGCGTTCGCGGAATTCAGCGCATCGAGCACGACGGGATCGTTCGGCGTGAATTTCCGCGCGGCCTCGAAGCTGAGCTTCGCCTCCCGCCAGTCCTTCCTGCCGTAGTGCGCCCAGCCTTCGATCAGGCGGGTCCGCGGGCCGTCTTGATTCTCCTTGAGCATGAGCGCCACCGCCTCAAGCGCGATGTCGTGCCGGCCGGCCTGATTTGCGCACTCGCCGTGCTGAAGCGCGGCCTCCACGTCGAGCGGCCGCGCCTTCACCAGCGTGGCGTAGATCGCCAGCGCGCGGTCGTAATCCTTCAAGCGCAGGAGGGTGACGGCGCGCCAGCGCGCGATGCGCGGGCTGGGCGCGGCCTTCTCGTAGGCTTCGATGAATTTCAGCGCCTCGTCGTTCTTCTGCGCATTCCAGAGGAGCGACATGAAGGCCGCCACCGCATCCTCATCGCGCAGGCCGGCACGGAATGCGGCCGCGTAATCGCGCCCCGCCTTCTCCTCCGCCCCGGTTTCAGCGTGCAGCCGCGCGCGCAGCAGCCAGAGGCGCGGACTGTCCTGGAACTGATCGCCATAAAGCGTGAGCAGCACCTCGGCGCGGCGCGCATCACCCGCGCGCTGCAAACCCGTGACCGCGGCCTCGAGCGTGGAAAGCTGCGAGTGCGACCAGCGCAGCGCGAGATCATATGCCGCCGCACCGTCTTCATTGCGGCCCCGGCGCAACAAGCGGGCGGCGATCTCGCAGAGCACGTTGCTCTGCGCATCGCGCTGCGGCTGTTTGAATGCGGACGGCGCGGGCGCGCTGGTCATCGGCAGGGGCGTTACGGCCCCGAGCGCCGCATCCAGGACTTCCCTCGCCGTTTGCAGGGCTTTGGCGTCCTTCGCCGGCGTCCAGCTCATGGTCATCATCATGCGCCCGCCACCCTGGCCGCACCAGCCGGAGAAAAACGTGCGCACCTCGCCCGTGTCGGCCGTGCCTGAGAACTTCAATGCCTCATCGAAGCCGCTCATGGCCGCCTTCTCCACCTTGAGCGCGTCCTCCACGTTCTCGAAGCGCGTGGTGGCGCGCATGATCGCGGCAAAGTTCTCCCCGAGCGGCAGGCCCTTCTCGGGCAGCGGCACGATCTCCGACACGAGGAAAGTCGCCGCGCCCCGCCGCGCACTGATCACGCTGGCGGGAAAAATGGTGGCGCCATCCTGCCACGGCTGCCATCCGGCGGCCTTCAGGTGCGTGTCGAATCCGAGTGCGACCGCTTCGTAGTCAGGATAGCTGCCCGCACGCGGAGCGCCCCTGGATCGCAGCGGCTTGAGGGATTTCAGCATCATCTCGGCGCCGCCCTTGGCGCTCTCCGCGCTCTCGCCCACGGCGAAAATGACGAGCAAGTATCCGTCCCGCACCGTGGAGTAGGTAATAGCGTGAAGCTTTCGCGTCCGCCCCTGTGGTGTCACCGAATACTCCAGCCAGATGTAGGGAAAATCGTTCTCCCGCCACATGCCGGATGCGGTTATCTCCGCGTTCGGCACTCTTTGGATCAATTCCCGCCTGCGCTCCTCCAGCCTTTTTTCCATTTCCGCCTCGGTCACGAAGTCGGGCGAACCCGCGTCGATCACATCCCGCCCGCCGACGACGACTGCTGCATGTCCGGCGGCATCTTCGAATCCGACGATTCCATCCGGCAGGAGGCGCTCCGGATCAGGGAGTTGCTTCCACGGTGCGGCAAACTCCGCAGGTTCGAGTTTCGCATTGATTCGCGCGAGCTTCTCCACCCAAAATGGCTGCGACTGCGCGCGGAGCGAAGCCGGCGCGGCGGCCAGCGCTATTCCAACGACGAGAAAGACCCGGGAGAGAATCATGATTCGCGATGGTAGTGTAGCGCCCTCCCGAGGCAAGGTCCGAGTACGATCCGCGCCGTCGGGCCAGGAGACGCGCCCGGCTGCGTCGCGTGGAAGAAGCCGAGGCGCGGGAACACAGGCGGCCCGCGTGGCAAGCAGCCCGGAGCAGCCCTTCGTCTCAGGACTCGAGATCCCAGAGCAGCCAGTCGTCGTCCGGCACGTACCGGCCTCGTTTGTCGTCCCACTTGCGCGGCAGTTCGCGGGCGAGCTTCTCCAGGAACGGCAGCAGCGGATTCTCCGGCGGACGCAGGCGCTCCTGCTCATCCATCGGGATCGACTTCCATCCGAAACGCTCGACGTAGCCGGCGAATCCAAAGCCGTCGAAGAAATTGCCGCCGCCGATGAGAGGCATGTACCACAGGCTCGGGATGCCGCGCGGGTTCGCTTTCACGGGCACCTGGCGGACGAGCTCATCGACGAGCGCCAGCGCCGCGGCGTCATCGCGCAGATGCGCGCGGAGTTTCTCCAGCGCGGGAAATGTGACCGGCGGGCTGACGAAGAGCACGGGCTTCAATTGCTGCCGCGCGAGCACGATCTCGTGCACGGTGCCCACGCTGTAGATGTTCGTGGGCACGTAGGCGATGGTGAAGTCGCTCGTATCGACCATGCGCAGGTCGATATGGAGCGTCTGCCAGAAGCTCTCCGCGCAACGCGCACGCGCTTCGTCACCGGCCTGACCGGGCGTGAAGCTCCACTGCTCGCGGGTATCGATGGTGTGGATGTCCTCCAGGCCGTACTCATGCAGGCCGCGCACTGCGGGCTTGAACCAGGGATCGAAGACGACGCTGCCGAACGAGCGGAGAAAGTCGCCCACACGATTGCGCCAGCCGAGCTTCTTCTCGTCCGCGCGGGAAGCGACGAAGTCCATCGGGCCGGACAAATACACACGCGCTCCTTGGAGATGATTGGTGGTGCTCATGGGTTCCCGGCCGTGCGGCGTCACATCTTGTCGCCGTGCGTGGTCTTGTTCATGATGGTGCACATCAGGATGCCGGCCACGAAACCGAATGGCACGAAGAACGGGAAGAAGTGCTCCCAGCCGCGGTCGAGCGCCTTGCCCAGAAAATATCCTGCCGCGCTGCCGCCGAAGTATTGGAACGAGTCGATCACTCCCGAGGCAAAGCCGGCCATCTTCGCACCGCCGATGTCCATCGCCGCCGCGGTGCCGAGGATCGAGTGCGTGGAGTTCACGGTGAGGGAAATCAGGATGAGCATGACGATGGCGGCATCGACGGAGTGCACCTGAGTGGCGGCAAAGACGACGAACCCTTCGAGGAAGTAGATGCCGGCGGCCACGGGAGCACGGCGGCCGTTGAATACATTGTCCGACACGTAGCCGGAGATGAGCGAGCCGAGTGAAGCGACCATCGGCATCAGGAAGGCCAGCAACTGAAATCTGAACTCCGACTTGTCCACATGATGCACTTCGCTCATGTAGCGCGGGAACCAGTGGTCCAGGTTCTGCCGCACGGCGCCGGTGCAGGCATAGGCGAGCGCGATCACCCACACCACGGGCGTGCGCACGATCTTGCGGAAGACCACGCCCACGGCACTGAGCACGCCGCCCGCATCATCCTGCGACGGATGCACGGCGGGGAAGCCGGCCTGCTCGGGCGTGTCTTTTACGAAGAAGGCCAGACATGTGGCGGTGATCACGGCGACTCCCGCCGGCACCCAGAAAAGCCAGCGCCAGTGCAGCGGCGGCACCTGCCAGAGGCCGAGGAAAAGAAAACCCGAGAGCAATGCGGGACCCAGCCTGAAGATGCCGAACCGCCCGAGATTGATCATGAAACCGAAGATCCCGGCAAAACGGCCGCGCTCCGTGTGCGCGAACCAGGCGGAGTTGATCTTGATCATGCCCGGCGCGCCGAATGCCTGAAAGTAACCGTCGATGCCGCGCAGCATCACGAACAACGAGAAGATGCCCCAGAACGAGGCGATGCCGAAGAGCAGATTCAGCGTGATGGTGCCGATGGCGCCGATGAGCATGGCGCGGCGCCCGCCGAGCCGGTCGGTGAGCAGGCCGTTGATGATCTGCCCGCAGGCATAGGCGAAGAGCGTGACATTGATGATCGTCTGCATGTCGGACTTCGCGTAGCCGAATTCCTTCGCGATGGACTCGTTGGCCAGCGAGAAATTGTAGCGGCACATGTAGAAGGACGTGTAGAGCAGTCCCACGATGCCCCAGTTCAGGCCGCGACGTTGACGGAATCCCGGCGGATACGCCGGGCGATGGCCGGTGGAAGGAAGATCGTGCATGAGCGTGAATAGAGGATGCACGCTGAGAATGACCAATCGCGCGGAACGTGGCAATCATATTTCTTCTGCCGATCCGGGCACACATGCACCTCCAGTCCGGGTCGCGAACCTTCGTCCCGGCAGCGCTGCGTTTTCCCGTGCGATCAGTGCGCGGAGCGGCCCAGCCGTACGTTCAGGCTGGCCGTCCGCCGATGCCGTCCGCTTCTACGACTTTGCAAGGAGTCGCTCCATGAGCTTCTGGGTGCGGCCGATGAGGGACTGGGGATCGTCGAGCAATCCGGCGGCGAGGAGGGCGTTGTCGAGCATCTGCTCGGCGACAAGGCCGGCGGCTTCGGCGTCGCTCTCGCGGATGGCGCAGAGGCGGCGGATGAGTTCGTGATGCGGATTGATCTCCATGATCACCTTAGGCGGCTCGACCTCATCCTTTTGCAACGCGCGCATCATCTGGCGCATCTGTGGATTGAGTTCGCCCTCGGGTGTGAGCACCAGCGCGGGGCTGCTCACGAGGCGCTTGCCGGCCTTCACGGCTTCCACGCGGCCGCCGAGCTTCTCCTTGAGCCAGCCGCAGAGTTTGTCAGTGTCTTCCGCACTCAGCGCCACACCATCGGCCGCGGCACTGTCGTCGAGCTCCACCTTGTCGGAGTTCACGGCGACGAGCTTCTTACCGTCGAATTCACCGAGCGACGACACCACGTACTCGTCGATGGTTTCGTAAAGGTAGAGCACCTCGATGCCACGCGCCTTGAAGGCATCGACATACGGGCCGCTCTCGATTGAACTGCGCGACGGCGCGACCTGATAGTAGATCTCCTTCTGCCCTTCCTTCATCCGCGAGACGTAGGCGGAGAGACCGATGGACTCGTCCTTCCCCGTGAGCGATGACTCGAAGCGCAGAAGCTTCGCGACGGCCTCGCGATTCTCGTGATCGGTGGCGACGCCTTCTTTGAAGAAGCGGCTGAACTTCTTGTAGAACTCGGCGTACTTCTTCCCGTCGTCGGCGGCCTCCTTGTCGAGGAACTTGAGGAAGCGGCTCGTGACGACACTGCCGAGTTTTTTCACCAGCGCGCTGTCCTGCATGGATTCACGCGAGATGTTCAAAGGCAGGTCTTCGCTGTCGATGACGCCACGCGCAAAGCGCAGCCACTCGGGCAGCAGCTTCGGCGGATGAGGGTCGATGAGCACTTTTTTGCAGTAGAGCGCCACGCCCGGCTGCATCTGACCCATGCCCCACAGCTCCATGTTTTCGCCGGGCGCGAAGATGAGCGCGTTGATTACGATCGGCACATCGGCCTGGAAATGCAGGCGGTAGCTCGGCTCGTCGAAGGCCTTCGCCGCGAACTTGTAGAACTGCGAGTACTGCTCGTCGGTGACCTGGTCTTTGCTCTTCAGCCAAACGGCCTCGACGTTGTTCACGCGCTCGCCATTCAGGGAGATGGGAAAACCGACAAAGTTCGAATACTTCCCGAGAATCTGCCGGATGCGGCTCGCCTGCGAGAACTCCCCGGCATCACCCTTGAGATGAAGGACGATGCGCGAGCCGCGCCTCTGGCCGGGCGCTTCTTCGATGGTGTAGCTGCCCGCGCCGTCACTGCTCCAGCAGAGATGCTCCTCATCCTCGCGCCACGAGTGAGTGTAAACTTTGACCTGGTCCGCCACCATGAACGCGCTGTAGAAGCCCACGCCGAACTGGCCGATGAGCTGCGCGTCGCCCTTCTTGCCCTGATTCTGAAGCGCCTTTACGAACGCCTTCGATCCCGAGTGCGCGATGGTGCCGAGGTTCTCGATCAGTTCCGCGCGCGTCATGCCGATGCCGTAGTCCTGGATGGTCAGCGTCTTCGCCGTCTCGTCGGTGGTGATGTTGATCTCAAGGTCGAGATTTGCATCGAACACACTTTTCTCCGTGAGCTGCGTGAGGCGCATCTTCTCCAGCGCGTCCGCCGCATTCGACACCAGCTCGCGCACGAAAATCTCGCGATCGGTGTAAAGGGAGTGAATGACGATGTCGAGGACCTGTTTGACCTCAGCCTGGAATTCGTGGGTGGTGGGAGTGCTCATGATGTGGATTTTTGGAATTGGGGCGCGAAGAATATCCGGACACGATTTCCTGTCAAAAGCCGCGACGGGAGAACGGCCCGGATGACAGGGCTTACGCATGAATTGCTTCTGAGTGAATTCCCGCGGATTCAGGGCGACCACGGATTGGACTTCTTCTGAACCCATCTGTGGAATCCTGAATGCTGCGGGGCAAATCATAGATTTCAGGCTTTCGCTTTCGGTTCTTGCGCAAGCCCTGCCCGGATGATGCAAAGCCGGGCGGTCGCCATGCTGTTCGGTGCAACGGAATCTCGCCGCGGCCCGTCCCGGGCAACGGGCCGCGCGATGGCTGGGAGCGGTGAGAGAAACCGCGATCGAACGGCCTGCAGCTCAATCCGCACGAACTCTGCAACCAGCGCCCCAACATTCAGCCCCGCCGCGCCACCGCATCGAGCACTTCGCCGACCAGCGCGGGACCCCGATAGACCAGCCCCGAATAGACCTGCACCAGCGCGGCTCCGGCATCCAGCTTCTCGCACGCGTCCGCGCCACACATGATGCCGCCCACGCCGATGATCGGAGACGATGGCCGGAGTAGCTCACGAAACGCACGGATCACCTCCGTCGAGCATTTCGTCACCGGCGCGCCGCTGAGGCCGCCGGCCTGTTCCGCGAGCGGATGCCCGGCCACGGCCTCCCGCGCGATGGTCGTGTTCGTCGCGATGATGCCATCGACGGCCAGTTCATTGAAGACGCGGGCCAGCGCCTCGATTTGAATCTCGGAGAGATCCGGCGCGATCTTCACCAGCACCGGCACGCGCCGTCCGTGTTCGAAGCCGAGCCGCCCCTGCTCCTGGCGAAGCGCGCCGACGAGGCGGCGGATCGCATCCTCGCCCTGGAGATCACGCAGGCCCTTGGTGTTTGGCGAGGAAATGTTCACCGCGATGTAGTCAGCCACCGAGTAGGCGGCCTTCAGGCAGTAGAGGTAATCATTCTGCGCCGTGTCGTTCGGCGTGTCGAAATTCTTGCCGATGTTCACACCGACGATGGCCTTCGTGCGGCGCTTCTCCAGCCGCCGCACCGCCGCGTCGATGCCCGGGTTGTTGAAGCCCATCCGGTTGATCAGCGCCTCTTGCTCCGGCAGACGGAAGAGACGCGGCCGCGGATTCCCTGGCTGCGGTCGCGGCGTGAGCGTGCCCACTTCCACAAATCCAAAACCCACCGCACCCCACGCGTCCACGCACGCGGCGCTTTTGTCCATCCCGGCGGCGAGGCCGAGCACGTTCGGGAAACGAAGACCGAACACATCCACCGCCTTCGCTTCCGTCGGTGCCTCCGAGCCGATGAGACGAAACGCATGAGCCACGCGCATCAACCATGTGGTCCACACATGCGCCCGCTCCGCATCCATGCGGAAGAGCAGCGGCTTGAGGATCGGATACAGCTTCGCGGCGAGAGTCATGCGCCTAGAAACCGGCGGAGGCGTGGACTGTCAAGTCCGGTGACCCCGCAGGTGAGAATCGTCGGCTGGACGAGCAATAAAAACGGCGCACCTTCCTCGTCATGCGCGCTTCTTTCGTCAGCCTCGCCGTGCTGTTTTGTGTCACACTTGCCGACGTGCTCGGAGCATCTTCAAAGGAAATTGCGGCCCTCGTCGCCGCCTACGATGCCATTCTCGCCACTGTCGGCCCTGAACAGACCACGGTCGCTCTTGGCGACATGATCGTCTCCGTGGAGACTGTTCGGCTATGGCGGGATCAATTTGCCGGGACCGCGCCGCCTGGCAGCGCGTCGAAAACCGGCATCAACAAATGGACCGGCGGCAATGTGTACTACGCCTTCAATGCAAACGTGAGCGCCGCGCATCAGGCCGCATTTGTCGATGCAGCGCGCGACTGGGAGTCGTTTGCAAACCTGCACTTCATCCCGCGGACCTCGCAGACGAATTACATCATGGTCAATGACGGCGGCAGCGGGCTGAGCGGCGGCAACTCATCTCTCGGCATGATCGGCGGCCAGCAGCAGCTCAACATCGGCGCCGTGGCCTGGAATCGCGGCACCCTGCTGCACGAGATCGGCCACGCGCTCGGCCTCATCCACGAGCATCAGCGCAGCGACCGCGACACCTATGTAACGATCAATTTCAGCAACGTGCCCGGCGGCACGAGCAACGGAGACTTCATCCTCACGCCGACTTCGACGAACAATGGCGCATACGACTTCCTCTCGATCATGCAATACTCGCGCAATGCGTCCGCCGTTAATTCCGCAATCGACACGGTCACTCCGAAGGCGGGATACACTCAGTTCATCGACATCATGGGAAACAATCCCGATCGCGAACTCAGCCGCGCGGACCGCAACGGCATCTCCCTCATGTATGGTGCCGGTCCCGTGCTCACGACGGTGGTGACGAACACGCAGGATTCGGGTCCTGGCAGCTTGCGAGCCGCAATTTACAAGGCCTTCGACATCGTCACCGACACGCCCGCCGCAACGCCGACGATCACCTTTCAGATTCCCAACACCGATCCCGGCTTCAGCGGCGGCGTCTTCACCATCAAACCCAGCGACCGCATGACCGCGCCGGGCAGCAAGACCACCATCGACGCCACCACGCAGACCATCTTTGGCGGCGACACCAATCCCAGCGGTCCCGAGATTGCGCTCAATGGCGCGCTGCAAAACGATCCGTCCACCTATGGTCTCGGCTTCCGCTTGAGCGGTGCGAACGTGACGGTCAAAGGTTTCGTCATCAATGGCTTCGGCACGCGTGGCATCCTGATCACCGGAACAGGCGCGACGGGATGCACGATTGCGGGATGCTACATCGGCACGAATGCCGCGGGGGCTGCGGCGAGCGCGAACTCTTTTGCGGGCATCGAAATCAACAACGGTGCGAGCGGCAACACGATTGGTGGCGCGACGGCAGCGGCGCGCAATGTGATCTCGGGGAATCTGGCCCAGGGCATCTACATCAATGGCAGCGGAACCAACGGCAACATCATCACCGGGAATTTCGTCGGCACGAACGCAGCGGGCACGGCAGCAATCGCCAATGGATATGCCGGCGTGCTGATCACCGCGGGCGCGTCCGCAAACACAGTCGGCTCTGGAAACGTGCTCTCCGGCAACACGAATCAAGGCGTCGCGATCACTGGAGCCAATGGCAACTTCGTCTCGGGAAATTTCATCGGCACGAACGCAGCGGGCACGGGCGCGATTCCGAATGCTTACGCGGGAGTGCAGATCTTTGGCGGCGCGCAGTTCAACACGATCGGCGGCAGCACGTCGGCTGCGCGCAACATTCTTTCCGGCAATGCAAGCCAGGGCGCGACGATCAGCGGAGCGGGCACGAGCAACAATACCATTGCTGGCAATTACGCCGGCCTCAACGCAGCCGGCACGGCGGCGCTCCCAAACGCCTACGCTGGCATTCAGATTTTCGGTGACGCAACGAACAACACGGTGGGAGGCACTGCGCCAGGCTCTGGCAACGTCCTCTCGGGAAACAATGGTCAGGGTGTGTCGCTGAGCGACGCGGGTACGACCGGCAACGTCGTGGCCGGCAATTTCATCGGCACCAATCCGGCAGGCACGGCGGCAATCGCCAACGCGTATTCAGGCATTGGGATCTTTAGCGGTGCGACCGGCAACACCATCGGTGGCACGGTGTCCGGCGCGGGTAATCTCGTCTCCGGCAATTCGAACCAAGGCGTGCTCATTCTCAGTGCTGGCACCAACAACAATGTCGTCGCGGGCAATTTGATCGGCACAAACGCCGCCGGCACCACGGCGCTGGCAAACGCTTACGCCGGGGTAGAGATCAGCGGCGGACCGCAGAACAATGTGATCGGTGGCACGATGGCATCGGCGAGGAATGTAATCTCGGGAAACGCAAACCAGGGCGTTTCGTTGAACGGAACGGGCACCTCTGGTAATCGGGTATCGGGGAACTACATAGGCACAAACGCGGCAGGCGCGGCGGCAATCGCAAATGGCTTTCCCGGCATCGAGATCTTCAGCAGCGCGACGGCAAACATCATCGGAGGCACAGCGCCCGGCGCGGGCAATGTAATCTCCGGCAATGGCAGCCGCGGCATGACGATCACGGGCGCGAACAGCAACACGGTTGCCGGAAATTTCATCGGCCTCAATGCGGCGGGAACAGCCGCGCTTCCGAACGCGGGGCCGGGCATCCAGATTTTCGGCGGCGCGCAAGGCAACACGATTGGCGCCACCACCGGAGGTCGCAATTTCATCTCGGGCAATAACGGTGCGGGCCTGACGATCAGCGGCAGTCCGACGAACGGAAACATCGTGATTGGCAATTCGATCGGCACATCGCCAGCGGGGGCAGCCATCGCCAACACGAGCGAAGGCATCGCGCTCTTCGCTGACGGCTCCGGCGGCACCACCGGCAACATCATTGGCGGCAGCACACTAGGTGCTGCAAATTTCATTTCGCGCAACGCGACTGCTGGCGTCGCCATTTACAACACGGGGACGACAGGCAACCGAATCAGCGGCAACTCCATCACGGCCAACGGCGGGCTCGGCATCGACATCTGGGGCGATGGGCACACGAACAATGACGCCGGCGATCCCGACACTGGACCGAACAACCTGCAAAACCACCCAACCCTCACGTCTGCTGTTCTCGGCACATCGACTACCGTCGCCGGAACTCTAAACAGCACGGCCAGCACCACGTTTCGCATCGAGTTCTTCGACAGTGCGGCGGCAGATGCTTCCGGTTTTGGTGAAGGACTGAATTTCATCGGCGCGGTCAATACGACGACGAACGGAAGCGGTAATGCTACGCTCAACGCCGTGCTTCCCGTGATCGTCCCCGCCGGTCATCTCATTTGCGCAACGGCAACCGATCCCGCAGGCAACACGTCAGAGTTTTCCGCCAACGTCACCGTCACCACCACCGACACGGACGGCGACGGTCTGCCGAACGCCTACGAGACTGCGAACGGCCTCTCAACGAGCGTCGCGGATGCAAACGTGGACACGGATGGAGATGGAATGACGAACGCCCAGGAATTCCGCGCGCGCACGGATCCGCGTAGCCAGTCGAGCGTGCTGCGGCTCGGCGCGCCGGTCGTCGCGGGGAGTGACGTCACCATCTCGCTGCCGACGGTGCTCGGCCTCACCTATCGCGTCGATGTCTCCGATGACCTCGCCGCGTCGCCTCAATGGCGCATCCTCACCGATCAAATCCCAGGCACCGGTAGCGCTCTCATCATCACTGATCCCGCCGGCACTACGTTGCCCCGACGTTTCTATCGCGCGGTCGTTTTACCCTGATCTCACTGGGACCTTTGCCGGTCGCAAAGCAAGACGAAGAGAGTCAATTTACAGCCCATTTACAGACGGCCTCGACGCGACGGCCTAGCATCGAGGAGTCATGAAAACGAAAACATTCTCCATTCGTCGGGCCGCGCTTCACGTCGCGGCGTTTGCCACCATCACCGCCCCTGTCGCAGCAAAGGAGGCCGTGGTCGATCCGAAGCCGGTCACGGACAACGAGGCGCTCGTGCAGCTCGCCATCCTGCTCGATACGAGCAACAGCATGGACGGCCTCATCGAGCAGGCGAAGACGCAGCTCTGGAAGATCGTGAACGAGTTCAACGGCGCGAAGCAGGGCGACAAGACGCCGGTCGTGCAGGTCGCGCTCTATGAATATGGCAACAACAACCTCAGCGCGGGCACGAACTGGATCCGCCAGGTGCTGCCGTTCACGCGCGATCTCGACAAGGTCTCGGACGAACTTTTCAAACTCACCACCAACGGCGGCAGCGAATACTGCGGCGCGGTGATTCGTGACGCGATCGACAAGCTCGAGTGGGATCGCTCGTCGAAGGTTTACAAGGCCATGTTCGTCGCGGGCAACGAGCCTTTCACCCAAGGCCCGATCTCGGCGGATGAATCCTGCAAATCGGCAATCTCGAAGGGCGTGATCGTGAACACCATCCATTGCGGGAGTGAAAGCGATGGCGTGAACGGCGGCTGGCGTCGCGGCGCGCACATCGCGGAAGGCAAGTTTCTCACCATCGATCAAGACAAGGCCGTCGCTCACATCGAAGCGCCGCAGGACAAGGAAATCAGCCGCCTCAGCATCGAGCTGAACGCCACCTACATCGGTTACGGTGCCGCTGCTCCAGCAGCGAAGGCCAATCAAACGGCGCAGGACAGCAACGCCGCCCGCTACAAATCCGCAGGCGCTGAAGTGCAGCGCGCGGTCACCAAATCATCCGCGAACTACAGCAATGAGAAGTGGGACCTCGTGGATGCGGCGAAAAAAGGCACCGTGAAGCTCGAAGCAGTGCCGGCTGCCGACCTGCCGAAAGAGATGAAGGAGCTGAAGCCCGAAGAGCGCAAAGCCTACGTCGATCAAAAGTCAGCAGAGCGCGAGAAAATCCAGGCCGAGATCCGGAGGCTGAACGAAGAGCGTCAGAAGTTCGTCGCCGCGAAGCAGAAGGAGGCCGGCAAGACCGACACGCTGGACACTGCGATCAGCAAAGTCGTCCGCGAACAAGCCAGCGCGAAGGCGCAGATCACCTTCAAGTGAGGCTTGCGGCAGCGGATGTTCGTTGGAGTCCCGGCTTCAGCCGGTTGGGTGAACGAGAACTTGAAGCATTGAAGAAACCGCCAGCCGATGGAACTTGAGCACGATTCGCGCTGAACAAGACTCCAACCTTCCGAACCGGCTGAAGCCGGGACTCCAACAACTGCCAGCAATCGCAAACCATGCCCAAGTCCACCATCCTCGTGATCGAAGACGACAGCGCCATCCGCCGCGGCGTGGTGGATGCGCTTTCGTTCTCGGGCTACTCGGTGATCGAGGCTGGAGATGGATTGAAGGGCATCGAGCTGGCGCAGATGGCGACGTTTGATCTCATGCTGCTCGATCTCGTGCTGCCGAATCACAGCGGCTTCGAGATTCTCCGCGCCCTGCGCGATCATCGGCCCGGCACACCGGTCATCATTTTGTCAGCGCGAGGTGAAGAAGCTGATCGCGTGAAGGGCCTGAAGCTCGGTGCGGATGATTACGTCGTGAAGCCCTTCAGCGTTCGCGAGCTGCTCGCTCGCGTGGAGGCGGTGCTGCGTCGCTCGCCGGAGCGACCAAAGGCGGTGCAGCATGTCGAGTTTCCCGACGGCACCGCCGATGTGGAGCGCATGGAACTGCGGTATCGCGACGGCGGACGCGAAGAACTCTCCGAGCGCGAGGCCGAACTGATCCAATACCTCGCCGCGCATCGAGGTCGCGCCATCTCTCGCGATGAATTGCTCCGCCGCGTGTGGCGCATCGAACCGCGCGGCACCGAGACGCGCACCATCGACATGCACATCGCAAACCTCCGCGCGAAGCTCCGCGACAATGGCACCGAGCCGAAGTTCCTGCTGACCGTGCGTGGCAAGGGCTATATGCTTGCCGCCGGGAAAGGATGACCGATGCAGCGCCCCGTCTTCAAATGGCTCATCTTCGCTGCGTGCCTCGCGATGTTCCTCGCTGTCATGGCGTGGATCACCGCGCGCACGCTGGGCATGGAGCGCCAGCGCGTGGCGGCGGAGAGGGATGCGCAGGTGCAGGAGCGCATCCGCCTCGCGCTGTGGCGCATGGATTCGCTGGCGAGCACTCTGCTGATTCGCGAGAACTCGCGGCCACCCGGCGATTACCAGGCCTTCCGCTCGCCGGACGAACTCTTCACGCGCGATAACAAGGAGATCACCAAAGGCAAGGCGCTCATGCCATCGCCGTTGCTCGGTGAGCCGCCGGAGTTTGTGCTGCTGCATTTTGAAATGATGCCGCCTGCATCAGGCGCGTCGCTGGTTTGCAGTCCGCAGGTACCGACCGGCTCGCAGCTCGAACTGGCGAACAACTGGTACGCGATCAGCCCTCAGTTGAAGTATGCGACTGATCGGCTGGCAAAGCTTGACTCGCTGCTGAAGAAGCATCCGGAGGCCGTTAGTGGTGCCAATCAGGCCGGAAAAGAGCGTGAGATGCCCGATGCCGAAGTGAAGAGCAAAGAGCCGCCGCGTCCTGCGCCCGCAGCGCCGAAGGCCGTCGCTGAGGTGTTCAAGAAGGAGCCGGCTCAGCCTCAACCACCAGCGCCCGCGCCTGCCGACAGCCAGATGGTCTTCAATGCGCGAGAGCAAGTCCAGCGCTCGAATGTCGTGCAGCAGCAGATTGCGAACGAGAAGCTGAATGCGACGAAGACGCCGCTGCGCAAGACGGGCGACGGAACGCTTCAACTGTATGGCGACTCGTCGCGCAATCTCTCCGACCTTTATGCCGCGCGATCGAAAAAGTCTGCTGCCGTGCCAAAGGACAGCGGCAGCATGACACCGTCGGAGCCGAAAGCCCCGGCAAGCACGCCCACGCTCGCGGCAAATTCGTCGATCCCATCGGCTGCCGCACCCGCTCAAATGGAGAAGGCCAAGAGCGATGAGCCGCCCGCCTCGCGTCCGATGCTCGCAGCGAAATCACTCGCGAATGATGGGCCGAAAAGCCGGAATACCGTTGCCCCCGCAACCCCCATGCCAGCGGCGGCCGCACCAGCCACTCGCTCGGGAGATGTGGCATCGAATGAAACCGTGAAGACCGAGAGCAAGCCGGCCAGTCCTGCATTGATTGGTGCAACTGGCGGCGGCGTGGCGGCTCCTGCCCATGGCCGTGCAGATGCATCGGAAACGCTGAAGCCAGCAACCGCGTCGGCGATGAAGCCTCAAGTCGAGATCGAAAACCCCGCAGGCCTGTCGCGTGCGCGTGAATCCGAGAAAGTCGCTCAAACGGACAAACGCGAGGAACGCCAAAGCCCTGCCGCCAAAGCGGAACCGATGTCGCTCGCCGACGCCAACACCTACACCGGCACAACCGTCGTCAACGGCGGCACTTTGCAGATCAGCGGAGCGATAGCGGGCACAGTTGCCTTACAGACTCCCGCTCCTTCCGCCGAACAGAAAACACCCGGCGATTTGAAGCCGCTCTGGCTCGAGCAGGAGCTTCTCCTCGTGCGCAATGCCTCGCTCGACGGCAAGCCTCGCGTGCAGGGCGTGTGGGTCGATTGGGAAAAGCTCCGCGGCCAGTTGCTCGGTGCCGTCACGGATTTGCTGCCGAATGCCTCGCTCGCTCCCGCCCTCGCTGATGTCGCGCAGCTCGATCCGTCGGCGCTCGTCACGCTTCCGGTGAAGCTCACCGCCGGAGCCATCTCGCTGCCGATCACAAACGGATGGTCCGCTTTGCAACGTGCGCTCGCCATTGCGTGGATCTGCCTCGCCATCGCCGCCGTGGCCACCGCGCTCGTGCTGCATCGCGCCATGCTGCTGAGCGAGCGACGCGGCGCATTCGTCTCCGCCGTCACGCACGAGCTGCGCACGCCGCTCACCACCTTCCAGCTCTATTCCGAAATGCTCGCCGATGACATGGTGCCTGATGCCGAGAAGCGCCGCGAGTATCTCCGCACGCTCTGTGATGAATCCACGCGCCTCACGCATCTTGTCGAAAACGTGCTGGCCTACTCGCGCATCGAGCGCGGCCGCACCGCCGCGCGCGTCGAGCGCATCACCGTCGGCGATCTCATCGCGCGCATCGAGCCGCGCTTGCGCCGCCGCTGCGAGGAAGTCGATCTCACGCTCGAAGTCTCGCTGCCGTCCGACATCGCCACCCGCGTGATGAACGTCGATGCCATGGGCGTGGAGCAGATCCTCTTCAACCTCGTGGACAACGCCTGCAAATACGCCGCGCCGAAGAGTGATCCGCGCACCCTGCATCTCGAACTCTCCACCACCGGCCCGCGCCTTGCCTTCCGCATCCGCGACCACGGTCCCGGCATTTCCCGCCAGCATCAAAAACGCCTCTTCCAGCCCTTCGAAAAATCCGCCACCGACGCCGCCCACTCCGCCCCCGGCGTCGGCCTCGGCCTCGCGCTTTGCCGCCGCCTCGCGCGTGAGATGGGTGGCGATCTGGTGCTGGAGAAGACGGAGAACGGCGCGTGCTTTGCGCTCACGCTGTCGCTTTAGTGAGGCGTTGCTACTTCTTGAGCGCGTCGAGAACTTTTGCTCCGTCGAGCTTGAGCAGCGCTTTCACATCGAGCACGAGTCCTCGAAAGACGCGGCTGCGAATCTTGCCATCCTTGCCGGGCGCGAGACGGATGTATTCCTCGTCCTCGAGCACGAACCAGTCCACCTCTTGCTCGGCGGTGCGCCACACGAGGTATTCCGAGATGGCGTGCCGGCGATAGACGCGCAGCTTCGCGTGAAGATCAATCGACGCGGTGCTCGCGGCGATCTCGCAGATGAACTCGGGCGAGCCGCACAGGTAGCCTTTCTTGTTCAACCACACTCTGCCGCCGGTGCGCGGCTTCGTGCACAGAATGGCATCGGGCTGGAAAGTGTTTTCGGAGTCGAGCAGCAGAGTCGCATTGGGGTAGGACTCCAGGTTGTTGGCGATGGCGTAGGTGCCGAGCCATGTCTGGATGAGTCCATCGGGCTTGGCGTGCATGTCGGCTCTCACGGGTGATGGCATATGGACGGCTCCTTCGATGAGTTCGGCTTTTCTCACATCGTCCATGCTCTCGTAGCGGCGGAGAAACTCGGAGGCATGGAGTTCGTCGCCGTTTTCGAGCGGCAGCGGATCCACGAGCAAAGCCGGGCGGCGGATGGTGGCGGTGGCCATGTCGGCGAGATTAGCCGAGCATCGCGCCGTCGTCAAAACCGGCGGTGCTCGTCTCCGGCGGAAGGCAGGGCTTACGACGAGCACCAGGAATGAAGCCCTGGCAGTCAGCACGACGGCGCTGTGAGGACACAGCGCCCTAACGTAGCTTCGCCTTCACCTCGGTCAGCAGCGTTTTCAACTCCTCGCTCACCTGATGCCAGCCGATGCTGCGGGGGTTGAAGGAATTGATGGGATGGTTGTCGCGGGGGATGCATTGCGGGACGCGGCTCTCGGGGTCTTTGAGCTTCTTGAGCGGCGGGCTGTTGGCGAAGGTGTCCCTCCAAGCGCAGCGCTCCAGGATGATGGGCACTACACGGGCCTCGCCCTTCACATGGCGCTCCAGGGCGATCTGCATTTCCTTCTTATTGATGTAGTCGCTCGCCAGCGCGGGGGTGCTGGTGAGGAAGATGATCACATCGGCGGTGGTGATCTCGTCGCGGATGGCCTTGTCCCAATCATCACCCGGCTGGATGCGGCGGTCGTGCCAGACGCGGTGGATGAATCCATTGTTCTTGAGGATCTTCAGGTGTAGCTCCAGCGTCTTCAAATGGCGCTCGTCGGTGTGGCTGTAGCTGATGAAGATGCGGGGTTTGGGTTTGGAGCCTCGCCATGGTTGAGGCTCACGCTCTGGCAAAAACCTCTCGCGAATTGCCTTGGCGAACGTGCCTTCTTCGGGCAAGCGCCCTTCCTCCGTCCCAAATTCGTCCAGTTCGGTTTTGGTCGTGACCTCAGCACTGCCCGCACGTGTCTCGACTGCTGTCGTGGTTTTCGACTTCAACTCGTCCGCCTCCAGCGTCTCGATATTTATCCACACACGTTCGCCATTTGCCATGCCCCCCTTACGCTCCACAACATCCAGTCCGGAGATCTGCGCGTTCAGGCCGTTGATCTCATCACGACACAACCCCGCGAGATCACGCCGCGCATTCGCATCATCACCGACGGCGGTGATCTCGATCTCGGTCTTTGACACGGCGCGGACGAGTGCTCGCGCGCCGTTCAGCGTGAGCACGGTGCCGTTGGCCCATTGCATCTTCTCTTCCATCATGGGGTGAGTGCGCACGATGAATTGGGCGATGAGGCCGGGCGGGATGGAGGGGTAAGTGTAGCGCAGGCGCGCGGCTTTCTGAGGCGCGGTCTGGCCGAAGAGGGCGAGGCCGGCGGGCTGATCGTCGGGGAGGCCGAGGGGTACGAGCCATTTCTCCGGCGGGTAGCCCTCGCCCAGCGGATACGCGGCCTCGAAGCGCTCCATCAGGCGCATGAGGTAGTCGTGCATCTTCGGATCGGACTCGCCGTCCTTGCCTGCTTTCAGCACTTCGGCGGCTTCCACGCGGTGCAGCACGCCGGCGCGGCCCGCGGCGTGGCGGATGAGATTGTAGCAGTGGTGCGTCACCCAGTTCGGGCGCAGCACGGTGTTGTCGTGCAGGCGGGGATCATCGGCATAGTTCAGCGCCACGCCCAGGGTGTGCAGCAGCTTGCTGAGCTGGTCCTGCTTCTCCTTGTCCTTCTCACCCGCGTCATCGCAAAGCTTGCGCCACTGGTCGTAGCTCAGGTGCGGGCGCGTCTGCTGCTCGCGCACGATGGCCTCCTTCACCTTCCACCACTGCGCCGGGAAGCCCTCGCGCACCCAGGCTTTCACTTTTGGCTCATCCATCAGCGCGCACAGCCGCTCGCGCAGTTCGGCGATGCCGCGCCCGCTCTGGCAGTCCGTCTCCACAAAGCCCGCGATGAAGGGAAAGCGCTCCTGGAGGAAGTTCCGGTCCACCTTCACCCGCGCCTGGTCGCTCTTGTTCAGCGCCACGATCACCGGCGGTGCCGCGCCGCCGTCGTAGCGGAAGTCGCCAGACTTCCGAGCATTTCCGTCCGCCTTGTCCGTGCCGTAGCTCTGAATGAGCTTCAGCCAGTAGTCCGCGTCCTCCCCCGCGCTGTCCTCGCGCTGGGTGAGCACGAGGACATAGACCGTGCGGTGGGAGAGGAAGTAGCGGTGCATCGAGTGCGTGACCACCTGGCCGGCAAAGTCCCACACATGCGCCGTCACCGGCCCGCCAGCGCAGCCGCGCATCGTCCAATCGCTCAGCGCGATGCCCGGCGTCTCCGCCTGCGCGGGATTGAAAGTGTCCGAGACAAGCCGCTGCACCAGACTGGTCTTCCCCGCCGCGCCACGACCGACGAGGACGAGGCGCACTTCGTTGAGCGGGCGTTCGCCTTGGGCTTGTTTCGCGAAGTAGTATGCGAGGATGGATTTGGGGTCGGCGGGAGTGGCTAGTACTTTCTTGTCCCAGACGTCTCCATATTCTGGCCCCAGCACTTCGGCAGGCAGACCGAGCCCAGGATTGTTGTGGAGATAAAGTTCCCTAAGGTTCGACAGCCTCTGAATTTCTGCGGGAAGGTCTTGGAGTCTATTCGAGTGCAGTCGAAGGTGGACGAGCGATGCAAGATTTCCCAGTTCCGAAGGGAGGCTCGCGAGCGAGTTGTGATCGAGATCTAATCGGGCAAGCTTTCTCAATTTGCCGAGTTCGGGTGGAATACTTGCGAGGCGATTGATGCCAAGCGAAAGCAATTCCAGTGAATGGAGCGATCCCAAGCATGGCGACACACTCGTGAGCCTGTTTTTCTGCAATCTAAGCTCAATCAGAGACGTGAGGTGCCCGATCATATCGGGCACGCTGACGAACTGATTGTTGGGCAAATCAAGTCTCGTTAGCGCGGTCATCTGACCGATCTCGGGAGGCAACGTGGCGAGGTGATTGTCCGAGAGGAACAGCCTCGTCAGTGCGGCGAGCTGACCAATCTCGTGAGGTAGCAAAGTAAGGCCGAGACCCGCAAGATTGAGCTCGCTCCCATGCGGCCCACAGTCCTTGATCCGCCGCAGCGCCTCGTCGTAGGCATTTTGGGCTTGCTTGTTCATCTCCGGCGCTGGCATGGGTGGAAGGATGAATGACGAATGGGGAATGTCGAATGAAGAAGCGCCGCGCGGCGCGAGCAGGCTGTAGGGCGGGTGTGTTCGGCGCGCACGGCGGACCTTGGCAGTGACAGACCGCGCCGCCGAACTACCCGCCTGGTGGAGCGCTCGCATGAGCAGACGGCAGCGGAAACGGCAGCGCACCGTTTCCGCACCAAGGCGGGCAGTTCCGCGAGAGAGCCTCTCGTGTCACCGGCATCGATGGCGCGGAACACACCCGCCCTACATCAATCCCGCGCCGCGCGGAAGAAGGTCATGCGGCGTGGAATGTGGAAAAGAATGGACAGGACTGCGGGCATCCGGGTAAAACCAGCGGACGCATGGCCGTGGAATATCACACTCACGATTTCGTGCCGGATGTCGCGCTCGCCGCCGCGGTGTTCCGACGCGATCCGGCATTCGCGGTGCTGCCGCATCATCATGCGTTCGACGAACTGATCTTTGTGCGCCGCGGACGCGGCGTGCATGTGGTGGAGGGATTCTCGCGCCCGTTTTGCGAAGGCGACGTGCTCATGGTGCGGGCCGGGCAGCGCCATCACTACCGGGACGTGCATGACTTTGCGCTGGAGTCGGTGATTCTGCTGCCGGAGCGAATCGCGCGCGCGGACGATGGCGGCCGTCTTGCTGAATTGCACGCGCGCTGCTTCGCGCCGTGCGGGGCACCGCCGGGCCATGTGGCGCTCAGCCCTCCGGTCCGGGAGCGCACCCGCCGCTGGACGAGGGAAATCGAGCTGGCGCAACTGCGGCCCGGAGCGGCGGACCCGGTGCCGGCGCTGACCGCACTGCTCGGAGCCGTCGGCGACGCGAGCACGGACTCATGCCCGCCTATGTATCGTTTGCACGCGGAGGCCGACGAACACCAACTGGCCCCGGCGCTGGCCCATCTGGAAGGACACTTCCAGGAAGCCGATGCGCTCTGGCCGCTGGTGGATCTGGCCCGCATGTCGGAGCGCACGCTGCTCCGCCGCTTTCATCTCGTCACCGGGCGCAGTCCCGTGACCTATCTCGGAGATTTGCGGCTGCACCATGCGATGCTGGAGCTGCGCAAGTCGCACCACTCCATCACGGAGATCGCCTATGCGTGCGGCTTTGGCGATCTGTCGTACTTTCACCGGCGGTTTCACCAGCTCACCGGTCTGGCGCCGCGGCAGTGGCGGCGGAAGCAAAGGCACGACTGGTGAACGAGGCGATCCGTCCGGCCGGGGGCGAAATTTTTGGCGGAAAAGTCCAAGTTTCCGCACGGCGTGGTCTGGTAGCCTCATCGAGCAAATGCCGGGGCATGTCCGGCGCCCGCAACCACCATCCACCCCATGAAAACGAAGGCTCATCCATCATCAAGCGTCCTCGGACTCGCGCTGGTCTCGCTGTTCTTGTTTGCCGGCAACGCCGCCAAAGCCTGCCCGCTGTGCCACTTCAACATTTTGCTGTCAGAAGCGGGCGGGAACACACCCACACGCACCGCCACGCAGGACGGCAACTTCACGGCGGGGAGCACATGGGGATCGTTCACGACGGCCCCGTCCGCCTCCGACGTGCTGCTCATCCCGGCGGGCCGCACGGTTACGGTGAACGGCACCACGCCCGTGGCGAAGACGATCGTGGTCCGCGGTGTGCTGCGCTTCCCCATCGTCTCCACAGCGAAGCTGACCGTCGAGCACCTGCTCATCGACGCGGGCGGCAAGCTCAGCATCGGTGACTACGGCGCCGCGGGGACCACCGGCGGCCCCATCAATGCCGGGATCAAATCGACCGTCACCATCAAAGGTGCGGTCGCCGGCTCTACGGTTTCCGACACGCAGCGCATGGGCCGCGGCATCATCGCGGCACCGGGTGCCATCATCCGCATGAACAGCGCGGGAGCGCGCGATCCATTCGTCACGCTGAACAACAGCGCCGGCCCGAACACACCGCCGGAGAATGCCGACAAGACACAGACCCAGCCCACCAGCACAGTGCCCGCGAACTGGCATGCCGGCGATGATGTGGTGATCGCGGCGACCTACTTCACCCGTGAATGGATACCAGCTCTGCCTGCCTATGGCGACGTCCGCCTGGCCAATGAAGTGAGGTCGATCTCCGCAATCCCCACCACAACGAGCATCACGCTGAACTCCAAGCTGTCGTTTGCACACGTCCGCGCCAAGGCCATCGCCGCGATCAAGGTTCATGCGGCCAATCTCACGCGCGACATTGTCATCGAATCCGGCGACACGACCTCGAGCGCCACCCGTGGTCACGTCATGCTCATGACCAATGACGTGAAGATCACCGGCGTCGCATTCAACCAGCTCGGACGCAGCGTGAAGGGCTACATCATCAGCGATCCGACACTGCCCGCGGCCGGCACGCCGGGTAATGTGAACTACAACAACGGCGACGGCAACCTCGACGGCGTCATCAACGCGAGCGACGGCCCCCTGAGCAACTCGCGCGGCCGCTACGCGCTGCACTTCCACGAGGCCGGCACGGGCGCGGCCACGCCGGCGCTGGTCAGCAAGTGCGTCGTGCGCGACACGCCTGGATGGGGCTTCGTCAATCACGACTCAAGCGTCAACTTCGCGGACAATGTCTGCTTCGACTTCGACGGCGCCGGCTTCATTTGCGAGGACGGCGGAGAGACCGGCTCCTTCACGGGGAACATCGCCATCGGCGGCATCGGCAACGGCGAGTTTGCAAACCAGCGCACCATCTTCGGCAATCGTCCGCGCGGCGACCAGGGGGACATGGGATTCACGGGCGAAGGCTTCTGGTTTCAAAGCCCCGACGTGAGCGTGACCGGCAATGTGGCCGCCGGCTGCAAGGGGTCCGGCTTCTTTTTCTGGTGCGGCGGCCGCTTCGATCCTTCGACAGGCCACTTCACCGGCAAGCCGTTGAATCAACTGCCAAGCACCAGTTTGAAGCCGAGGGGTTGGGACTACGACGGCAACGGCACGGCGGACGCCGCGGTGATCACGGACCTGCCCGTCAGACAGTTCGACAACAACACCGCCTATGGTTGCTTCACCGGATTGCGCTTCAGGTTCGTGAACCACGGAAGCACCGCCATCTTCGAGGAAATCCGGCAAGCCCAGTTCGTCTCCGCCGCAAAACCCAACGGGCTGGCCGACGAACTGGTGCGCTCCGCCGATGACTCCGGAGCCGCCTGGCCGCCTTCCGCCGCCACGCGGAACGCCTTCACCGTCTCGAACAGCACGTTCTGGAACAACATGAACGGCATTCACGGCACCTATCTGGGCAAGGCGAATTTCTCGAACATCAACATCGTCGCCAACGCACCCGCGCTGACTGCCAAGCCCGCCACGCTCGTGCTTGCCGATGACAAGGAGCGCGGCGGCGTCGGGCTCGGATTCTTCTTCAACAACAGCGGCTGTTCGCTGAGCAACGTGACCGTAGAGAACTACATCACAGGTCTCTGGTTCTTCTCGAACACTGCTGACGGCCAATCCCCCAACTTTGCCCGCAACCCGGACGGCAGCTTTGTCGGACTCACGCTTCTGCCGGCACAAACACCCGAGACGCGCAACGAATACAACTACCCCACCAGCCTCGGAAACGCGCCTGACGCAAAGGGCTACGACTACCTGTATCAGACGTTCAGCACAAACAACCTGCCCGACTTCTGAGCGGTCCCGGTGCAGACCTGTCTCGGGACAGCGGCCAGCGCGCATCTTCCAGCCCGTCTGCCACCGATACACCCGGAGCGACCGAAGGACTCGTGTTTTGCCGAAGTCGCACTCGCGGCAAGATCGGCGGGGAACTCGTGGTGGTGGAAACGGAAAGCGGGCGATTTCGGGCGGCAAGGGCGCGTCACACACGCCACGCGGCAACGCGCCGATTCAGACGGGGCACCGAAACCATTTTGCCGCGACATCCGCGCAAGGTCACCTTCGTTCACTGTATCAGTGACCGCGGCCGCGACATTGGGTCACGACGCCGCTGCCATCGATGAAAAACTCGCGGCGGGAAACAAAGCCCTGGGAGGCGGAAGATGCGGCCGGCGTCAGCGAGCCGCTGCCAAGAGTGCCGACCGCGCCCGGCATGGCTCCGCCGGGCATGCCAGGAGTCGCGCCCTGGGTCTCGTCGATGTAGCTCCAAATCTGGCCGCCATGACCGTCGGGCGCGCGGAGCTGCGGCGTGCCGAGCTGGGCGAGGAGGACGGATGAAGGCTGGCCGACGAAGGCGCGCATTTCCTCGCTCGTGGATGAACATGAGGCCGCGCCGATCAACGGCAGGGCGAGAGCCAGCAAACGGGCGGCGACGGGGCGGATGGATTTCATCTGGCGGTTTATTTTGGAAGCAAGGCCAGGTACTGCTCGGTGAGCTGCTTGACCCTGGCACGCATCGGATCGAGCTGCGGCTGGATTTTTGCAAGCTCAGCCTTGCACTCGACCACGGCCTTCTCGCGTTTCGGGATGTCCTTTTCGGCGGCGGCGATGGCGGCCTCGCCGTCGGTCTTTTGCTTCTTCGCGACCTCGACTTCGGCCATGGCCTTGCCTGTCTCGCCACGCTTTGCATCGAGGACTTTGGCGGCGGCATCGAGCTTCGTCCGGGCCTCGGCCAGCGTCTTCTCCAGCGCGGGAAGTCCGGACTTCAACTGTGCGATGGCAGCCGTGGCGGCCTGCGTCTTTGCAGCCGTGTCCTTCTCGATGGCGGCGGGTGCCGCCTGCTTCTCGGCCAGGGACTTCTGCTGCGCATCGATGGATGCCTGAAGGCTCTTCTGCTGGCCGAGCAGAGGCGCAAGGGTCTTCTCCGCTGCGTCGGAGGCCTGCTTCGCTGCTGCGAATGCCTTTTCCTTCTCAGCCACCGGCTTCCCGGCAGCGGTCGCGGCTGCGTCTTCCTTCTGAAGGGCGGCCTTGGCGGCATCAAACGTCTTCTGCGTCTCGGCGACGGCCTTGGTCTTCGCATCAGCAGCCTGCTGCGCGGCGGCCACCTTCGCCGCCATGTCGGGTTTGCCGATGGCCACGGCCTTGGTGGAGGCGAGTTCCTTGGCGGCCGCCTCGGCATCAGCCCGGGCTTTTTTCAGCGGCGCTTCCGCGGCGGCGCGTGCATCAGCGGCCTTCTTCAGCGCGGCGGCCTGCACTTCCTTCGCTGCCTTCAAGGCCGTCTCCGCGGCAGCAAGCTTGGTCTTGTGCTGCGCGGCTGCCTTCGACGGGGCATCGGCCTTCTTGGTGACATCGGCCAACTGATTCTTGATGACGCCGATCTGCTTGGTGATGGACTCGGCGGCCTTCTTCGCGGCTGCGATGTTTTCATCCCTGGCCTTCGCGAGGGCGGCGACTTCAGCCTCCTTGGCGGCGATGGCTTTCTTCTGCTCGTCGAGCTTCGCGGCGGCGGCGGAGTCGGCAGCCTTCACCGGTTCGAAGTTTTTCTCCACCACGGCCAGTTCGCCCTGCACTTTCTTCAGCGCGGCTTCTTTCGCCGGCAGCGCCGCGATCGCATCCGCGATGGCCTTCTTCGACGAAACGATGCGCGCCGCGGAGGCCACCTTGCCATCCTCATTGTCCTTCAGTGCGGCGGTGAAATCGTTGAACTCGGTCTCGAGTTTCGTGAGCTTCTCCTTCTCGGCTAGCACGCCGACATTGAACTGCGCGGCCTTGAGCACGACGGGCAGTTTCTGATAAACGGCGATCTGCGCCCTGTGATCAGCGGCCTTTGCCTGCGCGGCGGCGACGGCGGGCTTCGCCTCGGCCACGGCTTTCTCGGCTGCGGCGATGGCCTTCGGCCAGTTGTCGAGGCCCTTCTTCAGCGCCTCGATATCCTTCGTCTTCGCGGGCTTCGCTGCATTGAGGGCGGCGATCTGATCCTGCGCAGCCTTGATGGCCTTGTCGATCTCGGCCACGGGCTTCGGCGGCGTGGCGTTTGCCTTCTTGAGCGCATCAAGCTGCGCCGTGGCATCGGCGAGCTTCCTGGTCACCTCGGCGAGTTTCGGCGCCTGATCTGGCGCGCCGAGCTTCGCCTTCTCCGCATTCAATGCGGCGATGGACTGCTCCAACGTCTTCATCTGCGCGGCTGCCTGTTCGAATTTCTTCACGGCCTCGGCGGCGGCAGCGCGGCCTGCCTGCGTTTCCTTCACGCTTTTGTCGAGCGCGGCTGTCTTGCCGGGCAGTTCGTTCAATTCGGCGGTGAGTTTGGCGATCGTGGCTTTTGCCTCGTCTGCCTTCTTCTTCGTATCGGCAAGCTGCGCCTCTCTCGCGGCCACTCCGTCCTGCGCCTTCTTGATCTCTGCCTCGACCGCCGGCATCTGCGCCACGAGTTCCGCGCCCTTCTTCTCGGCTTCGATGATGCGCTGGGCGATTTTCGAGGGATTGCTCGCGAGATCACCGCGCTCGACGAAGCCGTTTTCGAAGTTCCAGATCTTCACCTCACCGCGCCAGTTGGCCGTGGCCGCGGACTTGCCGTCGGCGAGGGCCACGACCTTGGTGACAAAATCGCCCTGGCTCTTTGCCTCGGCCACCACCTTGCCGTCCGCCGTCCACAGGCGCGTGAGGCCGTCGGCACCGCAGGTGAGCAGGCGTCCATCCGGCGTGAAGCTGACGGACTGCACGCCTCCGCTGTGAGCCGCCCAGGATTTGATCTGCTTGCCCTCGTTCATTTCCCAAAGGATCACCGCGCCGTCGGCGCCACAGGAGGCGAGCACATTGCCATCGCCGCGCCACGCGAGATCGGTGCAACTTGCCTTGTGCTGGCCGAGGATGAAGAACTCGCCGCCGTTGTCCGCCTCCCAGACCATGACATTGCCGCCGCGGTCGCAGGTGGCGAGCAGCACGCCATCGGGGCTGAACGCACAGCCCATGCCCCAATCGGTATGCTTGCTGATGACGTACTCCTCCTCGCCGGTGGCGGTATCGTACACCTTGATCTTCTTCGACGGGCTGGCGATGGCGATCATCTTCTGGTTCGGGCTGATGTCGGCGCACATCACGGCATCGAACTCCTTGCCCACCTCGGTGATGCGGCGGCCGGTCTTCACATCCCAGACGACGGCGTGGCCGAATTTTCCACCGCGCCCGCCGCCGACGATGAGCAGCGAGCCATTGCGGCTGAACTTCACGGAGCGCGCGTAACCTTCGGGATACGGATAAATACCGGCGAGCGTCCGGGTGTCCGTGTCATAAAGCAGAATCTGCTTCTGGCCCGCCATCGCCACGAGCGACGCCCACGGGCTGGCAGCCATGGCGGTCACGGCAGTGGTGCGCGGCGTGACGGTGACCGGCTCGAGCAGGACGTGCTCGGGCCGCGCGACTGGACCTTCGGGTTTTCCGGTCACGGCCACTTCCATGCTGACCTTTGGCTTGTTCGATTTGCGGGCGACGGACGATGCGGTCTCGAGCACGCCGCCGGCGATCCACTTGGAAAGCACGTCGATGTCCTTGGCAGGAAGCGGATCTCCCTCCGGCGGCATGTAGGGCTCCTCCTTCTTCGTGACGGTGAGGATAAGCTTGCTGCCGGCCGCATTCCCCGGATCGACGATGGCACCCCCGCCGCCGCCGGCAATGAGGGCGGCGAAGCTGGTCATGTCGAGATCGCCCTTCTTCTTGTCGGGATTATGGCAGGAGAAGCATTTGTTTTCGAGCAACGGCCGGACGTGATCCTGGTAGGTGATCTTTTCAGCCGAAGGTGTGTCCGCAGCCATGCAGCCGGCGGTCAACAGACCGAGGCCGGCTACAGATGCGAGAACGGGACCAATGCGCGGGCGCTGGGTGTACATGGCGGGGGCGGGGTTTGGAGTTTGGACAGGTCCGGCTGCGCGCGCGGACGG
The DNA here is from genome assembly GCA_019694165.1 of Verrucomicrobiaceae bacterium. GTDB lineage: Bacteria > Verrucomicrobiota > Verrucomicrobiia > Verrucomicrobiales > Verrucomicrobiaceae > JAIBCL01. The sequence continues at coordinate 73,942 of JAIBCL010000010.1, read as the reverse complement.
AAAGCGGTCACCGGTTGAAGAAAAACTCCTTCGAATTCAGCAGCGCCCAGAAGAGGTCTTCGAGCGCGGTCTTCCGGTTGTCGGCAGCTTCGGCGATGGTGCGCTGGATCGCGGTCCACTCCTTGTCGTTCGGCAGGCGCGTAAAGCAGCGGAGGTAAAGATTGTCCACGATTTCGCGGTCGGTCTTCTTGTCGTTGATCATCTTCGCCACCACGCCGCCCTGCTTGATGCGGTCGTTGATGGCGTCGCCGTTCATCAAATGCAGCGCCTGGGAAAGCGTGGGTTCCATCTTCACCTCGCACGCACAGACGGACTCGCGCTTCGCGCGGCCGAAGGTGGTGAGGAAGTAGTTCGACACCGCGCCGTCGGCGATCTGCACGGCACGCGCCCCGAGCGGCAGGCCCTGGAACTTGTTCGGCGTCCCGGTGATGGCGGAGATGGCATCGAGCAGCACCTCGGCGCGCACGCGGCGCACATAGGCGTGGGAGTAGTTGCGCTTGTCGCCGGCGTTCGTCTCGTTCACGAGCGAGGTACGCTGGTAGGTCATCGAGGTGGCGATGTCGCGCACGATCTTGCGGAGGTCGTACTTGTAGTCCGTCAACCGCTTGGCCAGCTCTTCCATCAGCTCAGGATTCGAGGGCGGATTGGTGATGCGCACGTCATCGACGGGATCCACCACGCCGACGCCGGTGAAGTGCGTCCAGATGATGTTGGCGACGTTGCGCGCAAAGTAGGGATTGCGCGGAGAGGCAAGCCACTCGGCCATCACGCGGCGGCGGTCCTGTCCGGGCTTGATCTCCGGCTCCTCGCCGCCGAGGAACTTGGGCTTCATCACGGCTCCTGTGAGGAAGTGCTTCGACTCGCCCCCCTTGGAATTGTAAACGATCACCTCCTGCGGGTCGTCCGTCTGCTTGCGGCCGATCTGCATGAAGAAGGACTCGAAGCCGTAGTAGTCGCTCATGGTCCAGCGGTCGAAGGGATGATTGTGGCACTGGGCGCACTGGATGCGCATGCCCATGAAGACCTGGGCCACGTTCTCGGTCACCTTGAGCGGATCGAGCTCCATCTGGAAGTAGTTCACGGGCGGATTCGAGACAGTGCCGCCGGTGGATGAGAGCAGCTCGATGGCGATCTCATTGATGGGGCGGTTCTTCGCGATGTTGTCCGAGAGCCAGTTGTAATAGAGCAGCGTGTTCTTGTAGAAGGGCGGCTGGTTGTTGTTGAGGCCGGATCGGATCTGGAGCAGCTCGGCCCACTTCATGACCCACAGCTCGGTGAATTCCTTGCGCTGGAGCAGCTGATCCACAAGCGCCTCGCGCTTCTTCGGATTCTTGTCGGCGACGAAGGAGCGGATGTCATCCACCTCCGGATAGACGCCCGCGATGTCGATGTGCGCGCGGCGGACGAAGTCCTCGTCGGAGCAGATGCCGGAGGGCAGGATGCGCAGCTTGTGCAGCTTCTCGTTCACGAGCTGGTCGATGTAATTGTTCTCGACGAGCTTCGGCCTCTCATACTTGAGGTCGGAGGGAATGACGAGCACCTGCGACACGGTGGTGAAGACATTGAAGCGCGCCATGATGAAGGCCGCGCCGCGGTCGCCCGAGGTCACGAGGCCGTTCTTCGTCACGGAGGCGGTGGGGTCGTTGTTCGACATGAAGACGGCGAGGTCCGTGACATCGCGATCAGTGCCGTCGGAGTAGGTGGCCTTGATGGTGATCTGCTGCTGTGATCCCGTGCCTTCGAGGACCATCTGTTTCGGGTAAATCTCAATGCCCGTGACCCTGGCGACTTCGGGCGGATCATTCTGAGCGCCGCTCGATATCCACTCGATCAGAGTCGAGTAATAGGGCGTCTTCGTGTCGAAGCACTGATTGCCCGAGTGCGGCACCGAGCCGATGGCCTTCTCCACGAGCGTGCTCTCCTCGGGAATGGCGAGGTTCACGCGGCGGCCCACCATCTCGCGGGTGAGGCGGATGTAGTCGCCCGAGGGATCCATGCCGAAGAGCGAGAGACGGAAACCGTCCTTGCCGCGCGCCGCGCCATGGCAGCCGCCTTGATTGCAGCCGCCGCGCATGAAGATGGGCATGACGTCGAGATTGAAGGAGACGGGGCGGTCCTTCGGGCTGTCCTTCACCAACACCGTGGCCTTCACCGTCTGGCCGCCGACGGTGGCGACGATGTCCGTCTGTCCGTCACCCACCGGCTTCACGAAGAAGCCGTCGAGCTTCGCTATCTTCGGATCGGCGACATGGAGATTCGAAAATGCCGTCACATCCTTGGTTGTGGCGTCATTGAACGTGGCCATGACCACCATCTGATGGAAATCACGTTTCGTCTCAAGGCCCACTCGCTCCGGCAATATCTGCACGGTCTTGAGTGAAGGCAGCTTTCTCTGAAGATCAGCCAGCGCCTTGATCTCGGCCTCTGACTTGTAACGGATGGTGAGTCCCTGCGGCCACTTCGCCCCCTCCGCCACCCAGCGTTTCAGCACGTCGATCTGCTGGGCGGAGAGCGGCGCACCTTTCGGAGGCATCACGTCATCGTGGCCTTTCGGAAGCAGGATGCGCTTGATGATCTCGCTCTTGTCGGGCTGGCCGACGACGAGGGCGGGGCCGCCCTCACCGCCTTTGAGCATCGCATCAAGCGTGTTCATGAGGAGATCGCCCTTCACCTTGGCGGGGTTGTGGCACTCAAGGCAGCGCGTTTCCAGCAGCGGCTGCACCTGGCCGGCAAAATCAACCGGCCCGGCGGCGGGTGCCGCAGCAGCAGGCTGGGCAGGTGCGGGTGATGGCGCGGCCTGGGGCGCGGCAGGTGCAAGAGCGGCGACAGCCAGTAAGATAAGGATGCGCGGGCTGAGGATGGGCTTCATAGACGTGAACGATGGGCTGGGATTGTTGCGAGTCGGAGCGATGTCACTTTTTTCCGGCGGCGGCCTCCTGGCGGAGTTGCTCAAGGCGCGACAGAGCCTTCGGCGCGGCGGGCTTCGGCTCTTCCTTCGGCTTGTTTTGCGCCACGACCGCGGGCTGCGCCGGCGCGGGCGGCGGAGCCTTCCGCGGCGGATCAATGCGGATGACGGAACCGGTTGCGATGCGATGGACGATCAGGCCGCCTTTCACCGGCACATCGACTTTCACAAACAGGTTCGCCTGTTTGCCCACCGGCGACTTCGCATCGGTCTTGATCTTGAAAGTCACTTCCTTGGTGTCCTTGGTGATCTTCATGCCTTCGATCGGAATGGTGTCCGGCACGCCGTAGATGTCGGCGACGGCCTCGCCCTCGAAAGGCTGGAGGTGCTCGAGCTTGGCGGTGACGGTGGCCTCCTTGCCTTGTTCGACGGCAGTGAGCGGCAGCGCAGGCGCGGCGAGCATCGCCGGAGCCGTGGCCACTTCACAATAGGGGGACGCATTGTAAACGCGGCCGTTCCCAGACTCGGCCTCTCCCATCACCGTCATCTTCCAGGTGCCCGCACCCACTCCGGCGCTGGCATCGAGGATGAAGGTGCACTCGTTCTGGCCTTCGGCGATGGTCTGCTCGCCGAGGATGCTCACGCCCGGCGGCTTCCACATCATGAACACGCGGATGGGAGCCTTGAACCCTTCCTTGCGCTTCGACACGACCTTCAAGTCCATCAGTCCGCCGGCCACCAGGGGCACGGCAGGCTTCACGATCTCCAGCGAGTACGGCGCCTCCTCGACGGTGGCCACGGGCAGGCGGTCCTCGATCTCGGTGTAATAGACGACGTTGCCATTGCGCACGATGTCGAACTCCTGACGCAGCTTTCCGGTGACCTTGTTGGCGGGATCGACCGGCTTGAGTTTCACGGGCACCGTGGCATGGGCCAGCGGCGCATCAGGGGCGGATTCGAAGAGAAGCGGGACGTTTTGCAGATCCTTGACCGGATAATCCGTGAGGAACTTCATGCCCGGCGGAAGACCGGGAGCATCGAAGACAAAATCTCCCGAGACATTGTTGCGGCTGATGTTCACCAGCGTCGCGTAGCGTCCGCCGCGCGGCACGGCGATGAACTGGCGGTAGTGTGTGTCATTCACCGTGAATTGCGGCGAGGAGAAGGTGAGCGTGGGCTCGGACGCCTTGAGTTCGATGCGATAGACGAAATTCGAACCGCCACGCTCCAGGTGATCCGTGATGCGGATGAAGTAGTTGTCATCAGCGGGAATGGTGACGGTGAACTTGCTGTCGAGCCGCCGGCGGCCGCCGCCGTCGTCGCTGCCGCCGAGCGAGCCGCCCTTGGCATTGTAGAGGCCGACGACGCTGTCGAGCGGTGATCCCAGCGCCTGGGCAAAGGTGGCGATCTCCACCTTCAACCCCTTCTTGAGCGGCACTTTGAAATAGTCGATGTCCCCCGGCTTCTCGATGATGCCGTTGAGTGCGACGGGATCTCCGACTGCCGAAGCGGTGGCCTTCGCCTGCTCGTCGTTCGGCTCGGCTTCGAGCGTGTTGTCGAAGGCCATGACGCGGAATGGATTGCCCGACGGAGCCGGCTCCTGCGACTTTGCGTAGATCATGTACTCGGGATCTTCCTCCGCCGGCAGCACGGCTTCTTCTTCGAAGCTCTGGCCGTTCTTTCCTTCAATGAAGCGCACCTTCACCTTCGATCCCGCCTTGCCGCCGGCAGGATAAACCACGTCGGGCCTTCTGAAGCTGCCGACGTGCAGACGGTAGAAGCTGTTGCCACCGCCGCGGTAGGATGACTCGCGGATTTGCACGATGTAGTCGCCGTCATACTCCGCCACATAAGAGCAATATCCGTCCTGCCGGTGGAGGATGGTGTCGTCAGAGGCGGCCTTCTCGAACTTGTCCTTGTCGATGATGGCAAGATAAGGATCGAAGACAGTGTAGCCGAGGCGCAGGCCGTCCACCTCCACGCTGATGCGCTGGCCTTTCTTCACCGTGACCTTGTAGTAGTCCACGTCCTCATTCTGCACCACACCCTCGACGGTCTGGTTCAGCGCGATGATTTGCGGCGACTCGATGTCATTGTTCGGCTCCTTCTCATCGACGTTCGGGAATGGTCCGACGAAAAACTGCCGTGCGTGTGAGATGCCGGTCTTCGTGCGCAGGCGGATGAGGTGATTGCCGGGAGGAACCGTGGGTGCGATGCCGACGAGACACTCCACCTTGCCGTTCTCCACCTTCTCCACCTTTTTCATCGTGAAGCCGGGAGTGAAAAAGATCAGTCCTTCGAAATCAGCCAGCCGGTTCCCCGTGAAGGTCACCATGACATCAGAGCCACGCTGCGCGCCATTGGGCTTCGTGCCGGAGAATTCGGGATAAGCCGCCGAAGAGGGCGCGGCAGCTGCGAACAGGGCGAGCCCGGCGCAAAACGCGGACTTCAATAGGCTGGATGACTGCTTCATATGAGGGTGCGGAGAGTACGTTTCTGCCGGCGCGGATTCTTGCGGTGCCGCAGGTGAATCCAACAGCCTGCTTGAGGAAACTGGTTCATAGGCGAAAGGCGGTGAGGCCACAGCCAGCACCGCCCTTCTCAATACGGAAAACGTTCGCAAGACTAGGCGATCACCGACTGGAGGAGCTGGCCGCCATTGACGATGTCGATGGGGCGCACACCCTCCGCCATGATCCGCTTGTCGGCATTGATGCCGAGCAGGCGGTACATCGTGCGTGCGAGGTCCTGCGGGCTGACGGGATCACGATCCGGCTCCGCGCCAAGCGCATCGGACGCACCATGGACGTAGCCCTTCTTCACGCCGCCGCCGGCGAGCGCGACGGAGAACACGCGCGGCCAGTGGTCGCGGCCATTGGTACCGTTGATCTTCGGCGTGCGGCCGAACTCGGAACTGACCATGACCAGCGTCTTGTCGAGCATGCCGCGGTCTTCGAGGTCGGTGATGAGACGGGCGAATGCCTGGTCGAAGTTCGGTGCCTGGCCCTCGAACGCACCCTTGATGTTCGAGTGATGGTCCCAGCCGCCGTAATTCACGGAAACCATGCGCACACCCGCCTCAACGAGGCGGCGCGCGAGCAGGAATCTCATGCCGGCGGTGTTGCGGCCGTATTCGTCCTTGAGCTTGTCCGGCTCTTTCGAGAGATCGAATGCCTCACGAGCCTTCTGACTGCTGATGAGTCCGTACGCGGCCTGATAGAAGCTGTCCATCGCACTGATCGCATCGGCTTTCTCGATGGTCTTGAAGTGCTCGTCCACCACGCCGAGCAGATTGCGCCGACGGTCGAAGCGCTTCTCATCCACGTCCTTCGGCGTGAGCAGATCACGCACGGTGAAGCCCTTGTCCGCCGGATCGCTGCCGAGGGCAAAGGGACCGTAAGCGCTGCTCATGTAGCCGGTGCCCTGCTCGGGTGCGACCATGTTCGGCACCACCACATAAGGCGGGAGATTGTTCCGCGAGCCCTGCTCATGCGAGATGATGGAGCCGAAGCTCGGGAACTTGATCGCCGGACTCGGCCGGTAGCCGGTGAACATGTTGTGCGTGCCGCGTTCGTGCGCCGCCTCGCCGTGCGTCATCGAGCGGATCACGCTGATCTTGTTCATGATCTTGGCGATCTTCTCGAATTTCGCTCCCACGTACTCGCCCGGCACGCTCGTCTTGATGGGCGTGAACGGTCCGCGATACTCGGGCGCGGCGAACGGCTTCGGGTCCCACGATTCGTGCTGCGCCATGCCGCCCGGAAGATAAATGTGGATCACGGAATCGGCGACAGGCTTGAAGCTCTCGACCGGCGGCATCACATGCGCGGCCTGGAGGCGGAGCATCTCAGGCAACGTCAATCCAAGTCCGCCGATCATGCCGACGTACAAGAAATCGCGGCGACTGACTCCTGAGCGGAGGTCGATGTGATTGCCCTGACAGTTGGGATGCATTTTCATAGCAAGTAAGGTTTTGGGGTGTGTTGGCGGAAATTACGGAATACAGGCGCTGTTATTTCAACATTGCCGACTTTTTGCCAGCGTTCGCAGTGTGGCAGCCATGGCACCGCCTGGCGGTTGGCGGGATATCTCCACATAGCGCCTTCCGCAAACCGCGAGTGCTACTTGATCTCACCGGGCGGCGCCCCTCTGGCCTGCACCACGGGCTGACTGCTGCGCTGCACCCAGCCCGGGGTCACGAGATCAGCCAGCCACACTTGGTTGTCTGCCGTGGCGATGGGCGGATACTTCACGCGGACCGACATCGGCACCGCCTGATTCTCGCCAAGCTTCAACCAGTAGTCCATTTCACGGCCCAATCCGCTTTGACGCTCCACGTAGGCAAAGACTGGCGGTGCCTCGGGATGCGCCGGCCGGAGCAGTTTCAGGCACGTCAGCCGCTTCGCGTCGCTGAAATCGCCGTCGTAAAACGCGGCCGGCTCGACGATCACGCGCAGCATCACGGGCTGGCTGGGTTTCCGCTGCATCAAATCCGGCCAGTCGAGATCGCTCTCGGCCACGAAGCTGGGCCAGTCCACGAGATAGCTGTCATCCGGTGCCTTCACCACGGATGCGCGCCAGATGCTGCCGTCGGGGCGCACCACATCGTGCTCGGAGATCGCACCGTTCCCTTCGACCTCGGAGTCGGTGATCTTGCCGAAGGCGAACGGCCCGTCGCCCTCGCGCTGATAGTAAGCCCTCGCGCGCGGCTCCACGCTCGCGCGGTCGGCCACGAACTGGAGGCGCTGGTTGATGTCCGGCGCTTTCAAAAACGAAGCGAGCACTGCCCTTGCCTTCGCCAAATCGTGCTGTGTCTTTGCCACCGGATTCTTTTTTGCGATGCGGAAAATCGACCGGGGCAGCGTGCCCAGCATGTTGTCCGATTTCGTCGTGGGCGCATTGCGGGCCTTCGCGCTCACGGGCGGCGGCACCGATGGCGCGGCACCTATGTTTACCCCGGGCACGGGCGTCTTCGCGCCGATGCGCGGCAGTGCATCTCGTCGCTGCTGGGCAGGTGCCGGGGCGGCCTCCGCCGGCACCGCCACCACCGGCTTGTCTGGTGCGGTGAAGTCCAGCGTCTCCGCTTTTTTCTCCGGCCGCTGCGCCGTGGCGATGCGGGTATCCTTTGGCACCGAAGACGCCGATCCCGCGCCCTCGTCATGCACCACCGGTTGCAGCTCAGGCTTTATGACCCCGGGGAACCATCGGTCGCGGTTCAGATGAAAAATCGTCGCCACCAGCATCAGCGTCGCCACCACTCCCGCGCTCCAGGCGAAGCGCTTCTTGATCGCGATCAGCTCCGGATCCGCCTTCATGCGCTCGAAGGCGTCACCCATCAGCGGCATCGGCTCCTCGACAGCCGTTTCATTCTTGAACGAATCGAAGTCCAGGCCGCCCTTCGCATTTACCAGCAGCGCCTTGCGTTTCACACGACCCTGCTTCTGCGCAAACTGCAGCATGATGTGCTTCCCGCAGTGCGGGCAGTGCCGCGAACGCGTCACTGCTGTCACCTGTAGTTCGACAGGCGTCTCACAGTGGGGGCAGACTAAGGCGGCGACCGGCATCGGATCAGGCGTTCAACGTGATTAATGGCCCATTGTTTCTGACACCGCAACTGCGCAAAACCGCCACGAGAAAACCGCCCTGATCGAGAAAGAGTTTGTTCCCCCGGCGCTTCGCCTCCACCATCCCATCCATGCCCGCGCGCATCGCCATTTTCGGAGGCAGTTTCAATCCGCCCGGAGTCCACCACCGCCTGCTCGCGGAGAAGCTCGCGCGCCGCTTCGATGAAGTGCGCGTCATCCCCTGCGGTCCGCGGCCCGACAAGGAAATCACCAACTCCATCCCGCCCGTCTTCCGCGCCGCGCTCGCCGACATCACCTTCGGCGGCCTGCACCGCGTGGCCGTCGATCTCTTCGATCTCGAGAACAACACCTTCACCCGCAACTGTGATCTCCAGACGCGCTACGAGCCGCGCGGCGAAGTCTGGCACGTCGTCGGCGCGGACCTGATCGCAGGCGGAGCCAAAGGCCGCTCGCCCATCCAGCGCACCTGGAAAAACGGACGCAAACTCTGGCAGGGCGCGCGCTTCGCCGTCTTCACCCGCCCCGGTTGCACGCTCGATCCCGCCGACCTCCCTCCTCACCACGAACTCATCACCATCGACGCACCCGGCTCCAGCACCGACGTACGCACCCGCCTCGGCCGCAGCGAGCCCGTCGGCACGATGGTCACGCCGCGCGCTCACGCCTGCATCGAGCGCTACGGCCTCTACCGCGCGCCCGTGCCCGGCACCTGGTCGCCCGGCTCGCTCGCCGGTGCCGGCTTCCTCCTCTGCGCCGATTTGAAAAACCCCAAAGCCGCCGCGCTCGCGAAGCGCCTGCGCGCAAACGCCGCGAAACACGCCGACCCGCGCTTCATCCTCACCATCGGCGGCGATGGCGCCATGCTCCGCGGCATCCGCGAGCACTGGCGCAGGCGGCTGCCCTTCTTCGGCATCAACGCCGGACACCTCGGCTTCCTCATGAATCGCAGCGACGAAATCACGCGTGCCGATTTTCCACCGCGAGACGTCATCTTCCGCCTGCTCCCCATGCTTTATCTCGAGTTCGAAGACGAGCGCGGCCGCGTCACCACCGACTACGGATTCAACGACGCCTGGGTCGAGCGCGCCACGAGCCAGAGCGCCTGGCTCGAGGTCACCGTCAACGGCGTGCGCCGCATACCGAAACTCGTCAGCGACGGCGCGCTCGTCGCCACCGCAGCCGGCTCCACCGCCTACGCCCGCAGCATGGGCGCATCCCCCCTGCTGGCCGATACGCCCGCGTGGCTGCTCGTCGGCTCGAACGTCCTCGAACCCGCCAACTGGAAAAGCGCCCTGCTCTCCACCGATACCACCGTCGAAGTCCGCAGCCTCGACCCGAAGAAGCGCCCCATCACCGCCTTCGTCGATGGCATCGCCAAAGGCCCGGTCCACGCCCTGCGCGCCCGCATCTCCCGCGCCGCCGCCGTCGAACTCGTCTTCCTCTCCAGCCACGACATGGCGGAGAAAATTGCAGCGATTCAATTCAACGGAGCCGCCGAGCAGCCCGTCTCGTCCGTTCCATCTGTTGCGTCTGTCTCACCAGTTCCCGCAAGGCCCTGACAGTCTCCGGTTTCGTGCTCCGCCCGCGCATCAAGAAAGAACTTTCTTTTGCAACGTCGAGCGTATCCGTCATCCGGGCTCCCGTGTGGAAGGGGTGGAATGTGAAACGTGGGATGAGAGAGCATCCCACGTCTATGGACAAGACCTCATTGGTATTGAAGCGTGATGAGTTGGGACGGGTGCGCACACCGCGTGAGAGGCGTGCGATGCTCGTCGGGGAGTTTCAGCGGAGCGGGTTGCCGACCGGCAAGTTCGCGCAACTGGCGAGTGTGCGTTACAACACGTTCTGTAACTGGCTGTGTGAACACGGATTGACCGCCAGGCGTGGCAGGAAGCGCGCAGCACAGTCCCAGCCCCGGCTGGTGGAGGTTTGTTTCGATCCAAAGCAGGCTGCTGGCACGTCGCGGCAGTCTGGCCTGGAGGTCTCGCTGCCTGGAGGCGCGGTGGCGAGCCTGCAGCACGCCGGACAGGCTGTGCTGCTGGCGGCACTGATCAAGGCTCTTGCACAATCTCCGTCATGCTGAGTTTTGCCGGCAGTCTGCGGATCTTCATCGCGCTCGATCCGTGCGACATGCGCGCGGGGGGGGGGACACGCTGCCTGCTCTGGTTGGCGAGCGGCTCAAGGAGGATTCGCGCAGCGGGACGCTGTTTGTGTTCACCAATCGGCGGCGCAAGCTCATCAAGGTGCTCTATTGGGATGGCACGGGGATGTGGTTGATTACCAAGCGGCTGGAGCAAGGCACGTTCTTCTGGCCGCGTGCGGCGCAGGAGGGTCAGGTGAAGCTGGAGCTGAGACCCGAAGCCTTTTCGCTGCTCACTGATGGGATCGACATGCACGGCGCGAAGCCGCGCTGGTGGTATGAGCGTGGTTGATTGAAGCGGCGCGAAGTTTTTTTCATCTCTGTGCGCTGCCCGCGCGCGAGTTGGTAGGAAAGCTGCCTGGTGTTGTGTCCCGATGAGCAACCCGGGGGAGGCACAACTGCTGGCCGAAAATGCGGCGCTGCGCGAGATGATCAAGACGCTGCAAGCGCAGATCGAAGATCTCAAAGAGCATAACGAACAACTCGCGCAGCACAACCATGTGCTGCGATTGAAGGTCAACGCGATGGCGCGCAAGCTCTTTGGCAAGAGCAGCGAACCGGAGCGCAGCGGAGATAGACAGCCGCAGGCTGCCCGAAGGGCGTAGGCGAAGCCGGAGTCAAAAGCTCGAAGCGGCGCAGTTGCAGATGGTGTTCGATGCCTTGCAAAACGAGACGCCGGATGACGAGGCAAAAAAAGCCGGCGCCTCCGATTCGCCCGCCTGCGGCTCGGAGGCTGAAGCGGCAACAGCACCAGCGGCGGGCAACGGCAGGAAAAGGAAGCGTTCGCTCGACGAACTCATCGCGGGGCTGCCGGTGAGCGAGGTCATCATCGACCCGCGGGAAGTCAAAGCCGATCCCGAAGCCTGGTCCTGCATCGGAGCGGAGGTGACCAGGCTCATCGACTACATCCCCGGCAGGTTCCAATGCGAGAAGCTCGTGAGAAGGAAGTATGTGCGCAAGGATGCGCGGCACCTGCCGCCCATCACAGCACCACTGCACACCTTGCAGGACCGCTGCATTGCCACGCCGAGACTGCTGGCGCACACCGCGAGCAGCCACTTCGAGCTGCACCTGCCGTATTACCGCATCGAACAGATGTATGCACGGCTCGGCGTGCCGATTCCACGCCAGACGCTTTGCGGCTGGATGGGCATGACGCACGAGGCGTGCAGCCTTATCATCGAGCAGATCAAACGCGACGTTTTCCAGGGCGGCTATGTGATGGCCGACGAAACGCCCGTGAAGTACCAGGATCCCGAGCGCAAAGGTGTGTGCGGCACCGGCTACCTGTGGGTCTTTCACAACCCCGTGCGCAACGTGAGCCTGTTCGCATGGCGCACCGGACGCGGAGCCACCTGTTTGGAGAATATCGTGCCGCCAGACTTCCAGGGCATCATCCAATGCGACGGCTACAGCGCGTATGACGCGTTCATCAAAACGCCCGCCCGTGCCGGGCGCATCGAACTAGCGGGCTGCATGGCCCACATGAGGCGCAAGTTTTTCGAAGCCAGGGACGAAGGCGAAGATCCGCAATGGGTGCTCGCGCAAGTGCAGCAGCTTTACCAAATCGAAGCCCGATTACGTGAAGCACGTGCTGGCCCCGAAGAAGTGCTGAGCACACGACAAGAGCACAGCACCCCGATCATGGCCGCCATCAAAGCCCGGCTTGAACAACTGCAAGCAAGTCACAGACATCGCCCGCGAAGCTTGACTGGCGAAGCGCTCAGCTATGCGCTTAACCAGTGGCCAAAGCTCCTCGTGTTCCTCGGCGACGGTCGCGTGCAGATCGACAGCAATCTCGTCGAGAACACCATCCGCCCCAGTGCCATCGGCAAGAAGAACTGGCTGTTCATTGGCGATGCGAACGCCGGCGAGCGCAGCGCGATCCTTTACACGATCATCGAAGCCTGCCGGAGCCGGAGCATCGACCCATGGGAATACCTGCGCGACGTGCTCACCCGCCTGCCCGCGATGACCAACCAGCAGCTCGACGAAGTAACCCCCGAAGCCTGGGCCAAAGCCCGGAGCACCTGCAAACGATCAACCGTCCAACACTCCGCTGCTCAAAATCAAGCGGCGGCATGAGGCGCTACCGGTGACGCTTACGCAAATTGGCCCGATGCTTGGCTCAAAGCTCGCCGAACCTCACGAGTGTCCCGCCTCGTGCCGGTGGCCGCCGTCCCATGTCAAGCCGCTGCCTGATGGCAGTTCCCGTGACGCTTACACACCGGTATCGTCGAATGCGAAATCTTCGCCGCCGCCTACCGCGCATACGGCCTCGCCACAGTGCGCTACCCCGTTGTGCAGGTCACCGCCCAAGTGATGCCCTTTGACAACGGCGCAGGCTTCACTCTGCAAGTAGTGAGAGTGGAGAAACCGCACAAGCAAAACTAACACGAATATTCAATGACATCAGAAACTTTTGATAAATCGTAACGATCAAGTTTACTTGCTGCTGGTTATCAGTAATCTAGAACTTCTTCAACCAAAGCCGAGGAACCGCAATTCATGCCGCCAATGGTTCTAGCACGGGCACAAATGCGACCAGTCGATGGCAAGGGACTTGCAAGCGTCAATTGCCATGTTCCTAAAGGGAGAACGCGTGAACCAAAGTCGAGCATGATCCAAGTAGAAGTAGACTGATCCCACAATTCAAAAGTGACATACTGAGCCTCTGGACCAGTCCAATTCCGTGCCCATGTAAGAGTAAGACGATCCTGTGAAATAGTAAGCGACTCCGGACTAGAGGCTTGCCAAATCTGGGCCAAATTTGTTTTCGCCACACCTCCAACAGCTGTGAAGCTACCGGCAATTAAGATGCGGCCATCAGCACGATTTGAAACGCAAGTGATGCTGCCAGGAGTGCCCGTTGGATTGAGATTGTTCAACCCAATTAAGCCACAGGGCAAACCCGGACTAAGCTGCGCAACATGCTTGCAACTACTACCAGTAACTGAAGTAAATTCCCCAGCAATTATGTTCCAACCATTAACCTGTTGCGAGATAGTCATGACAATTGCATTTGTACCTGTAACATTTGGATTATACTGCCAGTCCACGACACCAGCTGAATCTAGTCGCGTCATTCGATTTAATAAAAAACCTCCAGCATTAGTAAATGCGCCACCAATAATTGTTCGACCGTCAGGGTCAGAAGCCACACAGCGCACCATACCATTAGTATTTGGCAGGTTTAGCAATGGGAAAGAGCTATCGTAGCTGCCATCCGAGTTGAGGCGGCAATATCCGCTGCGATATACAAATGGAACTTGAAAGGACGAATCTAGACCAGCACCGCCCAGCATTAATTTACCATCGGGTAAAACAGCAACAGACTGAACACCAGTGTTTCCACCGAGAAAATGAAAGCTGGTGTCAAGTGCACCATCAGGTAAAAGACGTGCAACGTATTTCCGTGTGACACCGTCAACAGCAGTGAAGTCACCGGCAATATACAAGCGATTGTCAGGCAAAAGTGCAGCGCCAACGATTTGTCCGTTAACGTTTGGTTGATAACTGGTATCCAAATTCCCGTTCATATTAACTCTGGCAATGTTATTACGCGGTTGTCCGTTTACTGTTGTAAATGCTCCAATAAAAATAATTGCACCTGAAGGCTGGCCTGCTGTAGCCGATTGTTGCAGGGCGTTATAAAAAGTTCCATTGGTCGTTACTCCGCTAAATGCGCCGTCAAGTGAGCCGTACTCAGATAGTTTTGCAGCTCCACCACCAGCGACTAGTATTTTACCATCTGGAAGGGGCATTGCTGAAAAAATATAATTACTTGTCCCCAAAAAGGCAGAAGTGAATTGTGGATCAACCCCTTGATACAATACTCCAGTACCTTTAATACTGTAATTATATGTTGCTTCATTGGGATCGTTACAAAGCACGTTTAATGTGGCACTATTTGAGCCAGTGACTGCTGGCATAAAAGTCACGGTGAAGTCGAATGTTCCACCTACAGGAATAACTTGGTAGGTTGGTTGGGGAGAAGCCGAAAAAGCTGATGATTGCAATCCAGTCATTGTAATTCCTGTTAAAATAAGCGATGCCGTCCCGCTGTTATGAACTGTGTAGGAACGTGTTTCAGGATTACCCCCTGAATATCCGAAGCCAAAATCGGTGCCATCAATGGAAGTCGGTGTTGTGTCACCATCCAGGATGGATAAGCCCTTGCCAATAATGTCAATCTCTGGGTTCGAAGAAGTGCCCGCCACAGCAAAATTATAAATTGGAGTATCGGGATCATTGCAGTTAATGTTTAAAGTCGCATTGCGAACTCCAAGCGCTGCGGGATCAAAATAAACTGTGAAAGTACGAGACTCGCCCGTAGGAATTGTAGCCGGCATTGCAGAGTAACCGGTTGCCGGTGAAAATAATGCTCCAGCGGTAAATTCGGCGGCAGCTACTCCACTACGGGTAATAGATGTGATAATTAGATTTGCTTGTCCATTATTTTGAATTGTATATGTGCGAGCGATTTGTTCATTGGTTAAAGCAGCCATACCAAAATCAGTATGTAGAGCTGTGCTAGCTACTATTGTTCCATCTGGAATGACATTACCATTTCCACTAACAAGAATGTTAGGATTTGAACAGGTGCCTTGCATGCGCAGCTTAAACACAGTAGGTTCGACGTAATTGGCAGTTATGTTTAAAGTATGGGAATGGACACCAACGAAAGTCGGATCAAAAGTAACTGATAAATTTCGACTAGCACCTGGTGCGATTGCTGTTGTTGAAAATGCCGAGTTGGAAAATTCAGTGGATGCCGGACTCTCAACAATACTCGTCACTGTTAGTCCCACGCTTCCTGAATTTGTAACAGTAAAGGTTCTAGTGAGGGATTCGTTATTTAAGGCAACAATGCCAAAATCAGTGAAGTTTGAAAGGGTCGGATTGGAATCGGAATTGATAAATTGACCATTACCATTTACTTGAAGTAAGGGACCATTTGCGCTTCCATAGACGGTAAAATCAAAGGGATTTTTCCCAAGATCATTGCTCGCAATGTGAAGTTGAGCGGTGCGATAGCCATTTGCTTTTGGCGCAAATTTAACTGTAAATGTGGTGGAAGCACCAGTGGCCAATTGCGTCAAAGTTGGGCCAGTAACCACGAAATCAGAGGTGTTTAATCCATCTTTTGTTATTGCTAAACTGTTGAGCGTCGCATAACCTCCGTTGGCAATTGTAAAGGTAATAGTTTTTGACCCGCCAACTACTAGACTGGGAGAGTTCGAGAAGTCTACACTATTGTTCTGCTGAATCTGGCCTACTGTGGTGCTCAGTAGTATCCTTGGGCCAACTGTTGATAGCGAGAATGTACCGCTTCCTGATATTTTTTTGACAACTAGGTACGCATTAATAGAATCAGATCCGGGTGCAAAAGCTGGTACCGTTCCTGGAGAGGCATATGTAAATGCCTCCGCCAGGTCACCGGCTGTAGTTGAAGATGCTAGAATTTCCGGTTTTCCAGTTGCAGATGGCGTAGCACTATACAAATAAAGATCGTAATCAGCGCTCGTTGGAACGGAGAGCTCTGCGCGGAAAGTCTGCGAAGCAATTAAACTGACACCCCTGGCCCATACTCGCTGCGCTGTTGTATTATCAGTAGCCCCCGTTGCTCCAAGCGTACCAGTTTGTGTTGTTCCAATTGTATGCTGTAGTCTAATCGCTTGAATGGCTGCATCGGGATTCATTATCCCATATCCTTCGTGCGGATCCTTTCCAACTGGATAAGTTACTGCCCCGTTGGTTGGACCATTATTAGAACGTTGGAGCGATGGACTTTTTGAAAGATCATTGTCTTCACGGTTTTGGTTGCTTTCGGAGGCCGTGGCGCATAAAAGCATTTTAACAAATAACGGATGGTTACTGTTTGCTGTGTTCCAAACAAAACCGTTTTGTTGATTGAGGGCATCAACTATCAAGGCTGCTGATCCAGCAACGACTGGTGCTGCCATTGAAGTACCTATATCGTTAGTGTAATCATTAGCGGCAAAATCGCCAATAGAGGAGTCGTTGCTGTCTGCTGTACCGCTATCAGTTGACATCACTCCCCTGAAAAACTGTGAGCCACCAGGAGCCATAATATCTGGCTTGTAGTCTTCTGTGCCGTCTGGAGCAAGCGTGTCTCCAATACTTGTATAGTCAGTAAGTCGATTCTCATCATTTGAAGCCGCAACGGTGATAGCGAGTGCGGCGCGGCCAGGGTCACCGATAGTTCCGTTGGATGAGCCACTATTTCCAGCGGCCACAACGACTACTATCCCATTGGCCACCGCATTATTTACTTTGATTCTTAAACTCGAATCAAGATTAATTGAACCCAAGCTCATATTAATGACTCGGATGTTGTGATTTATACGTTCGCTAACTAAACCATCAATCGCAGCCCCAATATGACTGTTGAAGCCGGAACCATTACTGTCTAGCGCTCTAGCGCCTGCCCATCTACATTCAGGAGCAATTCCTCTTAGCAAATTGAAGCCATCAGTGGATTGTGGTTGATTTGTAGCTGCGCATGAAATAGCATAATTAGTCATTGAGGTGGAATTTCTTTTGACGTAAAGCGTATATTCCTGGCTAACACTGGCGGTAAAGCCATTTATATTCAAGGTTGCTGGAGAGGAACCTACAATACTAAATGAGAGTCCAATAGCTTGCGGTGGGGCCCACGAAGCATTTATATCTCCCTTGTTACGGCTATACAGACCAATTTCGGCATTACCCCCTCCAACCCAACTAGCGGTTATAGTTAAATTAGTTTGATTTGGAGCAAGCGAAAATGCAGATGCTATATAGCTATTTACGCCATTTAAAGGTCCAAATTTACCTTTTTGAGAAAGTTGAAGTATTCCTGAACCTGAACCACGACTTGCGCCTGTCCCTAGAGCTATCCCAGTTACATGAGTTCCATGCTGATTAGGATCGGTAGGAGTCGCCGAGGCACTACTTGTGTAATCTTGCCAAAATTCCTGTCGTCCGCTGAGATCAGCATGATTGCCATCAATCCCCGAGTCAATTACTCCAATTGTGATTGAGGGATCACCGTCAAACCCTGATGTGCTGCCCGCAAAGCCGTCACCCCATATCGGTCGAACACGTGAGGTTCTCGTTGCTCGTTCGAGAAATAATTGGACAGGTTTTGCTTCTGAAAGATTCACTAAAGTGGCACCAAGCACGTTAGGAAGTAATTCGATTTTTTCCAGCGGCACAAAACCATTCCACCCGTATGACACAGACTTGTAGACGTGCGTGATTTCTCCACCCAGTCCCTCGAAGTCATCAATTTGTTTTTGTGTTATTTGTTCCCTAAAGATCAATTCGATCATAACCTTTTCACCAAGTGCTTTAGTAGCTTCTGCAGCTTCTTTAGCATCCTTGGCTGCCGCACGTTTGGTCTTTTTTGTCTTTAGTTTGGTAAGGAGTTCATCCTCGATGCAATCTCCATCCAGGTCATTATCATGTTTGGTAATAATTTGTGGTCTGACCAGGGGAATAGGTGGCGGCGTATGCCGTAGTCTTTTTTCAACTGCATTAACACTCTGTTGTGGAGCTTGTTGCGAGTAAGCCAGAGAACCCAACATGAAAATGCTCAAAATCATTGAGTAGCCGACTGGAGCATGAGTAGTTTTCATAATTGTGCTGA
This sequence comes from Verrucomicrobiaceae bacterium, assembly GCA_019694165.1. Classification (GTDB taxonomy): domain Bacteria; phylum Verrucomicrobiota; class Verrucomicrobiia; order Verrucomicrobiales; family Verrucomicrobiaceae; genus JAIBCL01. The sequence goes on along the minus strand of JAIBCL010000010.1, from coordinate 55,658 downwards.
TATTAGGATAATCTGATTGAATCGAATGCTTTTCGTGTGGTTTAAACTGATTTACTTTTTAATTCCTGCGGATTCAGTTACAATTTCTTGAGGTATTCCTAGAATATAGTCATTAAATTCGCTTCTGGATTCCAATTGAAATTGAGCGATTGACGCGAAGTAGTTGAGAAGCAAGATTTTTCTGTTTAATCAGTAAATCATACTAAATTAGCAAAGGGCGACGCGAGCATTTTTCACCACGTAAATTATGGCAAATACAAATATCAATAATAAGTGCGCATAATCCTTTTGGTTCGATACATAGCTTCTCCCAGCTGTTTTGGATTCAGCCTATTCAGCATTGCCAGAGAGCGCGATCTCGATCTCTGCGAGCAAAGTGGCTCGCCGATGAAGTTCATCTCCACCTGCGACCGCACCCGCATAGTCGAATGTGAAATCTTCGCCGTTGCGTACCGCGCTTACGGCCTAGCCACCGTGCGCTAACCCATTGTGGAGGTCACCGCCCAAGTGATGCCCTTTGACAATGGTGCTGGCTTCACGCTGCGAGTGCTCCGCGTGGAGAAGGCCATAACTGAACCCTGACTCCGTTTGTCGCGTCTTCTTGGATTTGGCGGACGTGCCCACATTCACCGCTCCGGCACATTCTGCCTCACCGCCCACAGTGAATAGGCGCGGCTCTGGTGGCGATAGTGGCGCTCTGCCGCCAAGCCTTCCCGTGTGCTGTTTGTCTTTCGTTTTCTGTAAGGTTGGTGTTCTCCGTTCAGGGATTTGGGGAGACTTAGCATCCGCGCGGGGAACGGGGTCAGTGTGCGACAATTGACACATTTGCTAAAAGTCATTCTGAAATGTCAATTGTCGCACACTGACCCGCAGCTCCGCAGCTCCTGACCCCGCAGCTCCTGACCCTGCGACCAAGCGGGAGGATGTCGGCCCGAAGTGGTGGAAGTGAAGCCGTTCACTTCCCTGGCGCGAAGAAGCCGAGCACGCGCTTCGTCTTGGATTCTCCACTCGGCACGCCGAGATGCTGCGCCTCCGCAGCGTGGAAGAAATCAGAGATGAAGGCGGCGAGTTGCGGAGCGGACAGCCCCTCGCCTTTCACCGATACCTCGAGAACGTCTTCCTTGGGCTTGCCATCTCCTTTGTCGAGCGACCAGTCCTCCACCGTCATGGCTGAGTTCTCGAAACCAGGCAGCGGCACCTTTTTCCAGATGTGCGCGGAGACCGGGCCAAAGCATTTCACATCCTCCCATTTCAAGCCGGGCACGTGCTGCTCCACGAGCGCACGCTGGGCTTCATCGAAAGCGTCCTTCGCCTTGAGCGCGGCGTTGGCGAGCAGGGAGGGGGAACGTGGTCAGTGTGCAACTGCTTGACAAATGATTGTGATTTCAACTCGTGGCCGAGTTCAGTTTCCCACTCGCACCGCGATTTGGGGAAGGTTCGCCGAATCCGCAACGAACTCGAACGGCGCGGGCACAATCCGCTGCTGTTTTTTCTCAAGTGCATGGAAGACGATGACGCTCGCTTGCCCGAACTCATCCGCGACGAAATCAAAGCGCGCGAGTGGTTCATCCTGTGCGACAGCCCACACGCCAAGAATTCTGGCCGGGTGCAACAGGAGGTGAAACTCATCAAGGGAATGGAGGGGAAGGTTTTCGAGACGATTGACCTGAGCCAGGAGCTTCAAAGCGAACTCCACAAGATTGTCCGTCTCTCCAAACGCGCGACCGTCTTTCTTTCCTATGCTTCGGCAGACCGTCAGGCCGCTGAGGCTATCCGCCGCGCGCTGTTGGCGCACGAGTTCACCGCGACAAGCCCGGAGGAATGCGGCGCTTCGGCACAACCGATTCAGGCGGTCGTCAAGCAAAGCGATTGATGACGCCATCGGGCGCGGTTTCGTGCTGGTGCTTCTGAGTCCTGCGTCATTGGCAAGTGGCTGGGTCAAACACGAAACCGAGCATGCACTCCAGCTTGCGGCGCGGTCGCGGCGGAGCAACGTCGTTCCCGTCATCATCGCACCGTTTGCGGCGGAGCTTCTGTCGCCTCAACTTGCGAACATCCAGTGGTTCGACCTCACGACCGGGCCGTTCGAGGCGCGGGTGGAGGAACTCATCCGCAGCTTGAAGACGCGAGAGATGGAGTGAAGGCCGCGGTCGGCGCGTTTGGAGTTCCGCGTTCACGCAGCCTCCAGCGGCGGTCGAAACGAGGTCCGGTGACCTGCGCCAGGTCCTTTGCTGATGATGCCGGGGCTTGGCATGCGCATGTCCCCCGCCGGCACCCTTGCCCCGCGCCCGGCTTCATGCCACTCTCGGCGCGATGAAAAACGATCCGACAATTCCTTCTGACGCGCGCTTTGAGACGCGCGCCATTCACATCGGCCAGGACTGGCGCTCGGAGACCGGCGCCGTGATCCCGCCGATCTACATGACCTCGACCTTCGAGACGGGGAATCCCGGCGGCTTCGACTACACGCGCTCGGGAAATCCGAACTACCGCAACCTGCAGGCCACCCTGGCGAGCCTGGAGAATGCGAAACACGCGACCGTTTTCGCCAGCGGCGTGTCGTCGATCACGGCCATCGTGTTCTCGCTCAAGGCGGGCGACACCATCGTCTCGGAGCAGAACATCTACGGGGCCACCTACCGCTTGTTCGAGCGCGTGCTGCGGCGTTTCGGCATCCGCATCGAGTACCTCGACCTTGCCGAGCCGGAGAACCATGGCCGCATCGCCGCCATGAAGCCGGCGCTCGTGTGGCTCGAGTCGCCGACAAATCCTCTGCTCAAGATTCTCGACATCCGCGCCATCGCCGACGCGGCGCACTCCGCAGGCAGCACGGTGGCGATGGACAACACCTTCGCCTCCAGCCTTCTGCAGCAGCCCCTGGATCTCGGCGCGGATTTGTCGCAACTGAGCACGACCAAGTACACGAACGGCCACTCCGACTGCCTCGGTGGCGTGGTCTGCACCAATTCGGACGAGTGGCAGGAGAAGATGATCTTCGCGCAGAAGGCGCTCGGCCTCCAGCCGTCGCCCTTCGACGCGTGGCTCGTCTCGCGCGGCACGAAGACGCAGGCCGTGCGCATGAGACAGCATTGCGACAACGCGCTGGAACTGGCAAGACGGCTCGAGTCCCGCCGGGGCGTGAAGTCCGTGCGCCATCCGTTCCTGCCCTCGCATCCGCAGCATGAGCTGGCGAAAAAACAGATGCGCGGCGGTTCGGGCATGATGCTGGCGGACTTCGGCCTGAGCTATGACGACACGCTGAAATTCATCCGCCGCCTCCGCCTCTTCACGCAGGCGGAGAGCCTCGGCGGCATCGAATCCCTCGTCGCGCACCCCGCTTCGATGACGCACGCCTCGATCCCGAAGGAGACGCGCGAAGCCACCGGCATCACCGACGGCCTCGTCCGCTTCTCCGTCGGCATCGAGCATGTGGAAGACTTGTGGAATGACATCGAGCAGGCGCTGCACGGCGGCTGACCGGCACGGTAGTCGCGGGCGGGCGCATCGACGCTGAACGAGTGCACGCACGACCGCCGCCGCCATCAATCTGCCGATCACCCCCTGGCACCACTCCATGCGAGTCCTCATCACGAACACCGCGCTCGACAAATTCGCCGGCACCGAGTGCTACGTGTTCGATGTCTGTCGCGCGCTGGCGGCACGCGGCCACGATGTGGCCGCCTTTTCCCCGCGGCCCGGGCGCGTGGCAGCAGCCATGAGGGACGCCGGGCTGACGGTGGCCGGCGATCTCGCCGCCGTGCCCTGGGAGCCGGATGTGATCCACGGCCACCATGAATGGGAGACCACGCTCGCAGCGGTGCGCTGGCCGGGCGCGGGCTTGCTTTCATTTTGCCACGGTGCGCAGCCGTGGCAGGAGGCGCCGTGCCGCGCGCCCTGGGTGCACCGCCATGTGGTCGTGGGCGAGCCGTGTCGCGCGCGGTTGGTGGAGCGCGAAGGCATCGATGCATCGGGAGTCGTGACGTTGCTGAATTTTGTGGATCTCGGGCGCTTCGCCCTCGTGAAAACGCCCGGTGTGCCGCCGCGCCGCGTGCTCGTGTTCAGCAATCACATCAAGAGAGGCCGCGGTCTTGAGCTGATCGCCGCCGCGTGCGCAGCCGCGCGGCTCGAACTTGAAGTGGCCGGCAGCGGCGCCGGGCAGGTAAGCGACGATCCGCGCGCGGCGCTGGTGCGCGCCGACATCGTGCTGGCTCAGGGCCGCTGCGCGCTGGAGGCCATGGCCACCGGCTGCGCCGTCGTGTTGTGCGGTACGGAACGGCTCGGCCCTCTGGTTGATCCCGGCGTGTTTGACGAACTCCGCCTGGCAAACTTTGGCTTCACCTGCCTCGCTGACGAACTCTCCGCCGATGCGCTGCTGAGGCGGTTCCGGGCCGTGACCGTCGCGGGCGCGGCCGAGGTGACGCGCATGGTCCGCGAGCAAGCGGGCCTCGATGCTGCCATCACGCAACTCGAGGCGTGGTACGCAGACGCTCGCGCGGCGGCACTGGCAAACCCGCCTTTGCCCGAGGTCGTCGCCGCCTTCGCCGCAGGCCGGCTCGCGGACGCCACCGGAGCATGGAAGCTCGGACGCGAGGCCCAGGCGCTTCACGCACAGAGCATCGAGCAGGTCTTTCCGGAAACTCTTCCGACGGCGGATACCGAAGTCTGGTTGCGCAAGGCCGCGAAACTCATGATGACCCAGGCGGCGCCGCGCAAAACCGGCGCGTGACATTGGCAGCCTCGATGCCGGCGGCCCGAGGCAGCAGCCGGCGTCCGGGCCTCACGTCAAAGGCAGCACATCGCGCAGCAGATCCTCCGGACGCTCGATCAGCACCTCGGCGCCCGAGGCGACGAGTTCCTCCCGGCCGCGAAAACCCCACAGCACGCCGATGCGCCTCATGCCCGTGGCCGCGCCGAACTCCATGTCCACGCCCGAGTCGCCCACGTATGCACACTCCGCCGGCTCCAGGCCCAGGCGCCGGATGACCTCGAACCCGGCGGCGGGGTCTGGCTTGCGTGGAACGCCTTCCCGCTGGCCGAGGATGACTTCGAAGGTGGCCGCCGGAAAGAAATGCTCCCCGCAGAGCACGGTGAAACGGTGGGGCTTGTTCGAGATCATGCCCAGCCGCGAGCCGCGTCCGCGCAGCGCCGCCACGGTGGCTGCCATGCCTTGGTAAACGCGTGTCTCGTCATGCCAGCAGCGCTCGTAGTGAGCGAGGTATTCTGCGGCGCAACGCTCGACATTTGCAGTGTCACGCCGGTCCTCGGGAAGCGCCCGTTCCACCAGCTTCTTCATGCCGTCACCGATGTGACGCGGAAACATCTCGAAGGGGCAGCGCGGATAGCCGTTGTCATCGAGCATGCGGTTTACGGCGGTGGCCAGATCGGCCAGGGAATCGACGAGGGTGCCGTCGAGATCGAAGATGAAGGCTTTGAGGCTGGCGAGATTCACGCGGTGGAAGGAAACGGGCGCATCGTTTCCTGCATCCGCCGCCGGAGGCAAACGAAAAGCTCGGAGACGCACATCCGCCGCAGGGCTTGCGCTTGAATTGCTTCTGAGTGATTTCCCACGGATTCAGGACGACCACGGATTGGTCTTCTTGTGAACCCAATCTGTGGAATCCTGAATCTTGCTGCGGGGCAAATCATAGATTTGAGGCTTTCGCTTTCGGTTCATGCGCAGGCCCTGCATCGCCCGCGCCACGACGCGCGGATCGCGGAAGGTCGTGCGCGGAGCACGACGGGGCTCGCGCGCGGTGTCACGGCACATCAGGCTGGCGGCACTTCCGCCTGACCCGCGCAACCTCGGCAATCCTCACGCCGCGGCAGCTTGACCTTCCGCCAAGTGTTGATGCCCAGATCGATCGTCACCATTTCCCCCGCAAGCGGGCGGCCGATCCCGGTGATGAGCTTGATGACCTCCATGGCGCCGATGCAGGCCGCCGTGCCGGACACGGCGCCGAAGACGGGAAACTGCCGCTTCCATGTCGGCGGCACGACCGGCACGTAGCAGCGCAAACATCCGGTGGAGCCGGGGATGAAGGTCGTCACGCTCGCCTCGAGCGCATGCATCGAGCATTCGACCATCGGTTTGCGCTGCGCCATCGCCGCGTCATTGAGCGCGAGGCGCTCCTCGAACATCGGCGCCGCATCCACCACGATGCCGGCCTCTTTCACCAGCCGCGCCGCATTGTGCTCCGAAACGTTTTCCTCGATCCCCACGATCTCGATCCGCGGATTGATCTCGCGCAGCCGGCGGACGATGGACTCCATGCGCGGCCGGCCGATGTGATCGTACGTCTGCAGGAGCTGCCGGTTCAAGTCGGACGCCCGCAGATTTCCAGCGTGCGCGAGCACGAGCCGGCCCACGCCCGCGGCCGCCAATTCGAGAGCGACGAGACCGCCGAGGCCGCCGACGCGGGAGATGAGCACCGAGGCGCCCTTGAGCTTGCGCTGACCCTCCTCACCCACGCCGGGCACCCACATCTGCCATTCATACATGGCGCGGTCTTCGTCCGTCAGCTCGTGCGTCATGTGATCCTGCCGTCCTCCAGTTTCAACCGCAGCGTGGCAAGCGCCTCTGCCTCGCGCCGTGAGTGCGTCACATGCAGGACGGTCACCTGATGCTCACGCTGCATGCGCCGCAGCAGTTCGATGAGGCTGCCTTGTGTGTCTTCATCGAGCGATGAAAGCGGCTCGTCCATGATCAACACCGCCGGCTTCACGCTGAGTGCGCGGGCCAACGCCACCCGCTGCTTCTCGCCGCCCGAGAGGCCGGCCGGCTTCCTGTCGAGCAGATGCGCGATGCTCATTTCACCCGCCAGCTCGTCCACCGTGCGCCCGATTTCTCCGGCAGGCCGGCGCCTCATGCGCAGGGCAAAGCCAATCTGCTCGCGCACCGTCATGGTCGGGAAAAGCGCGCCATCCTGAGGCACGTAGCCGATGCCGCGCAGGTGTGGCGGCTCGTGTGTCACATCGTGCTCCCCGAGCGTGATGCGGCCCGCGGTGGGGCGGCGCAATCCGCAGATGATCTCCACCAGGCTCGTCTTCCCGCTGCCGGTCCTGCCCATCAGCACGGCATAGCCGCGGGCGGGCACCTCGAAGGAGATGCCCTCCAGCGAAAAGCCCGGCGCACGCCAGCAGACAGCCTCGAGTCGGATCATCCGGCGACGCTAGCAGGCCCGGCGCTCAGGCTCAAGAAGCGCTGCACGGCAAGATTCAGACTGGCGGGGCTTGCGCATGAATTGCTTCTGAGTGAATGCCCACGGATTCAGGACGACCACGGATTGGACTTCTTCTGAACCCGTCTGTGGATACAGTTGCTGCGGGGCAAATCATAGATTTGAGGCTTTCGCTTTTGGTTCACTCGTAAGCCCTGGCAGTCTGGCGGGCGAAAACATCTGTTTTGGCCGAACTCCGGGAAACTTGGTACAGAGATCAAGCCGGCGCGCCGCCGGAAAATCGATCGCGAGGACACTCGAAACACAGCTCACCGGCCGCACACCACAAGCCTCCCCACGCCGGGAAGTGGCGGCACCCGTCACGACGCGCGGGGTGCAAACGGCCGCGCCAAGTGTCGGCGTGGGCGGACCGGGATGTCCCCTGCCCTCGGCGGCGCCTACTTTTTGACGGCGGCAAAGAAGATGCGCAGCACGGTGTCGATTTGCACGCGCCCGATGCTGACCATGGGCGCGCGGGTGAAGTTGTCGGTGTTCCAGGAGATGATGAGGTCGAGGCTGGGCACGACCATGAGTACTTTCTCCCCGCCGTAGCCGATGGCGGCCATGGCATCCCCAGGGGCGGATGGAAAGAGGAGCCGGCCTGCGGTGTCACGCTTGTTGAGCCACCACATCTGGCTGTAACTGCCGAGGTGGTCGTCCTGATTCTTGCCGCCGCCGTAGGAAGGTGCGCCGGGCAGCATGTCGGCATCGAGACCGGCGGTGCGCGGCAGGGTGAGCGGGAGCGGCTGTTCCCGGACGAGGCGCACATGCCCGGCGCTGAGTATCTGGCGGCCCTTCCATTTCCCATCGTGAAGGAAAAGGCTGCCAAAGCGCGCGAGGTCGAGCGGCGAGATGACAAGCCGATGGAGCTTTGAATTGGATTCCATGGGGCGGAAGGAGGGCTTGTCGGCCGCGCCGGTGGGGTTGAAGAGCTTTTCCTGCAGCACGCGTATGGCATCCGTGCCTCCGGTATGGTGGAGCTTTTCAAAGATAAGCATCCAGAGGAAGCCGGTCTGGTAGTCGTTGTAGTCGAAGGCGGTGCCGGGCTCTTCGCGCACACCGTAGCAGGAGGTCTGATTGATGAGGTGACGCCAGGTGATGCGGGTGTCCTTGTGGTTGAGCGCGGCGTTGAGGCTGGCGAGTTCGGGCATCCACTGGACGACGGGCTGGTCGAGCCCTGGGATTAGGCCGTCCTCGACGGCCTTGAGCACGAGGAAGGAATACACGGCCTTGCTCGCGGAGGCGATGTCGAGGGGCTTGCCTGGATCGCCCCAAGTGTAGGCGACGGCGTCGTGGCGGATGATCGCGCCATGGCCACGGACGGCGTTGGCGAACTGGTCGAGCTTCTCCTTGTCCAAGCCGGCGGCGTCGAGGTCGATGGCGGGCCACGGCTCGCGTGCCGCGCGGACCTGCCTGCGCGCGGGAGCGGCAGTGGCCGGCTGCTTTTTCTTTTTGCAGCCCGCGGCAAGGAACGGCACCACGCCAAGCAGGGCGCAGAGGACGATGCGGGATGCGAGAGAGCGGCAGGACATGGGCGCGCCACTAAGGCCAAGGGCGGCTCGAAATCCAGCGCCGATAACCGGGATCACGCCGGTTCACGCGGATTCAGACTGACGCAGGCGCGCGGAAGCGGAGTGCGTGGCGCACGTTGGGAAGGACCAGAAACACCAGCGCGGCAGCCATGTGGTACTCGAAGTGGAGATCCATGACCTTGCTGATGGAGAGGTGCAGGGCGATGATGGCCAGCCCGCCCCAGAACGCCCAGGCGCGGTTGATGAGGATGACGAAGCCGAGCAACTCGATGAGCAGGCCCGCGCCAAAAAACAGGCGGGCGATGTTCGGATAATCGACGATGGCCTGGGTGGCACGATCGAGCCACGGGGCGACTGGTTGGAGAGTATCGTAGTAGCTGGCCCAGTTGGATTTCAAAAGCTGCACCGAGAGGTAGGGCACTTTCTGAATCCAGCGGAAGTCCGAGTTCACCAGCTTCACGACGCCACACACCACGTAGGCGGCGGCGAAGACCACGGTGGTGGCGTAAATGGCGAGGCGGTGCACCGCCAGCGAGGGCCGCAGCCAGTCTGCCCGGCGCTTCGGCCACGCATAGACGATGAACTGCGCGAGCACGATGAGTGTCACCAGATGCCAACTGTGCTGCATGGCCTTCGAGGTCACCAGCGTGCCGATCATCAGCGCCGTGAGGGCCGCAGGGGCGAGTGTGGCTCCGGGAGCGATGCCGAGCATGTAGCAGAAGAGTCCTGCGGCCACGATGCCCTTCCACACCAAGCCGGGCGGATGGTGCGCCAGCCAGGTGAAATCAATGAAGTGCGCCAGCCCGGTGGGATTCCGCTGGGTGGTGTAGGGGGCGGTCTCCCATTTTACGTTGAAGAAGACCATGACGGCGAAAAACAGCCGCATGAGCAACAACTCGGACTTGCTGAAGTCGATGGGACCGGGCTGCCACCACGGTGTTTTTGCAGTTGAGGCGGTGGCGCTCACAGCGGTTTCTGGGCAAGGAGTTCGGGGGTGGAGTCGCCGAGTTTGCCCTCCTTGAGTTCGAAGGTGCGGCGGTAAAGCCGCACGGCCGTGGTTCCAGGCGGGAGGTAGTCCCGGTGCATGTTTGCAAACCAGTCGCCGAGGACGACAGCACCGGCGGCCTTGCGCTCCTCGGGCGTGGCCTGGCGCGTATCGCGCTTGGTCGGGTTGACGATCCTGGCCACCTCCTTCTTCCACGCCTTCTTGGCGGTGCTCGATCCGGTGCGGAAAGCGGCATCCATGCCGATGGGCCTGCCGGACTGGTCGGCGATGTAGAGCACATCCGCCTCGGCATCGAAGTTCGAGTACATTGGAAAGTTCGAGAAAGGGAACTGCTCTTTCACCACAAAGAGGAAAACGACCAGCACGGTCATGTGGCGGAAGGGCAGCTTCAGCCACCAGAAACGGAGGCCGGCTGGAGCGGGCGCGGGTGTGGCGTCGGTCATCGCGTGGACGGGTAGAGCAGACCTGCGGCGGCGGGAAGCAGAAAGTGGGATGCGCACAAAGAAAGCAAATGACAACGCAATTTCAGCCACTATGATGCCCGCCCTAGTTCCCCAAGAACTCCAGCCGAAGTAGCTCAGGGGTAGAGCAGCGCATTCGTAATGCGCGGGTCGCGGGTTCAATTCCCGCCTTCGGCTCCATCGCGAGCCATGTCCCAAAGCCCTGAGAGACTGATGTTCCATCGCAGGAAGCGAAACGAAGCCATCTTCAATTCGCTCACCAAGCTCATTGGATACTCAGCCCTCGTCGCCTCCCTCGTCTATGTGGTGCTGGAGAAGACTATGCGCACCTCGAAGCTTGATGATGTTTACCTGGAATCTGTGTATGACGAGACTCCGGGCAAGGAGCAGAGCAACTGGTCGGGCATCAAGGAGAGCCAGCCCGCCCTGCTCTCCGGCAAGAGCAGCGCCCGGGAGGGCCTCAAGAAGGCGGCCGAAGCCGTCAAGGAAACACCTGTCGCAGTCGCCACGACCGAAATATCCAAAGCACCTGCTTCTCCAGCCACTACCCGCCCGACCGACGCCCCTGGCCTGCCAAAGTCGAATCCGGCCGTCTCCGGCATCACCAATCTCGAAGCCAAGCGCACGCTTATTGAGGAGACCGTCCGGCAGTTCTTCGAAGCCGGCACTGTCGGCCTGAAACTGGCCTATGTACGGGATCCTTCCCGCGTGCGCCCGCTGATGAACGAATACTACCAGCGCCAGCCCATGACGAAGCCGAAGTGGGACTCCCTTGGCTACACACTTCCCGTGGACGAACCCGGCTACCGGCTCGGCTACGTGCAGGCCATTTTCTCGGACGGCCCCGCTGCCAGCCTCATCGTCGAAGAAAAAGAAAACGGCAGCTTTGCCGTGGACTGGGAGAGCTACGTCCGCTATGGCGAACTCGACTGGCAGGATTTTCTCAAGCTCAGGCCTTCGCAGCCAAAGCTCTTCCGCGTCATCGCCTCAAAAGCCGAGAATGCGGACTCCGCCCACAGAGACAGCCGGCTCGAAATGATCGAACTCAAACACCCGGAGCAGGAAGGCTCGGTGTTCGCCACCATCGACAAGACCGATCCCGAGCTGGCACCGGTCATCGAGCAATTGCAGTCAGGGAAATGGAAGGACGTACCACTCACCCTCCGCCTTTGCTATCCGGGATCCTCGGGTAGTGGCAGGGCAGTCCGCATTGCGGGCGTGGAAGGCAAGGGCTGGCTGATACTTCAACACACAAGGAGCTAGGCAAGTGAGCAAGAAAAACAAGGCAAAGGCAAATCAGGCGAAGAAACCCACCCCGAAAGCTGCAAAGCCCGCGAAGAAGGTTCATAACAAAACGGCGAAACCCAGCAAGCCCGCAAAGAAGCCCGCGCCCAAAGCTCGCAAAGCCGCACCCGCCCCGAAGAAAGTACCGGCAAGGAAACCGGCCCGGACTGCGGCAAAACCCGCTGCCAAACCGATCAAGGCCGTCGTGGTCAAGGCCGCCAAACCCGCGACCAAGCCTGAGCACGGAGCACGGCCTGCCGTCGCAGTCAAGCCGGCCCCGGCATCGAAGGCCGGACCCGCCACGCCGAAATCCGCCATACCGTCGCCACAACCCGCCGCACTGCCGGTGCCAGCAGCACCAGCCGCGGCGTCACCCGCTCCCGCGGCACCAGTGAAGGTACCGGCAAAGGCGCCGTCACCGGGCAGGCCATCCAGCAAAACTTCCGCAAGCGCGGAGGTCTTCGTGAAACCTGAAGTCCCGCCGGTGCGCCGCGAGCCGCCCGGAACTCCTGGCTCGACGGTGAAAAAAGGCAGCGCCATTTTTTACGACTCCCACATGCACACGCCGCTCTGCAAGCACGCCTGGGGAGAACCCGAAGAGTACGCCGAGCAGGGCCTGCGTGCCGGCTTGAAAGGCATCATCTTCACCTGCCACTGCCCCATGCCGAACGGCTTCTGGCCCACCGTCCGCATGGATGAGGCGGAGTTTGACGCCTATGTCGCCATGGTCGGCCGCGCGACCGAGAAGTACAAAGGCCGCCTCGACGTATGGCTCGGTCTCGAGAGCGAGTATTACCCCGGCTACGAGAAATACATCGAACACCTCCATCAGCGGGCCGATTTCCATTTCATCCTCGGCTCCGTCCACTGGCAGGCCAAGGAATACCTCTCGAAATACGAGGGCGGCACCATCGAGGGCTTCCGTCGCACGTATTTCAACCATCTCGCCGACTCCGCCGAGAGCGGCCTCTACGACTGCCTGGGCCACCCCGATCTCGTGAAGAACTACCATCCAGACTCGTGGTGCTTCCCCATTTTGAAGGATCATGTGGCCAGGTGCCTCGACCGCATAGCGGCCACCGGCATCGCCATGGAACTGAACACCTCCGGCCTCAACAAGAGTTACGCCGAGATGAACCCCGGCAACGAAATGCTCGGCATGATGGCCGAGCGAAAGATCCCCATCGTCGTCGGCTCCGATGCCCACCGCGCCCCGCGCGTGGGCGACCATTTCATCCGCGCCCTGGAGAATCTCAAGGCAGCCGGCTACAAGGACGTGAGCTACTTCGAGTGGCGCCAGCGCAAAGTGCTCAAGCTCGACGACGTGCTCTCCAGTCTCCGCAAGCACGAAGCCGCCAAAGCCGGTTGACCACGCTCCCGCCGCGCCCGCCTGCGCACCGTCCGCTGCCGTCCGCTCGATGAGTGACGAATCCACCCACGAGAAAGCGCTCGGTGGCAAGCTCCTGGCCTCCGTCTCCCGCTCCTTCCATCTCACGCTCAAGGCGCTGCCGAAAATCGTGCGGGAGCCCATCTCGCTCGCCTACTTGCTCGCACGCACTGCCGACACCATCGCGGACACCGTGGCGGTGCCCGCCGACACCCGCCTGCATTGCCTCGCCCGTTTTCGCGATCTCATCCTCGGACCGCCATCGGAGGACGAAGAGCGCTCCCTCGCCATCCTGCTCCAGGGCCGCTTTTGCCCGCACCAGACCGACGAGGCCGAGGCCCGCCTCATGGCGCACTTCCGCGACGCCATCGCCTGGCTGCGCACCGCCACGCCCTCACAGCTCACCGCCATCCGCGGCGTGCTCTCCCATATCATCCGCGGACAGGTGCTCGACATCCAGCGCTTCCCAGACACCAGCCCCCTGCGCGCCCTGCGCACTGCCGACGAACTCGACGACTACACATGGCTCGTCGCCGGCTGCGTCGGCGAGTTCTGGACCCGCCTCTGCCTCGCCGATCTGCCCAGCGCCTTTTGCGACGGCACTGACACCGGTGATCTCGTCCAGTCGGGCATCCGCTACGGGAAGGGTCTCCAGCTCATCAACATCCTGCGTGATCTGCCGCGCGACCTCGCCGCCGGCCGCTGCTACCTGCCCGAGTCCGAGATAAAAAGCACCGGCCGCAGCCTCGTCGAGGTGCGCCTCTCTCCCCGCGTGCTTGATCCGCTCCGCGCCGCCTGGCTCGTGAAATGTGAAGAACACCTCGCCGCAGGCTTTCGCTACCTCCAGAGCATCGCCGATGCAAAACTGCGCTACGCCACCGCGCTGCCTCTGTTCATCGGGGCACGCACAGCCGCTCTCCTGCGCGGGGCCGCTTGGGAAGCCCTGGCCGCGGGCATCAAGATCCCCCGTCTCGAAGTCGCCAAAATCCTCGCCGACACCGCCATCGCCTGCCGCCAGCCTGCGAAAATGCACCGCCTCTACCAGAGACTGGCTTCCAAGGAATGATGCTCGCGCTCGTGCCCCTACCGTGTGACCACTGCGAACCGATGCCCGGTGATCGCACCCGGCAGGCTCGAGCATGACCGTGTCCGCTCCGGAATCTGGCCCCTAACATTCGGCGAAGTCGCTGCACCCCGAGTTTTCACGATCAGGAGACCTGCGCGCCGGCAGGGCCGCCGCATCACAAGATGCTTCGTTCACTCCCGGTTGATGAACTCATCCAAATTCATGAGCACGCGAGCCACGGCTACGAACGTCGCCGCTTCCACCTTTTCAGACGCAGCGATTGTCTTGTCGATGGAACCGAGCGCCTTCAGCGCATCAGCTCCGGCATTCATCACTTGCAACTTCTGCTCATCATGAAAAGCCGCCAGCCGCCGAAATTCATCGTCACGCGGAGACCGGCAAAGTACACGCTCGAAGAGCCACCGCAGCCGCCTCGTCGTATCGCCCGTTGATTCACGCATCACACGCAAGGCAAGCGCCTGGGCGGCCTCGACGAAGACTCCGTCGTTCATCATCGTGAGCGCCTGGAGCGGCGTATTGCTGCGATCACGACGCACGCAGGCATCAGCGGCATCCGGTGCGTCAAAGGTCGTGAGGGTCGGATACAAGACGCTCCGCAACGTGATGATGTAGAGGCTGCGGCGGTAAATCTCGTCGCCAGGACTCGCACTCCAGTTTGACGAGCGGCCGACATCAAAGACGTCCTCCGGCAGCGGCGGACGAAAACTCGGCCCGCCAATCGTGCGCTTCAGAAGACCGCTCACCGCGAGCGCCGCGTCGCGCAGAATCTCCGCGTCAAGGCGGATGCGGTTTTGATGCGACAAGAGGCGATTCAGAGGATCAAGCTGGGAACGCAGGGCCGGGAGGGTGAAGCCTGACGCCCCGCGGATTTCGATGCTCGACGCCGGCCCCGCGCCCTCTGCACCCGTCTCTCCGCTGCTTTGCCGGTAGGTCGCGCTCATCACGATCAGCTTGATGAGTTGCTTGCGGCTCCAGCCCATGCGCATGAATTCGCTCGCCAGCCAGTCGAGCAGCTCCGGATGCGACGGCGCTTCGCCTGCGCTGCCGAAATCATCCGGCGTGCGCACGAGGCCGAAGCCAAAGAGCCTGCTCCAGATGTGATTCACTGCCACACGACTGGTCAAAGGATTCTCCGGCGCCACGAGCCACTTCGCCAGATCAAGGCGCGTCGGCTCACCCGGGCCTTGCGATTTCAGCACCGGCAGCGCCGACAAACCCGCCGGCACCACGTCCGGTCCGCGTCTTGTGTAATCACCGGCCATATGGACATAGGTTTGCCGGCGGTCCTTGCGCGCCTCCGCGAGCAGCGGCGCTTTCGTCTTTGGATCATCACGGTCCTCCGTGTTGTTGAAGAAAGCGTAGAAGCTGTAGTAGTCCCTGATTGTGATCGGATCATGCTTGTGCGTGTGGCACTGGGCGCAGCCGATGGTGATCCCCATCCACACCCGCCCCGTCGTGTTCACCCGATCGACCAGGTTCTGGTAACGCGCTTCCTCCTTGTCCACGCCTGCCTCGGTGTTCAGCGCTGCATTGCGATGGAAACCCGTCGCAGCGCTGTCCGCCTGCGCCAGCAGGTCGCCTGCGAGTTGCTGAATCGTAAATTGATCAAACGGCAGATCGTCATTGAACGCCCCGATTACCCAGTCTCGATAGCGATACGCGTTCGGTCGCAAACCGTCGCCGAGAAACCCGTTCGAGTCCGCATACCTCGCCATGTCGAGCCAGTGACGCCCCCAGCGCTCGCCAAAGTTCGGCGACGCGAGCAGACGATCGACGAGGGCTTCGAATGTCGAATGTCGAATGCTCGGCGATGCAGCGGAGTTCCACCTTGCGACGAACGCGGCGACCTCTTCCGCGGTCGGCGGCAATCCGGTCAGATCGAGCGCGGCCCGTCGGATGAGCGTATGTGGATCGGCCTCAGGCGCTGGTTGCAAGTGTAGCTTCGCCAGTTCCGCCCGAATGAAGGCGTCAATGGGACTGGCAGCATCACTCCTTGGCACCGCCGGCCTGCGCACCGGCAAGAATGCCCAGTGCTGCTGATACTCCGCGCCCTCCGCGATCCAGCGGCGAATGATCCCGCGCTCGGCATCGGTGAGCGGTTTCGGTGAAGTCGGCGGCGGCATCACCTCGTCCTTGTCGTGCGATGAGATGCGCTTCCACGCCTCGCTGTCGTCCGGCTTGCCTGGCTTGATCGCTGATTTGACGGCTTCTTCGCGCACATCCAGCCGCAGATCTGCCTCACGTTTGTCCTCGTCGGGACCGTGACACGCATAGCACTTCGCAACCAGGATCGGTCGCACCTCACGCGTGAAGTCCACTCCGGAGTCTGCGGCCATGACGCCGGCCGCTGCCGGCAGCAGTGCGGTGATAATTCCGAGGGTTCGCAGATGAGCGGACATGGATGGTGAAGCCGGCCTGATCATGTGAGAAACGCCACGGCATCTGCATTCGCAGGCACGGCAAACCTGCGGCCAGAAGCAGGGGCCTTGGTGAAAAATGGAGCCGGGGGCGTCATGAAGAAGCAGGGATGCTCCGGTTTCATACGGCAGTTGCAGCTTGGTTCTCTGCATCCGGTTTGGATGCAAGCGCGAGTGCACCTCCCGGAATCGCACCAAACTTCCAAACGCCATGCAGCGATGTGTTCATCATGGAGCTGGCACCATGATTTCACGGCGCACGGAGAAACCACGAATCACGCCGTCTCCGGCATGAAGGTCGGAAACACGATGCCTTTCGCAACGGCGACCGGTCCGGTGGATTGCCCGACATGGAGTTCGACGTTGCGCGCACCCCACGCGTAGGCGGTGCGCACGAGCGTGGACGCAGCACAGGGAGCAAGGAAGACGAGCGTCTTGCCACGCAGGCCGTCGAGGGCTTTCCAGAGCAACGCGATGGCGATTCCTTCATCAGCGGCGACGCCGGGGCCGATCATGGTGAAGGAGGGATGCACGCTCATGGCGAGGAAGCCGTTCACGTCGCCACCGATCTCGGAGACGAGCACACGCCAGGCACCGACCTCGTTTCGGATGAAAAACGCGAAGTCTTTTTCGCGGCGGATGCCTTGCTGCGAATGCTCGAAGTCGGCGATTCGCGTTGCATCGGCCAAAACGGCCTCGCGCACATGCTCGATGCCCGCAGGCGCTGCGACGGCCATTCCGCTTTCGGGCACGGTAATGAGCAAGTCTTGAAAAATGGCTCCGGGCACAAAACCAAGCCGCGTGTAGAGCGAGAACGAGTCGAGATTCAGCAGGCTCGAAACGAGTCGCGCCGGCTTGCCGAGGCGTTTCGCCTTCTCCAGCACGAGCGACATCATTTTCTTCGCGATGCCGCGTCCACCCGCATCCGGCGAGGTGGCGACGATGCCGACGGAGACATGCGTTTCACGCTCATGCGAGAAGCACACGCCGACGATCTCGCCGCTGTCCGTGCGGGCGGTGACGCACTCGCCGGGATCGAGTGCTTCATACACCTCGGGGAAAAGCGTGAAGGGATCAGGGCTGTCGCCAAAGCGTGCTCCTTGGCCGAGCCGACTCTCATACCAGTGGACGAGGGCACGATGCAGAAGCCGCGCGATGGGTTCGCGATCAGCGGCAGTGAGAGGGGTGAAGGCGATGGTTTCGTTCATGGTTCAGACGACTTCCCAGCCTTTGCGATAGGTTTCCTTGATGAACGCATCCGCAGCGGGCAAGCCTTTGGCCTTCATCGCGGGCGCATCCCATTCGATGGGCTTCTGCGTGCGCAGCGAGAGCAGGCCCAGCAGCGCGATCTCCGTGAGATGCGCGGCGTAGGCGAAGGGACTCGTCGCGGGCTCGCCGCCTTTGCAGGCATTGATCCAGTCGAGATGATGGCCATCGGATCGCTTGAGACGCGGCTCAGGTTTCTTGAATCCTTCGCGCAGCGCGGCGGGATACAAGCGTGGCTGTCCACCACCGCCATCACACTGGATGACGCCTTTCTCGCCGATGAACAAACAACCGCGCTTCGACAGCTTCACATCGCCCATCGCCTCTGGTGTGGGTGGCATCAAGCCGCCGTCATACCACGTCATGCGGATCTCCGGTCGCGTGCCCGCCGCCGGAAAGGTGTAGTAAATGAGCGAGCCATGCGGCGCGATCTCGCTGTCCATCTTTCCAGCCGCATGGGCTTCCACGCGGGAGGGAACGGGCAGATCAAAAGCGCGCACCGCCGTGTTCATATCGTGGCAGGCGAAGTCGCCGATGCCCGTGCAGCCGAAGTCCCAGAAATCACGCCATGCCACGGGGAAGTAAGCCGGATGAAACGGACGCTCCTGACGCGGGCCGAGCCACAGGTCCCAGTTCAATCCCGCAGGCACAGGCGGTGTGTCGGTGGGACGTCCGGTAAGCGTGGGATTCCATCGACCCGCGCCGACCCACACATGAATCTCACGCACCGCACCGATGGCCCCGGCCTGGATGTATTCGATGGTCTCACGAGTGCCGAGCGAGGAATGCCCCTGACTGCCGAGTTGTGTGGCCACACCTGTCTCAGCAGCCACTTTGGCGACATGACGTGCCTCCCAGATGTTGTGCGTGAGCGGCTTCTCACAATAAACATGCTTGCCCGCGCGCATCGCGATCACTGAGGCATACGCATGCAAATGATCCGGCGTGGCGATGAGCACCGCGTCGATGCTTTTCTCCTTCTCCAGCATCTCGCGGAAGTCGATGTAGTCCGCGCAGCGATGGTTCGGCGTCTTCTCCGCGTAGTGCTTCTCGATCTCCGCTTTCACCGGCAGTCGTCCGCCCTTGCCTTTGAAGTAAAAGTTCTCCAAACTGAACGATTCCGCCGGATCAGCCACGGCGATGATCTGGCAGCCATCGACCTGCATCAACGCGCGCACATTCGTCCTTCCCTGTCCGCCCGTGCCGATGATCGCCACGTTCACCTTCTCGCTCGGCGGCACATAGCGTGGTCCACCAAGCACATGGCGTGGCACGATGTTGAACGTGGTCACCGCGGCGGCGGCGGTGGATTTCAGAAAGTAACGGCGTGAGGAAACTGGAGCAGGCTTCATGTGAGGAACACGATACGTCGCCCCTGTCAGTGATCTTTGAATCGCCCCTGATTCAATTCAGCCTGACTGATGTAGCACGTTCCGTGATCCGCCTCACATCCTCATCGAGCAGGAAACCCTCGGCCTGGAGTTTCTTCGCGGCATTGGTGAGGCGCGAGAGATACTCGGCCTGCGTTGGATAGCGTTCTTCGAGAGAGAGACGCGGATCGCCGGTCTTCTCGCGTTCGGCTTTAGTCTTCGCGAACGGAACGAACATGCCATCCAGCGGCGAGAGCATCGTTTCGGCACCGACCTTCGACGAGCGGAGGTTCCAGCCGGTGTAGGTGCCGAGGGGCACGGCGACTTCGGGGAGCACGATGCCGCTGGTTTCATTGCCGTCGGCGTTCACGGTGGGCAGGAGAGTATGGAAGGGCTTGCCAGCCTTTGGCGGGATGATGTCGGCGATGCCTTCGCTTTGGAAGCGCGGTCCGAAATCGAGTCGTGGCGGCTGGTAGGCATGGGTGGGCAGGTTGAGGCCCGGAATCTTGGGGAACTGCGATTTCCATGCGTCCAAGGTCACCAGCGTTTGATCGGCGAGACGCGGATGACGGCTTGGTGGAGGTGCTTTGTCATGCTGCACCCACTCGACGAGATGCGTGAGCATCGCGCGCAACACGGGGCCGCGATCATCGAGCGTGTTGCGCGGTTGCTGGCAGATGCCGGGCGTGCCCTCGCTCTTGCCGAGATGCTGCGCACCGGCCACGAGATATACACGCACGTCGTCGGGCAGGGCGAGGTCGGTTTGTCCTTCCACATCCGTGTGCAGCAGCGAGGCGGCGCGGCTCCAGTATTCGGTGGAGGTTTGCGTGAAGAGGATGCGCGGCGTGTGGCCCGACTTCCGTGAACGAGCGAGCGAGTCGCCGGATTCGCCCGTGGCGGGATCGGTTTGCGGCAGCGGAGCGAGCGGGAAGAACTCGCTGCCGGAAAGATGGCCCTCGTGCTGCGTGCCATACTCCGTGCTCATGCGGAAGCGATGGTTGAACATGCCCTTGCCCGAGCCCGCGACGTGGATCAAAGCGCCGTCGAAGACGATGCGGCCCTGCTCATCGCCATTCAGGCATTCATAGAGGAAGTGATGAATGACGCGGCCGGACTGCGAGATGCCGAAGACGCAGGCATTTTGCACCGCACCGGCCAGCGGATTCGTTTTGGCATCGCCATGACGAAAGAACGCCACGCAGTCGCGCATCGCGGTGAGGCCGAGACCGGTCACGCGCGGCTCTTTCGCCGTGTAGACGAGGTCGTAGAGCCAGCCGGGGCGCAAACCCGCCTTCACATAGACATGCGTGGCATCGGGAATGAGTTTGTCATTCTCCCAACGCCCAAACGCCCACTCCGCACGCGGCACCTCAATGCCTTCTGCTCCGCGATGCGGCCGCATCGTGAGCGTGGCGTCGGCGTTGTCGAGACTCACGGATGGAAACGCCGCGCCGATGCCCCACGGGCTCCACGAGAAGGCACGGCTGAAGACTTTTTCCGTGCTGGTGATCTCCAGATGCGCTTTGCCGGCGATCATCTTGCCGTTCTCCGTCGCGATGGGCAGACCGCACAGCAGGCGCTGCGTTTCATCCGCCTGCACCTCCCCATTCCAGCCGCACCACAGCACGGAGAAGCCGTGCTTCATGAGAAAGCCATGCCCTGCATGTGCCGCTGTCTTCGGATCATTCGTGCGCTCGCCATCGTTGAAGGTCCAAAGCGCGAGCATGTTGCCGCGATTGTTCACGTCGTAGAGCAGCACACCGTTGCCCTTGGTGGCATCGACTGGTTTCAGCAGAAAAAAATCGGTCCAGCTCTCGACCTTCCCGCGCGCATTGACTGGCGCAAGCTGGAGGTCGCAGATGCGTTCGTTGGCTTTGTTTACAGGATCGGTCTCGATGAACATCCGGCCTTTGAGGCGTTCATAGGCACCCGAGGGGCCAAAGACCTTGCCATCAGCAAACGTCGAGCGCTCGGTGATCTCAATGCGAGTGACTTCAGCATGAGCAAACCCGCTCAAACAAGCGGCGACGATGATTCGGGTGAAAAAGAGCCTCATTAGAATGGCAGCGGTGTGTTGGGTGCCACGGCATCCTTCGGCCAAGGGTTCTTGTCATTGAAGACGAGCATCTCTTCTTCGGCTTCGACCTTGGCGAAGGTCTCGTTGATTTGCTCTTCCTTGGCCCACACTTGCAAGCTGTTGAGTCCGAGATGACGGATGAAGAACGGATAGGCTGCGAGACGCTTGCTCGGTCCAAAGTCATGCCCTTCCATCGAAAAATGCGCGTTCGCCACTTTGTCCGTAGCGCCGTAAAGGCTGTAGATGTGCTGGATGTAGGGGAACTCAACCTGCGGCGTGTTCTTGGTATAGTCGGCTCCATCGGAAATGACCAGCAGCGGACGTGGCGCGGTCATGGCGGCGATCTCGGCGTTGTTGGTCTTGTGATTCGGCCCCCAGTGAATCGGCATGCCGCTTTCACACGGACAGCCGCCAAAGAAATGCGCGGACACCTGACAGCACGGCACCGCCATCGCGATGCGTTCATCCAAAGCTGACGTGAGGAAAGTCTGCGTGGCACCGCCGGAGGTGCCGGTCATGCCGATGAGCTTGGGATCGACGTCTTCAATGGACGAAACGAAGTCCAGAGCACGGATACAGTTCCACATGATCAAGCGCTGGATCTCCGGCACCTTGCTGTGCTCCCAGCCGGCCTTCTTGGTGTCGCCATAGCCCACCATGTCATAGTGGAAAACGACCGCGCCCATGCGTGCCAGCACCGCACAGCGAGTCTGGCGTGATGGCAAAAAGCGCCCGCCATGACCATGTGCAGACACGATGCCTGCATACGGCCCTTTCATTCCAGTAGGCCGATACAGCGTGCCGGTGATATAGAAGCCGGGCCAGCTGCGGATATACACGCTCTCCGCCGTGTAGCCTTCATAGGTTCGCTTGTTGGAATACACCGGATCAAGCGGCGGCTTCTCCGGCGGATTCGCCAGCCGTGCGCCTTCGAGGATGCCTTGGCGGATGGCCGCCTTGCGCTTCTCCCAGCTCGCCAGATCAGGCGTGGCCTTTTTGAAGGATTCCAACTCTGCGATGGCTTCTTCTGGTGTTTGAGCATTGCCCATGCGCAAATGCCAGCCCTTGGGCAGATTGGGTGCTGGCTTCTCCTCGGCTCCGAAGCTGGAATGGCCAAACAAGCCCGTCATCAGCGCGGTGCCTGATGTGGTGATGAAAGCACGTCGAGTGCGTAAGGTCGGAAAGATTGCTGGGGAAGTCATGAGTGATGGGTGGGTCGTGAGACGGCTCGATAATCTACGCGGATTGTCGCCGGGTTTTCGCGGTTCATGGAGCGTGGCGTTGTCGTTTCGAGAGCACCACTCAGATAAGGTCGATGGACCTGTGATGTATTATGACAATGCGCCACCTCTTGCTCTCGCTGCTCATTGTCACATCTGCCAGCCTCGCTTCTGCCTCCGATCTTCATGTGGGCGCAGCGACGATCAACATCACGCCGGACCGCCCGGTGGCACTGGATGGACAGATGCATGTGCGCATCTCGGAGAAGGCCGAGACACAGATCTATGCCACGGCACTCGCACTTGAATCACGCGAGGGAGATCAGTCGCTGGATCAGGCCATCATGATCTCGTGTGACCTCGTGGGCATTCGTCAGGGACTCATCGAAATGGTGCGCGAGAAAGCGAAGGACAAGTTGCCCGGTTTTGATCTGAACAAACTCGTTCTCAACGCCACGCACACGCACACCGCGCCGGTGACGATGAAGGGAGATCGCTACAATTTGCTCGGCAAGAATGTCATGCTGCCGATGCAATACACCGAGTTCCTGGTGGACAAGATCGTGGAGGCTGCGGCGCAGAGCTGGACCAGTCGCAAGACAGGCAAAGCAGGCTGGGGGCAGGGACAGGCTGTCATCGCGCAGAATCGCCGCGCGACATACTCCGATGGCACCGCCAAGATGTATGGCCCCACGAACGTGCCGGAGTTTCGTGGCATCGAAGGTTACGAGGATCACAATCTGAATGTGCTGTTCTTCTGGGATCAAAACGACACGCTTATCGCCACGGCAGTGAACGTCCCTTGTCCATCGCAGGAAGTGGAGGGACTCAAAGTGATCCATGCTGACTTCTGGGATTCTGCGCGCCGTCAGTTGCGCGAACGCTATGGCAAAGACTTGCACATCCTCGCCTGGACCGGCGCAGGTGGCGATCAAGTGCCGCGCCCAATGTATGACAAAGCGGCCGACGAGCGCATGCGCCGTCTGCGTGGACTCACACGACTCGAAGAAGTCGCTCGTCGTGTTGTTCGCGGATGGGAGGAAGCCTATGAGGGTGCCAAGCTCGAGCCAGTGAGTGGCGCATTGTTTCAGCATCACACGAAGAAGATTGATCTGCCCTGGCGCAAGGTGACCGAAAAGGAATTGGCTGATGCGCAAAAGGCCGTCGAGCAATACAAAGACGACGAGAAGGAGCAGTGGAAGTATCTTTGGAACAAAGGCGTGGTGGATCGCTACGAAGCCGAGAAGGCCGGAACCTCCGGCGTCTTCCAGATGGAACTCCACACCCTGCGCCTCGGCGATGTCGCCATCGCTACGAACGAGTTCGAACTCTTCACCGACTACGGCGTGCAGATGAAGGCTCGAAGCCCAGCCGTGCAGACATTCCTCATCCAGCTCACGGGCTCAGGTGGCTATCTCCCCACGCCACGAGCCGTGGCCGGAGGCAGCTACAGCGCCATCATCCAAAGCAGCCGCGTAGGACCCGAAGGTGGTCAAGCACTCGTCGAAGAAACCGTGAAAGCCTTCAACGATCTGTGGCCAGCGCCCACACCGACCGAGGCCAAGAAGTGAACTCGCCAGTCGCTCACCTCTCGGCGGTAGTCTTCACCAAAGAAGACTTCCCGTGAGTCGAGAGCCACCCCAACCCAACCCACCAGCTTCCGCATTTTATGAACCTGCTAAAGCACCTCCATCGTCGCCACCTCATCGCCATCACTCTTGCCGCGCTCGCAGTGCCGCTTGGCTCCATCGCGCAGGAGAAGATTTTCAAAGCAGGCGCGGCGACCAGCAACATCACGCCGCCGCTGGGCATGACGATCGTGGGCAACTTCGCACCGCAGCCGGTCTCGAAGCATGTTCACGATGAGCTGCATGTGCGCTGTCTCGCTCTCGATGATGGCAAGACCAAGCTCGTCTTTGCCGTGGCGGACAATCTTCATCTCGCCCGCGATGTTTGGGACGAGGCCAAGAAGAAACTGGAGACGGACACGGGCATCCCGGCCTCGCACATGATGTTCTCCTCCACGCACACGCACTCCAGCGTGTCGGCCATCACGGACAAAGGTGTGGGCTTCGACTATCGCACACTCGTTATCTCGCGCGTGGTGGATGGCGTGAAGCGCGCGCTGAACAATCTCGAGCCTGCGCGCATCGCCTGGGGCACAGGCAAACTGCCGCAGTGGCTTGGCAATCGACGCTGGATATTGAAGGAGGGTGTCACGAATCCGAATCCGTTCGGCGGCGAAGATCGCGCCGTGATGAATCCGAGCAGCACGCTCATTCCACGTCTGGCGGGTCCCGCTGGCCCGACGAATCCCGAGGTGTATTGCCTCTCGCTGCAGGCCACCGATGGACGTCAGATCGCGCTCATGGCGAACTACTGGCTTCACTATGTTGGCGGCGTGGGCCGTGAGGACTTGTCAGCAGATTACTTCGGCGAGTTCTGCCGCCGCATTGAGCAATCCCTCGGTGCGCCGTGCGTGGGCCTCCTGCCCAACGGCCCCTGCGGTGATGTGAACAGCAACGACTACAGCGGCAAAACCAAAGCCAAGACCTACAAGCCGTATGAGAAGATTGCCATCGTCGCCAACGACCTCGCGCAAGAGGTGCTGCGCGTTCACAAGAGTCTTCAGCATCAAGATTGGGTGCCGCTGAGTGCCGCAGCCAGCGATCTGGAACTTGCTGCGCGTCGTCCCACGCCGGAACAAATGAAATGGGCTGAAGGCGTGCTCGCCAAACCCAAGGATGCCACGCCCGTGCATCGCCTGGAGCAACCTTACGCCGAGCGTGTGATGGAAGCGAAGAGAGCGCAGTCCGACACGATCCAAGCCTTCATCCAAGCCTTCCGCATCGGCGATCTCGGCATCGCGTCCATCCCCTTCGAGGTCTTCACTGAGACCGGCCTTGAAATCAAAGCGAAGAGCCCCTTCAAAGACACCTTCACCATCGAACTTGCCAACGGTGCCAACGGCTATCTCCCCACGCCAACACAGCACGACCTCGGAGGCTATGAAACCTGGCTCGGCACCAATCGCGTCGAGCGTGAGGCCTCGGTCAAAATCACCGCGAAGGCTTTGGAGCTGCTGCAAGGCCTGCGAGCCGCGCCGTGATGAAAAATTAGGCAGTAGAATGGGGGCAGTAGAATAACTGCAATGCTGCCCTCATTCTGTATTTCGGTTCTACTGCCGTCATTCTACAGCCTATGAAGTTCCTTCTTCCAACTCTTCTCGCGTTCGTGATCGGCACCATGCCCAGCATCGCGACGGAGTCCATCATCTGCCAGGGCGAGGCCAGCGGGCATCTCCAGGGATTCGACTCCGATGGCAAGTTCATTTACTGGTCGATGTTCACGAACCTCGTGAAGACAGACTTCACTGGACGTGTCGTGGCCGAGCGAGCGGTCGATCCGCATCACGGCGATTGCTGCGTTCATGACGGCAAGGTCTATGTCGCGACGCAGAACCGGACGAAGGAAAGACGCGGCGTCTTTATCAACGTCTATTCGTGTGAGAACCTCCAGCCTGCCGGGGAGTTTCCGATCAACTTCTCCTTCGAAGATGGAATCGACGGCATCACCTATGCGAACGGCTTCTTCTATGTCGGAGAGGGCAAGCCCAAGGACAGCACGCAGCCGTTCAACTGGGTGCACAAGTTCACGCCCGACTTCGTTGCCGTCGAGAAGATCAAGGTTCCCGGCCTAACAACCTATGGCATCCAGACCCTCACCTTTGCCCACGGAAACTTCTGGCTCGGCACCTACAGCAAAGAGCGGACCTACCAGTGCGCTCCCGACCTCAAACTGCTCACCCACCATGAAGTGGACATCTCCGTCGGTGCCTTTGCCCTGCCGAAAGGTCCCGGTGGTGAACCCCGGCTGATGGTGGCGAGAAACATCAAAAAGGAGAACGGCAAATGGACCGCATCCGCTGCCCCAGCGATTCTGAAAGAGGGGCGACTCGTGATGGAGAAGTAGGCTCACGATAGCCTGTAACCGGTGGTAGAGCGCTCAGGGCTTTTCGATCACAAGGCCGGCTTTCTCATCAGGGCGGGCCACGACCACCCGGGCCGTGTTGCTATTGGTTTTGCCATCCGCGCCCTTTACCGAAGTGTTCTGCGCGATGAGAAAACGACCACCGCTGATCGGCGCGATGCCAACGGAAGCATTGAACTCCCATTTGCCAGTGAACTGGAACTTCTCATCCGAACGCAGCAGCACAGCGGGCTTGCCATAGCAGCCGAACCACCACGCGCCATCGGCGTGCGTCACGGTCTGAATGCCCATGAGCGTGTAACCGCTGGCGAGCACGTGGCGCTTCTGGAAGCGGAAGGTCTCGTCGTATTCATAGACGTAGTTCTCGTTCACGCCGGGCGGCAGGCCGCCGATGATGATGAACTTGCCATCGTGATACGCCATGCCGCCCGCGCCATGCACGAGTTCCGGCACCTGGTGCCGCGCGACCTCCGCGAGCGTCTCCGCGTCATAGACATACACCCACGAATCTTCTTTGCCCGCAGGTTCATTGAACTTGCCGAGGTTCACCGCGACATAGACGCGACCATCTTTGTAACACAGATCACCGTGATGACTCGCAACTGACACTTGCTTCAGCACGCGGCCTTCGGTGTCCGTCTTCACCAGCGTCGTCGTGAAGCACCAGAAGATGGCGTCGCGGTCATTCGTGCAGAATCCTTGGAGGTGCCTGGGATAAGTGCCCTCACATGCGATGGCGTGGAAGGCCGGACGTTTTACATCATCCGCGAGAGCGAGCGATGTGCTGAGAGCGAGAGTCGATGAGACAAAGGTGCGACGGTTCATGAGTAAAATGCGAGACGTCTTGAGCTTTGGCTGTGGTCACGAGCTGCTGCGAAGCCGCGAAGCGAACCTCATGACTACTTTTTGCCGACCTTGGCGAAGTAAGCATCGAAGGCCTTCACGAGGCCTTCGCCGAAGGTCATCCAGTGCTTGCCGAGCGCTGGCTCCTTGATGCCTTCGATGTAGTTGCAGTTGAACTCAAGGATGACTGCATCGATGCCGAAGCGCTGGAACCATCCTTCGCCGAGCGTGCCCGGATTGTGGAACGTGGGCTTCGTGGAGCCAACGGTGAACCAGGTGTGATCACGCAGGCATTGCTCGAAATGCGCCATGCGCGCGAGATAGGCCTCAATGTCGGGAATATCAGGCCGGCTGATGTGCAACATGCCGTTGCCGTCGTTGTGCAAGTCCATCGCGAAGGTTGGACGACGCCCGGCTTTGATCTCGCTCTCCAGCCATTTCTCGAGCGCGGCATTCTCCGGCGAGTAGAGCGGATCAGCGGGCTTGTCCCACTTGCGGTTCAAATCCCAGCCCTGGCTGTTGAAACGCGTGCCACCACGCTCGACGCCGTCTTTGTTCGCCATCGGCAGGATGCAGACGTTGTAGAGCGCGAGGAACTGCTTCGCTTCCGCATCGCCTTTGAGCAGACGACGCACGAGACCTTCCGTGACCCAGTTGCCTACGGGCTCCCAAGCATGAGCGCGTGCGCGAATGAAGACATGGTTCGGCGCATCGTCGTTGCCCACGCGAATGATCTCGATGTCGCGCCCCTGCACCGTCTTGCCGATGGCGCTGATCTTCACCAGCGGGTTCGTTTTGATCTCGCTCATGAAGCGATTCAAATCCGACACGCGATACGGCTCCGCACGTGCGACAAAGAGCGACGTGCCCGGCATCTCAAGCGTCACACGCACACGTCCTTCTTCCGGCGACTCCGTTGGCACGGGTGTCCACGTTTTACCATCCTGCGAGATGACCACTTGCTTGATCTCCTTCGCCACCGAGCCGGGCTTGCCGTTCCACACGTTGTCGAGGTTCTTGAAATCCAGCGTGAGCTTCTTTCCCTTCTCTGCCTGGATGCGGAAATGAAAATGACCCGCCGCACGGTTCGGCGAGTTGCGCTCGTGATCATAAAGCAGATTCACCATCACCGTGCTGTCCCCGGCGAATTCATACCAGAGCGGCGAGGCGTTCTCGAAGCTGGTATCAATGAACGCCACAGGTGGAGGTGGCGGCGCCGGTGGTTCATCGGCAGCGAAGGTGGACGTGGCTGCCAGCACCGAAGCTAGCAGGAGGGACGAGAGGCGAGCGAGAGTCATGGAGTGCGAAGAAGAACGGTCCATGAGAGTGCTCAGCTTACAACGGTGTGACCAAAGTAGTGATGGGCTTTAGCCCGTCACAGCTCCTCATGCCAATGCGTTTCGCCTTCAGCCTTCAACGCGGTCACGAGCTGAAGCTCATGACTACTTTGCCTGCGGCTTCCAGTCGCGCGTGCTCTTGATGACTCGAATGCGATCATCTTTGCCGAGCGCTTCATACGCCTTCTTCGTCCACTCGAAGGCAGGCGGCACATTGCCAATGAACGTGATCGGTCGCGGATACAGCAGCGCGAGGTTTTGTGGCAGATCGCCAATGCGCAGGATGCCGAGGAACTCGGCGGTTTCAGGCTTCGTGTGCGTCTCCGGCGGATTGTCGAGAATGAGTTCGGTCACCTTGGGATCGAGCAGCGCTGCATAGATCGCGATGGCTGCAGTCTCGCCTTTGCCATACAAGATCGTGGCACCCGTAGCAGGTTCTTGTCGCATCAAGGCGGTGCCAGCGAGCAGATCGGCGACTTGTCGCTCGGGCAGGCTGTGGCCAAGCAGCGGATACACGCGATGCAAGGTCCAGAGATAACCTGGGCCAACCGATGTGACGCCCGTGTTCCGCACTTCGACCGTGGCATTGGCGAACTCCGGCGCGAGACTTGGACGCGAAGAGCCTCCACCGCTAAACGTGCTCTTCGCATCCGGTTGAACAGCGCAGACAATCGTGGGCACGGCGTTCGTGTTATTGGCGAAATGGCGTGTCTTCACGGCAAGCGTGAGACCATCGCTCGTGTCGAAGATGCGCGTGCCGAAAACGTCGCCTTCCTTCGTGCCACCGTCGGCGAGCTTGTCGCGCAAGCGTGGTGCGGGATCAGCGGGCAGATTGCGGAAGGTGGTCGCGCGGAGCTGGGCGAGCGCCTGCGTTTGATGCGACTGCCACTGCGTTTCGCTTGCGGGCAGTTGCACGTCGGCGGCCTTCACGAGACGCGCGTCCATCTGCATCATCGTGTCGTCCTTCGGCAGCTTGCCGCCGAAGACGAGCAATTTCTCCTCGGGCTCGACGAAGTCCGTCACATCATCCTGCACGGGTGTGGGATCGTTTTTCAGATGCGAATTGAAGAAGGTGAAGATCGCCTGCCGCAGCTTCGGCGTGTAGCCATGCGGCGAGAGGTCCTCGACGAGATCAAAGTTCTTCGGCACGCCGAGCGCGTCGTATTGATGACGGATGCGATGCGCCACATCGCGATAGCCCGCAGGCCGCCACAGCACATCCTCGCTGCCTGACGCGATCAGGAATGCGCGCGGTGCGATGAGCGCGCCGATGTCCGGCCAGCACCAGCGGTAGTAGTTGATCCAGAACGCGCAGTCGCAGTGTCCGTCCGTCGCGCGATCCACCGCCATGCGCTCGATGCTGCCGCTCTGGCAAACCGGCACCACGCACTTCACGCGCTCGTCCGCCGCGCCGAGGAACCACGACATCGCACCGCCGCCACTGAGACCTGTGACGCCCATCTTCTCCGCATCGACATCGCTGCGGCTCTGCAAGTAGTCGAGCGCACGCATCGCATTCCACACCTCGGTGCCCGCAGGCGTGTAGCCGCGGCTCGGCCAGTCGAAGCGACCATCGCGATAGGTGCCGTGATGCATGCCCTGGCACTCGCCGAGCTGCACCGGATCAAGCACCAGCGCGACATAGCCATGCTGCCCAAACCATCGCGGATTCGCCTGATACGGCGCATTCACTTTGCCCTTTGTGTGTCCGCACAAATACAGCACGGCGGGCAGCTTGCCGCTCACCTTTGCCGGTCGATACAAGTTCCCCGCCACATGTGCATCGGGCAGAATCTGAAAGTGAATCTTCTCCACCACATAATCACCGCGCTCCAACGTGCCCGTCACCGTCGCCTCCAACGGCGTGCGTTCCGGCAGCGGATTCAAACCCAGCATCTCCAGCCACTTCGCGCGCCGGTCACTCACCGTGCTCTTCCATTGCTCCGGCGACAACGGCTGCGCCAGCGACGAGCCCGTAATCTCACGCGCTTCCTGTGTGACGGTGGTGTAAATGGAGATCCCCTGCGCGTGGAGTTGCGTGACTGTCAGCAGCGTGAAGAGAAGAATGCGATCCATGGTGGCAATCAGATGGTGAATGATTCTACGGCTTCCAGATGTAGTTCTACCAGCCGGCCGGTGATCTCGTCACAGGCCGGCGAGAGGATCAAACCGATGGAGCGACGCGCGAACAAGCACATGGAAACTGAGAACGACGAAGACCCGGCAGCCCCTCTCGGCATACGCAGCTCGACGGGTGACGCCAGGAAAGCGGAGTCGGGCACCAGAGACCCGCTGCCTTCCCGTCCGCGCATCCTCGTCATCCGCGGCGGTGCCATTGGTGACTTTATCCTGACGCTGCCGGCCATTCGTTTGCTCCGCGAGTCGGTCGCCGGCTGTCATCTCGAAGTGCTCGGCTATCCGGGCATCATGGATCTCGCGATGACGGCAGGCATAGCAGATTCGGTCCGATCACTGGAGCACCGGACCATGGCGCCGCTGTTTGCGAAGAGTGCAAAGATCGACGAGTCGCTGGCCGGCTACCTGCGGAGTTTCAATGTCGTGGTAAGCTACCTGTACGATCCGGACGGTTTTTTCCGCTCCAGCATGGACCGCGTGGGCGTGCGGACGTTCGTCGAAGCCTCGCACCGCGTCGAAGACGGCATGGGCCATGCCGCGGAGCAGCTCGCACGGCCGCTGCAAAGGCTGGCGATGTTTCTGGACGATCCCTTGCCACGCCTGACGCCCGTCCCCGTGTCCGACGCATCGGACGCACCTCTCATCGGCATCCACCCCGGCAGCGGATCGACTCGGAAGAACTGGCTCGTTGCAGGCTGGAGCCGACTGGGTCGCGAGATCGCATCCGCATTTCCGTCCGCGAGGCTCGGGCTGATCACCGGAGAGGCCGAGCAGGAGCGAGGCACGACGGACGGGATCAGGTCCGCATGGGCGGGCCTGAACGTGCGGCACTTCGACGCCGTGCCGCTGCCGGAACTGGCGCGTCATCTCGCCGGCTGCCGCGCGTTCATCGGCCACGACAGTGGCATCTCGCACCTCGCCGCGGCCTGCGGCACGCCGTGCCTGCTTTTCTTTGGCCCCACTGATCCCGCCACCTGGGCGCCGAGAAACGAAGGTGTCAGCGTCCTCCGCGCGCCTGACGGCGATCTGGCCGCGCTCGCGTTCGACGAGGCGTGGCCGGCCGTGCAGGCCTTCCTCGAAAGCAAGATCACTCAGCGCGCCGCTTGAGGCGTTTTTGTTTCTGTGCAAACTCCCAGGGTCATGTCCGACACAAAAAAATACCCCAAGTTCCGCACGCTTCTCATCCTCGGTGCTCCCGGCAGCGGGAAAGGCACGCAAGGGAAAGTGCTCGGTTCCGTGCCCCGCTTCCATCACCTCGCATGCGGCGATGTGTTTCGCTCGCTCGATACACGCACGGCGCTGGGCCAGAAATTCGTGGAGTATTCGAGCCGCGGCGAGCTGGTGCCGGATGACCTCACCGTGCAGCTCTGGCGGGCAAACATCCAGCAGCGCGTGGAGGCGCACGCCTTCAAACCGGAGATCGACTTCCTCGTGCTCGACGGTATCCCGCGCAATGTCGAGCAGGCGCAGTACATGGAGGGCGACATCGACGTGCTTCAAGTGTTCCACCTCTCATGCCCCGACCGCACCGAGCTGGCACGCCGCCTGCGGAAGCGCGCACTCAAGGACAATCGCTTTGACGACGCGAGTGATGCGGTGATTTACAAGCGCTTTCAGACGTACGAGGAGGAGACCAAACCGATCCTCGACCACTACAAGGGACTCATCACAGACATCGATGCCAGCCAGCCGCCGGCCAAGGTGCTCTACGACATTCTTCATGGCGTGATGAAACTGCCCGCCTGGCAGGACATCGCGAAGCTGGTGGTATGACCGCACGATGCCGCATCAGGACGCTGCAGTCGATGACGTTGAACCGCCGGCATGATCGTGATCGCGGAAACAGGCGCGCATGAGAATTCTCTTCATCGGCACCGGCGACATCGGCGTGCCTTCACTTGAGCGGCTTTTGCGTTCTGGGAAGCACGAGATCATCGCCGTCGTCACGCAGCCGGACAAGCCGGTGGGGCGCAGGCAGGTGCTCACACCGCCGCGGATCAAGGTTACGGCGGAGGCTGCCGGCGTGCCTGTCATGCAGCCGGAGAGGATCCGCCACGCGGCCGGTGAACTCGCCGCGCTGAAGCCGGACGTTGCCGTCGTCATCGCCTACGGCCAGATTCTTCCTCGTGCGGTGCTCGATGTGCCGGCGCACGGCTGCATCAATGTCCACACGTCGCTGCTGCCTCTGCATCGCGGCGCCGCGCCAGTGCAGGCGGCGATCCGCGCGGGGGACGCCGAGACCGGCGTGACCATCATGTTCATGGATGAAGGTCTCGACACCGGTGACATCCTGCTCACCTCACGCATCCCCATCGCACCGGAAGAGACCGGCGGCTCGCTGCACGACAAGCTTGCGGCCGTCGCGCCTGATGCGGTCGAGCGCGCGCTCGATCTCATCGCCTCCGGCGCGCCCCCGCGCATGCCGCAAGATCACGCGCGCGCCACGCACGTCGGGAAGCTCACGCGCGAAGACGGCCACATCGACTGGAGCCGCGGCGCAATGGAAATCGAGCGCACCATCCGCGCCTGCAATCCGTGGCCCGGAACGTTTTGCCTGCTGCCGCAGGCAGACGGGAAGACGCGGCATTTGAAAATCCACGCAGCCCGCGTGGTGCCGCACGGCGCGGCATGCGCCGCAGGCGGCACCATCGTGGCCGCGGACGCGAAGACCGGACTCGTCGTCTCATGCGGCGACGGGCTGCTCGAACTCACCGAGGTGCAGATCGAAGGCGGCCGACGGATGGAGGCGCGCAGCCTGCTGCGCGGTCACGGGATGGAAACCGGGACACGGGTGCTGTAGCCGATGCCTCAGCGGCTTAGGTCTTCCTGGAGAAGCACGCGGAATCCGGCATTGGACAGGGCCTCGCCGGCGAGGTCAGGCTCGTCGAGATAGAGGGCGAGGAGCGGGTAGTTCCCGGGCCGCGCAAGGAGAGGGTAGCTGACATGGATGTTGATCTCGGCGGCGAGAAGGGCTGCCAGACAATGCACAAGCGTGCCCTCGAGCGGTCGCAATTCGACGACGGTGAGCACGCATGTGGAGTCGAAGGGAATGCCTTTTTCCATGAAGAGCGTCTCGACCGTGTCGGGATCGCTCACGACGAAGCGGGCGATGGTCAGCTCAGTGGACTCCTGCACGCTGAGACCGAGGACTTCGATCCTGCTGTCGTGCAGCATCTTCACCAGCGACATAAGCGCGCCGACGCGATTGTGCATGAAGACGGATATCTGCCTCACGGGCGTGCCGCGGGTGGTGGGTGCTTCGGCGGGAGCCATGTCTGTTGTGTGAATGCGGGGTTCCGTGGATCGCTGCTAGCCGCCGGGACCGGTGGCGGAGCGGGTTTCATCGAAAAGGGTGACGCGGAGCGGGATGGTGACGATCTCCCGCCCGTCGCTTTCAACGACGAAGCGGTAGAGGCCGGGCTTCTCAAATTTCACGCGCTGCAGATTCAGCACGATGTTGCGCGTGACGAAGGGGATGAAGGCGCTGGGAAAGGCAACGTCGATGACCTGATCGAAGGGAGGCAGGCACCCGGCATCGTCCGGATCGAGACAGCGGATGGTCACGCGGTGGCCGCCCACATCGGCCGGATCGTAGCAGATGCGAAGGGCGAGCGCGCACTGAGGATGTATGACGGGAAGCTCGCGCGCGCAAAGCGTGTCGAACGCGCCGAGCAAGGAAAGCTTCCCCTGGTAGTCGGCGGCGGAGTCGCAAAGGGTGGCGAGCAGAACTTGCATGAGCGGGCGGCGGCAAACAGCGGACGTTTCGCAAGCATGGACAGCGACGGCTGCCCGGAGAAGATCACCTGCCGAACAATCTGCGGAAGAAGCCTTTGACCCCCTTGGGTTCCTCTGGCGGTGGCGGCTGCGGCTTGGGCGTTTCTTCCTTCACCTTTTTCGCCTTGGGGGCGGACTCGACGTCTTCATCGGTTTCGTCTTCATCGTCCACGCGCAGGGCCTTCGGGGCTGCGGTCTTGGCGGCCAGCACAAAGGGATCCTCGGGCGAGGCGTTGTCATATATCTTCGTCAGCACCTCGTTGACGATGGGCGCGGCTTTCTTGCCGCCGCTGATCTCTTCTCCAGGGGAGCCTTCATAGACCACGCAGAAGGCATAGACGGGATTGTTCGCCGGCACGAAGCCGGTGAACCAGGCGAGGTTCCGCCGCTCGTTGGGCTTCCACTGCGCAGTCCCGGTCTTGCCGGCCACCTGGGCGTGCTTGATGCCTGCGCGCGCGCCGGTGCCGTTGTCGCCGGAAACGACGGCGATCATGCCCTTGACGACGGTGTCACGCGCGGCGGGCTTGAGGTCGATGCGTTTGCGCGTCTGAATGGGGAAGGCTTTGACGACGTTGTCATTGAGATCCTGGACCTGCTTGACGAGGCGCACTTGAGGGAGGTTCAGGCCGTCGGCCACAGCCGCCATCGCCTGGCAGACCTGGATGGGCGTGGCCAGCACGCGTCCCTGGCCGATGGACATGTTCGCGAGTTCGCCGCTGGGGATTTTGTAGCCGTAGCGGTGGAGCATGTAGGCATTGGTGGGCAGCAGGCCGGCCTCTTCGCCTTTGAGCGGCAGGCCGGTCTTCTCGCCGAAGCCCATGCGGGCCGCCATGCTGGTGAGTGCATCCGCACCGATTTGCAGGCCGGCCTGGTAGAACCATGTGTTGCACGAGCGCTTGATGGCGGAGACGACGTTCATGGAGCCTTCGCCTTCCTTCGCCCAGTTGTGCATGACGGTCTTGCCGATGGTGAAGCTGGCATCGCAGTCGAACGAGGTGCGCGGGGTGATCGCCCCGCTCTCGAGGCCGGCCAGAGCGACGATGACCTTGAAGGTGGAAGCCGGCGGATACTCGGCGAGGAAGGTACGCGGGAAGCGGGGCAGGCGCGGATCATTGTTGAGCGCGGCGAGCTTCTCCTGCGTGATGCCGGGGATGAAGTCATTGAGGTTGTATCCCGGATTGGAAGCCATGGCCAGCACGTCGCCACTGCGCACGTCCATCACCACCATGGCGCCGCCGTTCCGCGCGTGTTTGACGAGCGCGTTCTCGGCGTACTTTTGGAAGTTGTAGTCGAGCGTGGTGACGACGTTGTGGCCGGGCACCGGCCTGCGGAGCATTTCCTCGGAAAGCTGTTTGCCCTCGGGGCTGAAGAGGATGCTCTTCAAGCCCGGCGTGCCGGTGAGGTCGGAGTTGAAGCTGGCTTCGAGACCTTCCCGGCCGTCGAGTTCCTCAAAGATGGGATCGCCGTCCTGAATGGGCGCGACCGGCAGCGGGCGGAGCTTCCCCGCGTAGCCGACGATGTGGCACGCGGTGTCTTCCTTCGGGTAGTGCCGCAGGTAGGCGGCCTGGAGGAAGAGTCCGTTGCCGAGGAGCGGCTTGACCTTGTCCTGCTCGGCCTGGCTGAGTTCCTCGTTCAAGCCGCCGGAGATCGAGAAGACCAGCGGCATCCAGCGGCGGTTCTGATAGTGCCGCAGCAGGGCCTCGTCCGGCAGCGTCCAGGACTTGCCGAGCAGGCGGTTCGCAGCGGCTATCTTCGTGTGCGCAAAGTCCAGCACCTTCTCCGGAGTGGCCGGTTCGAAATTTGGGAAATTCAACGCGAGATACTGCACCACGCGGTTCTGCGCGAAGGACACGCCGTGCCGGTCCACGATCTGGCCGCGCGGGGCCGGAATGCTCAACGTCAGTATCCGGGCGTTGCTCTGCGTTTTCCATGATCCGACCAGGTCTTTCCGCGGCGCGGGCACCGGCATCTCGGCCGAAGCAGCGCCACCGGTCGGCACCTCGATCACCGGTTCGGCTTTCAAGGCAACCTTGCCCGAAGGCACCTCCTCCTCGCCCCTGAGACCGGAGATGCAGACCGCCCACAGAGCAGCGTGATGAAGAGCAGTCCGGAGGAATGAGGGATGGCGGAGCATGATGAGTGGCGGCGTTCGTCCGCGATGCGCGGAGCGCGGTCTAGAATGCGGGGTCGGGGCCAAGTCGTCAAGGCTCACGGGGCCATGGGAATCCATCACGATCGGCATTCACTCCGTCACATGCCGTACGATCGGTCTGGAAAGTGGCCCGTGAATGATGAAACATGGCGGACTCTCCACCAGCCCCCCCTGCCCCATGAACCTGCCCGTCCGTCCCCGCCGCAACCGCAAGTCACCCGCCATCCGTGATCTCGTGCGCGAGACCGGGCTGACGCCCGGGCACTTGATCTATCCGCTCTTTCTTCAGGAAGGAGGGGAGAACACGCCCATCGAGTCCCTGCCCGGTTGCGTACGCTGGAGCATCGACGGGCTCGTGAAGGAAGCCGGCGAGGCCCACGCGCTGGGCATCCCGGCGGTGGTGATCTTCCCCCGCATCCCGGACAAGCTCAAGACACCGGACGCACGCGAGTGCTTCAATCCGAAGGGTCTCATTCCGCGCGCCATCAAAGCGCTGAAGAAGGCGCACCCGGGCCTCACGGTCATCACCGACGTGGCGCTCGATCCCTACAACAGCGACGGACACGACGGCCTCGTGGCAAAAGACGGCCGCATTCTGAATGACGAAACCGTGGAAGTCCTCTGCAGGCAGGCGCTCTGCCATGCGAGGGCAGGCGCGGATGTCGTGGCCCCCAGCGACATGATGGACGGCCGGGTGGCCGCACTGCGCGCGGCGCTCGACCGCGCCGGGCACGACGGCGTAAGCATCCTCTCCTACACGGCGAAGTACGCATCGGCGTACTACGGCCCCTTCCGCGGCGCGCTGGACTCCGCTCCAAAGTCGGGCGACAAGAAGACCTATCAAATGGACCCGGCCAATGCGCGCGAAGCCGTGCGCGAAGCCCGGCTCGACGAGGCGGAAGGAGCAGACATGCTCATGGTGAAGCCGGCGGGACCCTACCTCGACATCATCACGAGGCTCCGTGCCGCGACGCCGCTGCCGATCGCGGCCTATCAGGTGAGCGGCGAGTACCTCATGATCAAATCAGCCGCCGCCGCCGGCTGGCTCGATGAAGCGAAGATCATCCGCGAGTCGTTGCTCGGCATTCGTCGCGCAGGCGCCGACATGATATTGACCTACTTTGCAAAACAGTTCGCGCTGGACGCGGCCGGCGGCGGCTCATAGCCTGGGGCATGCGCGAATTTGCATCTTGTGTCTTCCATCTTCGCGTCTTCTGTCCCCGCTCATGGCGCAGGACTTCATCCGGGTGCGGGGCGCCCGGCAGCACAATCTGAAAAACATCGACGTGGACATCCCGCGCGGCCGCATGGTCGTGCTCACCGGTGTGAGCGGCAGCGGGAAGTCATCGCTGGCGTTCGACACGCTCTACGCCGAAGGGCAGCGCCGCTACGTGCAGAGCCTCTCGGCCTACGCGCGGCAGTTTCTCGGCCAGCTTGAAAAGCCCGACGTGGATTTCATCGAGGGGTTGTCTCCCGCCGTCGCCATCGAGCAGCGGCACAGCGCGCCGAATCCGCGCTCGACCATCGCCACGGTCACCGAGATCTACGATTACCTGCGCGTGCTCTACGCCGTCGCCGGCCGGCCGCACGATCCGGAAACGGGCGAGGTGCTGGTGAAAAACACGCCCGAGGAAATCGGCGCGCGCATTCTCGCGCTCGCGGAAGGCACCCGCGTCATCGTCCTCGCTCCCGTCGTGCAGGAAGAGAAGGGCGACTGGCGCGGCCTGCTGGAAAAATTGCGCCGCCAGGGCTTCGTGCGCGCGCGCATCGACGGCGAGATTCTTGAACTCGACGACACGCTCAAACCTGCACGCAGCGAGCCGCACACCGTCGAGGTCGTCGTGGACCGCCTCGTCGTGCGCGAGGGCGTGAAGCCCCGGCTGATGGACTCCATCGAGACCGCACTGAAGTGGAATCCGCGGCTCATCGAGTTTCTCGTCGGACAGGACGAGACGCAGGAGCTGCTCAGCTTCACCACCGCGTTCGCGAACCCGCGCACCGGCTTCGTGTTGGAGAAGCTTACGCCGCAGCACTTCTCCTTCAACACGCATCTCGGCGCGTGCCCCGAGTGCCAGGGCGTGGGTGCGGAGATGGCGGCGGACGCGGGCCTCATCGTGCCGGACGATGACAAGTCCATCGCCGACGGCGCGATCAAAACATGGTGGGCCGCGCAGCCGGCGCTCAAGGCGCTGACGAAGCGCTGGATCGAACTGCTCGCCACGCATTTCCGCGCCGACACCGGCGCGCCCTTCAAGTCGCTGCCGCGGGAGTTCAAAGACGCGCTATTCAACGGCACGGGCGCGCAAGGCTTCGTGATTGACGAAACCAGCCCGCCAAAGCCCTTCGAGGGTCTCATCCCCGAAATCGAGCGCCTCTACGTCAGCGCCGGCAGCGACACGCTGCGCTCCGCGCTCACGCGCTTCATGAATCCGAAGCCGTGCAAGGCGTGCGGCGGGAAGCGCCTGCGTGCGCTTTCATTGGCGGTGGTGCTGGAGTCCGACCAGTCGGACAAGTCGACCGCATCCGACCAACTGAACATCCACGACCTCTCCACCCTCCCCATCCACTCCGCGCTCGCGTGGATGCGCGCCCTGCGGCTCACCGAGCACCAGCGCGGCTACTGCGGCGAGCTGCAGAACGAAATCGTAAAGCGCATGGAGTTTCTCGATGAAGTGGGCCTCGGCTACCTGGCGCTCAATCGCGAGAGCGGCACGCTCAGCGGCGGCGAGATGCAGCGCATCCGCCTCGCCACGCAGATCGGCGCCGGACTCGCCGGTGTGCTCTACGTGCTCGACGAGCCAAGCATCGGCCTTCATCCTGCCGACAACGAAAAGCTCATCGGCACCCTCCACCGGCTGCGCGACCTCGGAAACACGGTGCTCATCGTCGAGCACGACGAGGCGATGATGCGCGCCGCGGATCATTTGATCGAGATGGGCCGCGGCGCGGGGCCGCACGGCGGCGCGATCATCGCCGAAGGCGCGCCCG
Organism: Verrucomicrobiaceae bacterium; assembly: GCA_019694165.1. GTDB lineage: Bacteria > Verrucomicrobiota > Verrucomicrobiia > Verrucomicrobiales > Verrucomicrobiaceae > JAIBCL01. Next base: position 16,114 of record JAIBCL010000010.1, on the reverse strand, counting down.
CCGCGATCATGACCAACGAGCGCTCGCTCACCGGCGACTTTTTGTCCGGCCGCCAGAAAATCGCCGTGCCGAAGCAGCGCGTCGCGCCAAGCGAACGTAGGATGAGTGTGGCTTTGGCCCGCTCGTCTCCTGCGGCGAACGAACGCAACAAAGCATCCGGTCAGCCGGGCGATTCCGCAGGTGGACTGGAGATGACGTCGGAAGCGAAGGGCGCGGAACACACCCAGCCTACGACTGATGCAGCGTGGCTCACCGTCCACGAGGCGTGCGAGCACAATCTGAAAAACGTCACCGCCGCCTTTCCCCTCGGCTGCTTCACATGCGTCACGGGGCCTTCCGGCAGCGGGAAGTCCACGCTGGTCGATGACATTCTCATGCGCGCGCTCATGCGGCATTTCTACGGCGCCAAGGACGAGCCGGGAAGACACGACGGGATCACGGGCATCAACGGCATCGACAAAGTCGTCGTCATCGACCAGTCGCCCATCGGCCGCAGCCCGCGCTCGAATCCGGCCACATTCACCGGAGCATTCGGTCCCATCCGCGAACTCTTCGCTCAGCTCCCGCTCTCCCGCGTGCGCGGCTACGATGCGGGCCGCTTCAGCTTCAACGTCAGCGGCGGCCGCTGCGAAAAGTGCGAGGGCGACGGCGTCATCAAGATCGACATGCACTTCCTCGCCGACGTTTATGTGACGTGCGAGCAGTGCAAAGGCCGGCGCTACAATGCCGAGACGCTCGAGATCGCCTTCAAGGGCCGCAACATCGCCGAGGTGCTCGAGATGACCATCGGCGAAGCCGCGCGCTTCTTTGAAAAAAACACAGCCATCCACCCCAAGCTCCGCGCGCTTGAAGACACCGGCCTTGGCTATCTCAAACTAGGCCAGTCCGGCGCATCGCTCTCCGGCGGCGAGGCGCAGCGCGTGAAACTCGCCGCTGAACTCGGCAAGCGTGCCACCGGCCGCACGCTCTTCGTTCTCGACGAACCCACCACCGGCCTGCACTTCGCCGACATCCAGTCTCTCCTCGTCGTCCTCATGCGCCTTCGCGATGCCGGGAACACGCTCATCGTCATCGAGCACAATCTCGACGTCATCAAATGCGCCGACTGGATCATCGACCTCGGCCCCGGCGGCGGCAGTGAAGGCGGCCGCATCGTCGCACAGGGCGCTCCCGAAGATGTCGCGCGGAATGCGCAGAGCGCCACGGGCCGGCATCTGTCCCGTCTCCTTGCTTGCGGAATCGAGCATGGATGAGGGTGGCAGGTTGACGGCCTTGTCGGCTGGCACGCAGGCGTGTAGCATCCGCGGCACGCGACGGTGACCACCGCCGTCGTTCAACCAAACAACAAACCAATCCCGAAAAATGAAATCGCTGTTCCCAAAACAAGAATGGACCGACTTTGCCCTCGCCGAGATCAAGGCCAATGGGCTGGACAAACTGATGCCCGCCGATGCGCCCGACTTCCGCATCGACGGCACCTTGGAGTCATGGGTGCATCTGATGACAGCCATCGCGAAGCCGGAGTCGGGCTTCGATCCGAAGCAGACGTTCAAGGAGAAGGGCGACCTGGAAGGCGTGATCTCGACCGGCCTCTTCCAGTTGAGCTACAGCTCCGTGCGCGCCTACGCGAAGTTTGCGCGCAGCGATGCGATCACCGCGGAGATGAAGGCCGCCACCACGGAGGGGCTGAAGGATCCATTCTTCAACATCCGCGCGGCGGCGGTCATCTTGCAGCGGTGGGTGAAGGCCGATGGCGTGATCGCCTCGGAAGCCAGCCCGTGGCTGGGCGGCGCGCGGTACTGGTCGGTGCTGCGGAAAGGCGCGCCGAAGGTGAAGGCCGTGTTGAAGACGATCGCCGGCGGTCTTGCAAAGCCTGATGCAGCCGGGGTCCTGGGCGCGGTCGCATTGAAGGCGGCGAAGAAGCCGTCTGCGCGTGCTCTCGCGGCGGCAGCTGCCGCACCGGGGCCGAACACCCCCGACGAGGTCGCCCGCGCATTCGCTGCACGCCAGAATCTTGGCTCGGGTTGCAACTGGATTTTCGAGGTCGATTACTCGATCAATTCGAAGTTTCCCCGCCTCTTCGTTTACAGCATCTCGGCGAACAAGCTTTACAAGTACAAGTGCGCCCACGGCAGCGGCGGCAAAAACGGATCGCCCCATGACGGACGCACGCGCGAAGTCTCCAACGTCCCGAACTCGTTCTGCAGCAGCCTGGGAGTGATCAAGACCGGGGTGCACTTCACATCCGGCACCGTGGGCCAGGCGGTGAAGCTCAACGGCCTCTCTCCCACGAACTCGAACATGCTTGCCCGTGCCATCTATCTGCACGGTGCAGAATACGTGTCTGACAACGAAGCAGGCACTGACACGACGATCTGCGGCCGCTCGCTGGGCTGCATCGCCGTCTCCGAGCGCTACATCGACCGGCAGACTGGCGGCGAACTGATCGACTGGCTCAAGGACGGCTCCATCGGCGTGGCCCATTACGCGGGTGCATTCAAGCTGCCCGGCTGAAGGAACATCCGCGTTGATGCCCTTGCGCGGTTGACCTACGATGGCGCGCTCATGCTCACCGGACCATTGCGCGCGGCTCGACTTTCAGCGGGATGTTCTCTCGCGGTGGCCGCGTGCCTGTGCGCCGCCCGTGCCGCGACAAAAGATGCAAAGAACACAAATCCGCCGGCGCTCGCGACGGCGGCCCAAGGGATCATCGACGCGCGCAAGGCGCTGGGGGACGGACTGCCACAGGTGGCGGCGGTGAAGGCCGGGAGGCTTCTGGAGACCAAAGGCCTGACGGCGAAAGACCGGCGCGAGGTCGCCGGCATCGCCGTGGAGGCATGGGTGCGCGCACGAGATGGGATCCGGGCCAGGGAGCTGCTGGACCGCGAGCCGAAGATCGATCACGCGCCATTTTGGACCGGCCACGCGCTCGTGCTGCTGGGTGATCTCAACGGCGCGGTGGAAGCCTTCGGCAAATGGCGGGAGATGGGCGAGCTGGCGGAACATGCGCGGCTGGCGCTGGCCTTCGCATTGATGGCGGACGGCCGCGAGGGCGCTGCGCGCACCGAGCTTAAGGAACTGCGTGGCAGCCAGGACGCAGCCGTCGCCAGCCAGGCGCGGCTGCTCTTAAGCGAGCTGGAACTCGTCGCCGGCCGCAGCGACGTGGTGCTGCAGAGGCTCACGCGTGAGAACAACACGCCGTCGGCTGAGGTGCAGTTCCTCCGTGCGCGCGGTTTGCTGCAGCTCGGCGATGCCGCAAAGGCCGGGGAGGTCACGCGCGAACTGCTCGCCAGGCCCGGCATCCACGGCACGGTGCATGACGCGGCGGTCGTGCTCGGAGCAGAGGCGATGCTTGCCCAGAAGAAAGCGGACGAAGCTCTGCGGGTGCTCGTCCAATTCCTGGACAAGGCGCGGGACCCGGCATTCTGGCACGAGGCGTTTGAGCTGCTGAACCGCTGCCGCTCGGCATTGCGTGGCAGCGCGCAGATCCCGCTCGCGGTCGCTGCTTGGGTCGGAGAGGACGTGGCGCCGGAGCGGCGCGCCTACGCGATGTTCTGGCTCGCACGCTGGCTCGACGAAGCGGGCCGCAAGGTCGAGGCACTCGGCATGATCGAGGCTTTTCTGCAATTGCACCCCGGCCACCGCAATGAGAGCGAGGCCATGCGCCTCGCCATGAAGCTCAACGGCGAGCTGCGCGCCGACGCCCGCGTCTTCGACCTCGCGAAGGAATGGCGCCAGCAATACGGCGGCGGCGGCGACTCGCTCGTCGATTTCATCAGCGGCGGCATCCTTTTCGCGCGCGGCGATCTCGTGCCGGCGCTGGCTGCTTTCCAGCGCGCGTCCGACGAGGCGGCCACGCTGCCCGAGCGCCGGCGCGCGCTGCACAATGCGGCGGTGACAGCGGTGAAGGCCGGACAGATGGCAGTTTATCAAGCTCTGCTCTCCAAGATCGAGGTGGCCGGCACGGCGGATGCCGACACCACCAAGACACAGTCCGGGAAAGGCGACACCGGAACCAACGCCCAAACCAAGAGTGACACCGTGCCGGCAGCGGTGCCGCTTGCCTCGGCCGGCAGCGCGGCGGCGAGCCTGGAGCTTGACCGGGCCTTGCAACTCGCCGCCAAAGGCGACGCGTCCGCCGAGGTGGAGGTCCAGAGATTCATCAGTGCGAATCCCGAACACCCGCGATGGGCCGAGGCGCAAATCACTCGCGCGGAGCTGGCGCTGCTCGACGTGCCGCCGCGCGTAAAGGACGCCGGCGTGGCGCTGCAGGCGGCCATGCAGAAAAAAGGCATCGGCACCGCCACGCGCGAACGCATCGACTACGTCACCGTCTGGCTGCGTGAGGCCGAGGAGAATCTGCGTGGCGTGGCAGACGCCGGCCTTGCCTTTCTGAAAACATGGCCCGCCTCGCCGCTGGCCGACCAGATCCGCATGAAAACCGGCGAGGCCTACTACCGAATGCAGGACTTCCCGGACGCCCGCACCCAGTTCGAGCTGCTCGCCAGTGATCACCCCGGCTCCGAGTATGCCGACGCCGCGCTCTTCTTCGCCGGCAAGGCAGCCATGGAACTCATGACGCCGGAGGGCCTGCAGCGGGCGATCCAAATCTGGGGCGAACTCGCCGAGCACGGCGGCCCCATGGCCGCGAGCGCGCGCTATCAGCAGGCGCTCGCGAAGCGCCGCATGGGCCAGGAAAAGGAAGCGCTGGCCATCATCGACACGCTGCTGTCCGACAAGAGCCTCGACAAAACCATGCGGCTTCAGGCGCAGTGCCAGCGCATCGAACTGCAACTGGTGCTGGGCCGCTCCGACGCAAAGCAGAGCGATGCCGCCGTAGCCGCCGCCCGCGAGCTGCAAAACCAGCCCGGCCTCGCCTATCTGTGGCGCGGACGCATCGGTGCGCTGCTCACGCAGGCGCTGCAGGACAGCGGCAGGACCGCCGAAGCTCTCGAAGCATGTTACGACATCGTGAACGCCGGCATCGACGCCGCATCCGGCCCGGCGAATCCAGCCGAGTTCTTCTGGTTCTACTGGGCCGGCTTCCGGGCCGTGAACATCCTCGAGTCACAAAAACAGTGGGAGGCCGCCGCGAAGATGGCCGAGACCCTCGCGCAAACTGCCGGCGACCGCGCCACCGAGGCCAAGGACCTCGCCACGCGGATCCGCATGGAGCATTTTCTCTGGGACGAAAAGTGAGGATGTCGCGGAGCCGAAGGTTGCACGGTCCCTCGTTGCCGACCGGAATGGAATCTGTTGGGGCCCCGGCTTCAGCCGGTCACCCCGCGAAGTCCCCCGGTGCAATTCGCGCGCTTAATGTGCGCATCGGAGCCGAAGATCGCCGGTCCGCCTGACGGACGCACTCCCAAGGACGCCGCCGCGTCTAGCACGGGTTTCAATGGCCCGCTGATTTGGAGGGGTTATGCACGCTCGTTGATGGCATCAGCACCAGAGTTCCCCACTGCCGCAAATTCGTGCGCTTGTTTCTCTCTCCGGCGAGCCAGTCTTCGTGGTGGAAATTCCCGAAGCTACCCTCGCCTCTGGGTTTCTCATCGAGATCACCGACGGCGATGTTCAGGCCCATTCGAACTTCTGTATTGCCCGGTTTGAAGAAGACGCCGGGCTTCGCTTCGAGACAGGGATCGAAGCTGACGGCCCACTCGATGATGTAGCCGCTTTTGTCGGGCTTCACTTTGGCGGCGGCCTCCATCGCGCCTGTCTTGATCCAGCGCTGATACGTTTCCCAGGCGGCGGGATGAGAGCGCGGCTCGCCTTCGAGAAGACCACCAGCGCCGACGCCGCCGAGGCGGGATTTGGTGAGATTGCAAACCATCTGCCACGAGGAGCCGTTGCCAGCGGCGTTCTCGTCGCCTTTCCACTGATTGGAGGCGTTAACGAGCAGCTCCATCTCATCGCCAAACCACGGCCAGCCTTCGCGGGTGAGTTCGTGGGCTTTGGGATTCTTCTCCGGCAACCAGCGGTCTGTGGCGATGCCGTAGAGCACATCGTCGGTGACTTCGAAGGCGAAGTAGAGGCGCTTGTCGTCATACTTCACCCAACCTTTGAGCGAGAGATCGCGCGGATCGGTGGTGGGCGAGAACTGCGGTGTCCAGCCTTGCACGCCCTCGAATGCCGTCGCGTCCTTCCATTCATGGGCCGAGAGAATGCCGTCGATCTTCGGCGTGGTGCCGTGGAAGGCTTTCAATTCGCGAGGCCATTCACCTGCGACGGTAAACGAGGCGGTTGCGAGCCAAGCGAGTGCGATGCGGTTCATGAGCGATTCACCCGCATGTCCATCCACACGGCGGCGAGAAGCACGAGACCGCGGGCGACGAGTTTGTACTCCGGGCTGACGGAAAGGAGCGTCATGCCATTGATCAGGCAGGCCATGATCAGTGCGCCGAAGAGCACACCGACCACGCTGCCGCGTCCGCCGCGCAGGCTGACTCCGCCGATGACGCACGCGGCCACGGCGTCGAGTTCCATCCATTCGCCGAGGTCGGTGGTGGAATTGCCGGTGTAGGACGCGAGAAGAAAGCCGGTGACTGCGACGATGCCGCCCATGATGCCAAACGCCGTCATCACAACGCGCTGCACGGGAATGCCCGACACCACTGCAGCCTCGGCATTGCCACCGATGGCGTAGAGGTAGCGGCCCATCGCCGTGTGCTGCGTGAGTGCATAGGTGGCCATGCAGATCACTCCGAAGACCAAAGCGGGCAATGGAATGCCGCGATGCTGATTTGCCACGATCACGAGCAGAAACACGGCTTGGGCACCGATGAACATCTTGAGAAATGCGGCCTCGCTCTTCTCACTGGATCGCTGGGTCATCGCAAACGATGCGGCAAGACCAATCGTGACCAGAGCGGCCAGCGCGTAACCCATCACTGGCGACAAGTGGCTCGTGCTCAGCAGCGAATACACATTGCTCTGGCCGCCTGCGACCACGGGCACGGTTTCATTGTGAATGACAAGCCAAAAGGCACCTCGGTACACGAGCAGTCCAGCAAGCGTGACGATGAACGCCGGAATGCGCTCATGAACGATCAGCCAGCTCTTCGCATACCAGATCACGACACCCGCCACGAAACCCAACGCGAGGCCGACGGGCGCGGGCCAGCCAGCTTTCGTCGTGAGCACAGACGCGATGCCACCGAGCAGCGCGAGACCACTGCCAACTGACAGATCAATGTGGCCGGGCAAAATGATGAGCAGCATCCCCATCGCGAGCGTGGCATTGAGCGACAGCTCGACCATGAGGTTCGACAAATTACGTGGCCCGAGAAACTCCGGTGCGCGCCAGCCGAAGAAGGCGCAGATCGCGACAAGCGCGATCACGAGGGAGAAGTCGCGGAGGGAGAGGGCGGGGCGCATGGCGGTGGGACAGTAGTACGGTAGGACGGTAGGACAGTGGGACTATTGGCGGTGGTGTTTGGGCGGAGGCTGGTGGATGCAGAAGCTTTCGTGGTTGGCGATCATGGAACCAAGCATGTTGCCGACTTCGGAACCTTGTTCCGCGAGGGCGGTTGCTTCGTCTTCTGTCAGGTAGTCGCAAAGATAGGCGGTGCGGAGCCAGTGGCAGGTCTCTTGAAGTTCGCCGTCTGCGTCCGTGAGTTTGCTCAGAAAATGTGCTTGGTAGCGACGCTTGGCCCAACTCTCCGCTATGTTGGCCCCGATGGAGCGCGAACTCCGCCGAATCTGATCCGTGAGCGAAAACATCTCCTCACGCGGAAACTTCTTCGAAGCTTTGAAGATCGCCTGCTGGAAACTCAGGGCCGCCTTATACACCTCAAGGTCCCGATAATTCGTGACAAGCTTATTTGTCTTCATGGTGTTGTTCGTTCCTTTCACAGCCGCACTGTCCTGCCGACACACTGTTCTACTGTTCCACCGTCGCACCGATCACATGCCCCATCGCCGCAGCCATGAGTTTCTCCTGCGTGGCTTCGGCGCGGCTGAACTCGCCGCCGATGCGGCCTTCGTGGAGCATGAGGATGCGGTCGCTCATGCCGATGAGTTCGGGAAGTTCGCTGGAGACAAGAATGACGGCTTTTCCTTCGGCCGTGAGGCGATTGATGATCTCGTAGATCTCGATTTTCGCGCCCACATCGATGCCGCGCGTCGGCTCGTCGAGCAGCACGACCTTCGGCTCCGTCATGAGCGCCTTGCCGAGGACGATTTTCTGCTGGTTGCCGCCGGAGAGTTTGCCGGCGGTCGCCTGCAAGCTCGTGGCTTTGATGCGGAGCGAGTCGAAGAAGTGGCGATTGCGCGTGGTCTCGCGGCCTTGATTGATGAATCCGGCGCTGCTGAATTGTTCGAGCGATGACAGCGAGAGATTGAAGCCAATCTCGTGCTCGAGCACGAGGCCGTAGCGTCGGCGGTCTTCGCTCACGAGCACGAGACCCTCGCGAATGATGTCCGCCGGCTTTGAGGCGCGCATGGCTTTGCCGCTGATGGACACCGAGCCGCTGCGGCGCTCGCCCCATGCACCGAACAAATGCATCAGCAACTCGGTGCGGCCCGCTCCCATGAGTCCGCCGATGCCGAGCACCTCGCCAGCGCGGAGTTGGAAACTGATGTCGTGGAGACGATCTTCATTTGTCGCGGCATCGCGGACAGTGAGGTTCTTCGTTTCAAAGATGATCTCGCCCGGCGTCGAAGCTCGGCGTGGGAAAAGGTCGTTAATCTCGCGACCAACCATGTGCTTGATCACCTCGCTCTTCGATGTGTCGGCGGCGGACTTGGTGACTATCGAAGTGCCGTCGCGCAGAACCGTGATGCGATCGGCGATGGCGAAGACCTCATCCAGCTTGTGCGAAATGTAGATGCAGGCGATGCCGCGTTTGCGGAGATCGCGCAGGATGTCGAGCAGCACGAGCACCTCATGCTCGGCCAGAGCGGCGGTTGGCTCGTCGAGAATGAGAATCTTCGAGTCCTTGCCGAGAGCTTTCACGATCTCGACGAGCTGCTTCTGCCCCACGCCGAGGCTGCTGACCTGAGCGGCGGGATCGAGCACGACTTGAAAGCGATCGAGCAGCGCCTTTGCCTCGCGGAACATCGTCGGCCAGTCGATCAATCCGCCCCAGCGCTTCGGCTCGCGACCGAGGAAAATGTTTTCGGCCACTGTCATCTCCTCGACCAGAGCCAACTCCTGATAGATGACCGAGATGCCCGTGCGACCGGCGTCGGCGATGGAGGCAAAACGAGCTTCTGCGCCATTTACCTCGAAACGCCCGTCGTAGCTGCCGTGCGGATGTATGCCGGAGAGCAATTTGATGAGTGTGCTCTTACCCGCACCGTTTTCGCCACAGAGTGCGTGAATCTCTGCTTCCCGCAAATCAAAGCTCACGTCTTTGAGTGCGATAACGCCAGGGAAGGTCTTGGTGATGTGCTCGGCTCGAAGAATCACAGAATTCATGGTCAGCTATTTCCCTTCGGCGTTTTGAAACACATCTTCCTTCTTCCGGAACCCGTCCTTCACGACGGTGTCCATCATGTTCTCCTTCGTCACGGCGACGATGTCGAGAAAGATGGATGGCACCTTGGCCTTGCCGTTGTCGAGTTCATCGCGGGCGATGATGGGTTTCCGATGCGCGAGCCTCACAGCGATCTCCGCCGCGCGATTGGCTAGCTGGGTGAGCGGCTTGTAAACCGTCATCGTTTGTGTGCCATGAACGATGCGCTGGCAGGCGGCGAGGTCGGCGTCCTGACCCGTGACGATGACCTTGCCAGCGAGTCCTTCCTCGATCAGCGCCTGAATCGCGCCACCGGCCGTGCCGTCGTTGCTGGCGAGGATGGCGTCGAAGTTCTGGCCCAGCTTCGTGATCGCGGCGTTGGCGATCTTCTTCGCGTTCTCGGGCTTCCAATCTTCCGCCCAGTCCTCATGCAGCACCTCGACTTTGCCCGCATCGACCAGCGGCTTGATGATGTTGTCCTGACCTTGTTTGAAGAGCGTGGCGTTGTTGTCGGTCTTCGAGCCGTAGATGCGGATGAGGCGGAGCTTGCGGCCGGCAGGGAGGCGATCCGCAATGAAGCGCGCCTGCAACTCGCCGACCTTCACGTTGTCGAAGGTCATGTAGAGATCGAGGTCGCAGCCGGTTATGAGCCGGTCATACGACAAGACGGGAATACCAGCCTGATGCGCGAGATCGACGGCTTTTGCCATCGCGGCACCGTCGTGAGGGATGATGACTAGCGCATCGACCTTGTTCGTGATGAGGGACTCGACATCGCGGAGCTGCCGCGTGTCGTCGCTGTTCGCCGCGAGCACCTGCACGTCGGCGCCGAGTTCGGTCGCACGCTTCAGGAAAAGATCGCGATCACTCTGCCAGCGCTCCTCCTTGAGCGTGTCCATCGAGAGACCGATGAGCGGTCGCGCACGCTGGGTGCTGGTGCCACCGTGTCCGCCGCGCGAGAGGATGACGCCGGTGATGACGCTGAGCGCGCACGAGATGGTGACGAGGAGGATGCGTGGATTCATGTGGCTGCGGTCGGGCGCACGCCCGCGCTTTCGAAGGCTGCACGGGGATGCGGCCGGCATTTTGGAGCAGCCCCGTGAATTCCGCGAGATCGTTTTTGGCACTGAGCCAGGTCGCCTGGTTGCTGATACGAGTCCCGGCTTCTGCCGGTCAGGGCGTCCGGAAGTCAAGGGCTTCGACCCGGCGCGCAAAGCGTTCGAGCGCGACGGGGCTTCGAATCCGCCTGCTGGCGGGACTCCAACAAGCTGCTGTTTCTGTTTCAGGGCTTGCTCGTCACAGCCATCGAGTATTTCCAGGCTCCGGTGACAAAGTTCTGGTGAACCGTTGACCCTAGCATCCCGGCGAAATCGCGGAATGAACCGCGCAGCCAGGCGGGGACGTGTTTCTGTAGCAGGGCTTCCTTGCGCGGCTCTTCGATCTGCATCGCGGCGAGGACTTCAGGCGTGATGTCGCGCCAGACGATCTCTTCGAAGCCGGCGGTGCGCATGGTCTGGCGGACGGTTTCGACACGGTCGGCGGGGCGGAAGTCGGCCCAGAGGAAATGGCCGCCGCGTGCCAGCACGCGATGCACTTCGGCGGCGAAGCGGTCAAAATACGGGTAGCAATGCGATGACTCGACATTGATGAAGGCATCGAACGAACCGGACGAGAATGGCAGCGCCTCGGCATCACCGACGGTCCACTCGATGGGCAGGCTGGCGTGCCGTCGCCGGCAGAGTTCGATGGCGGTGGGCGACAAATCACAGCCGGCCGCCTTTGCCGGCTCGTAGCGGCGAGTGACATGGCTGAGTCCGCCGCCGCGACCGGAGCCGACTTCCAGCAGTCGTTTTCCGCACACGTCGATCTGCCGTGCGAGTTCGTCATAGATGCGTAGCGAGGGATTGGCTTCGTTTTCGCCCGTCGCGTAACCGTAGTTCATGAACTCCCATTCCTCGCCGCCGGGTCGCGACGCGAGGAAGTTGTAGAGCATGCGCCACAGATGCTTCTCCACGGCGGGGATGCGGCAGAGCCGGGCAAAGAGCGAGTCGAGGGCCATGCGTCTATCTACTCGATCCGGTCCCGCATTGCGAGCGGCGGCACATTGAATACCATCCGCGCGGTGACTCTCGCTGACCTCGGCTGGAATGATGACTTTGAGAAGGAATTCACGCCTTGCCGGCGCGAAGGCTGGATTCCCGCGCGCCTGGTCCGCGACAACAAGATTGCATACGGCGCGCTGACCATCATCGACGGCAAGATCGAGGAGTTCGAGATGGTGATCATGAGCGGCAAGGTCTATCACGACGCTGAGACCGACGCCGAGCTGCCGGCGGTGGGCGACTGGGTGGCGCTCGACGTGGGCGACAAAAACAAGGACACGGTGATCCGCTCGCGACTGCGGCGGCGCACCTGTTTTTCGCGCAAGCAGGCGGGACAAAGCACGGAGGAGCAGGTGATCGCGGCGAACGTGGATGTAGTCGTCGTTGTCACCGATCCAGGCCCGGATTTCAGCGAGCGGCGCATGGAGCGCTACTTCGCAGTCATCGGCCGCAGCGGTGCGAAGGCGGTGGTGCTGGTGAACAAGGCCGACCTTTATCCCGCCGGGCAATCCGAGCAGGCTGCGCAGGCGATCCGCGCGCTGAATGCGGACGCTGATGTGCTGGTGACGAGCGTGGAGAAGCGCAAGGGCTTGCGCCCTCTGCGCGGTTACTTCAAAAAGGGCGTCTCGGTCGCAGTCGTCGGATCGAGCGGCGTGGGAAAGTCGGCGCTGGTGAATTGTCTGCTGGGCGACGACTGGCAGTGGACGGACGAGGTGAACGAGGTCACCGGCAAAGGGCGGCACACGACGACCGCGCGCGAGCTGCTGATCCTCGACCGCGGCGGGATCATCATCGACAATCCGGGCATCAAGGAAATCCAGATGTGGACGGACGAGACGACGCTGCGAGAGCGTTTCGCCGACGTCGAAGCGCTCGCGAGGCAGTGCAGGTTTCACGACTGCAAACACGGCAGGGATGCCGGCTGCGCCATCCGCGCCGCAGTGGAAAACGGCGCGCTCGATGCGCAGCGCTACGAGGGCTTTCTCCGGCTCGACGACGAGATTCAGGAACTGTGCCGCCGCCGGAAGAAGCGCCAGATGACCGTGGAGCGGCGCGACAAACGCGAGCGGAAGGTGAAGGCGCGGAATCGCGAGGATCGCCAGGAGCACGAGCGCGATCTCAGGCCACGCGCGTAGTGCGCGGCACCTTGGACTGCGGCACTACTTTGAATTCGCGCTTGTCACCTCGCGCGGGTTCTGATTAGCATCGCGGCATGAACGCCATTTCACGCCGCTCGTTTTTGCACTCGTCCATTTCTGCCGCCACCGCATCGCTCGCGGGATGCTCGTCGATTGAAGGTCACCCAGGCCACATCGACGCACACGTCCACGTCTGGACGCCTGACACGGTGAAGTATCCGCTCGCGCCGGGCTTCAAGAAGCCGGACATGAAGCCGGCGAGCTTCACGCCGGAGCAGCTCTTCGCGCATTGCAAGCCGGAGGGCGTGTCGCGCATCGTGCTCATTCAGATGAGCTACTACGCGACGGACAACCGCTACATGCTCGACATGATGAAGGCGCATCCGGGTGTGTTTGGCGGCGTGGCGATCATCGACGAAAACGCGGCGGACGTGCGAGGCCGCATGGTCGCCTTGCGGAAGCAGGGCGTGCGAGGTTTTCGCGTGACGCCAGGGAAGCAAAAGGACATCGCTGCGTGGCTCGGCTCGTCCGGCATGGCGGAGATGTGGAAGGTGGCGGCGGATGAAGACCTGAACATTTGCCTGCTCATCAATCCCGACACGCTCGGCGCCATCGACAAGATGTGCGTGAAGTTTCCGCGGACGCCGGTGGTGATCGATCACTTCGCCCGCGTCGGCATGGCCGGGCCGGTCACTCGGGCGGAGCTGGATCGCCTGCTGCATTTGTCGAAGCATCCACAAGTCACGCTGAAGACCTCGGCATTTTACGCGCTCGGCAAAAAGAAGGCGCCGTACACCGATCTGGGTCCGATGATCCGCGAGTGCCGGGATCACTTTGGCGCAAAGCGGCTGATGTGGGCCAGCGACTGTCCGTTCCAGGTCGATCCCGGTCACAACTACCACGACTCCATCGCGCTCGTCCGCGACCGGCTGGATTTCCTGACTGCGGATGACAAGGCGTGGATGCTGAGGAAGACGGCGGAGCGGGTGTTCTTTTCGTGAGGCTGGTTTCGGCACGTCCAGCAGGACCGGTTGCGCGGGTATCCCTGTGCCCCGGAAACAGCTGCCAAAATGGCGTCAGCCGACTTATGCCACGAGGTGGTCCGCGTGGAACAGGCCGTTCTCGTGGAAGACCAGGGTTGCGTGCAAAGGACCGTCCATGTTCTGGCCGACGTTGATGACGACCGTGCTGCCGATCTCATCCCGCCACAGTCCATTCCTCATCGGAGTGAGGTGATCGTGTCCGCAAATCACCATCCGCGGCTGATGCTCGAATATCGCATCGCGCCACCATGCGTATCCCTCCACCACGGAGCCTGGCGCGGAGAGACGCGTGCCCGTCGGAGGTTCATGCATGATCCACAGCTGGCGGGCTGCATCGCCGTAATCGGCCAGCAGCAGGTCTAACCAGTGCGTGTAGTGGTCGCCGCCAAGCGGACGCCCTTCAGAGAATGCAGTCTCTTGTCCCATCGTGCATGGGAAGCCCACCACTCCAGCGTCACCGATGACCGCTAGATCGCCGTTCAGCCGATTGGGCGTACGATCACGCATCGCACGCCACGCATCGCGAAATTCGAACCAGTTTTCATCCTCGTGGTTTCCACGCACGAAGAACACAGGAGCAGAAAGGCCCTGCAACTCCACGGCACAGAGCGCTGGCGTCAGTTGGCGTGTCCTGCCGTATGGCAGCAGTCCGGTCCCGTGCAGAAAATCGCCTCCCAGGATGACGGCATCAGGCTTGCTCTGCTCGCACAGTCGCACGAGTGCGGAGTAGAGCACAGCTCGTTGATGCAGGTCGGTGACAACAAGGATGCGGGCGGACATTTCGAAGCCGGATGATTTGATCTGATCGGGTGATCATCAGCCACCGGACAGGAAAATCAAAACTGGTCTGTCGTCAGTCCTTGGACCTTTCAAGAGCGGCCAGCCCCCGCGTGGGAGCACTTGTCGTCGTCCACTTGCACACCACGGCAAAGCGTTGGACGAGTCGCGCAGGTTTCATCCCTGCGCTCCTTCACGCGCCATCTTCGCGGCATACTTGCTCAGCCGCTCAGCCTCCTCCTGCCAGAATTCCTGCTCGGTCGTTGAACCCGCGGGCGGCAACGCCCCGAGGGCCTCCAGAACTTCGCGCACATCACCCTGAAGGCCCGCTGCGATCGTTTGCATGGCTGAGCGGGAATCCGGCAACGCAATCCGAAGCTCACGCGGCGCAGCGGCATTCATGAGGCCCTGAGGGAAGCCCGCCAGATGAACGGCTGGATTTGCGATTCGCAGAAGCATCCGCAGCAAGGTCACCAGCACATAGCGGGCCGCCGGAGGCAGCGGCCCGATGAAGCCGTCGCCCGCTTCCCGCGTAAGCGTGAGTTGAAGCATGCCGTCCTCCTTCTCAGCCATCGCCAGCCACCACGGATCGCCTTTCCACACGCCGGCGCGATTGAATGGCGGCCGCCGCTCGAGCAGCAGCACTCGTTCACGCTCGATCGCCGTGGCAGCCGAGTCGCACAGCTCCCACTCGATGCGCGTCGTGCGCGCGACCAGCCGCAAGGTGCGCCGCGGATTCTTCTCCGGCGTCACATGCCGGTAGCTGCCCACCCGCGCCCGCAAATCCGCCGACTGGCCGATGTAGAGCAGCGTGTCGTCACGGTCGTAGAAGAAATACACGCCCGGCTCCGAAGGGATCGACCGGAAGAACGCCGAGCCGAGTTTCACTGAGAGCGAACTCTCAAGATGGAACAATCGCGGCTGTCGCGTGGTGGTGGCGGGGACGGATGTCATGCGACAGCGCCTTTCGGAGACTGGTGTCAACCTTTACCAGAGATACAGTCCCGTTTTCGAGGAGGGTCAATCGAAGCCGGAAAGGTCGGGAAACATTCCGAGAACTTTCCTCACGAGAATCACAAGCACGCCAAGGCCCGCCAACGACAATATCCTTGCAGCCCAAAGCTGCGT
Organism: Verrucomicrobiaceae bacterium; assembly: GCA_019694165.1. Lineage (GTDB taxonomy): Bacteria > Verrucomicrobiota > Verrucomicrobiia > Verrucomicrobiales > Verrucomicrobiaceae > JAIBCL01. The sequence continues at coordinate 467 of JAIBCL010000010.1, read as the reverse complement.
CGGCGTCAGAGGCGGATAATCATCGTTCTCCATGGCCAATATCTACCTGACTACTCGAACAGCATCCAAGTCGAGCTTGATGCCCTTCTTTCCGTTTGGCGATGCAGCCACCCTCACCACATCCGCCGCCACGACCTTGTATTCCGGGCACAGTGTGTCCGCATCGCACCCCTGACCGGTGACGTTGTTCACCATCGCTTCGGGGAAATGGAAGGTGGTATACAAAATCCCCGGCTTCACTTCGTCGGTGACGTTGGCTTCGAGTTCGACTTCGCCTCGGGCGCTGAAGAGCTTCACGGTGTCGCCGGTGTTGATGGACTTGGCTTTGGCATCGACGGGGTTGATCGCGAGCAGGTCCTTGCTGACGATTTGTTCGTTGCCGGTGCGCCTTGTCATGGTGCCGCAGTTGTAGTGCTCGAGGATGCGGCCGGTGGTGAGGATGAAGGGGAACTCCTTGCCGTTGGTGA
>JAIBCL010000025.1 GCA_019694165.1 Verrucomicrobiaceae bacterium | reverse complement strand
CGATGCGCAGCCGCTGCTCGGCCTCTGAGCGCCTGGAGAAGCTGCGCCAGACGGGCGGGCGTCCGGAGTGCGAGGCGGCGGTGACGAAGTCGCTGGCGTGGCTCAAGACCAAGCAGAACGAGGACGGCTCCTGGGGTCGAGGCAACAAGGCGGCCATGACCGGCCTCGCGCTGCTTTGCTATCTGGGCCGCTGCGAGACGCCAGACTCGCCATTCTACGGCGACAATGTGATGAAGGGCATCTTGTATCTCATCGAGCTGTCGAAGAAGAATCCGCATGGCATCATCTCCGACGGCTGGGAGGGTGGCAAAGGTGGTGGCGGCACTTATGAACACGGCATCGCCACCTATGCGCTGGGGGAGATGTACACGCTTGCGCGTCTGGGGAGCAAATCGCTGCCGGGCATGCGCGAGGCCTTTGAGAAAGGCGTGCAAGTCATCATCGAGAACCAGAAGGAAAACGGGGCGTGGACCTACGGAGGCACGAAAATAGTGTACAACCCGGAAGGCAAAGGCGAGGATCTGTCCGTCGTCGGCTGGCAGTTCCAAGCACTGAAGGCTGCCAAGAACACCGGCCTGAAGATCAATGGCCTGCACAAGTCCATCGACAAGACGCTCGACTACCTGTTGACGAAGCAGACGAAGGACGGCGGCTTTGGCGGGCCGAACCGCGACGCGCACTACAACCAGTGGAGTCTTAGCGGCGTCGGCATCCTCGGTCTGCAAACGCTGGGCAAAGGCGTGAAGAAGAAGGAGATCGGCAAAGGCATCAAGTTCCTGCGTGACTTTCTCACCGCAGAGCCGCTGGACTGGAACAAGAACTGCAATCTCTACTGCTGGTACTACTACACGCAGGCGTTCTTCCAGCAGGGTGGCGACGACTGGAAGTTCTACAACGAGATGTTCCTGCCGCAGATTCTCTCGGCTCAGGGGCCTGACGGTGCATTCAAGCGCGGCCGTGCCAACTGGCCTGCCGGCGATGCCGCCGATGAGATCTACCGTCAGGCGCTTTGTACGTTGCAGCTCGAAGTGTACTACCGCTACCTCAAGGTCGCCGACCGCGAGGAGGATTCGATCTTCGACAAGTGATGTGGAAAAAACGGTTGCCGCTGCGCGCAAGCTTGAGTATCCAGTGCCTCCGGCCCGCGCGGTTAGCTCAGTGGTAGAGCATCACCTTGACATGGTGGGGGTCACAGGTTCGAACCCTGTACCGCGCACCATTTTCCCGGCGAAGGCGGCCAAAGTGGATTTGAGGATATGCTGAGGAAGCGAACGGGAACAGGGACCTCGCTTTGGCAGCTTGCGCGGCGACGATGCGTGAAGGTGCGCCACTTGATGGATTTGGCCGGCGGCAATTTTTGAGTTGAAAAAAAGAAACCGCTAAATAATCAAGTCCGCCTCGTTTGGACTGGCTCCAGCGAACCGCCATATTTTTTTCACGGCGTTCACCATGTGGTTACACAATAAATGCTTTCCGTGACGTTGAGGGACATCCAGTAGAACTATTCAGTGACATATGATCCAGGTTGAAAACTTGCGAAAAGAATTCGGACACAAGGTCGCCGTCGATGGCGTCTCGTTCTCGGTGGAGAAAGGTGAAGTGCTCGGTTTCCTAGGGCCAAACGGTGCGGGCAAATCGACGACCATGCGCATGGTCACCGGCTACTTCAGGCCTACGGCGGGGCTTATCAAAGTCGGCGGCGTGGACATGCTGGAAAGTCCCGAGGAGGCGAAGCGGTCCATAGGCTACCTCCCGGAGAATGCTCCGCTGTACTCGGACATGACGGTGGCCAGCTTCCTGGGATTCTGCGCGGAACTTCGCGGACTGCGGGGAGCGGACAAACGCAAGGCCATCGACCGTGTGCTTGAGACGTGCTTTTTGGAAGGCGTCCGAAACCAGAGCGTGGACACGCTCTCGAAAGGCTACAAGCACCGGACGTGTTTCGCGCAATCAATCATCCATGATCCGGACGTGCTGATCCTCGACGAGCCGACAGACGGCCTGGACCCGAATCAGAAGCACGAGGTGCGCAATCTCATCAAGCGCATGGGTCAGAACAAGGCCATCGTCTTCTCCACCCACATTCTTGAAGAAGTGGAAGCAGCGTGTTCGCGCGCGATCATCATCGACCGCGGCAAGGTGGTGGCTGATGGCACGCCAAACGATCTCAAGCAGCGCGGCAACATGGCCGTGCGCGTGGGCGTCCGCGGAGCGGCGGGCAGTGTGATCCGGGCGGAAATCGAGAAGATCAGCGGCGTGCATCAGATCGAGCCGGGCGCCTCGTCGGATGATCAGTTCACGGGCCGCGTGCTCGTCACGAAGGGCCGGAAGATGGCCGACGTCGCCCGTGAGGTGGCGTCGCTCGCCGCGGCGAAGAACTGGCAGCTCGAGGAACTGCACCAGGACGAAGGGAAGCTCGACGAGGTCTTCCGCAGCATTACGCAGTCTGACGTGATCCCGTGATCGAAGCGGTCCCGCGCGCCGGAATCCCGAACTTTCTTCCATTTCATTCACACCATGAGCAAGCAAGACATCCAGAACATCTGGTCCGTTTTCAAACGTGAGTTCCTCTCTTACTTCAATTCGCCGGTGCTTTACGTCATCGTCGTGATCTTCCTGCTGGCCGCGCAGGGGTTCAATTTCATGTTCGGCAGGTTCCTGGAGCAGGGGAATGCGTCGCTCACCCAGGCGTTCTTTTTCTGGCATCCGTGGATTTACATCGTGCTCGCGCCGGCGGTGGGCATGAGGTTGTGGTCCGAAGAACATCGTCTTGGCACCATCGAGCTGCTGATGACCATGCCGATCGCGCCGTGGCACGCGATCATCGGCAAGTTTCTCGCCGCCGCGCTCGTGTGGTGCATCGCGCTGGCGCTGACGTTCCCGGTGGTCATGACCGTCTTTTACCTCGGCGATCCCGATCCGGGTCCCATCGTGAGCGGCTACCTGGCGAGCTTCCTGTATGCCATCGGCTGTCTGGCGGTGACATCGGCGGTGAGCGCCTTCACGCGCAGTCAGGTGGTGTGCTTCATCGTCTCGGTCGCCTTCTGCATTCTGCTGACATTGATCGGTTATCCCGGCATAATCGACTCGCTGGTGAAGTCTCTGCCGGCCTCGATGGAGAGCGCGGTTCGCTTCGTGGCCTACCTGAGCTTCATGGATCACTTCTATGACATGACCAAGGGTGTCGTCTATCCGCGTGACGTGCTCTACTTCGTCTCCGTGATCATCCTGGGCCTGCTGATCACCGGCCAGGCGCTGCGTGCGAAGCGCGCGTGATCCAACACCGCTATCCGAAAGCGAAACTCAAAACTCACCTTTTGAAGCCATGAATCTCAACAGCAAGCAAGCCACCACGGGCATCACCTTCCTCATTGTCGCGGCCATCCTCGTGGTGCTCAATTACCTCGTCGGCGGCATCGGCGTGGGGAACGTGCGCATGGACCTTACTCAGGACAAGCTGTACACGCTTTCCGACGGCACGCGAAACATCCTCAAGAGCATCAAGGAAGACAAGCCGGTGACCATTCGCTACTACGTCACCACCGAAGACCGCGTGATGCCGCCGATCTTGAAGACGTATGCGCGTACCGTGCAGGACTTGCTCCTCGAGTTCGAGAAATCAGCCGACGGGCGTGTGGTGCTCGAGAAGCTCAATCCGAATCCGAACACTGAGGACGAGGACAAGGCGCGCGAGGACGACATCCAGGGCATGCAGGTGAACACCGAGGGTGACAACATCTACCTCGGTCTCTCCATCCAGAGTGCGGAAAAGAAGGAAGTCATCCCCTTCATGAACCCGAACGAGGAGACGGCCCTCGAATACAATGTCGCCCGCGCCATCGCAAAGGTAATCAAGACCACGAAGACCATCGTGGGCGTGATGAGCCCGATGCCCGTGCAGGGCACGCCGCAGATGCCCTTCATGATGCAGCAGCAGCAGGGCCAGCAGCAGCCATGGGTGATCGTCCAGCGCCTGCGCATGGACTACGAAGTGCGTGATGTTCCGATGACCGCCGACAAGATCGACAGCGACATCAGCGTGCTCGTCGTCATCCATCCAGCCGGCATCACCGATGTGGCCGAGTATGCCATCGACCAGTACGTCTTGAAGGGCGGCCACGTCATCGCATTCGTCGATCCCCAGTGCTGGGTGGCGCAGGTGTACAGCAATCACCAGCAGAATCCGATGATGGGCGGCCAGCCGAACATGATCAGCCCGAGTTCGGAACTGAAGAACCTCTTCAAGAGCTGGGGCGTGGGCTTCGCCAATGATCAGATCGTGGCCGACATGTCCTACGTCAGCATGATGCAGGGCCGGAAGAATCCCACGGCGCTGAGCCTGCCCAGCGCGGCCATCAACAAGAAGGATCGCGTGACCGCCGAGCTGCAGTCGCTCACCATGGTGGGCGCCGGTGCACTCAACGTCGAAAAGACCGAGGGCATCACCGCCGTGCCGGTGATCGAGTCGTCGGAGAATTCGGAGATGATCGATACCGCCACCGCTGAAAAACTGCGCACGCAGCAGCTCACCTCCTTCAATGCCAGCGGCCGGAAGAAGACGCTCGGCGTGCGCCTCACGGGCAAGTTCAAGACCGCATTCCCGAACGGCAAACCCAAGTCGCCGGGAGATGAGAACAAGGAAAAAGGCGGCGCGCAGGATGATCCGTCGGCTCCGAAGCCGGCTTCCCAACCTGCGGCGAATCCCACGCCTCCGGCTGCACCGGTGCCGCCGCCGGCTGCCGTGCCGAAGCCAGCCGCACCTTCTCCTGCTGTAGCAACCCCCGCTCCCGCGACGCCGCCCACGGCACCGAAACCAGCCGCGCCGCCCGCTGGCGTGGCCGCACCGCCACCGGCCGCGAAGGCACCGCCTCCGGTGATTGCCGTTCCCGCGCCTGGTGAGCCCACCACGGTGGTGCCCGCCAAGGTGGATGCGGGGCCGCCGAATCCCGCAGCCGGGGCGGTGACCTCCAAAGCAGCCGATGCGAAGAGCGCCGAGGCACCAAAGAATGACGGCTCGCTCAAGGCTGGCGAGAAAGAAGGCACCGTGATCCTTTTCGCTGATGCGGACATGATGTTCGACGCCTTCAGCGTTCAGCAGGACCGCATGACCGGCGGCATCATCCCGATCAATTCCAACCTGCCCATGTTCCTCAATGCCGTGGAGTTGCTCGCGGGCGGTGGTGATCTGCTCAGCGTGCGCAGCCGTGCCTCGACACAGCGCCCCTTCAAGAAGCTCGACGAAATGCGTGACTCGGTGGAGAAGCAGTTCCGTCCGCGGCTTGAGTCGCTGAATCAGAAGCTTCAGGAGACCGCGCAGAAGATCAGCACACTGCGCCTCAAAAAGGACAAGGGCTCGCAGATGCTCATCCTCGACCCGACGCAGGTGAAGGATCTCGAAGCCATGCAGGCCACACAGGCGCAGATCAACAAGGAGATCCGCGAGGTGAAGAAGGAGCAAAACAAGGAGATCGACAAGGTCGAGAACCGGCTCATGTGGGCGAATGTCGCGGGCATGCCCGTCGTAGTCATCATCATCGGTCTCGTCCTCGCGCTGCGCCGCCGCATCGCCACGGCCGCGCGTTGATCGAGAAACCATTTCAGCCAATCATTCATCGACCATGAAAAGAATCGTGACCTTGCTGGCCGTGCTGGCCGCTCTCATCGGCATTGTGATCGTTTCCCAGAACAGCCGCGACAAGCGCATGAGCCGTGGCAGGACCGTAGGCGCGGCGAAGCGCGAGCTGCTGCTGCCTGGCCTCGACGTGAACGCCATCAAGAAGATCCGCATCAAGGACAAGGAAAGCGAGGTGAACCTGTCCTTCGCCGGTGACAAGTGGGTGGTGAACGACCGTAGCGACTATCCGGCGAGCTACGACAAAATCAGCCGCGTGCTCATGGAACTGCGCGATCAGAAGATCGGCCGCGGCCAGCAGCTCGGCAAAGGTGCTTGGGGGGAAGAAAACGTGCGCCTCAATCCTCCGGGTGAGGGCGACAAGAAAGGGCAGGGGCTTCTCGTCGATTTCCAGGACGCCAAAGGTAACGCGATCAAGTCCCTCATCCTCGGCGGCAATGTGGACAGCCAGGGCGGCAAGAGCAGCTCGCCTTTCGGCAACATGTCCGACGAGCGCCTTGTGCGCATCCCCGAGGACTCGGAGAAGGACACCGTCTGGATTGTCAGCAACTCGTTCTACGACCTCCAGCCAAAGCCCGTCGAGTGGATCGACAAGGCGTTCATCGACGTGAAGAAACTCAAGGACGTGGAGATCACTGCTCCCGTCGCCGCAGATTCCTGGAAGGCCTCGCGCAAGGATGAGCAGACCGCCTACGCGCTCTCCGATGCGAAGCCAGGCGACGAATTCGACGACGGCAAGGCCGGCCTCAGCGGCCTGCTGTCCAATCCGACCTTCACCGACGTGGTGACAAAGGACAAGGCGACCGCCGATTTCATGAAGGACGCCGTCAAGGCGAAGCTCACCACCATGGACGGCTTCACCTACGAGGTGCAGGCGCTCAAGAAGGGCAAGGATGCGAGCGACGAAAAGTACTACCTGACGGTAAAAGTCAGCGCCGACATCGCCAAGGAACGCCCGCCCGTGAAGGACGAAAAAGAAGAGGACAAGAAAAAGGCGGACGAGAAATTCGCCGCCGACAAGAAGGAGAAGGAGGAGAAGCTCGCGAAGGAAAAGAAGGCGGAAGGCTGGATCTTCGAGGTCACGAGCAGCACGCCCGGCGCGCTGCTCAAGAAACGCTCCGAGATTCTGAAGGAGAAGCCTGCGGACAAGCCAGCCGCACCCGCCGCTGGTGCAGTGCCCGCGTCCGCCGGTGCCACGCCGCCCGCTGCGCCCATGCCGCCGAAGACTTCATCCACTCCGCCGCCCGCACCCGCGAAGCCCATCACCGTGACCACGCCGCCCGTCTCAGTGCCGCCGCCGGCGAAGCCTGACGCTCCAAAGGACAATCCCGCAGCTCCGGCCCGCCAGCCCGTGACGGTCACCACACCGCCGATAGCCGTGCCTCCGATGCCGAAGGCGGAAATCAAACCTGCGGCACCCGCCAACTCGAATCCTGCCAAACCCGACGCAGCACCTGCGCCCGCGCCGCCGCCTGCGCCCGCCGCCCCGCCTGCTGCTGCTCCCGATGGGAAGAAGTGAAAAGCGGCGGCCCGTCCCTTTCCGCTGCGGCGTTGCCGCTCATGGCTCGATTCCGAGCAGGCGCAGCGAGTCGCGGTGGATCAGTTTTTCGATTTCCGCGGCGTCCAGCCTGGGCAGCTTGGTGCCTTCCAGCATGTCGTTGAGGGCGCGCAGGCCGTCGATGCTGGCCTGCACGGTTGTGAACGGGAAGTCGGTGCCGAACAGCAGCTTGTGCCACACGCCATATTCCTGGGCCAGCATCAGGCTGTGGTAGAGCTGGAATGGCCGGTAATGCAGCGCGCTGACATCGGCGAAGACGTTCTCGTGCTTGCGGATTACAACAATACACTCGCCTTCGTAGGGATGCCCGAGGTGCGCGAGGATGATCTTCACGCCAGGGTGCCGCACAGCCACCGGCTCGATCAGCCGCGGGAGCGTGAAAGCCAGCGGTGCCTGTGCGATGAAGGTCGTGCCCATGTGCAGCAGGACGGGCAGGCTCTTCTCCTCCGCATACCGCCACAGCGGCTCCAGACGGGCATCATCCGGACTGAAGCCCGCATACATCGGCAGCAGTTTGATTCCCCGCAGGCCGAGTTCTTCGTGGCCGTTGCGCAGTTCCTTCTCCCAGCCAGTCTGGGTGGGATCCACCGATAGAAATCCGATCAACTCGCGCGGATGCAGCGCCACGTAGTCCGCGATGGTCCTGTCATCGATCCACAGTCCGCTCAGGCGGGCCTTGCCGCCGAATACCACTGTCTTCACCTCGTCTTCAACCGGCACATGGCGGCGGTAGGCATCGAAGGTGACGGTGAGATCGACTTCCTTCCCTGCGCGGGCGCGGCGCGCCTGACGCATGAAATCCTCGGTGAAGTCGTCAGGGAAGCGCCAGAAGTGCGAGTGGACGTCGATGATCATGCTGTGCGGCCCCGCGTGCTCGTGTTTACCTCCAGCTCACCACATCGTCCCGCGTGTGGGGTTTCCCGTCGGGGCCGTCGCTGTAGATGAGAATGCCTGAGGGAACCATCGCCGAAGCTCCGCTCGCGATCGAGCCGTCGAGGCTTTCCTTGTCCGGATTGGCGATTAGATGGTCGCCGTCCAGATCGAGCAGGACGTGGAATGGGCGACCCCACGCATCATGGAGCGCCGCGGTCGAATCGTCGAGACTCACACCGTTGCGCCTGCTGATCGCCACGCGTGCCTCGAAGTAATTGATCCGTTTTGGATTCAGTCCGTCCTTGGTCTGGCCGAGCAGCACGTAGATCAGAGGATCCCCGCCATCGGTCTCGATGACGGCATCCGTGCTCGTGGTACGGTTCACCGGCATGCATCCGTACTCGCTTTCGTAGGCGCTGATGGCTGTGCGCAGCCACGCGAGGCTGGCTTTTGTTTCGGTGATGTGCGCCTTCTTGACGGCGGAGGTCAGTGCTGGCAGCGCCACCGCCATCAACACCGCAAGGATGGAGACGACGATCAAGATTTCGATCAGGGTGAATCCGTTTTTCCGGCACGCTTTCATGGTTTGAACAGGCTGAGATTCGGTGATGAACCGTCCGTCCGATGAACGAGTTCTGTTTGTCCTGATGCTATCAGAACCGGCCCTCGCGCGGCAATCACGAAATTGATGGAACAAGCTGTCCCGGAGCCTCTCCGGCTTGGCGGAGAGCAGGGGCGCGAGTGTTTGTGCGCATCCGTGGTGTGCTGGACGAGATGCCGGGCTGTGATTGGCGGAATCGCGATATTTCCAAAATGGTGCTTCCAGCCGGAGCGGTGGTTTGATAGCCTGCGTCTTCATGAAGGCCATGTTTTGCTGCCAGCACCGCCGCTTTGTATTCGCATGGGGGGTGCTCGCTTTGGTTTTTCTGACCGAGGGGATAGTGGTGGCGGATGAGAAGGCGGGTTTTGCGGGCCATCCGTTCTTCAAACTGCTGGCGGGGGAGTGGAAGTCCGAGGGCAGGCTGCAAGGTGCCAATGGCAGGGAGGTTAAGATCGAGGAAGAGTGGACGGGCCGGGCGACGGCCGAAGGAGAGTTTGTGATGGAGGGGCGGCGTTTGATCGACGCGGACAAGAAGAATTATGTGTGGACCTTCACGCATGATGCCGCTACGGGCCTTTACACGGCCACGCACAGCGCCGCATCGAATGGCGATGAGACGAAGCGCTTCGAAGTGTCCGTGTCGGAGGCGGACCTGACGATGGAACTTCGGCTGATCGGCGATGGTTACTCGGGCATCACAATCAAGGATGCATTCGCCGACAAGGAACATGACAAGCTGGAGAGCGAGGTGATGCTCAAGGGGCAGGGGGGTGAGATCACCCTGTCTGGCAAGATCACGCACACGCGGGTGAAGAAACCGTGAAGGGAGTCCCGCCGGCATGAATGTCCATCATCTCGAACTCTTTTACCATGTGGCGCGTCATCGCGGCGTGAGTGCCGCGGCGAGGCACATGCCGTATGGAATCCAGCAACCGGCCATCAGCGCGCAGATATTGCAGCTCGAGGACACGCTGGGCGTGACGCTTTTTCACCGGCGGCCCTTCAAACTCACGCGCGAGGGGAACGTGCTCTTCAAGTACATAGAGCCGTTCTTCGATGGACTGGCGGAGGTGGGCGACCGTCTGCGCGGCGCGGCGGAGAAGCGGGTGCGCATCGCCATGCCTGAGATCGTGCAGCGCGACTACCTGCCGGCCGTGCTGGTGCGTATGAGGAAGCGGGTGCCGGGCTTTCAGTTCACGCTGACGACCGGTCGCATCGACGAGATCGAGTCGATGCTGCTGGAGCAGCACATTGACATCGGATTTGCCTCGCTGAATACGAAGCGCTCGGAGGATTTGCGCTCCCGCCTGCTCATCCGGCTGCCGCTGGTGCTGCTGGTGGCGAAGAACAGCCGCTTCACCCGGGCCGACGAAATCATCCGCAAGGAGCGCATCGACGTGCCCCTCATCACGATCACGGGCGCTGATCCATTGTGCCGGCTTTTTCAAGAGGGCCTGCGCAAGCAGAAGGTGGACTGGTTTGCGAGCCTGGAGGTGTCGAGCCTGGATATTGTGAGCCGCTTCGTGGCGGAGGGATTCGGCGTCGGTCTGAGCGTGGCAACGCCCAAGGCAATCTTTGGCGATCATGTGCGGCAGATTCCGCTGCGGGGTTTTCCCGAAGTGGAGTTTGGCGCGATGTGGCTGGGTCGGTTGTCGCCGTTGGGCGAGATATTGCTCGAAGAAGCGGAGCGCGTGGCACGACGGCAGGGGGGATGAAAGTCCACATTGCACGGGTGCGTTAACCGGCGTATCCATCAACCCATGAACACCCCTGTCATTCTCGCACTCGGACCTCTCGGCACGCCCGAGATGATCATCATAGCCGTGCTCGTGCTCGTGCTCTTCGGCGCGAAAAAGCTGCCCACCTTCGCCCGAAGCCTCGGGCGCAGCATGGGGGAATTCAAGCGTGCCAAGGATGAATTTGAGTCTGAGCTTCATCGCAGCATCGAAGAAACGGAGAAGCCCGCGATCAAAGCGCCGGAGGAAAAGCGCCAGCCGGTTTCCCACGACGCATGATCCTCACCATGGACGACCCGAATCCAGGCCGTTCGTGGTTGCGGTGTGAGTCTTCACTCCGGATTCAGGCAGCACTGCGTATCGCAGTGCTGCTTTTTGTTTGCATCCGTGCCGGCGCGCAGGAGCAGAGCGCCGCACCGGCAGGCACCTTCACCTTCTGCTCCTACAACCTGAAGAACTGGCTGGCGATGGACCGGTTCGACGGGGAGAAAACCGTTTCCGGTGCCTCCAAACCGGAGGACGAGAAGGCCGCAGTGGTCGCCATCATCACCGCCATCCATCCAGATGTGCTCGGCGTGTGCGAAATCGGTGGCGATTCCGATCTCAAGGACTTGCAAAAGCGTTTGGCTGACAGAGGCCTGAAACTGCCGAACTGGACCGTCGCGCACGGTGGCGATACGACGCGGCGGCTGGGCTTGCTCACGCGTTTTCCGATCACTGCGACGAATCACCAGACGGATTTGAAGTATCAGATCGGCGAGCTGACCATGCAGTTCCAGCGCGGCATCCTCGACGCGACGGTGAAGATCACCGAAAACTGGAGCCTGCGGTGCATGGGAGTGCATCTCAAGTCAATGCGGCCGGTACCCGAGGCGGATCAGGCCCTCATGCGCCGCAATGAGGCGCACCTGCTGCGCAAGCATCTTGACCAGGTGATTGCGGCGGCGCCGGGGACGGGTGTGGTGCTCTACGGTGACTTCAATGAGCACCGAAACGAGGCCGCCATCGACGAGATTCTCGGGAGCGCGGAAGGCGGTGCTGCCATGACCGAGGTGAAGGTGTGGGACCGGGCCGGCGAGGTGTGGACGCATTTCTGGGATGCCGCTGATTCATATGCGCGCATCGACTACTTCTTCGTGAGCGATCCCGTGCGGAACCACATCGACTTCAAGCGATCGTTCGTGTATTCGAGGCGGGAATTCTACAAGGCCAGCGATCACCGGCCCATCGTGATGAACATCAGCGTCGAGCCGCTGGAAAAGTGAGGGGCTTGCACGCCGGTCCGTCGCCCTCGCGCTTCAAGCCTTGAGCGCCCACTCGAGGAGGGCCTCGGCATCCTTCCAGACACTGGCGGATGAATCGTTCAGCACGATGACGATGCGCCGCCGTCCGTTCTTCTCACCGCTGCACACGAGGCAGTGGCCGGCGGCTTCGGTGAAGCCGGTCTTCATGCCGTCGCAATAGGCGTTCGTCCGCAAGACCCGGTTGGTGTTGTCCAGCACCACGGGCTGCTTGCTGCCGGGCATCGTGAACTTGTAGGTCTTCTGCCGCACCATCGCACGGATGTCGGGCAGCTTGTCCACGGCCCTGGCGATCTGTGAAAGGTCGCGCGCCGTGCTGTATTGTTCCTTTTTCTCGTCGGGCAGCCCGTGGGGATTGACAAAGAAGGAGTTCTGCAGGCCCAAGGTTTTCGCGCGCTCGTTCATCTTCGCGGCGAAGGCTTCGAGGGAGCCGGCGTTGTCGCGGGCGAGCGCCTGGGCGATGTCGTTCGAGCTTTTGACGAGCAGGGCGGTGAGCAGATCCCGGCGTGTGTATTGCTGGCCGGCCTTGAGGCCGATGCGCACCGGGGCGCACACCGTGTCGCTCTGCTCAACCGTCAGCGTGGCATCCAGATCACCGCTCTCGACGATGACGAGCGCGGTGAGCAGCTTTTGCGTGCTGGCGATGGGGCCGCGCTTGTCGGCGTTCTTCTCAAAGATCACATCGCTAGACTGGGCGTCGATCACGATGGCGCGTTCGGCGGCAATGTTCGGCACGGCACCGCGGAGCTGCTTGATCTCGAGTTCCCGTCGGGAGCGTCTGGCCTTTTCGATCTCCTCCGCGAGCTGGGCGCGCAGGACCTCGATTTGCTGCTCGCGCTGCGCCACCTGGGCCTGGAGGGCTTCGATGGCGGAGCGCTCGGACGCCAGCTTTTGCTCGCGTTTGACGAGGTCAATCTCCTTGGCGCTGGCTTCTTCTTCGCGCCACTTGAGGCGGGCTTCTTTTTCAGGATCGTCGCAGGAGGAAAGGCCAAGGAGCAGCAGTCCGCCCACCAGCGAGGCTGGCGGGATCAGGCGGGAGCGGCGGCGGTCGGTGCGGGGCGTTGGCATCAGATTTCGGCAAGCAGCGACTTGAGCCGGGCGACGGGCCATTGGCCGGGCGCGTTCGAGCCACCGAGGAATCCGTAGTTGAGCAGCGAGCCGCATTTTGCAAGCAGCAATCGAGATACGCGGCCCCATGTGCCCATGCCCATCACCGACAGCCTCAAGCGCCGCCTTGCGGACACCAAGTTCACCAGCCGGATGAGATCCTGCGTCGTGTTCACAAAGGTGGCGATCTTCACGGTGTCGATCCCTGCGTTCTCGGCGAAGCCGATCGCTCCTTCGAGCACCTCATCAGCGGGCGTGGCTTGGAAGTCGTGAAACGATCCCACCACCGGCACACCACAGGCGCGGGCTTTGTCGATGAGCGGCTTCATCTCGCCGATGCTTCGCAATTCGACATCGATGAGCGAGGCGAGATCCAGCAGCGGCTCGATGAGCGCCATGCGCTCTGCCGCACTTCCGGATGCCTGGCCGCCTTCGGCGGGATGTCGGGCGGTGAGCAGTATGGGTACTCTTTGTCCGGCCACGGCAGTGCGAATCGCCTCGGGTGCCATGCCGAGCTGGTCCAGGCGCAATTCGATGGCATCGCACTCTCCGGTGAGATCACTGGGCAGAGAGATCAGCACCTCGGCCTGACTCACGACGCCGACGGCCAGAGGGTTGGAAGACAGAAGAAGGTTCTTGGAAGAAACAAGTTGCGCCATTGCCTATAATTAATATAATTTAGAGAAATTTAATATCGAGTCGAGCGAGTAAATCACATCATGCTGGGCCGCAAACAGGAGATCAACTTGCAACTCACCGAACTGGTGGACAGCGCACTGCTGGCCGTGGCGGTGTGGGCCAGCCACTTTCTTCGCTCCCGAGTGCTCCAGCCGATCTTCCCGGAATTGGAGGTGGTGGCTCCGTTCCAAGAACTGTTCTGGGTGATGGCCGTCATTGTTCCGTTCACACCCATCGTGCTGGAGGCACGCGGTTTTTACAACAACATCCTGAACAAAACCCCGCGCCAGATGCTGCGGCAGATGTTTGAAGGACTGGTGGGCGTCAGTGTGATCATCGGTGCCTTCGTGGTCTTCTTCCGCTGGCAGGTGACCAGTCGCTCAGTGGTGCTCATCGCGGTGCCGATGGCGGGGGTCCTGCTCGCCGCGCGCGAAGCATGGCAGCGGCGCCACATCCGGGGAAAACTCGTGAGCGGCGCGTCACGCGAACGGGTTCTGCTGGCTGGCGCGCCGGCGGACACCGAGCGTTTGTTGCAGGGCATGTCTGACGAGCAGCGCTCGGAGATCGAAGTGATCGGGCGGATCGACATTACGACGCAGCCGCTGGAAGACCTCACCACCGCCATGCGTGAAGGGGCGGTGAGCCGCATTCTCTTTGCAGCGCAGCACGTGCACTTCAGCCGCATCGAAGAAGCGGTGCAGGCATGCGAGACGGAAGGAGTGGAGGCGTGGATCGCGTCGGATTTCTTCCAGACTGCCATCGCGCGGCCCACCTTCGACGTGCTTGGCGGCAAGCTCATGCTCGTCTTCCACAGCACCCCGCAGGTTTCCTGGTCGCTGTGGTTCAAGGACATACTGGACCGCGTGGGCGCGCTGGCGCTGCTGGTGCTCAGCTCTCCCCTCTGGCTCATCGCCATGGCGGGCATCCGGCTCTCTTCGCAAGGTCCGGTGTTCTTCCGCCAGGAGCGCGCGGGCCGCTACGGGAAGCCATTCCGCATGTGGAAGTTCCGCACCATGCACACGGGTGCTGAAGCGCGCCGCGCCGAGCTGGAGTCGAGCAATGAAATGAGCGGACCGGTATTCAAGATCAAGAAAGACCCTCGCATCTTCTCCTTTGGAGCCTTCCTGCGCCGGACGAGCATGGACGAGCTGCCACAGCTCATCAACGTGCTGCGCGGTGAGATGAGCCTTGTGGGGCCACGGCCGCTGCCGGTGTATGAGATCCAGCGAATCGAAAAGAATGCGCAGCGCCGCCGCCTGAGTGTGAAGCCCGGCCTTACCTGTCTGTGGCAGATCAGCGGACGCAATGGCATCACCAGTTTTGACGAATGGGTGGCGCTCGACCTCAAGTACATCGACAACTGGTCTCTCTGGCTCGATCTGGAGATTCTCGCGCGCACGCTGCCTGCCGTCGTCCGCGGCTCGGGGGCGTCGTGAGCGCCGACGTTGCAAACGCCAGGTCTTCGCGCATGATCGGCGCGCATGATGAGGAGAGCAGCACTGGTGTTGACGGGATTCATTTTGGCCGCTGTGGCGCGCGCGCAGGACCTCGGGCCGGCGAAGAACGATCCCTCCGTGCCTAAAGACCGCGAGACCGTGCTGCGAATCCAGATTTACCTCGATCGAGAGATGTTCTGTCCCGGCAAGGTGGACGGCGCGATCGGCGAGTTCACTTACAAGGGCGTGGTGAACTACAATTACTCCCACGGCATCACGGACATCTACGACTGGCAGCATGTGATGGAAGAAGCGGGCAGTGCCGTGCCCGTGCTCTACGCCGCCTTCAAGGTGCGCGCTGATCTGGAGAAGTTCGTCGATCCGAAGCTGCCGGAGAAGCCCGAGGAGCAGCAGGGGTTCAAGTACATGGCCTACCGCAGCATGGCCGAGCTGGTGGCGGAGCGTTTCCACACCGACGAGACGTTCCTCGCCGCCCTGAACCCGAAGAAGAAAATGGAAGCACTGAGCGCCGGTGACATCGTTTTTGTCCCGAACGTGAAACCGTTCCGCATCGAGGAGGTGCCGGCCAACAAGGCCTTCAAGGAGGATCCGAAGCTCAGCAGGAACACGGTGGTCATCGACACGAAGGAGCGCATGGGCGCGGTCTATGATCCGCAGGAGAAGATGCTGGCGGCCTTCCCCATCACGCCGGGCAAGCCGCAGTTCATCCCGGTGGGCGACTGGAAGATCGTGACGATGATCACCACGCCGAGCTTCAGGTGGGACAAGCAATTCCTCGAGCAAGGCCAGCGCGGCGGCGAGTCCTACCAGATTCCTCCGGGACCGAACAGCCCGGTCGGCATCTTCTGGGCCGGCTTGAGCAAGTCCGGCATCGGCCTCCACGGCACCGCCTCGCCGAGGACCATCGGACGCGCTCAGAGCGCCGGTTGCGTGCGCTTTGCCAATTGGGACGCCGTCCGTCTCTCGTCTCTGGTCCGGCCAGGCTCGAAGGTCATCGTCCGGTGAGCGCCACAGTGGAGAGATTTGGACGGAATATCGGGACGCGCCCTGCAATGACACCCTGCTGCTGACTTCGAAGATGTCGATCACCACCAGACGCGGAGATACGGGCGAGACGGACATGCTGGCCGGTTGTCGCGTGCGGAAAAGCCACCCGCGTATCCGTGCGCTCGGTGCCGTGGACGAGCTGAGTGCGGCGCTCGGATTGCTGAGCGTGTCGGCATCGCTGGAGGAGACGAAGACCTTCGTCGCGCAGGTTCAACGTTGGCTCATCGTGCTGATGGGCGAGCTGGCCACCCCCGCGGGAGGGGAGCAACGTCATGCAGGCAGGCCGTCCGAGCGAATGGACGATGCCATGATCACGTTCCTCGACGATTGGGGGGCAAGGTTGGAAAAAGATGGTTGCCTGCATTTCGACGACTGGGTCCTGCCAGGTGCCGCAGGTGTGATGAGCGGCGCGCATGCAGATCTTGCGCGCACAGTCTGCCGGCGTGCGGAGCGCCTCGTCGTCGCGCTCGAAGGAACGGCGGACGCCCTGCCGGATGACCGGATCATGCGCTTCTTGAACCGGCTCTCCGACGTGCTCTGGCTTGTCGCTCGTTGGGAGGAACGCCACGCATGAACCGGCGCGGCACGGCCATGCGCATGCTGATGCTGGCCTGCGTGACCTGGGGCCTGAGTTTCCCGACGATCAAGGCGTTGGCGCTCGTCCAATCATCCGAGGCGCCCGTTGCGAACACATGGCTGCTTTCCACGGCCACCATGGTCGCGCGTTTCTCCACCGGTGCCTTGCTGGCGTTCCTGCTCGTGCTGTTCGCGCGCGGCCGGGTGCGGACGTCGCGCGGAGAGATCACACAAGGGATCGGTCTCGGACTTTTCGGCGGTCTGGGCATGTTGCTGCAAGTGGACGGCCTCTCACACACCGAGGCATCGACGTCCGCGTTTCTCACTCAAGCCACCGTGTTTTTCATTCCGCTGGTGAAGGCCCTCTGGCATCGCCAGCTGCCGACGCTGCGGGAGGGAATCTGCTGTGTCATCGCGCTGGCGGGCATCGCCGTGCTCGCGCGTTTCGACTGGCGGACCTTTCACATGGGGCGCGGAGAAGCCGAGACGCTGGCGGCTGCGGTGCTCTTCACCGGTCACATCATGACGCTGGAGGTGGATGCGTTTCGCGGCAATGACGCGCTCAAGGTTTCCGTCGTGATGTTTGGCGTCATCACCGCGCTCTTCCTGCCGCTGTTGCTGATGATGGAGGACGGTGCTGCATCCGCCGTGAAGGCGTTCAGCAGCCCTGTCACATGGCTGTTTCTCGCCATCCTCGTGGGTCCCTGCACGCTGCTCTCGTTCATCTGGATGAACCAATGGCAGCCGCATGTGAGCGCGACGACGGCGGGATTGATCTATTGCCTCGAGCCGGTCTTCACCAGCGCGTTCGCACTCTTCCTGCCGGCGTGGTTCTCGGCCCTCGCCGGCGTGGCGTATGCGAACGAGCATGTGACGCCCGCCCTTGCTCTCGGCGGTGGACTCATCCTGCTGGCAAATGTGCTGATGCTCACCGGGGCGCAGAACGACACGCTTCTCAACGAGCACGGCGTGTGAAGCACGTCCATCTGCGGCCGGCCTTTTGCCCGGCTTGTCAGCCGGCGCGGCAACCTCCGTGTCTGCACGGGGTTCAAGCAAGAGTCACCCGCCCGCGCGCATGCAAACATACAAATAGGCAGCGCGGCGGCGTTTCCCGGATGAACCGCTGATTTATGTCACCCACCGAACATGAACCTCAACCCTCCGGCGACTGGAAGAACTGCTTCCGCGAGCTGGCTCCGCGGCTGGTGCTTTACGCACGGCAGTTTGTGGACAGCATCGCGGATGCTGAAGACGTGGTGCAGATGGCCTTTGTCCGCTGGTGGCACCGCCACCCCGATGGCGACCGCTCCCAGGTGCCTCTCCTGTATGCCGCCGTGCGCAGCATCTCGATCGACATGCGCCGCAAGGACATGCGCCGCATCCTGCGCGAGGCAAAGTCGGACGTTTTCGTCGAGAACGAGGACGCCCCTTGGTTCGACTCGAGCGTCGAGCAGCGCGAGCGCGCGCAGATCGTGGCCGATGCGATGCGCTGCCTGCCGGAGGAACAGCGCGAAGTCGTAACCCTGCATCTGTGGGGCGGACTGACCTTTGCCCAGATCGCCGAGATGACCGGCGTCTCCATCAACACCGTGGCCGGCCGCTACCGCTACGCGCTGGCGGCGCTCGGAAGAAAACTCGAGCCTCGACGCGAGGATCTCGGCGAGGCCGTCGTCGCGCCCGCACTATGAATTCCATTTTCAAAAACCTGCTGCTGAAAATCTCCGCCATGAATGAGAGTGACCTGGAACGAATGCTCGTCGGCCTCGCGCCGATGCCGGTGTCTCCGCGGCTCGAGAGCCGTGTGGAGCGTGACTTGATGATCGACTCGGGTCTCCGCGTCATCGATGGCGGCGCGCTGGTGAAGCCCGCGCGGCCGAAGATCACTTGGTGGCAGCCCGTCGCCTGGGCCGCGCTCGGTGCGGCGGCGGCGATCGTCCTCACCAGCCTCGACCCGGCGCAATTGAAGACGCATGGAACAGGCGTCGCGAGCACGGGCGGCGGGACGGGTGCACCGGTGGTGCCGGTAAGTTCCACACAGCAGTGGCTCGATGCCGATGACCAAGGAGTGCATTTCAACAGCCAGAAGTTGCCCGAGCGCCATGTGCGCCTGGTGACCATGGAGCGCCACGAGTGGGTGGATCCACGCGACGGCGCGCAGATCGCCGTGGAAATCCCGCACGAAGACACTGTCGTGCTGCCAGTGGAGTTCCAGTGACATGTCAAGAGACGCCAAGCAGACAACCAGCAACCAGATCAGACCCGAACATGAAAACCAAACTGACAATTCTTTTGCTCGCGTGCGGCGCAGTCGCGGCGAGTCCTCTCGCGAGCAGCGCCCAGGAAGGGCCGCCTCCAGCGAACAAGGAAACCATCAAGCCGGCGGAACCGACCGCCCCCGGGGGCCAGCACCGTCCTGATGGCGAACACCGGCGGGATGGCGATCATCGCGGCGACAGCGAGCGCGCGAAGCACGACGCGGGCGGCAAGCCTGGCGAGCATCGCGGTGATCGTGAGCACGCTGAGCATCGCAATAGCCCGCGCGACGAACATCGGGGGCGGCCTGAGGCACCCAAGCCAAAGCCGGTGCCCTATCTCGGCCTCGCCACGCACGGACTCTCGCCGGAAGTCGCCGCTCAGGCGGGTCTTCCCCAGGGTTTCGGCCTGATGGTGGAAGATGTGATGGAAGGCAGCCCCGCGAAGGAAGCCGGCGTCCAGAAGTACGACGTGATCGTTCTGCTCGGCGACCAGCGCATCGTGAACCTTGAGCAATTTCAGGCGCTGGTGCGCTCCCAGAAAAAAGGCGACGAAGTCACGCTGACAATCCGCCGCAAAGGACAGGAGACGAAGATCACTGCCAAGCTCGGCGAGCATGTCTTTGCCGCAGCACCGGGAGGTCATCCGCATCCGATGCTGCCTCCGCATGCGCGTGGCAGCGGTCCCGGACCCAGGTTCTTCCATCACCGTTTCCCCGGCCCCGACGGGGGTGCTCGTTTTGGTGCTGGCGATATGAAAGAGCGCGCGGAGCACCTCCGCCAGATGATGCGCGAGCGTTTCGAGCAGCGCATGAACGGCAAAGGGAGAGACAGTCGAGATGGTGGGCCACACCCGGGTCCGGGTGGAGCACGGTCAGGCACTGGAGACGTGCGGGAGCGCGCGGAACATTTCCGTGAAATGATGCGCGAGCGTTTTCAAAATCGTCGCGACGGCGAGGCCGGCCCAGGTGGAGAACACGCCCGCGGTCCGATGCCGCCGCGCTTCGGCCATGGGCCGATGATGCCCGGTCGTTTTGGTCCTCCGGCGGCGGGTCCGATGGCGGGTGAACATCATCGCGATGGAGCGCCCGGCCCGCGCGGTCCTGGTGGACCAGCTGAGAAGCATGAAGGCAATCCTCCCGGTCCGGGTGCACGTTCGCAGGGCAGCCACCCCGATCGTCCGCCGGGTGGTCCGCGGCCCGATGCGGGACCGCGTCACGAAGGTGGCCCGGCTCCCGATGGCCCCCAGCCCGGTGCACCGCAAGGCGCCCGGCGTGAGGACGGTCCGCCGGGAGCACCGAAGACTCGCGCATGATGCGAACCGCAGGCCCAGGCCCTGCATCGCCGCCTCGGAGGCTGACTCTCTTTGATTCAATTTCATTCCAAGCAAAGCCCCATGAAATCGAACCCGACCACTCTGTTGCTCCTCGCCTGTTGTTCGCTGGCGGCGTCACCCGCCCGGATCTTCGCGCAAGACGGCAATCCTCAGCCTAGGACGGGACCTGAACTGCGGCCCGCCATGCCGCCGAACCGCCCGGATTCAGATCGCCCGGCATGGCAGGACCGCAGTGCCGAGCACCGGAGACCTGCCGAGGCGGAGAACGTGCCCACGCCTTTCATCGGCGTGGTTACGCGCGAGCTGGAATCCGACGTCCGCGCGCAGACGGGCCTGCAGGAAGGCTACGGCCTGCTCGTCGTCGAGATCATGCCTGACGGTCCGGCAAAGGAGGCCGGCCTCCAGCAGCACGATGTGCTGGTGAAGTTTGATGACCAGAAGCTCGTCAACATCGATCAGCTGCAGGTGCTTGTGCGCAGCCAGAAAAAAGGGGATGCAGTCACCCTCACCGTGCGGCGCGCCGGAGCTGAGCAGAAGATCAAGATCAACATCGGCGAGCGGAACATGCCGCGCTTCCGCGAGCAGCCGCGCGAGCGGGGCTTCTCCTTCCCACTGCCCCGCGGCGGCTCCTTCCGCTACGATCCCCCGCCGGGCCAGGAGCAGAACACGGGAAACTGGCGCGAGCGACTGGATAAATTCCAGGACGAACTGCGCGAGTATCAACGCCGGCTTCAAGACTGGTCCTCCGGCCAGCGCGACCGTCCCATGCCGCAACTGCCCAAGTTCGACGTGCCGACCGCGCCGCAGCGCGAGGGAGGATTCCGCCGGCCGCCCGAGCCGCGTGGCGACGGAGGCCGCGCCGACCATCCGCCGGGGGCGAAAAGCGAACAGCGCGTCGAGTCCAGTGTACATGTCGAAACGAAGAGCGGTGACGACAGCCGCGTGGTCATGCATGGCAACGTCATCCGCACTGACGACACCGGCGTGTACACCATCCGCCGCGAGAACGACAAGACCACCTTCACCGTGCGCACAAAGGACGGCAAGGAAACGAGCTGGCCGGTCAACAACGATCAGGAACGTCAGGCCGTGCCGGAGCAATACCGCGACGTTCTGCGCGAGATGGACAAGATTCAGATCGACGGCCGCGATCCTGCCGGCCGCCGCCGCGAACTCCAGGCCGCGCCGCAGCCGAAACCCTGAGCGCTCCAGCGCCCTTCGGCCTGTTGTGTCGTTTCGCGTTCCCGGAGCCATCCACTCAGCAGGCCGTCGAGTGAGATAGTCAGCCGCAGTCCGAAAAAATCGGTCTGGCATCGGGCGGTGTCGTGGCTAGCATCGCAGTCCGCCGCGACTCCGGCCCTCCCATGGCGCACGACGTTTTCATCAGTTACTCCTCCAAAGACAAGCCCGTGGCGGATGCCGTGTGCGCTGTCCTGGAGGGAGATGGCGCGCGTTGCTGGATCGCACCGCGCGACGTGGCACCCGGAGCAGTCTGGGGTGCGAGCATCGTCGAGGCCATCGAGGGCGCGCGTGTGATGGTGCTGGTCTTCTCGGCGAACTCGAATGCCTCGCAACAGGTGCTCAATGAGGTGGAGCGCGCCGTGAGCAAAGGCGTCATCATCATCCCGCTGCGCATCGACGACGTGCCGATGAGCAAGGCGATGGAGTACTTCATCAGCTCCAAGCACTGGCTTGATGCGCTGACGCCGCCGCTGGAATCCCACCTGCGAAAGCTCTCGACGACGGTGAAGGCGATCCTCGGTGGAGCTGGAGAGATCCCGCCCGTGCAAGGCTCGTCCAGCCCAGGTCCGGCGACTTTGTTGATCGCCGTGACCTATCTGCGTGACCTGGCCCGGCGGCGCACGTTTGCCTTTGCCTGCCTTTGTGCCGGGTTTTTCGCCATGCTGGCGCTGATGGTCAGGCTGGTGCTGCACGGTGCCTCGCCGACGCCAGTGTTTCCGGGCCTGCCGGGAGGTCCGCCTGAGCAGATGCCCGCCTTCTCGCCACCGCCGCCGGATCTCGCACGGTTGCAGGACGCAGTGACGGCGGAGATCAGAAGGATCGGAGGACCGAGTCCGACGCCGGAAGACAGCGAGTTGATGTTCTCGTTCACCAAGGAAACTACCCGAGCCACCGGACTGATGCTCATGCAGAAACACCAGGAGGCGAGAGCGCTGCTGGAAAAACTCCTTCCCGAAGTGACGCGGGCTGCGGCAGCACAAACGGCGCGCAAGGCGGCCGGGCCGCTGCTCACACGCGTGCGGATGATGGCGGCCTGCCGGAGGATCGTGGGTGGAGAAAACGCCGCGGCACCCTTCGTGCAGGCGCTCACTCAGGTCGAGAAAGACCTGGCTTGCGCTGCCCCGGAGAAAGTGACCCAACTCCTGGGTGCGATGGACGCAAAGATCGCCGCCGCGCAGACCATCGAAGAGAAGGTTTTCATCGGCTCATTCTTTTCAGCCGACGCTCCTGACTACACATGGGCCAAAGGATCGACGGAGGAGCTGGCCGATTTTGCCAGCCGCTATCATGCGGGCTGGCTGGCGGAAGTGTGGGGCCTGCGCCTCGGCATGACTCTTGATGAGATTCAAGACTGGTGCGCTGCTCATGGTCTCGCTTACATGGGTTTTCATACCAATCTCATCATGTCGCCGCCTGGGGACGCCTACATGGGAGAGGTGCGCAAGCGGATACCCCTGGCAAGGCTGGAGAATGGCGCGGTGGACCTTTCCATCGACATGGAACTCACTCCCCATCTGGCCGACGATCTGCCTGAGCGCGTGCATGCGATGGAGATCACCTGCACTCTGGCGGGTGCCAGGACAAAAGGCGAGGTCACTGCGTATCTCGAAAAACTCCTGGGCCCGCCGCTGCGGCGGACGGAGTACGAATGGGCCTATCGAGGCAATTGCGTGCCCAGCCCGCCTGACAAGCGAGAGGCGCTGCTCCCCGAGTTGAAGGTCGAAGTGGCGACTTCGCCGTCGCATCACTTCAAGGTCCGCTCTTCTGATCAGCGGCTGCGTGCGCACTATGAGCGTACGTACGCGGGACTCATCAAGGCATCGAAGAGACCCGATGATTTGCCCGTCGGACCTGCCATGCGCAAATTCGTGGCGGCGCGCAAGGAGATCGCTGCACGCGTGCTGAAGGTGGACTTCCGAGGCATGCATCTGGGGCAGGCCGGAAGCGAGGCGATGGCGACGAGCACCCGCCTCACCGACAAAGGCTTCAAGTGGTCGCCATCGAGCACGCAGACCAACATCATCGGTTCACGAAAAGACGCTGCCACCGGCGAGGAGGAACTCCTCGATGTTACTATTACGAAAGCTCCGGCTGGCGGCCCGATTCCCAGCAGCGTCACCAAGATCAATCACGAAGCCGGGATCAAGAGGACGATGCTTGCGGACACGCCGATGACAGATGCGCAGATGGATCTGGTGCTCAAAACGGTCCAGACCTACGGCCAGCCGCTGGTGGTGACGCTCGGGAATTCGGACGGGCCGCAGCTTTTCTACACGGGCTGGACATGGAAGGGCCTGTTCGCCGCCGAGCGCAACACGGACGAGCCGCTGTTTCTCGTCGAGCCATTCGTGAAGCGTCCGTGGACCCGCTGCACGCTCAGGTCCGTCGGTGAGCCATGGTAGGAGTGATGTGGCCGCCCGCTGCGCGCGGTGCCGGGACTGCGGGCCGTCTGCTGCGGTCGATCGCCCGCAGGCGGGGCCTCGTTTTTCATGCCTGCTCGTGCCGCACGCACGGTTTGGGAGATCGGGCGTGATCAGCGGGCCGATTTCTCAGTACGGCGGAAGGAATTCACGCCGGGCTGGAAGAGATCATCGCGCAACCGCGTGCCGAGGCCCGGGCCGGCGGGGAGGGCGGCTTTGCCGTTGGCGATGGCGGGCTGAGTATCGATGAGCTTGTCGTAGAACGACCGGATGTGGGCGCGCACGGTTTCTTGGAAGGCGACGTTGGTGGATGCGGCGGCGAGGTGGAGTCCGGAGAACAGGGTGATGGGGCCGGTGCAGTCGTGGATGGTGCCGGGGATGTTGTATGTCTGCGCGAGATCGAGGACGCGGCGTGTCTCGCTGATGCCGCCGTTCCAGGTGGGATCCACCATGCAATAATCGCACGCCTGGGATTCTAGCATGGCGAGGTATTCCTTGCGCCCGAGGAGCATCTCGCTGGCGGCGATGGGCAGGCCGGAGCGGCGGCGGAAATCGGCCAGCGTTTTTGCGTTGTCCACGCGGAGCACATCCTCGAGCCACAGCGGCTTGATCTCGCGCAGGGCATCGGCGATGCGCTCAGCGGCGGGCAGATGGAAAAAGGCGTGCCCTTCGATGGCGATGTCCATTTTCATGCCGACGCGGTCGCGGATGGCGCACAAGGGTTGCATGGCCTCCTCGACATCGGCCCATGAAATGTGGAGGCCGCCACTGCGGTGCGCGGCGCGGTCAAAGGGCCAGAGCTTCATGGCGGTGATGCCCTCGGCGAGGAGTTCCTCGGCGAGATCGCCCGCAGCGAAGTGGGACGACCAATTGTCCTGCAACGGCCCTGCCTTGCCGATGTCACCATAGCCCGGCCAGCCTGGGTGGCGTGGTGCGGAGCCATCACCCATGAGCGCGCCGTAGCCGGGGCCGCCGCTGGTGTTGTAGATGGGGATCGAGTCGCGCACCGGTCCGCCAAGCAGGCGATAGATGGGCTGGCCGCAGGCTTGGCCGAGGATGTCCCAAAGCGCCACATCGATGGCGGAGAGCGCGCGCATCTCGGCGCCGGGGTGGCCGAAGGGCGTGCAACGCTCGTAAATGAAACGCCAGTGAGACTCGACGGCCAGCGCGTCGGCTCCGAGCAGCCGCTCTGCCATCCAGTCGTGAATCAAGGCGGCGATGGCGTGCGGTGTGTAATACGTCTCGCCACAGCCGATGAGTCCGTCGTCGGTGTGGATGCGGACTAGCAGCAGATTCGGCATGATGCTCGACGGGATGGCAGTCTCGATGGCGGTGATGCGGGGCATGGCGGCTGGGGGATATTGAGGTGGTGGCGCTGGATGCTCGTGAGTGTGGCGCAGGATACGGTGCGGGGGAGATTATGATTCAGGAATCGGCGGGCGGATGCGTGATTCGGGCGCGGCATCGCGCATCGGGTGGCGCTGGCTGCGTGGTGGATCGCTGCTTGCATCTGCTTTCCATTGCTGGTTGAGTGGCCGGAGTTTTTTCCGCACCGCCCAATGCACATTGCCGACATTCTCCAGCACCAGCGCCCGACTTTTTCCTTTGAATTCTTCCCCCCGCGGTCGGCTGAGGCGTTCGAGGCGCTGTATCAAACCATTGGCGAGCTGGAGGCGCTGCGGCCGGCATTCGTGAGTGTGACATACGGTGCCGGCGGCTCGACACGCGAGCTGACGCACGATCTGGTGGTGCGGATGAAAACGACCACGACGCTGGACCCCATCCCGCATCTCACCTGCGTTTGTCACAGCGAAGCGGACATAGCCTCCATTCTCGAGCGCTACGCTGCCGCTGGCGTGAGCAATATCCTGGCTCTTGGCGGTGATCCACCTCGCGGGCTGGCGGACTATCGAAAGCAGGACGATGCCTTCCAGCACGCGGCTGATCTCGTGCGCTTCATCAGGAAATTCGGCGAGCGCGGCGCGCATTCTGACCGGCGCGGTTTCGGCATCGGCGTGGCGGGCTTTCCCGAGGGGCATCCAGCCACGCCGAACCGTCTCGTGGAGATGGACCACCTCAAGGCCAAGGTGGACGCCGGTGCCGACTACATCTGCACGCAGCTTTTCTTCGACAATCACGACTTCTACGACTTTCGAGACCGTTGCCATCTCGCCGGCATCCGTGTGCCGATCATTGCGGGCATCATGCCGATCACTTCCGCCTCCGGCATGAAACGCATGGCGGAGCTGGCCGCGGGCGCGCGTTTCCCGGCCAAGCTGCTGCGCGCCATCTCGCGCACGGGTGGTGATGACGAAGCGGTGCAGCGCGTGGGCGTGCACTACGCCACCGAGCAATGCCGTGACCTCCTCGACAACGGCGTGGACGGCATCCACTTCTACACGCTGAACAAGTCACGGGCCACGCGCGACATTTACGCCAGCCTCGGCATCCGCGACTCTCAGGCGCTGCACACGACCGTATGAGCGCCGAGCAGCAGCCCCTCATCGCCGCCATCGAGGCAGGCGGCACGAAGTTCGTCTGCGCTGTAGGCACAGGGCCGGACAAACTCGTGGCGGAAACGACGATCCGCACGACCAGCCCGCGTGAGACCATCCACGCCGTGAGCCGCTTCCTCTCCGGCGCGAAGGCGGAGCACGGGCCGTTCGCGGCCATCGGCATCGGCTCCTTCGGGCCGGTGGACTTGCATCCGACGAGCGCGACGTTCGGCTACATCACCACCACGCCGAAGGTGGGCTGGCAGCACACCGACCTCGTGGGGCCGCTCAAATCGCAGTTCAAGGTGCCGGTGGGTTTCGACACCGATGTGAATGCCGCCGTCTTTGGCGAGTACATGTGGGGCGCAGGGAAGGGGTGCGATCCGCTCGTTTACATCACGGTGGGCACCGGCATCGGCGGCGGCGTGATCGTGAACGGCCACCTGCTGCACGGCACGCTTCACCCTGAGATCGGTCACCTGCATGTGCCGCCGCCACCGGGCCGGGACGCCGTCATGAACGAGTGCCAGTGCCCCTTCCACAAGAACTGCCTCGAAGGCTATGCCAGCGGCCCCGCCATCCTGAAACGCTGGGGAAAGCGCGCCGAGCATCTGCCGCCGGATCACCCGGCCTGGGACGATGTGAGCGAGGTGTTGGCCCATGGCGTGACCAATCTCATACTGACCCTCTCGCCACGTCGCATCATCCTCGGCGGCGGCGTCATGCACCAGAGCCATCTGCACGCGTTGATCCGCTCAAAGATAATCCGCGATCTGAATGGTTACCTCCAGGTGCCGGAGATCACCCGCCAGATGGACACGTACTTGGTCCCGCCAGGCTTGGGTGACCGCTCTGGTCTCCTGGGTGCCATCGCCTTGGGGCAGGGTGCTCTGCGGATGAAGCTGCAAACGCGGAAGCGTTAGCGGCCGGACCGTTCTTTTTTGCCAGAATTTTTCGGCGATCTGTAATATAAGCATAGTTACCCGCGAAATTTGAACCGTCTTCGCCTTCTGGCCGGATTCGTCTCCGGGCGGCGGAGGCCCGTGAATCAACCCATTCACGCCGGTCGGTGTCGAATCAGCGAAGGAGGTTTGCTATGAAGACCAAATGGCATGGACTCAATCCAGTCGGAGCAGCCCTCGGGCTGGCGGTGACTATCGGTTATGGAACATTGACTCATTTCAGAAGCCCCCGCCCTGATGCAGTCAAAACAGGAGAGTCCGCTCCTTTCGACACGGGACCACGACCTGCCATCTATCTCGCGAAAGGAGACGGCGCGGCCATCATGCAGGGAATCCGCTCACTGCCTGAAAGCGGCGGATCGGTGGTGCTAGGCGAATCGGTCTTCGAGGTGCGTCAGCCCATCGTGATCGACCGCGATGGCATCGAACTGCGCGGCACGGGCAAGGAAACCGTGCTCAGACTCGCCGATGATGCGAACTGTTCTGTCGTCATCCTCGGCAGCACGACGACTCCGGTTCCGGGCATCGTGAAGGATGTGGCCGTGCGTCACCTGACCATCGACGGCAATCGCGAAGGCCAGGTTTGGGAATGCTGCGGCGGCCCTTGTGATGCCGGCGGGCAGAGTGTGATCCGGAACAACGGCATCACCGTTCGCGGAGCCGAGAATGTGTGCATCCAGGATGTCGTCACGCGCCGCGCCCGCTCGGGCGGAGTGGTGCTTGAGAAGTACTGCCGGCGGGTGCTGATCAGCGGGTTGGAGTCGCATGACAATCACTTTGACGGGCTCGCGGCCTATGAGGCGGAGGACTGCACCTTCACGGGCCTGCATCTGCATCACAACCGCAGCGCGGCACTGTCCTTCGACTGGAAGTTCAACCGCAACCTCATCGAGGACTCCACGCTCGAGCACAATGGCAGCCAGGGCGTCTTCATGCGCGATGCCGCGGAGAACAAGTTTCGCAACCTCCGCATCAAGCACAACGGCCAGCAGGGCATCTTCATCGCGCAGACCGAGTCGCTGCCGGACACCGCCTGCGTGGGGAACTCCTTCGCGAACCTCATCGTCACCGGGAACCAGGGGCACGGCCTGCGCATCAACGACATCTCCTGCACCGGCAACATGGTGACGAGTTCGCGCTTCGAGAACAACAGCCAGGGCGACATAAGCCCCGCCGACGAGGATCTCGTGGCCGTCATGGACACGACCGCCGGCGGCTGACTGCGCCGGGTCGCTACGCCAGCGTCTTGTAGAGTGCCAGCGTCTTGCGCGCGATGGATTTCCACGAGAAATGCTCGACCGCACGCTTGCGGCCGGCCGCGGCCATCTTTTCGCGCAGAGGTGCATCCGCCATCAGCTTGTTGATGCCGGCGGCCAGATCGCGTGCATAGCGGTCGGGATCGACGGCTTCAAAGGGGCTCTCCGTCTGCTGCTCCACCGGCACGAGGAGGCCCGTCTCGCCGTCCACCACGACTTCCTTGATGCCGCCCACGGCGCTGGCGACGATGGCGGTCTCGCAGGCCATGGCCTCGAGATTGATGATGCCAAAGGGCTCGTAGATCGACGGGCAGCAGAACACCGACGCATGCGAGTAGAGGACGATCTTCTCGGCAGCGTCCAGCATCGCCGGTATCCACAGGATGCCTGGCCGCGTGCGCTGCGCCTCGCCGACGGCGGCCTTCATCTCCTCGGCGATCTCCGGCGTGTCCGGAGCGCCGGCGCATAGCACCACCTGGAAGCCTGGATCGAGATGCTGGATGGCGCGCACGAGGTGGATGATGCCCTTCTGCCGGGTGATGCGGCCCACGAACAGGACGAAGGGAAGCGCGGGATCGACGCCATGCTTGCGGAGCACGTCCGCATTTTCGGTGTGTTTGTACTCCTCGGGGTCGATGCCGTTGTGGATGACGTGGAGCTTGTGCGGATCGACGTGGAAGAGTCTCGTCACGTCCGCCTTGGTCTCCTGGGAAACGGCGATCACCGCGTCTGCCATTTCGATGGCCGTGCGCTCAAGCCACACCGTGAAGTCATAGCCGTGCCCGAGCTGCTCGCGCTTCCACGGGCGCAGCGGCTCCAGCGAGTGGACGGTGAGCACCATGGGGATGCCGTAGTTCAGCTTTGCCAGGATGCCGCCAAAGTGGGCATACCAGGTGTGCAGGTGCACGATGGAGGCGTCAATCCGGCGCGTGTTGAAGTCCAGGTTCCGCTGCACCGCTCCGAAGACGGACTTCAGATTCGGCGGGCAAGTCCACTTGGAGGCATCAAGCCCTGTGCCGTGTGCCGTGAGGTTCGGTTGCGTCACTTCCTGGTCGCCAAAACAGCGCACCTCCACCTCACACAGCCGCGCCAGCTCGCGGGTGAGGTACTCGACGTGCACGCCCGCTCCGCCATAAACGTACGGAGGGAATTCGTTGGTGAGAAAAAGCGCCTTCATGAATGATGCCCGGAAACCTGCATCTATCCCTGTCGGCAGGAGTGCTCAACTCCATTTCACACTCGCGCGCAAGGTCAGAAGCCCGGCTCCGCATCCTCACCGTGACCGATCTCCACGGGCTTGTAGCCGCCGCGTGCTTTGAACACCAGCCACATGAACAGGTAACACGCGAGCATGAAGGCTGGCAGCACGGCGATCTTCGCGAAGGCACCACGCTTGCTCTCGGCCTGCACGGCGGTGAGTTCGGCGGATGCAGCGGCATCGAGCGCCTTGATCTTGTCCTGATCCAGGCTCGGCGTGCTGCCGAAGATGCTCGGCTTCGCAGCGCCCTCCACCTTTGCCAGTAACGGCGCGTGACTCGCGGCGAGGCGCGAGTGCATGTCCTTGTCCTGCTGATAACCGATGAACGGACTGCCGAGCACGCCGAGGAAAAGCACGCCGACGGCGGAAACGCCATTGAGCGTGAGCGCCCCGCCTTTAGGGAACTGCTCGGAAGTCAGGCCCAACGTCGTGCTCCAGAGGAAGGTCTTGCCAAATGCATACACCGTCGCGGCGACGACGATCATCCAGCCAACGCTGGCCGAGAGGAACATCAACCCGCCAATCGCCACCGCCGAACCGAGCACGAGCAATCCGATCGGCGAGAAGCGATGCACGATCGGCCCTGCGTAGAAGCGCAGGATGGTCATGATCGTGGACACATAGACGAACACCCAGGCGGCAAAGCTCACATTGCTCTCAGCCAGCTTGAAGGGGCCGTTCAACTTCAGCAGCTCGGGCATCCAGCCATCCGTGCCGAGTTCGGTCGTGGCGAGCGGTCCGATGATCACGAGCACGATCAGGAACAGCCAGTTGCCGAGCGACATGGTATAGACGCCCGCCGCAACACCGATTACCGCGCCTGCGATGAGCGATGAATTGAGCGACGCATCCTTGCCAGCCATTTGCATGATGGCGAAGTACATCAGGAAGCCGATGATGAAGAACCCGACCGCTCCAACCTCCTTGAGCATGTCGCGGTAGCTCACGCCCGCGGCTACACGCTCGTTCACCGGAAACTGGCAGGGCAAGATCAGCAGCGCGTAGAACACCACCGGGATGAAGCACAGCGCAAAGCGGAACTTCCAGACGGCGTCAAAGAACAATTTCGCTTCCGGAAAGAGCGCGCAAAACAACGCACCCAGTGCCAGACCCGCCGGCCAGCCCGCGTGCAGGATGTTCAGCCACTTCGCCTTGTTCTTGCTGAAGATCGTGGCCACGACAGGATTGATGAAGGACTCGACGGTTCCGTTCGCGACCGCGACGAGCAGCGTGCTCCAGTAAAACGACGCATAGCCGGTCGCGCGCAGTGTAAGGACGAGAGAGACCGCATGACAGGCGATGGCGAACAAAGCGACGGTCTTGTAGCCGATCCAGTCGATGACTAGACTAAAGAAGATGATGCTGATGGCGAAGGGCCACATGCCCGCGCCATTGATATTGCCCTTCTGCGCCTCGGAGAGATTGAAGCCATCCTGCAGCAGCCCGATGGAGTTTGCCCGGACGCCAAAGACGAACGACGTGGCGACGAGGGCGATGAAGCAAGCCCAGAAGAGTTTCATGTTCGCGCCGCTGGCGCCGGAGTCAGAGGATGTGTTGCTCATGCGGGAAGAGGTTGGAGTTGGAGTGGGCTGATTACAGGCAGAGCGAAACGCGGGGGCAATCTTTTTTTTGCGAAGAAAGGTCTTCCTGCCGCCGCACGCTTCGGTTACAAAGACCGGGCACCCGAAAAAATATCCGCCATGAGTGTCGTCCCGAACACGAAACGGCCAGCCAGCCGAAAGCTGCGCGGCTACGCCTTTGATCCGAGCCTGTCGTTGCAGCTCGACACGGTCACCATCAACGAAATCGTGTACAAGGTGCCGTGGGAGGAACTTGAGCCGGGCAAGGTTGCCGGACAGGGGCCGGGACCGGCGGGCGAGTATGTGGAAGTCGTGGACTATGATCCGACGGTGAAGAAGCTCTATGCGCCGGTCGATCTCAACGAGCGCCTGACGCTGGCGATGGACGGCCTCGATCCGAGCGAGGCTAACCCGCAGTTCCACCAGCAAATGGTCTATGCGGTGGCGATGACGACGATCAGAAATTTCGAGGCCGCGCTGGGTCGCAAGGTGATCTGGGCGCCGCGGAGACTGAGCGGCGGCGGTGAAGAATATGTGCAGCGACTGCGCATCTACCCGCACGCGCTGCGCGAGGCCAACGCGTACTACAGCCCGCAGAAGAAGGCGCTGCTATTCGGCTACTTCCAGGCCATGCCGGCGGACAAGACCCGCCACATGCCCGATGCGCTGGTCTTCACCTGCCTGAGCCACGACATCATCGCGCACGAAACCACGCACGCCATCCTCGACGGCATGTATCCGTATTACAATGAGCCGACGAATCCCGACGTGCTCGCCTTCCACGAGGCATTCGCGGACATCGTCGCGCTCTTCCAGCACTTCACCTTCCCCGAGGTGCTCAAACACCAGATCGCCAAAACGCGCGGCAATCTCGAGGGCCAGAATCTCCTCGGCCAGCTTGCGCAGGAGTTCGGCTCGGCAATGGGCTGCTATGGAAGCCTGCGCGATGCCATCGGCCACATCGACCCGAAAACGAAGCAATGGCGGCCGACCGAGCCGGACCCGGGCGACTACGAATCGACGATGGAGCCGCACGCCCGCGGCAGCATCCTCGTGGCCGCGGTGTTCGAGGCATTCCTCAGCATGTACAAGCATGAGGTGGCCGACCTGCTGCGCATCGCCTCGGACGGCTCTGGCAACCTGCAGGCGGGCGAGTTGCTGCCGGATCTGGTGCACCGCCTCGCCGCCGAGGCCTCCCGCTGCTCCCAGCGCGTGCTGAACATGTGCATCCGCGCGCTCGACTACTGCCCGCCGGTCGATCTCACCTTTGGCGATTTCCTGCGCGGCATCATCACCGCCGACATCGACCTCAAGGGCGAAGCGCAGCATGAGTTCCGCCTCGCTTTCATCGATGCCTTCCGTCGGCGCGGCATCTATCCGAAGGGGATCAAGGTCCTGAGCGTGGACAGCATCGCCCACACCCGCTCGCCGGAAATCGGGCCGCAGATCGGCCAGCTCATCGGTATCATCGCGGAGTTCCTGAGAGATTTTCGAAGTGAGGTCAGCTACTGCATGGACCGCCAGCAAATGTTCGACATCTCCCGCTGCTTCTCGGGCGGGAGGAGCAAGCTGAACGGCAAAAGCATTCTCGGACTTCATGCCCGGATGCTCGCGAAATTCGACGGTTCGTATGACTTTCAAAGATTGACCCGGCTGGCCTGGGCCGACTGGGGCAATGTAGGAGTCGCGGATTCACGGGACGAATATGGTCCGCGTTTTGCCGTGCAGAATCTCCGGCTCGTTTCCCGGGCCGCCCCCAACGGCGATCAAGTAAACAACATTGTGTTCTCCATCGTCCAGCGCGCCGGCGTGAAGATCAAGAACGGCACCATCGAGCCGCATGTCCTCAAGGATGGCGAGGCTGATGATGACGACAGCATGATCTTCCGCGGCGGCTGCACATTCGTGTTTGATCTCGACACACTCGATCTCAAGTACGTCATCTCAAAACCGTTGCTGGGCCCGCAGCCAGAGTCCGGGCGTCATGCACCACAGCTCGACGAAGACCGCGTGCGTGCTCAATATGAGTATCAGTTTGAGACCGGGCCGAACGCCATGTCGGAGTTCCGGCAGTACTTTGACACCGGTTTCGCCCGCGGGCTGCCCGAGCCCTTCGCCCTCCTGCACCAGCATTGACCTCAGCCCCCTCGCACCTCATGGCCAAGAAGAAAACCGCTCCAGCCAAACCCGCGACGAAATCGAAAACCGTCGATGGCGCGCATGTGCGCATGTACCGCATCGGCACGGGGGACTGCTTCGTGGTGAAGTTCCTCGCCGGCAAGACCGAGACCTTCAAGATGATGATCGACTGCGGAGCCTGGCAGGGATCAAAGGAGGTTTTCACCGAACATGTGACCGACCTAAAGAAGTATGTGGGCGACGGGGTGGACGTGCTCGTCGTCACGCACGAGCACAAGGACCATGTGCTCGGCTTCGAGCTGTGCGAGAAGCTTTTCACGAAGGACTTCAAGGTGGGCGAGACGTGGATGTCATGGGCGGAGGAAGACGGCGCGCCCGCCGTGGAGAAGCTCAAAAAGGAACATGGCGCGAAGAAAAAAGCGCTGGCCGCCGCCGGCGGGCTAATGGCGCGCGCCGTGAACGATCCCGCCTTTCATCGCGACCAGAACGAGCGGCACATGGGCGGCCAGCTTCTCAAGGCTCAAGAGCGATTTGCTGCGTCCGTCTCGGGTTTTGTAGATCTGCACATGGACGCCGACCTGGCCGCCGCCGGGGGCGAGTACATCGGGCCGCTCAAAGGCATGGCGGTGGTGAAGGACCAGATCGCCGCGAAGGGCATCCGACACTTCAAGCCGGGCGACATCATCGACGACATGCCCGGCCTCAAAGGCGTGCGCATTTACGTCCTCGGCCCGCCCAAAAGCTGGGAGTCCATCAAGAAGGAGGATTCCGCCGAGGAGGGCGAGACCTACGATCACAACAAAGAACTGGCCGGGAGCGATGCCTTCGCCGCCGCCGTCAATGCCTTCTCCGGCAACGGCGGCGCTGGTGGCACGCTGCCCTTTGACCGGAGCTTCGAGACCGACATGACTGCGGCTCATCCGTATGAGAACGAAGCGGACGCCTGGCGCCGAATCGACAACGACTGGCTGATGAGCGCCGGCTCGCTCGCTCTGCGGCTGAACACCGGCATCAACAACCTGAGCCTCGCGCTCGCCATCGAATTCATCGAGAGCGGCCGCGTGATGCTCTTCCCCGGCGATGCCGAATACGGAAGCTGGGCGACGTGGCATGACATCCCCTGGAAGACCAAAGGCAGGGGCAAGAATGACGACGGCAGCCCGAAGCATCTCACGGAGGATTTGCTGAACCGCACGGTGTTTTACAAAGTGGCGCACCACTTGAGCCACAACGGAACGGCGAAGCGGAAGGGCCTGGAGATGATGACGCACGACGACCTCGCCGCGATGGCCACGCTCGACTACAGCGTGATCAGCAAGGACTGGAAGAACACGATGCCAAACCAGGGTATCATCAGTGATCTTCTCAATCAGACGAAAGGTCGGCTCATGGTGATGAACACCAAGGACTTGTTCGCCGATGCGAAGAAGACGAGGGAGCTGGCACCTGAGATTGAGAAGGCGCGCAGGCGCATGTCTGCCGCTGAGAAGAAGGAGTTTGAGGCGGCTCATGATGAGTCTGATTTGTGGATCGACTACCGGGTGAAAGGGTGATTCGCGAAGCGCTCTGCTTGCGTGCGTCACCCAAGGCTGTCGATTTGTGGTTTGCGTCTTCGGTTCGAGGCCCGTATTCTCACGCAGAAGATGATCATCGCCCCTCCAACACGCCGCTTTGAGACCGACAAGGCCGGGCGCATCATTTATCCGGTCGATAACGGCGAACCTTTGAGCAACGACACCGAACACTTGCGCTGGATCACCTTTGTGAAGAACGGTCTTGAGGACTGGTTCGCCGATCGTGATGACGTCTTCATCGCCGCCGACCTGCTGTGGTATCCGATCGAGGGCCGGCCGGACATCAGCAAGGCGCCTGATGTCATGGTGGTGCTGGATCACCCGGCGGGACCGCGCTCGTCCTACATGCAGTGGGAGGAAAAGGGCCGTGCGCCGCAGGTGGTTTTCGAATTCTTGTCCAAGAGCAACACGGCCGGAGAGATGATGGACAAGCTGGACTTCTATTCGGACCTGGGGTGTGACGAGTTCTACACGTATGATTATCAGCGCGGCGTGTTTTCCGCGTTTCAACGCCGCTCGGAACAGGACGGCCTGTCCAAGGTAAAGCCACAGGCCGACGGCACATGGAAGAGTCCGCTGCTGGGCATGACCTTTGGCCTGTCAGCCGATGGCAGGCTGTGGGTTCGCAGACCCGATGGCAAGCTGATGGAAACCCAGCGCGAAATCGCAAGGCGTGCCGAGGCTGAAGCGAAACGTGCCGAAGCTGAGACGAAGCGCGCGGAAGCCCTTGCGAGCAAGCTTCGTGAATTGGGGATCGATCCGGACAAGATCGCGTAAACTGCGATACCCCAACCGCGACAGCGCCGTGCGCGGTTCGTCGCCGATTTGTTTGCGGGATTGCGCGTGGCGATTGCGTTCCTCCGTCGGGCTGTCTAACATCGCTTCATGCCCGACACCGCCGAGAACCGCCGCTTTGTGCAGATCGCTGATGCGATCCGCGAGACGAATCCGTGGACGAACAACGAATGGCTCTGCCGGCCCGATGTCGTTGCCGCCGACAAATTGCTGCTTGTGCGCGCAAACATGGACCCTGGGCACTGCCACCCGTTTCACTATCATCCGCATCGCGAAGAGATCATCTACGTGATCTACGGCCGCGCGGAGCAGTGGGTGGGTGATGGCTATCGCATCCTCAGCGCCGGCGAGATGGCGCATATTCCACCTGGTACGATCCACGCGACGTACAATCCGCACAAGGAGCCGCTCGTATTCCTCGCCATCCTCTCGCCTGCGAAGCTGCCGGATGATCTGGCAAAGGATCCCGACCCTGTGGATGTGTCCACCCAGGAGCCGTGGGCGTCCATGCGCAAGGGCATGGTGGAGTGTGTGATGCTGGGCACCGCCCCTGGTTGATCCGGTGCACATCGGAATATCTGCGCGTGCGAAGGTTCAAAGCGGTCTTTGCGCTGCCGCTGCAGTTCAATGGTGCCCCACGCCTCCGCGCGCCTTGCAACACGCCGCCGTCCGCCGCCGTTCCTCTGGCCCCATTGCATGAGAATCTTCACCCTTGCCACCGCTCTCGTCATCGTCTTCACAGCGCCGGTCAGCCCTTTGTCCGCCCAGCAGCCGCCATATGATGTTTTTCCGCCGGCAGATCCGCCTTGCTTCCGGGTGAGATACGAGGCCTCGGCAAGGCCGGGGGAACTCGTGTTTCCGGTGAACTACACGATCTGGATTCCACCGGGCATCCGGGAATTGCGCGGCGTGGTGGTCCACCAGCACGGCTGCGGAGAGGGATCGTGCAAGTCGGGCCTCACCGGTGCCTTCGATCTCCACTGGCAGGCGCTGGCCCGGAAACATTCGTGCGCCTTGCTCGCGCCATCCTATGAGCAGCCCGAGAAGGCGAACTGCCAGCTCTGGTGTGATCCGCGCAACGGCTCCGACGCAGCTTTTCAAAAGGCGCTGGCGGACCTCGGCACGAAATCCGGACACCCGGAACTCGCCACTGTGCCCTGGGCCTTGTGGGGGCACAGCGGCGGAGGGCACTGGGCCGGCGGCATGGTGCTGCTGCACCCGGATCGAGTGGCGGCGGCGTGGCTCCGCTCGGGTGTCCCCGCCGTGAAGGCTGCCGAAAACAAACCCGCACCTTATGCCGTGTCTGAGACGGCGCTGGGCGTACCCGTCATGTGCAATCTGGGCACCAAGGAAGGAGTGACTGTCAAAGAAGGGCGCTTTGCCGGAGTTTGGCCTGGCGTGGAGACTTTCTTCACCACGCTGCGCAGCCGCGGTGCGCTCATCGGCGTGGCTGTCGATCCGCTCACGGCGCATGAATGCGGGAACCAGCGCTACCTTGCCATCCCGTGGCTCGACGCCTGTCTCACGGCCCGCCTGCCGGAAAAAAACGGCGTTCCGCTCCGGGCCATGCCGGCGGGCGGCGGATGGATCGCCCCGCTTGATGCGGCCGCGCAGCCCGGCTCACCCGCAGTTCCTGCCGGGAAGTATTCCGGCGCGCTCGAAAAATCGGCGTGGCTGCCCGACGAGGCCATCGCCAAAGCCTGGACGCAATACGTCAAGGACACCGTGATACCCGACACAACGCCGCCGCCCGCACCCGCGCAGTTGCGGGTGACTGGCAACGAACTGACGTGGGAGGCGCAGGCAGATCTCGAAAGCGGTCTCGCCGGCTTTGTCATCGAGCGCGACGGGCAGTTCCTCGCCAACCTGCCGCAGGATGCAAAGAACGTCTTCGGCCGCCCAGTTTTCCAAGGACTCCAGTACAGCGACACGCCGGTCCAGCCGCTCGTGCAGATGCACTTCACGGATGTGACCGCGAAGAGCGGCGCCGAAGCATCCCACCGCTACCGCGTCATCGCTGTAAACACGGCCGGATTGAAATCCCGGTGAAGCTCGCGGCGGGCGCACCGGCCCGCCGCCACCTCGTCGCTCATGCCAACCGACAGTACCGGCATCACGGTCTCCGGCCTCAAGTTCGAATACCCGAACGAGTCCTTTGCCATTCGCGTGGACTCGCTCGTGGTCATGCCGGGTGAAGCAGTGGCCATCGTCGGACCGAGCGGCTGCGGAAAATCCACGCTGCTGCGCGTGATGGCCGGTCTGCTCTCGCCGCACGCCGGCCGCGTGCAAATGGGAGCGCACGATGTCCACTCGCTGTCCGCGCGCGCGCTGCGGGAGTTTCGCCTCCGCAGCGTCGGTCTCGTTTTTCAAGATTTCGCTCTGCTCGACTACCTCACGGTCGAGGAAAACGTCCTGCTGCCCGTGCGCCTCGGCGGTTTTGACAGTGAATCATCGGTCGCGCGCGCGCACGAACTCATCGGGCAGCTTGGCATTGCCGTGCACACCAGGCGTCTCACACGGGAGATTTCCCAGGGCGAGCGTCAGCGCGTCGCCATCGCCCGTGCGCTGGCCCATCAGCCGAGGTTTGTCTTTGCCGACGAGCCGACGGCGTCGCTCGATGCCGTGCGTCGCGACATTGTGGGCTCGCTGCTTCTCGACTACGCCCGGCGGGAAAGCGCCCCGCTCATCTTGGTCACGCACGATCCCGCCCTGCAGCAGCGCTTCGACCGCGTGGTGGACTTCACCGAATTGTCCGCATGAGTCCGTCCGCCGCCCTGCAACTCGCCGCGCGCTATGTGATGCGGCATCGCATGCAGTCGCTGCTGCTCTCCCTCGCGCTCGGCGCGGCGCTCGCACTGCCGGCGGCGGTGCGGGTCTTTGCGAAGACCGTCGAGCGTGAAATGCGCGCCCGTGCGGCCGCCACGCCCCAGGTGCTCGGCGCGCGCGGCAGTGCGCTCGATCTGATGCTCACCGCGCTGTACTACCGCCGCCAGCCGGTCGAGCCCGTCCTGATGCGGCAGATCGATGAAGTCCGGGCCACCGGCTTCGCCGATGCGATCCCGCTGCATGTGCGCCACCATGCGCAGGAGGCGCCCATCGTCGGCACGGAGCTGGAGTATTTTTCATTTCGCAGACTCGTCGCCGCCAGCGGACGGCTCTTCACGCGCCTTGGAGACTGCGTCGTCGGCGCGCACGTCGCTCGTGAACGCGGCATCAAGCCTGGCGACTTCATTTTCTCGTCGCCCGAGCAGGTGTTCGACATCGCCGGCATCTATCCTCTGAAAATGCGCGTGAGCGGCGTGCTGGCGGAATCCTTCTCGCCGGACGACGCCGCCGTCTTCGTCGATGTGAAAACCGCGTGGCTCATCGAGGGCCGCGCGCATGGACACGACGACCTCGCGCAGGCCGACGCCGGCGCGAACGTGCTTAAGCGGGAGGCAGGCAACGTCGTGGGCAACGCCGCCGTGCGCATGTTCAATGAGGTGACGGAGGCCAACATCGGGAGCTTCCACTTCCACGGCGACGTGGCCGGCTACCCCGTCACCGCCGCCATCGTCCTGCCACACGATGCGAAGTCCGAGGCCATTCTCGCCGGGCGCTATCAAGACGCGAAGGCCGCCGCGCAGCTCATCCGTCCGCGGGACGAACTGGACACCGTGCTCTCCACGCTCTTCCGCATCGAGGGCGCCGTCGTCGCGGGCCTCGCGCTGCTCGCGTGCGCCGCGGCGGCCATTTCATTCATCGTTTTCACCCTCTCATTCAAAATGCGCGCCCGGGAATTCGCCACCCTCGGCGACATCGGCATTCCGCCGCGCACGCTCGCCGCCATCAAGGCCTTCGAGGTGGCGCTCATCGGCATCGCTGGAGTGATCGTCGCCGCTGCCACCGTGCTGCTCGTCCTCAAACTGGGTCCCGCGCTCGTGCTGCGGGCACTGCGGTAGCCGGTCCCAGGATCAGCACGCCAATCGTGCGCATGCCCCGCCGAACCTCCGAAATCCAGCGCAACTTCGTGATGCCCGCCACGTTCTACACGCCTCCGAAAATGCCTTCTACTTCCCTGATCGACGTCCTTCTCTCCAGCGCCACCGATGCCGGCTGCCGCGACAACTCGCGGCTGCGCCTGGCATTGGAGAATGCGTCGGAGAAACGCCAGCCTCTCGTCGATGCCGCGCTCGATGCGAATGTCATGGACGAGGACCGCTTCCTCGAGACGCTGGCGGGCCGCCTTCACATGGCATTCGCCACGAACGGCTCTGATGATGCGGCAGAGGGGCTGCACAACCGCTTCCCGGCGAAGCTGGCGCTGCGA
Source organism: Verrucomicrobiaceae bacterium (assembly GCA_019694165.1). Classification (GTDB taxonomy): domain Bacteria; phylum Verrucomicrobiota; class Verrucomicrobiia; order Verrucomicrobiales; family Verrucomicrobiaceae; genus JAIBCL01. The sequence continues at coordinate 46,823 of JAIBCL010000025.1, read as the reverse complement.
CATCGGATTTATCCCACGCACATCAGCGGGCTGGAGGTGACCTTGCTCACCTACGATCCCTTCAATCTCGACGCGCGCCAGGCGGTGGGGCACGAGCTGCGGAAAAAAGTACACTGGCAGATCGCCAGCCGTCACCGGATTCTCGAAGCGCTGCATCAGGGCTACGGCGTGGGTGCGGAGAATTTCGAGGAGCTGCTCGAAGGCCGCGACGCGAGCACGGAGCCCGATGATCTGGCGCAGGAAGTGAACGTGCTCGACGAGGCCGACGAAGAGGCCACGGTGATGAACTTCGTGAATCAAATCTTCCGCGAGGCCCTCAAGGAGCGTGCGACGGACATTCATGTGGAGCCGCTGGAGAAGGACCTGCGCATCCGCTACCGCGTGGATGGCAAGCTGCTCGAAGTGCCGGTGCCGCCGAACATGCGCCTGCTGCAGTCGTCGCTCGTATCCCGCCTCAAGATCATGGCGCACCTCGACATCGCGGAGCGCCGCCTGCCGCAGGACGGCCGCATCAACCTCGAACTCGACGGCGAGCCGATCGACGTGCGCGTGGCGACGATCCCCTCCGTGAACGGTGAGAGCGTGGCGCTGCGCTTGCTCACGCGCCAGAAGTTTGACATGTCGCGCATCGGCATGGACGAGGAGACGGAGGACAAGGTCCGCAAGCTGCTCAAGAGTCCGAACGGCATCATTCTCGTGACAGGGCCGACGGGTTCCGGCAAGAGCACGACGCTCTACACCTTCCTCAAGGAACTGAACACGAAGGACCGCCGCATCGTCACGATCGAGGATCCGGTGGAAAACAAACTCGACGGCGTGGTGCAGATCGCCGTGAAGCCGGAGATCGACCTCACCTTCGCCGCCGGTCTGCGCTCCATTTTGCGTGGTGACCCGAACGTGATCATGGTCGGTGAAATGCGCGACCACGAGACGGTGGAGATCGCCATCCGCGGTGCGCTCACGGGCCACCTGGTGTTCTCGACGTTGCACACGAACGACGCCGTGGGCGGCATCTCGCGCCTGCTCGACATGGGCATCGAGCCGTTCATGATTTCGTCATCGGTGCGCGCGATTCAGGCGCAGCGCCTTGTCAGAACTCTGTGCCCGCATTGCAAGCAGCCGACGCATTATGAGGACAGCTTCCTGCGCTCGGTGAACTTCCCGATGGAGTGGAAGGGCGGCCTGTGCAAGCCGGTCGGCTGCCGCTCGTGCCGCAACACGGGCTTCATGGGCCGGATGGCGATCATGGAAATCTGCATGATGACGGAGAAGATGCAGGAGCTGATCAACAACCGCGCGACGATCTCAGAATTCCGCGCCCAGGCTGCCGCCGACGGCATGGCCACGATGCGGCACTACGGCTTCCGCAAGGCATGGGAAGGACGCACGACGCTGGATGAGGTGCTGACGGTGACGGCGGCGAGCGAGTGAGGGAGGGGCAAGTTTTCAGTATTCAGTTTTCAGTATTCAGTTCCGCTGAAACCGCTAACTGCCGCGTTCCTCGTTTTCCTTTCAACCTGCTATCGACTGAACACTGAACACTGAACACTGAATACTGATTCCCCCATGCCCGCCTTCACGTACACCGCCCTCAACGCCACCGGACAGCAGATCACCGGCACGCTCAGCGTCGGCTCGCGGGCGGAGGCGTTCCGGAAGCTGGAGGCGCAGTCCCTCACGCCGGTGCGCGTTGCGGAGGAGTTGAAGGCGGCCAATGCCGCGGCGTCGGCGAAGTCGTCAGCGAAACAGGAGGGCAGCGAGCCGGTGAAGCTGAAGCGCACGCAGCTCATCCTCTTCACCGAGGAGCTGGCGGATCTGCTCGACGGCGGATTGCAGATCGATCAGGCGCTGCGGGTGATTCAGGAGCGGCAGGAGGCCGCGGGCGTGCGGCAGGTTGCGGGCATCATCCGCGAGCAATTGCGCGAAGGCTCGACGGTGGCGAAGGCGCTGAAGAAGGCCTCGCCGAGCTTTGATGACCTTTACTGCAACCTCGCGGCGGCAGGCGAGGTGTCCGGCTCGCTCGCGCCGATCCTGCGCCGCCTCTCGGCTAACTTGCAGGTGATGTCCGAGCTGCAGAGCAAGGTGACGCAGGCGATGATCTATCCTGCATTCCTCATCGGCGCGTGCGTGGTCTTGATGATCGTGTTCATGACCTTCATGGTGCCGCAGATCACGGACCTGCTCTCCAAAAGCGGGCAGAAGCTGCCGATGGCCACGCAGATACTCATCAAGTTCAACACCTTCCTCGGCACATGGTGGTGGCTGATCCTCATCGTGCTCGTGACCATCGCGCTCCTCTTCAAGGCCTATGTCGGCACGCCGAAAGGCCGCATGTGGTGGCATGAGGCGAAGCTGCGCCTCCCGCTGGCCGGGCCGGTGATGGCCACGCGCTTTTACGCGCAGTTCGCGCACTCGTTGGGGAACCTGATCTCCAATGGCGTGCCGCTGCTCAATGGCATCCGGCTCGTTTCAAAGATTTCGGTGAACGTCTTCATCCAGGACCTGCTGGCGAAGGTGACGACGATGGTTAGCGAGGGTGCCACACTCTCCGGTGCGCTGAAGAAGGTGGGGCACTTCCCGCTGCTGCTGGTGGACATGATCGCCGTGGGCGAGCAAACGGGGAATCTGGGCAAGTCGCTGGAGAAATGCGCCGGCCGCTATGACAAGGAGCTGGACAAGAAGATCAAGCGCATGACGGCGATGATCTCGCCGGTGATCATCATTTTTATGGCGGTCATCGTGGGCCTCGTTGCGTATTCCATCGTGTCCGCCATCTTCCAGTCCGTGTCCGGCATCCGCGGTCATCATTGATGACGTCGAAACTTTTTCCGCACCGCCGGCTTCCATTTCAAAACACCAGCACACCGTCCCCTCCACCGCATGAAAACACCATCCACCATCCACCATTCACGCATCACCCGGCCGCGCGGATTCACGCTCATCGAGATCGTGATCGTGCTCACCATCATCTCCATCCTTGCCTCCGGCGCGATCTACATGCTGAAGGGCAACGTCGATGTCGCCAAGGAGACGAAGGTCGAGGGCGACATCCAGGCCATCTCCACCCAGCTCCAGCTTTACGAGGCGCGGAACATGCGCCCGCCAACCACGGAACAGGGCATCAAGGCACTGGTGGAAAAGCCCACCACGGAGCCGGTGCCCGAGCGCTGGATTCAGCTCATGGAAGACATGCCGAAGGATCCTTGGGGCCAGGAATACAAGTACCGCTACCCGGCCACGAAGTCGAAGAAGTCCTATGACCTCTACTCCATCGGCAAGGACGGCGTGGACGGCAACGAGGATGACATCGGGAACTGGAAGAAGTCAGAGGCGAAATGAATGCCGGATGCAGAATGACGAATGACGAATGCGCCGGCGCCATCGTGCCCCCGGCGGTTCGTCACCATCGTTCTCCGCCATTCCGTCATTCGTCATTCCGCCCCCGCGGCTTCACCCTCGTCGAAGTCGTCATCGCGATGACGATCATCATCATCATCGCGGCGGCGGCGATACCGACGTTCAAGGGGCTGCAGGCCGAGCAGCAGACGCGGGAGCCGGTGGAGGCGCTCACGCGGCTGGCGAAGGAGGCGCGGCTGCGCGCGATGAAGGAGAAGCGGCCTTACCAGGTGGTGTTTCGCAGCACGGGCTTCACCGCATCCAGGTATCTGAGTCCTTATTTGCAACTGGCGGGTCTCACCGAGTTCCTCGATGAAGTGGAGCAGAAGGCCAAGGAACCGCCGCCGGAGGAAGACCCGGGGAACGAGACCAACGCTTCGCGGCCGACAGGGGATCAGGTCATCTACACCAAGTCTGCGGAGGAGAGTGCGAAGAAGTTCGAGGAGTGGACGGAGGACTACAAGTTCCCCCAGGGCATGCACTGCGCGGTCAAGATGTGGTATGACGCCGACGCCACCGAGATAGCCGGCGACATCATGAAGCTCTGGGTCTTTCAGCCCTCCGGCATCTGCCAGCCGCTGACGGTCACCTTGCAGAACGACAGCGCCGTCCTCCAGGTGGAATACGGTGCACTCACGGCGGACATCTTGAAGGAGGCGACAAGCACCAAATGAAACCGGAGCTGGGAATGCCGAATGCAGAATGTCGAATGACGAAGGAAGAGTCCGTCGCCGAGCGTGGGCGAGCCGTCGTCCTTCAATCTGCATACGTCATACGTCACTCGTCATTCCCCATTCACTCCTCCCGCTCCGGCTACATCCTGCTGGAACTCGTGATCGCGCTCACCATCTTTGCCATCGCGGTGCTCGGGCTTACGAATTCGCTGAACACGGCCCTGGGCGTGCAGAACACGCTGAACCGGGAGAGCGCCATGCGCATGGGGCTGCGGTCGTTTCTCGAAGAAGCGCGCAAGAAGAAAACCACGGGCGAGATGGCCATGACGCAGCAGGACGACCGTCTCGGAGTCACTTATTCCAGCACGCTCGAAGACGCCGGCCTGCAAAACAAGAGCGGCAAGACTCTGGCGGACCTGTACAAGCTCACCGCCAAGGCCACGATCCCGAACGTGGCCGAGGATCAGCAACCTGAACCCGTCACGGTTTATGTTTACCAGCCGCAGAAGAGCAGCAGGTGACCGGTGGTTGGCGGATGATGGATCGTGGATGGAGCCGCGCCATTCACGCCGGACATCCGTGTCATCACTTCCAGCCGACGGGCCGCCTCGCCCCCGATCTCGCGCCGTGTTTGATCATCGACCATCAACCGACAACCATCGACCACCGGCCGGCTTCACGCTCATCGAGGTGATCATCGGGCTGACGATCCTGGCGATGATCACGGGCACGCTCTTCGCCATCATCAAAGGTGCGGTGACCGGAGCCGCGGACATCGAGCGCGTGCAGCGGGAGAACGACTCGGTGAACCGCTTCATCGAGCTGTGTCGTCTCACCTTCCAGACGATGCCGAGCACGGGCACGCTCACGCTCAAGATCACCGATCAGACAGACCCGCCCATGCAGGAGCTGACGATCAGCGGCACGCCGCACGCCTTCGGATTCGGCACGAGTCCCACGTCTTACAAGGACACGATTCTCGGACTGCGGCTGGATAGCACGCAGTCCACCGGCTCGACGAGCACGACGACCACAGCAAGCGGCACGCAGACCTACAATCTAAGCCTGTCACGCGAGGACTTGATCCCGAAGACTGACGACCAGTCCGTGACCAGCCAGAACGTGAACAGCGTCACCGCGGCGGACGAGCAGGGCCGCTACTGGATGCCACTGCTGCCCGCAGTCGCATCGCTGTCGTGGCGGTTCTACAAGTTGCAGGAGGACACCTGGGAGGAGGAATGGAGTTCGACGAAGTGGCCCGACCTCATCGAGATGAATCTCACGATGGAAGGCCGCACGCAGCCGATCCGCTCGGTTTTCTCCGTGCCGGTCATCGCCCTGCGCGCCGCGACCGGACGCAGCAGCAGTTCTTCGACTTCACCATCGAGCAGTTCGACAAAACCCTCCTCAGGCGGAGGAGGTGCACCGACCGGCGGCGGAGGACCGCCTTCATCTTCAGGAGGAGGCAGCGGACGATGAGGCGGTCCCGTCCGAATCGAACACCGACGCCCGCGCGCGCGCGGGCGTCCGCGCTCATGCTCATGATCTGGGCCATCATGCTCATGGCGGTGACGGTGGCCGGCGTGGTGCAGTATGTGCATTACAGCAACGAGGAGGCCATCCTCGATGCGGCGGACTTCAAGACGCTGCATCTGGCCGAGTGCGGCATCGTGCTGGGCCTGCACCCCGACGTGGGATCGACCGATCCGGTGCTCAAGCAAAAAGTGGGCAATGACAGCGGCTTCGAGGTGTGGCTCACCAGTGAAGGCGCGCGCATTCCCATCAACTACATCACCGACCCCCGCATGACGGAGATGGTGGTGAATCTTTTCGAAAAATGGGGCCTTGCCACGGACGATGCGACCATCGCCGCGCAGTCGCTGGCCGACTGGGTGGACCCCGACAAGGACGCGCGTGCCTCCGGTGCGGAGAAGGACTATTACGAGGCTCTCGGCGTCTTCGACGTACCGCGCAATCAGGGTTTCATCTCCGTCGATGAGATGCAGCTCGCCCGTGGCATGGACCTCGTGGCGCGTGTAAAGCCTGAATGGCGCGATTACTTCTCCGTGTACGGCGACGGCCTCATCGACCTGCGCCACGCCACCAAGGACGTGATCATGGCCACCACCAATGCGTCTGAAGGCGATGTGGACCGCCTTATCAGCGAGCGCGACGGCGCGGACGGCATCCACGGCACCGAGGATGACGGGAGCTTGAGCCTGAACACGGCCATCAGCCTGCTCGGCATGAGTTCGGACCAGTACAAATTGATCCAGAACAACATTACGTACGGCGGCAACACGGTGCGCCGCGTGGAGAGCATCGGCTGGGTGGGAGAAAAACGCCGCAAGATAACAGTCATCGCAAGGCGGCAGGATGACGGTTCGTTGACCTACCTCGCGCGCATCGAAGAATGAGGGACTCCGCGTGGGTCCCGCAACCATTCCTCCCGGTTCCGGTTCATCCTCGCGCCCGTCGAATACCCAAGAATGTCCGTTTCCGCAGCCACTCTCCTCCTTCCCGCTCCAGACACCGCCTGGCGAGTCTGGAAACCGCGCGCCGCCTCGCCGGGCGATGCGGTGGATCATCCGTCTTCGTTCACTGACACCTCGAAGCCGCTGATCATCGGACTTCCCGCCAGTGCGTGCCGCACGCTGGGCCTCATCCTGCCGCAATCGGATGAGAGCGTGCTCGAGCAGATGATCATCGCCCAGCTCGAGAAGCGGGGCATCAAAGGGATGACGGACACGGGAAGAAATTTCCGCTGGCACCAGCTCGGTGCCACGGGACCGCTGGCCGTCATCAGCGTCGATGTGCTGGCCGATCCTTTTCCGGACCAGCTCGCCGTGCCTCATGCGGCGGACTACACGGCGGCCCTGCGCCTCTCGCAATTGCCGTCCGGACACCTCGTCATTGTCGAGGAGCAGGGAGACGCCGTGCTCGCCGCCGGTCATCAAGGCCGCCTTTTCCACAGCCACATCATCGGTCCGATGGATGGCTCGACCGAGAGCTTGGTCGAGGAGATCAATCTCTCCCGGCTGAGTCTTGAGGCACAGGCGGGCTTTGGACTGGTGACGGGCGTCACGCTGGCCGGCTCGTGGGATCGGAAGCTGGCGGCCGCCCTCTCCACCTCCCTCGGCCTGCCCGTCGAGGTGGTGCCCCAGCTCGCAAAAGACTCGAAGCTCGACACCCGCGACTGGACTTCGCTGCTGCCGCCCGCCGTGCGTGAAGCGCAGGCCTCGGCCCGCCGGCGCGCGAAGTTCATCCGCATCGGCGTGCTCGCCAGCATGGCCGCCGCCGCGCTCGTGTTTCTCGGCTTCAGCTACCTTCAAGTGCAGGAAAAGCAGGCCGCGGAACTCGCCGCCGACGTGGAGAAGACCGCGCCGGCCGCCGCTGAAGTGAAGAAGACCGCCGAGCACTGGAAGGCGCTCTCGCCAGCCATCGAGCAGAGCCGCTTCTTGCTGGTGCAGCTTAATGACATCACCGCACTGATGCCGCCGAGCGGCATCGTCATCCGGCGGTTTGAGGCCAAGACGCACGAGATCGAGATTCGCGGCGAGGCGCGGGATGCGCAGACGGCGTTCCAATTCCTGGAAGACATCAAGAAGCACCGAAACCTCGGCCGCTACGAGTGGTCGATGCCGCAACCCAGCGTGAGGGAGAAGACCGCCTCCTTCCGCGCGCAAGGCAAACTCAAGTCATGAGCCGCACCCTCACCAGCCGGGAAAAACAACTCCTCCTGCTCTGCTTCGGCGTGCTCGTGCTCATGGGCGGATTGATCGTCGTGAACACATTCCTGCAAAAGCGCTCTGCGCTGGCAAAGCGCATCACCACCCTGCAAAGCGACAAGAAGGAAAACGAGGCGTGGCTGGCTGACCGCGCCTTTTGGGAGAAGCGCAAATCATGGCTGGCCGAGCACATGCCCGCCACCGACTCGCTCGGCAAGGCGCAGGGCGTGTTCTTGGAGGAGTTGCAAAACGCCGCGCTCGACCGCGGGATCAAGGTCATGCAGCAGACGCTGCCGGACATGGTGACCAACGCGGACTACCGCGAGGTCAGCGTGAACCTCCGCCTTTACGGCGACCAGAGCACCATTCTCCAGTGGCTGGCCACGATGCAGTCACCAGACAAGTTCCAAGTGGTGAAGGCGCTGGACTTCGAACTCGACACGCGCTCGAAAGAGAAAACGCCGCAGGCCCAGTGCAACCTCACCGTAGCCCGCTGGTTCAAGCCCGAAGGCGGCATCTGACGCATGACCGCGCGCCGCTCCACCACACGCCCATCCATGAACCGCATCGCCGCCATCATCGCCTGCGCACTGCCTCTCGGGGCTGCATGTGCGGCGGATGCTCCCGCCGGTGGCGACACGGATCTGCCGAAGCCCTTCGATGCCACGGTGGTCACGTCGTTGATTCAAAACTCGCCCTTCATCCGCTCGGTGAGTCTCTCCGATTCGCTCATCCTCACGGGGCTGGCCTACATCGACGGCAAGCCAGTGGCCACCATCATGAACACGGAAACCAACGAGAGCTGGTCCGTGTCCGAGGAGCCGAACCCGAAGGGTTGGAAGCTCGTGGAAGCCACCGCCACCACCGACATCAACCGCGCGCAGGCCAAGATCGCCATCGGCGGCGAAGTCGTGGTCATCCGCTACAACAAGGACGAGATGACCTCTGACAAGCTCAAGAAACACCGCAGCAAGGGCAGCGGCGGACCGCCAGGCCCGCCTCCCGAAGGAGGACCGGGGGGCGACCGCTTCCGCCGGCCCGAAGGACGCGGCCCATCCGAGGAAGATCGCCGCCGCTACGAAGCGCTCTCCGACACCGGCAAGGAAAAGCTGCGCAGCTTCTTCCGCGACAACATGGAGCGCCTGCGCAATGCCGGCACCGACGAGGAGCGCCGCCAGTTCGTGCGCAATGCCTTTGAAAAAATCGAAAAAGAAGACAAGGGCGGCAAGTGACGCCGCCTGACCCTCGCCCCCTTTTCCCCGCTGCCCTCATCTCGACACCACGTTTCCTCTTTCACTCTCTCCACACCGATGCCCGCCCCCGCCACCTTCATGCCCCGCCTCCGCTCGCGCCTGCACCACCATCTCGCGATCACCGGCATCGTGATTTCCACCGCCGCACTTTGCGCACCCGCGGCACATGCGCAGCTTGAGCGCCGCAATCCCGAGGAACGTCTCCTCGCGCAGACGGCCACTCCGCTGCCTTCTGCCGATGGCGCGCGCATCATCGGCTCAGCGGCCCGGCCCGATCCCGAGCAGCGCTTGCTCGCGCAAACCTCTGCGCCTGCCGCATCGCCAGCCGCACCTGCTCCTTCCGCACCTTCGTCCTCGTCGAGTACCGAGCCTTCTGCCTCTGCCGATGACGCGCAGCGTCCAGCCGGACCGGGTGGGGCGGGTGCCGGCGGTCCCGGCGGCGGTGGTCCGCGCCGTCCTGGATTCGGCCCGCCCGGCGGCGGCTTCGGCGGTCGTCGGCCCGGCGGTGGTGGCGGTGCATTCGGCGGTCCCGGCCCGGGCGGCGCAGCAGGTGCTGGCGGCGGCGGTGCCACGCTCGGCGCGCCAGGTTCCGGTGCGGGCTTCCTCGGTGTCATGGGAGGTACGGCGGAGACTTTTACGATCGAGGGTGATCAGGTCACGCTCCAGTTCCCGAACAATCCCGTCGTCGATCTGCTCAGCATCTACGAGCGCCTCACAAACAAGACGCTGGTAAAGGACACGAACATTTTCGAAGGCGCCACCATCAGCCTCATGACGCCGAAGCCAGTCCAAAAGGACGAGGCCGTGCGCCTGATCGAGGCGGCGCTGCTCACCAACGGCTACGCCATCGTGGCCGATCCCGATGGCAAGAGCGCGCGCATCCTGCCCACACGCGGTCAAGGCGTGCAGCAGATGCAATTCTCCGCCGGCGTGCGCCTTTATTCCACGGACAAGGACCTGCCCACCGGTGAGACTCTCGTCACCTATTTCATGAAGCTCGACTACCTCGACCCCACGCAGGCGTCGGAGATCCTCGCCAATCACGTCGGCCTCAATGTCTATGGCCGCATCACGCCGGTGACCACTCCGCCCGGCCTGCTCATCACGGAGAGCGCCACCATCGTGCGGCAGCTCATCGCCATCCGCGCCGCCATCGACATGGGGAACACCGGCTCGCAACTCGTCACCAAATTCATTCCTCTCACCTACGCCGACTCATCGGTCGTCGCCCAAATCATCCAGTCCACGCTCAATGCCCAGGCCACCGAGCGCGAGCAGAAGGGCGTCAAGACCGTGCGTGGCGAAGCCCAGCCGGGCCGCTCGAAGGAAGGCGAGAAGAGTGAATCACGCAGTGAGCGCCGCGAGGAGCCGAAGCAGGCGCAACCTATTTTCTACAACGGCCAGTGGGTGTACCCGCCATCGGGCAGCGGCAGCTCGGGCATGCCCTCCACCCAGGTGGTAGCGGACACGCGGTTGAATCAGATCCTCGTCGTCGCCACACCGGAGGACTTCACCTACGTCGCCAGCCTCATTGCTGAGTTCGACAAACCTCTGACCATCGACCCGCCCTACGAGCGCAAGCTCAACTACGCCTCCGCCGTCGATGTGCTCCCCGCCCTCGTCGATCTGCTCAAAGACAGCGCTACGGGCACCACGCAGCTCCCCGGCGGGGGCACGCTGCAGGCCGGTACCAGCAGTCAGACGACGACCTCCACCAGTCGCTCGCAGCTTCTCGGCGGCCGCTCCACACAAAACACACGCGGCGGATCCGTGGCCTCCAGTGCCTCGGGTGCTAGCAACGCCGTCAGCGCTGATGGCACCACCACTGGCGGCACTTCCACCGGAGTCGGCGGCAGGGCCGATACCATTCAGGGGCCCACCGAGGACAACGCGCCCGTCTCCGTCCTCGTGAACAAGACCCGCATCGTGGCCGATCCCATGTCGAACTCCGTCTTCGTCATCGGACGCAAGGAGGAGGCCAAGAAGATCGACGCCCTGCTCGACAAACTCGACCAGAAGCCCGCGCAGGTCTATCTCTCCACCGTCATCGGCCAGCTCTCGATCGGCGACGGTTTCGAGTTTGGCGTCGATTTCCTCACCAAGACGCTCAAGGACGGCAGCAACTCGTGGACCAGCAGCAAGATCACCAAGCGCGAGGACATCATCACCGGCAAGAACATCACCGACATCCGGGACAACCTCATCACCTCCGCCATCGGGCCGGCCAGCGGTTTCAATCTGTACGGCACCCTCGGTCAGAGCTTCGAGGGCATCATCAACGCGCTCGACACCAGCAATCACTTCAAGATTCTCTCCCGCCCATCCGTCTTCGCGCTCAATAACAAGAAGGCCGTCATCACCTCCGGCTCGCAGATTCCCGTGCCCTCGCAGTCCATCTCCGTGCCCGGCAATCAGAACACCACCGGCTCCGTCACCACCACCGTGGCCTACCGCGATGTGGTGCTGAAGCTCGAAGTCGTCCCCCTCATCAATGCCGACGGCGAGGTGAGCCTCACCATCTCCCAGGTCAACGACACCGTCACCGGCACTCAGCGCGTGGAGCCGAACGACGTGCCCATCATCGGAACCGAGCAGCTCGTCACCACCATCACCGTGCCCGACGGCCACACCATCGTGCTCGGCGGCCTCATCTCCGACGAGAAGAAAAAAGACACCTCCGGCCTGCCCGGCATCAGCCGCATTCCGTTGCTCGGGAATCTCTTCAAGGACCACAAGGACACCAATACTCGAAAAGAACTCATCATCTTCATCCAGCCCCATGTCGTGAAGAACAACACCGACGTCGTGCGCAGCAGCTACAATGAAGACATCCGCACCGGCATCGGAGCCGAAGCGGCCAAGAAATTCCCCACCACACCCGCGCAGCCCGAGCCGTCCCCCGACACCCCTCCGAAGAAGAAATCCTTCTTCGGACGCCTCTTCTCCCGCCCCGATTCCCGGCCGGCCAGCAACCGGTGAACGGCCCCGGTTCCGCCAAGTACGCCCGATACTACGAGGCCACCGCTGACAAGACAGTGCTCTCCTCATCTTGCGATGGGGGCGGACGGTGTGGCCCAGGGCTTACGCATGAACCGAAAGCGAAAACCTCAAATCTATGATTCGCCCCGCAGCGGTTCCGCAGATGTATTCAGAAGAAGCCCAATCCGTGGTCGTCCTGAATCCGTGGGAGTTCACTCAGAAGCAACTCACGCGTAAGCCCTGGGTGTGACCAATTGCCGCCAGGAAGGCACTTGACGAAATCCCGCAGCATCCTTGCCTGGTTTTTCTTCCTGCTTGTCCATGATCACCGCCACCATCGTCCCAGGTCATCGCGTCGCCTCCGGGCTGAATGGTGATCCTCGATTTCCCGGTGGCACCATCCGACTGCAGATGCCAGCCTTTCTAAAACACGGGATCGATCTCGGCTCGTTTCATCCCGGCACCCTGAATGTCAGCACCGCTCCCTTCCGCCACCGTGTGCTCCGCGCGCGGCACACCGTGCGGCAGTTGAAGTGGCATCCGGTCGAGCCGCCGGAAGATTTCTCGTTCTTCGACGTGACCGTGCATCGCACGGATGCAGCACCGGTGAGCGGATGGATCTACCTCCCGCATCCAGACACGAAGCCCGCGCACTTTCAGAGGCCCGACGTGCTCGAACTGCTGCTGCCCTGGATGGATGACGTGGCATACGGTTCCGCCGTGAGGCTCGAAGTGCCGGCCGATCAGATGGCTTTCGAGTTGTGACTGCACGGGTCCTGCGCCTTCATCGTGACCTTCATGATCCGCATCATCCTCTGCTTCTTTCTCGCCTGCTGTGCCGGGCGTGCCGACACGCAGGCAGACATCGAATATGCGCGCGTGGACGGACGTGTGCTCACGCTCGACCTGCACCGAAAACCCGAAGCAGTGAATCCTCCGGTCGTCGTCTATGTCCACGGCGGCGCATGGCGCGCGGGATCAAAGTCCGACATGCCGCTCGAGAAGTTCCTCGACCACGGCTTCGCCATCGCCAGCGTGGACTACCGGCTCTCGACTGAAGCGCAGTTCCCGGCCCAGATACACGACATCAAGGCCGCCATCCGCTTCCTCCGGGCGACGGCCGGGACCTGGCACATCGACGCCCGGCGCATCGCCATCATCGGCTCGTCCGCAGGCGGGCACCTCGCGGCGCTCGCAGGCGTGACGAACGGGCACCAGGAACTCGAAGGCAAGGTCGGCGCCCATCTGGGGCAAAGCAGCGACGTGCAGTGCATCGTCAGCTTTTTTGGTGCATCGAACCTCCAGTCCATTCTGTCGCAGAGTACGGAGTTCGGTTTGAAGATGCGCGTGCCGGCCCTGCAGCTTCTGCTCGGCGGCCAGCCCTCGGAGAAACCCGGGATCGCCCGCCTCGCCAGTCCAGTGGCGCACCTCGACAAGAGCGATCCCCCACTGCTGCTCCTCCACGGCGACGCCGATCCGCAGATGCCGCCGGAACAATCGCAGGAATTCGCAAAGGCCTGTGAAGCGATGAAGATCAACGTGAAGCTCGTGTCACTCCCTGGCAGCGTGCATGGAGGCAAGGAATTCTACGATCAGGAACGCATCGCGATGGTGGCGGACTTCGTGAAGGACAGTCTCGGTCTGCCGCGCTCCGTTCAGTCGGAAAGCAGTGACGCCCGACCGCGCGATACCCGCGATACGCGCAAGTGAGCGATTGCTCGCCGCCGTGTTCGCGTTTGAACCGCGGCCCTGACAATCCCGTGTTTCCCGAGATTCCTCATCGCCGGATTCTGGCGGCAACGTGTCGCATTGGCCGCCGCCTGATGCGGGGACAGAGTCACCCACAGCAGAAGGCCGGCCGCGTCCTTTCAGCGCAGAGCGCTGCGCCGGACACGCCCCGGCTTACCCCAGCACCGCCTGCGGCACCTTGCCGGCCACGTTCGTGAGCCGGTAATCCCGCCCGGCGTAGCGGAAGGTCAGCCGCTCGTGGTCGATGCCGAGCAGGCGGAGGATTGTCGCATGCACGTCGTTGACGTGCATCTTGTCCTCGGCGGCCTTGAAGCCGAACTCATCGCTCTCGCCATAGGCCATGCCGCCCCGCGCGCCGCCTCCGGCCATGAACATGGTGAAGCCGTGCGGATTGTGATCGCGGCCGCTGCCGTTCTCGCTCACCGGCGTGCGGCCGAACTCGCCGCCCCACACGATGAGCGTTTCATCGAGCAGCCCGCGTTGCTTCAAATCGGCGATCAGCGCGGCGATGGGCCGGTCGATGTCCAGCGCCAGCTTCTTCGTCGTGGCGTCGTGATTCGAGTGCGTGTCCCACGGCTGGCCGTTGCCGTAGTAGAGCTGCACAAAGCGCACGCCGCGCTCGCAAAGCCGGCGCGCGAGCAGGCAGCCGTTTGAGAAATGGCCCGTGCCATACATCTCGCGCGTCTTCTGCGGCTCCTTGTCCAGATCAAAGGCATCGGTGGCGGCCGACTGCATGCGGTAGGCCGTCTCCATCGCCTCGATGCGGCCTTGCAGTGCGTTGTCGATTCCCCCGCGAGCGGCTAGATGCTCGCGATTGAGATCATCCATCAAGTCGAGCAGCCGGCGCTGGTCCGCCTGCTGGATGCGCGGATTGTGCAGCCACGGGATCATCTCCCGCGGATCGAGGTTCGAGTGATTGATGTACACGCCCTGATGCTGCGCGGGCAAAAACGCACTGCTCCACAGAATGCTGAAGCGCACCGGCCGCCCCGGGCACAGCACCACGAAAGCGGGGAGGTTTTGATTCTCGCTGCCCAGGCCATACGAGAGCCACGATCCCATGCTAGGCACGCGCTCGGTCATCGTGCCGTTGTTCATCAGGAGCAAAGCGGGGCCGTGATTCGGATTGTCCGTGTGGCACGACCTCAAGATGCACAGATCATCCGCATGCTGCGCTAGGTGAGGCAGCAGATCACTCACCGGCAGCCCGCTCTGGCCGTGCGGCGAGAACTTGGCCGGCGTCGCGAGCAAGCCGCCCGTCGGCCGCTCGGTGCGCAAATCAGCACCGGCAGGACGCTGTCCCGCATACTTGATGAGCGCCGGTTTTGGATCGAAGAAATCGGGACCGAACGGCCCGCCGTTCATGAAGAGATGAATCACCCGCTTCGCCTTCGGAGCGAAATGAACGACGGGCGACGCTGCATCCAACGCCGACTTGAGGCCGAGCATTCCCAAGCCACCCCCCATGCAGGCGAGCGCTTCACGGCGATTGATGGCGGGGATGTTTTGCACGGCGGGAATACGGACGCCCACGCCGTCGCCTTGCTGGCGAATTAACGTCCCTGCGCTCTGCATCCGGGAGGTCACCAAGCCACAGGTGCGCCGTAGTCCGTGAAAAGGTGATTTGGTGAGACAACGCTGAACCCCTCCTGAAAAGCTTGGGCGACGATCAGTTTTCCGGCGTGATGTTTCAGTTGCATCTCCCATGCGCTGGCATGGCTCAGAGCCTGTCCGGTAAATCACTCGAACCACGAGAACTCCACCCCCTCACCCCAGCCCTCTCCCACAGGGAGAGGGAGCAAAACGAGCTGCCGCTCGAATGACAAAACACTATTCTCGTTGTGGCGCGGGGGTGCCATCGTCTCCCTCTCCCCTGGGGAACCGAGCGACAGCGAGATGGCTGGAGAAGATGCTTCAAAAGAAGTCCAGCAAAGGGGTGGGGTGAGGGGGGGACGTTTCTGTTTGCTCGCACGCTTTCGTTTGCCTGGCTATGATGATTCAGGGCATTTGCCGGACAGGCTCTCAGGGCCAGACTGTTGGAGGGATCATTGATGGCTGACTGTGCGGCGGCGCTGAGCTTGCCCGGCTCTTGCGTGCGTGAGCCAGATGAAAAGCGCAGGTGTCGAGCAGCTGCCTTACGATCACAGCCCCCAGTCCTTGAGATCTTCATCGCTGGGTGGCGCAAAGCAATCCTCCGCGTAGCGCACCGGCGCTGAGGTTGAATTCATTCTCCTGCCGCCATTCTCCTGTCATTCCAAACCATGATGACATGAGAATGGGTTTTGCAATTACCTCAAATGTGCGCCGGATCATTGTGCAGCGAACAGCGCGCATGGAGGATGGGCCTCCGGCCTGTCAGCGGCACGGGGCTTTCAGCCTCGGTCTTTGGAACGGAGCGGCCGAGGCTGAAAGCCCCGGGCCATTGTCAGGCTGGAAGCCTGACCTCCGCCCCGCTCACGGCGCCGCCGTCACCTTCACGCGCATGAAGCGCGGCGGCGAGGTGCCGATGAGGAAATTGTCCCGCACCTTGAGCGTCGTGGCGTTGTTCGTGATCACCGTCGTCGTCGCCGCGCTGAAGGAATCCGGCTGGCCCGTCAGCAACGTGCCCGCGCTCTGCACCTCGTAGGTCACGCCGGGCTGCTTGGTGATCGTCATCGACAGGTAGCCTCCGTCGTCGACGGCGGGAGGAAGCCCACCCGCGCTTGGCAGTGTCGGGTTCAGGCCGAAGGCGAGTTCGAGCAGCTCGCAGATGCCGTCGTGGTCGGAGTCATCGAGCGGGCCGTGGCCGATGGTGGTGGGCCAGTGGGTGAGTTCCCAGGAATCGAGGAGGCCGTCGGCGTCACCATCGGCTGGATAAGTCAGACGCGCGAATTTCAAGTCACCGTTGGTGGCGTCGTGATAGCTGATGGCCGGGTTGCCGTTGACCACGGCCATTGAGGTGTATTGCCCAACGCTGCCGGTGCTGTCCAGGATCAGGGAAGCTCCCCAACTGGTACCGTTGGTATCCGACGCACGAACATACGCGAGGTCGGAGGTGCCGCCAGAGTAGCTGATGGCAGGGCTGCCATTGAACACCATCAGGCAGGTGTACAAGCCAACGAAACCCGTGCTGTCTGCGACAACCGGAGTGCTCCAGGTGGTGCCGCTGGTATCCAGTGCCCTGACGTACTTGAGGTCGAAATTGGAGCTGTCATAGTAGCTGACGGCGGGATTGCCATTGACCACGGCAAGCGAGCTGGAGAGGCCCACGTTGCCGACACTGTCGACCACGAGCGGCGTGCCCCAACTGGTTCCGGACGGGTCCAGCGCCCGTGCATATCGGAGGTCGTTGTTGACGACATCGGCATAGCTGATCGCCGGGTTGCCATTGATCACGGCAAGCGAGCTGTTTCTGCCCACGGAGGTGGTGCTGATGTCCACCGTCACGGGCGCTGCCCAGCTCGTCCCGTTGGCATCCAGCGCCCGCGCGTACCTTAGTCCATTGGCCGGGGCGTAATAGCTAATAGCCGGATTGCCATTGACGACTTTCAACGAGTTCTCCCATCCCGACTGTGCGGTGTTATCGACGGTGACAGTGGCGCCCCAGCTCGTCCCAGTCGGGTCATTGGCCCGCACATACTTGAGGCGGAAGATGGTTTCATCATAATAGGCGATGGCCGGATTGCCATTGACCACTGCCAGCGAGGTGTACCTGCCTTGGTTGCCGCTGATCGAGGCGGTTACGTTCACGGGCACGCCCCAGTTGGTTCCGCCCACGTCATTAGCCCGAATGTAGTAAAGGTCACCATTGGAGGCATCGTAGTAGCTGATGGCGGGGTTGCCGGCGACGATCGCCAGGGAGGTGTCCTGCCCGGTGATGGGCACTGGAATGGTCGCGTCCAAGGTGAGCGCAGCCGTCCAGCTCGTGCCGCTGGCATTCGTTGCCCGGACGTATTTGAGGTCGCAGTTGGTTGCATCGTAGTAAGTGATCGCGGGATTGCCATTCACCAGCGACAGGGAGGCGTATGATCCTGAATCGGCAGTGGCTTCCACGGTGGTGGGCGCGCCCCAGCTTGTGCCGGCCGTGTCGGTGGCACGCACATATTTGAGGTCACCATTGGTGCTGTCGTAGTAGCTGATGGCGGGATTGGCGTTGACGACTACCAGCGTCGTGAATTGCCCAACGCTGCCGGCGCTGTCCACCGTCACGGGGGCATCCCAGCTCGCACCGCTGGCGTCGAGCGCCCTCACAAATCGGAGGTCAGAATTGGTGTTGTCGTAGTAGCTGACCGCGGGATTGCCTGCGACGACCTTCAACGAGGTGTAGAGGCCCACGCTGCCTGTGCTGTCCAAGGTTACAGGCACCGCCCAGCTCGTGCCGCTGGCGTCATTCGCGCGCAGATACTTCAGGTCGCCATTGGTGCTGTCATAATAGCTGATGGCCGGCATGCCGTTGACCACGGTCATCGAGTTGTACTGACCCACCCGATCCGTCCCGGTTGCGATGATCGGGGTGCCCCAGCTCGCGCCATTCGCATCCACTGCCCGTATGTATCTGAGGTCGCCATTGACCAGATCCCAGTAGCAGACGGCGGGGCTTCCATTGACGGTCGCCAGCGAGGTATGCTGGCCCACGCTGCCTGCGCTCTCCAAGGTGATCGGTGCCCCCCAGCCAGTACCATTGGCATCCAACGCCCGCACATATTTGAGGTCGCCGCTGGTCACGTTGTAGTAACTGATCGCCGGATTGCCATTGATGATGGCCAGCGAGGTGTACTGGCCCACCTGGTTGGTGCTGTCCAGGGTCACCGGCGTGCCCCATGTCGTCCCACTCGCATCCGTGGCACGCACATACTTCAGGTCTCCATTGGAGACATCGTAGTAACTGATGGCCGGATTGCCATTGACGACCGTTTGGGAAGTGTACTGGCCGAGATTGCCGCCGCTGCCAACGTCCAGCGTCACGGTAGCGATGGTTTGCGCGGCGGCCGGGAAGGCGAGGAGCAACAGCGAGGCCAAGACATGGATCGATTTCATGTTATCAGGGTCGGGTGCGGGAGATCGAGCAACCGCGAACTCGAGCGATCGAGGTGCCGCATTCATGGTTGGATGATGCTGCAACGATTCGATGGCGGACAGCAAGAAGAATCTTGGGAGATTTCAATCCACAAACAGCAGTTCGTTGCTCCCGAGCAGGGCCTGGGCGTATTGCGACCACGCAGCAGAGTCTCTTTCACGGCCGGTGAGGAAGGCGGCGGCCAGCGCCAGTTCTTTGCTGGTCGGCTTGCGCTGGTAAAGCCAGGCGTAAGTCTGATCGACTCGCTGGGTGAGGGAGGGCAGGGGATCGAGCCGCTTCGCCAAGGCATCGGCGAATTCGAGCATGACGGGGCCGTTGAGGGTGAAGAGCTGCTGCAGCGGCGTGATGGTCTCGGGCCGCCAGGGGCTGTGCGCGCCGGGGTCGGGGAAGTCGTGGAGGCGGAGGAAGTTGTCCATCTCGTGGCGGTCGGAGGTGGCGTAGAGGGTGCGGCGGTGGTTGCCGGGGGCGGAGGCCAGCATGGAGGGGCCGCCGACCTTGAGGTCGATGGTGCCGGTGGCGGTCAGCATGGCGTCGCGCCAGGCTTCGAGGTCGAGGCGGCGGCGCGTCATGCGGCTGAAGAGTTTGTTCTCCGGATCGCGCTTCTCGGACTCGGGCGCGAGCGAGGTCTGCTGCCAGACGGCGGAGTGGAGGATCTCGCGGTGCAGCCACTTGATGCTCCAGCCATTGGCGATGAAGCGCGCGGCGAGGTCGTCGAGCAGCGGCTGATTGGTCGGAGCATCACCGAGATTGCCAAACTCGCTGGGTGTATCGACGAGGCCGCGGCCGAAGTGATGTTTCCAGATGCGGTTGACGATGACGCGCGCGGTGAGCGGCTTCGCATCTTCGAGGATGGCCTTCGCCAGCTCGAGCCGGCCGCTGCCCGAGGTGAATTTGCGACCGCCAAAGGCCGCGAGGAACCCGCGCGGCACCACTTCGCCGAGGTCGTTGGGATTGCCGCGGCGCATGAGTTCGAGGTCGCGCGCCATGGCGGGCTTGTAGTCGAGCTTGGTGCCTTTCTTGTTGTCGGCCTCGACGACGAAGAGGGCGGCGTCCTCGACGGCATTGGCCATCGCCATGTTGTAGTGCGGGGTTTTCTTCAGCTCGGCGACTTGTTTCTCCAGCTCGGCGATGCGCGCGGTGTCCACCTTGGGTTTGCGCTTGGCGGCGTCGCGCTCCTTTTCGAGCCGGGTGACTTCGGCGCGCGCCTTGGCGACGGGCCGCCAGAGGTCGTCGCTCATCATCGGGCGCTCGGTGATCTTCACGCTGGCGAAGACGCCGGCGAGTGCGTAGTAGTCCTTCGCGGAGACGGGATCGCTCTTGTGATCGTGGCAGCGGGCGCAGGCGAGCGTGAGTCCGAGGAAGGTGCGGCCGATGGCATCGACGTGCTCCTCCCACTCGTCGGCGACGGTGGTGCGGATGATCTCAGGCGGGAGCTGCAGCTCCTTGAAGTAGGTGGGCGAGAGTCCGAGAAAACCGAGCGAGGGCAAATCCGTCGGCTTGAAGCCAGGCATCTGATCCACGGCGAGCTGCCGCTTCACAAAGTCGTCGTAGCGCATGTCATCGTTGAATGCCTGCACCACCCAGTCGCGGTAAAGAAAGGACGATGCGGTGGACTCCAGCCAGCTCGGCGTCTGGTCGGTGTAGCGCGCGAGGTCGAGCCAGTAGCGGCCCCAGCGCTCGCCGTAGTGCGGGGAGGCGAGGAGTTTTTCCACAAGGGCGGCATAGGACTCATGGGAAGAGGACGACGAATGGGACTCGTGCTCGAATGCGGCGACTTCGTCGGGCGACGGGGGCATGCCGATGAGGTCGAAGCAGAGGCGGCGGATCAGCTCGCGCGGGGAGGCATCGCGCGAGGGCCGCACCCCGGCGTCTTCCATTTTCGCGAGGAGAAAACGATCCGTCTGCGTCCGGGGCCAGGCGGCATCCTTCACCGCTGGTGCTGGCGACGCGATCAGCGGCTTGAACGACCAGGGCACCGGCCGCGGCTCGTCCTTCTTCGCGGCGAGAACCGGCGAGTCATGGCAAAGCATGGTTAAGAAGGCGATGATGGCGACGCGGCGCATGACTTCACACTACATGCCTGACAGTGCGATCCTTTCAGCAGCCGGCCTCTGTTGCACCCAGGGCTTGCGCATGATTTGCTTCTGAGTGAATTGCCACGGAATCAGGACGACCACGGATTGGACTTCTTCTGAACCCATCTGTGGAACCCTGAATCTTGTGGGACAACCCAGAAGCACCGGACTCACAGAGGCATTTCATGCGTAACCCCTGTGTTGATCCTGAGTGACTCCACTGTTCGAAACCGAAGAAATCGTCCTGGCGTCCTGCTCGCCCTCGAGAAGACGGTTGGAGGACGAGCTGGATGACAGTCTTCCTTGCCCGCGGGTCGCTCTCCGCTCCATGCCGAAAAGCCCGTGGGTTCAGGCACGCTGCCGCATCACGGGCGCGCTGCCGTGGGTGAATCCGCACGGCTCCATGCGACGTGCGATCCCTTTTGCACGGCCCACAGGTAGCTCTGCGAGCAGACGAACAGCGTGCCATTGGCTGCCACGGGCGTGGCGTAGCCGGCGGAGCCGAGCGATACGTCCGAGAGCACCTTCTTGTCCCGCCCGGCAGCCAGGGTGACCAGCTTCTTCGTCGTGCTCACAAACACTTTTCCGTCCGCGACGAGCGGCGTGGCCCAGGTCTCGGATTTCGTGTCATGCACCCAGCAGGGCGCACCCGTTTTGTCGTCGAGGCAATACACATGACCGGCGAGGTCTGCGGTGTAGAGCAGGCCGCCGCTCACCGCCACGCTGGCGATGGTGCGCTCGATGCCGTCATATTTCCAAATGCAGCCGGTCTGCGTGATGTCACCGGTCTTGGATGCATCGATGCAATGCAGCAGGCCGCGTCCGCGCCCGTGCATGGGGTCCTGGCCGATGGTGCAGTACACTCTGCCATCGTGAAACACAGGCGAGGCGATGATCTCGCTGGGGCCGAGGAAGGTGCCGTCGTTGGTGTTGGTCGTGTACTTCTTGCGCTTGTCACCGATGTAATAGTTGAAGGGCTTGCCGTCGCCGAGCGGGTCGCGGTAGCGCGGCGGCACGCAGTCATAGGACCACACTTTCTTGAAATGCACGGGCTTCTCCGGCGCGGACGTGAGCGCCTCGAATGCGTAGCAGATGCCGTCGCCGCCGCCGAAGAAGACGAGCTTCTTGCCATTGACCACGCCGACGGTGGGCGGCGACCACAGGCAATGCCACATGCGGTGGCCGAGGTCTTCCGTGTCGGTGGCGAGCAGCTTTCCAGTGCGCGCATCGAGCGCGATGAAGCTGGGCGCGTCGGGATGCAGGCAGAAGGTGTGCTCGTGGTTCACGCCATTCGCCGAGGTGCAGTAAAGAATGTCGCCATCCACGAGCACCGAACACGCGGCGACGTCGTGCGGGCACACTCCGAGGTCGTCCACCAGGTCGTATTTCCAGATGATGTCGCCATCGGTCTTCTCCAACTGCACTGGAGGGTTCTTGCTGTCGGCAATATAGCGGCCTTCATCCCTGAACGGGCCGGCATTGCCGTCGGCCTGGCCTTTGACGTCGATGCAGATGATCTCGGCGGAGTTTGTCACGACATAGGCGCGGTCACCCACGACTGTGGGCGCTGAGCACACGCCGAGATTCTGCTGGCCGTAGTGCGCATCCTTCGGCAGCCGCTCCTTCGGCCGCGCTGGCACGGGCAGCCGCCAGATGGTCCGGCCGGATTTCTCATCGAGGCACCAGACCATCCCGCCCTTGCTGCGCTTCAGCCGGGCGTCGCCCTGCAGGGTCGAATCATCGGTGCCGACGAAGACGCGTCCGCCCGCCACGGTGGGATTTCCGCAGATGAATGTGCCCAGTTTCGTCACCCACCGGACGTTCTCCGTCGTGCCGGGCATCATGCCGTCGCCGTTGGGAGATTTCTCGCCGGGCTTGAAAGAGTCCGGCAGACCTTTTTCGGGCGCGACCATGTTGCGCCCGGGATCAGCGCCGCCCCAGGCGGGCCAGTCGGCGCCTTGCGCGGTGGTGTGCGGAAGGATCAGCAGGACGATTCCCGCGAGCGTGAGCTGGGTGGTTCGATTCATGATGGTGGGTGCAATGGTCCTACGCCAGCGCGTCGCGGCAGAACTTCACGGCCTTTGCCAGCTCAGCCATGCGGTCGGAGCCTTGCGGCACCTTGTATTCGAACTCGATCGTGGCCTGGATCGGCCACTGGTTGTCGCGGATGAGGCGCAGCACGTCTTTGATCGGTGTGTCGCCCTCGCCAAAGGGCGTGTTGCCGCCGTTGTGAACCTTGCGGTCTTTGATATGCACATGGCTGATGCGCTCGTGATACTTCGTGATGAAGGGCACTGGCGAGCCGAAGTCGCCCGCGACGAAGTGTCCGATATCGACGTTCGCGCCGTTGAATTTCGCGAAGGAGAACGCCTTCTCCCACTCCGCCGGCCCCGTGGTTGCGTGACCGTGATAGGCCACGAGGAATTGATGCTTGTCGGCGAACTGGCCCACGCGCTTGAGTTCATCGTCGCTGTGGGAGATCTCCGTCGAGATCGCGCGCGCGCCGAGCGTCTTGGCGAGCTTGAATGCGTAGTCCAGCTCGCCGTCGCTCATCTTGAAGAGACCGTCCACCTTCACGATCTCGATGAGCACGCCGGCCTCGTTCCACTTCTGCTTGAAGGCCGCGGCCTTGGACACATCCTGCGCCTCGCGCCACTCGCGCAGCTTCGCCGCGGCGCCTTCATCCTTCGGCGTCTTGCCTTTGCCGCCGATGGGCGGCCCGCCCAGGAACGCCTCCACCGGCTGCGTGCGCAGCTCCACGCCGCTGAGGCCGAGCTTCACGCAGTTGTCGAGCACTTCGTCGCCGCTCATGCCGATGTTGCCGAAGCTGTAAGGCACGTTCAAGCCGATGAGCACGCCATTGACGCGGGAGTCCGGCCTGGCTGCGGCGAGCGAGCGCCGCGCAAAGGCAAGCGGCAGCGCGGTGAGGGCGAGGGAGGAGAAATGACGGCGGGTGCAGTGGTTCATGGATTAATCAAGGCGGGTCGTTCTGTTGCGAGGGCTCGGCCGCATCAAAACGCGGGGCGAGCGGTTTTCTGGCGCGAGATCGCTGGGAAATGACAATTGTCGCATACGCGGCGACACATCAGCGGGTCTGTCACGTTCACACAACCGCTCACAAGATGACCCGCCTTCTTCGAAAAATTCTCCTGCTTCCCGCGCTCGCCGTCTCCGTGGCGCTCGCGGCCGGGCCGCCCGCAGGTGCCGACCAACCGGACGACTGGCCGCGCTTTCGCGGCCCGGATGGCGGCGGCGTTTATGCGAAGGGCGATGTGCCGCTGTCATGCGACCTGAAAACTGGCGCGAACATCGCGTGGAGCGTTGAGTCGTCTTTGGACGGCTACGGCTCGCCCGTCGTGTGGGGTGAGCATGTGTTCATCTCGGGTGGCGACGACTCCAAGCGCGAGGTAGCCAGCTTTGATCTCCGCACCGGCGCGCTCGAATGGAAGAGCGCCGTGCCCGACGGCGAACGAAGCGAGACGCCGGATCAAAGCGGCATGGCCGCCGCCACGCCCGCCACCGATGGCCGCCGCGTGTACGCCATTTTCGCGAACGGCGATCTCGTCGCGTTCAACTTCGACGGCGGCGTCGCGTGGTCAAAGAACCTCGGCGCGCCAAAGAACGGATACGGCCACGCCACGTCGTTGCTGACGGTCGGTGAGCGCGTCATCGTGCAGCTCGATCAGGGCGATGCCGAGGACAAGCTCAGCAAGCTCATCGCCTTCGATGGCGCCACCGGCACCGTCGCGTGGGAGCAGCCTCGTGCGGCCGGCGCATCGTGGGCCACGCCGATCACTTTCGATGCCGCTGGTCGGTCGCAGATTCTCGCGCTAGGCGTGCCATGGGCCATCTCGTATGCGGCCAAGGACGGCGCGGAAATCTGGCGCGCGGAGTGCCTTGACGGCGAAGTCGCTCCATCGCCCGTCTTCGCGGGCGGGATGGTGTTCGTTGTCAGTCCGCTCAACAAGCTGCAAGCCATCAGCCCCGGCGGCAGCGGCGACGTCACCAAGACGCACCTCGGTTGGATCGCCGAGGATGGCATTCCCGACGTGACCAGCCCCGTGAGCAACGGCGAGCTGGTCTTCCTCGTCGATACCGGCGGCACGATCACCTGCTACGATGCCAGGACGGGCCGCAAGCAGTGGCAGCACGATCTTGAGGAGGAATGCAAAGCTTCGCCCAGCATCGTCGGCGGCAAACTCATTCTCATCTCACTCAAAGGCACCGTCATCGCCGTGGATGCCGCGCGCGAGTTTCATGAAGCAGCCCGCTCAGCACTCGGCGAGGAAGTTTTTGCCAGTCCGGCGTTTGCCAGTGGGAAGATCATCGTGCGCGGCCGGAAGCATCTGATTTGCATCGGAGCAAAGTAGAGAGGCACGCGCGAACAGGGCTTGCGCATGAACCGAAAGCCTCAAATCTATGATTTGCCCCGATTCAGGATTCCACAGATGGGTTCAGAAGAAGCCCAGTCCGTGATCGTCCTGAATCCGTGGGAATTCACTCAGAAGCAATTCATAGGTAAGCCCTGACACGCGAAACCTTGACGGTGAGTGTTCGTATGTGATTCACCTTCCATGCGAATCCTCTTCGTCATCACTCTCTCGATTTTCCACGTCAGTCCGTGTGCAAACGGTGCGGATAGACTCCTCATCGAGAACAACCAGCCGCGCGCAGAGATCGTCATCGCCGACAAACCGCTGCGCACCGTGCGACTCGCGGCGCAGGAGTTGCAAGACGGCATCGAGAAGATCAGCGGCGCGCATCTACCGATCGTGGTGAAACCGACGGCGGGCGCGACGCATCTCTTCGTCGGTCGCAGCGAGCACACGGACGCCCTGAAGGTGCGTGTGGATGACTTGAAGGACGGCGCGTTTCGCATGGTGTCGGGCGATGACTGGCTGGCGCTGGTCGGGCTCGATACGGAGTTCACGCCCGTCGAGCCGTGGGCGAAGGGGAATCAAGATCTCGTCAGCGGCAAGTCGCAGAAGGAATGGGATGCGATCACCGGTGCCCTGTGGGGCATGCCGAACCGGCTGATCTACAAAGAGAAGTTCAATGTGTCTGCGGACACCGGCTTGTCCGATGCTGAGCGCAAGGGCGGCAAGGACAAGCTCTCGATCTGGAGCTTCGACGAGCGCGGTTCCTTCAGTGCGGTGTGCGGCTTCCTCATGAAACTCGGGATGCGATGGTATGCGCCGGGCGATCTCGGCGAAGTGGTCCCGAAGTTGGCGACAATTCCTTTGCCGAAGCTGAACGAAACCGTGCAGCCCGACTTCCCCATGCGCCAGGTCAACATCCGCTTCGGCGTGCATGGCGAGGCGTTGGCGAAGTGGGCGATGCGTTTGGGCATGCGCGCGCCGTATGGTTTTGAAATCGCGCACGGCATGGCACAGATGACGGATCGCGCGGACTTGTTTGCACAGCATCCCGAGTGGTTCGCGATGTATGGCGGCAAGCGGCAGTTCAAGGAAGGCGCGAACAACCATCTCTGCTACTCGAACGAAGCGCTCATCCTGGAGACCGCGAAGCGCGTGCGCGCGGAGTTCGATCACTACCACATGGATGCCGTGAGCATCATGCCGCCCGATGGCTACACCGCGATCTGCCAGTGCGATCAGTGCAAAGGCAAGGACTCGCCCGAGCGCGACAGCCGTGGCCTCGCGAGCGATTACATCTGGACCTTCGTCAATCGTGTGGCGAAGGAAGTCGCGAAGACGCATCCGACCAAGAAGGTCTGCAACTGCGCCTACGGCATCTACACGCTGCCGCCGCTGAAGATCGACAAGCTGGAGCCGAATGTCGTCGTCGGCATCGTTGGCGGACGCGATCCGATCAGCAAGCGCTCAGGAGAAAGCGGCGACACCGCCAAGCTTCGCGCCGACTGGCAGGCGAAGTCCGCAAACCTGATCTTCGTCTTTGAAAACTATCCCTTCACCGATCGCGGCTGGTATCTGCCCGCGTTCATCCCGCACACGCTCGGCGATGGCATCAATGCAACCAAAGGCATGTCTGCCGGCGAGGACATCTGGCTCAGCGTCACGCGCGACTTCGAGACGAAGGACGTCGCGTTCAACCACCAGCTCGTCTATTTCACACAGCGCATGTATTGGGGCGGGAAGAGCGCCGATGTGGACGCGATGTTCCGCGAATACGTGCGGCTCTACTACGGCCCCGCCGAGGCGGAGATGAACGCGTTCTTCGACTTCTGCGAAGCGAACTGGATCGCCACCGAGAAGGACAAAGCGAAGGCCGACACCGCGCTCGCGCTCTTTGATCAAGCGAAGTCGAAAGCCGATGGCGCGAGCGTGTATGGCAAGCGTCTCGCGCAGATGGATGAGTTCCTCAATGGCCTGCGCAACAAGTCGCTCCAACTCGGTCGCGTGCGCGGCCCCGTGCCGGTGCTGCGGCTCGTGCAGGACCCGGACACGCGGCCCGTGATTGATGGCAAGCTCGACGAAGAACTGTGGGTGAATTGCCCGTTAGCCTCCACCGTGCGACTGCGCGAATTGCAAACCGGTCGCGCTCCCATCTTTGGCACGCAGGTGAAATCGCGCTGGGTCGGCCACGATCTCTACTTTGCGATTCGCTGCGACGATCATCACGGTGAGAAGCCCGCGATCTCCGCCACAAAGAAAGACGACGCCGCGCTCTGGTATGGCGACGCCGTCGAGGTGCTGCTCGAAACGGAATCGCACTCGTATTATCAAATCGCCATCGCACCGAACGGCATGGTCGCTGACCTCGATCGCAGCGCATCGCGCGACAAGTGGTTCAGCTGGGACTCGAACGCCGAGATCGCCACGCAGATCGACGACGATGGCTGGACCATCGAGATGCGTCTGCCGATCACCGACGACACCAACGATCCGCTGCATCAAGTCATCGGCCACAAGCCCACGAAGAGCCTGCCCTGGCACATCAATATCTGCCGCCAGCGCGTGCGAGAAGACGGCACCGAAGCCAGCGCCTTCTCGCCCACCGGCGCCGCCGACTTCCATCATCCGATGAAGTTCGCCACGTTCTACGACGGCAACAGTTTCCAATTCGATGCCGGTCCGCCAGACGACGATTTCCTCCTCGCTCTCAAGAACGCCAAAGACCTCCGTCGCGAACAAGCCGCCGCCGCCTACACCGCAATGGCCGAAGGCAAGTTCACGAAGGAACAACAAAGCCACGCGCTTGAACTCGCTGCCGCTGCGGCACGCGGTATAAAGAAACCGGACGAGTCAGAGAAACTCATCGCGCGCATCCCGATTCCCGCCGTTCAGAAGGCCGCGAAGATGCAGCACTTGCTCGACCTTGCGAAAGCACCGCAACTCATCAGCGAGTTCGCCAACGAAGACATCACCACCTGGCCCTTCTGGAAACGCGGCGAAGGCTTCGCGTCACGCGGTCGCGCTTACGTCATCACGAAGTCTGGCAAAGAAACCGAGACCGATCTCACACGCGCACTCGAATGGACTTCCGAGCCACTCAAGCGCAACGAAGTGCTGCTGATGCTCGGCCAAAACGCCACAAACAATCTCGCCAACGACGACGCCGCACTCGCGAGATTCCACGAGATCATCGACGGCCAAAAGCAACTCGGCAGCGCCACGCAGTTCGACGCCGTGCATGGCATCGCTTTAATCCTGTCGAAGCGCGGCAAGCACGACGAAGCGCTCTCCACGCTGCAGCTTGTCGATCATGAGAAAGTCGGCGGCATCTGGCGCGATCAGTTTCGCCTTTGGACAGCGGAGACTCTTCAAGCGGCAGGGCGCTCAAATGAAGCCGCGGAGAGTTTCCGTGCAGTTTTGGCCGAGCCGGGCGTGTCCTCGCGATTGGAGCAGGCTGCCCGGGAGGGATTGCGGAAGTTGAACCCAACGGCGGCGAAGCGATAGCGCTGTCGTGTTGTGCCCGGGTGCTGGACAAACGCAGGAACGTTGTCAGAGTGATGACTTTCGATTTCATGCAGCGATCTGTCGTCCGCAAAGCAGTGATCCCGGCCGCCGGCTATGGCACACGGTTTCTTCCCATCGCAAAGGCCGTGCCCAAAGAGATGCTGCCGCTGGTGGACAAGCCGGTGATCCAGCATGTGGTGGAGGAGGCGGTTTCCAGCGGCATCACGGACATTCTCATCGTCATCAGCCGGTCGAAGCGGGCGATCGAGGAGCATTTTCATCCTGCGTTCGATCTTGAGGCGGAATTGGAAGCCAAGGGGCGCAAAGAGGAGCTGGAGTCGCTGCGCAGCCTGCAGGGCATGGCGCGCATTCATTTCGTCTGGCAGGCAAAGATGGGCGGGCTTGGCGATGCGGTGATGCATGCGCGGGATCATGTGGGCGACGAGCCGTTCGCCGTGCTCCTCGGCGACACGGTGGTGACGACGAAGGGCGCGCCGGTGACGCGGCAACTCGCCGATGTGGTGGAAAAGCACGGCGGCTCGGCGGTGGCGCTGCAGGAAGTGCCCGCGGACAAGGTCGGCCGCTACGGAATTCTGGGTGGCGATGAGATCGCGCCTGGATTGATCCGCGCGGCGAAGTTCATCGAGAAGCCGAAGCTTGAGGAGGCGCCGAGCCGGCTGGCAGTGAGTGCGCGCTATGTGTTGTCACCGGGCATTTTCGAGTGTCTCGAGCGGACGCCGCCGGGGAAGGGCGGGGAACTCCAGCTCACGGATGCGATGGCGCTGCTCATGAGGAGCGAGGTGCTGCACGGGCTGCGCTTCGATGGTCAACGGCATGACATCGGAAACAAGCTCGACTTTATCAAGGCGAACGTGCACTTCGGCCTTCAGCGCGAGGACATCGGCGGTGCGCTGCGAGAGTGGATCGGGAAGCTGATGCGCGAGGTGTAAGGGCAGAGGAGGGGATGGTGCGCCGGCGATCGCCGGGAGGAAAAGCGCCGGTCGGGAATGGCGAACGGTGCTCGGTGAAAGCTTGCGGCCCGGACAAACGGGAAGTCGTGCAAGGAAATTCTCAGCCGAGGTATTGCGTGATGTAAACCTCGTTGCCCTCGCGGTCGCAAAAGCGGCCGAGGAGGATCGGCTCGCCTTCGCGCTGGACGGGCGTGTCGATGATTTTCGCGCCGCCGGCCTCGATGCGGTCGGCGGCCTCGAACACGTCTTCGAATTGCAGGCTCAGGCCCGTCGGATTCCGCGAGCCGTCATGGCCGCCGTGGAGAGCGACGATGGCATCGCCAAACGACAGCTCCGTCCAGAAGTCGCTGACGAAAATCTCCCCGAGTCCGATGACGTCGCGGTAGAATTTCACCGCGCGGCCCATGTTGGCAGCCATGAGCATGAATTTGATTTTCTCGGGACGGAGGGCGGAGGCAGGCGTGGTGTTCATGAATGGATGACGGGGCGGAGCACGGGCGCGAACATGCGGCTCATGCGATCTTCTCCAGCTTCAGCGGATAGGTCTGGTAGGCATTCCACTGGCAGACGATGAGGTCGCCGTTGGCGAGCACGCATACGTCGTGGCCGTGATCGATCACCGGCTGCGCGCGGGTGAGCGCGGCCATCACGCCGCTGTCATCGTAAGCAGGCTGGCTGCCGCCGGGCGCGGAGACGACCTTGTTTTGCGCATCGAGGATCACGGTGAAGCCGGATGGATTGTTCGGCAGCTTGCTGGCCACGGGGTCGGTGCTCCAGCAGACTCCGGCGTAGAGGTGGTCGCCCGAGATCACCGGGCGGCACACTTTGCAGCCGTTCACGGGGATGGTCTCGATGAATTTCCCGTCGAGGGTGAAGCGGCGGAAGCAGTGATCCACGCGCGAGGTGACGATGACCGTGGCCTTGTCTGCGCCCGCGCGGAGATCGACGGCCACTCCGTGCGCGTTGTTGAGCTGCTGATCCTTGGGGCCGTCCTTGCCGCCGAAGCGCTGGATGAACCGGCCGCGTGCATCGTAGCGCAGCACGTAGTTCGAGCCGTAGCCGTCGGCCACGTAGATGTCGCCGTTCGGAGCGATGGCGGTCTCGGTCGGATTGAAGATCATTTCCGGCTCGTACGCGCCCACGCTCATCGGGTGGCTGATGGAGAATATCTCACGTCCGGCGAGATCGATCTTTGCCACCCGTCCCGTCTGGCGATACGCGCCGCCGCCGCTCTTCCACAGGCCTGAGTCACACACGAAGAGAAACTCCTCGCCGTTTTCATTCGACAGCGTGAGACCGTGTCCGCCCGGCCAGACGCCGCCCCAGGAGTCGATGATGGTGCCGTCGGGCTTGTAGATCAGCATCTGGTTGTCCCAGTGATCGCCGATCATGAAAAGGCGGCCGTCTTTGACCTGCACCATCTCATGGCAGTTCAGGATCGGGTGATGGCGTCCCTGGCCTGGCGGCACCCAGTCTTTGACGACCTTGTAGCGGTGCGCTCCGTGGCCGACGACGATGTCCTTCTTCGGATCCGGCGCGGCTCTGATCTGCCGGGTCCATGTGGCGGCGGCTGCGGTGGCAAGACCGGTGAGAAAAAAGTGACGGCGGGTTTGCATGTCCGCACTCAACGTCGCCAGAGGCCGGGTTTTTCGGCGCCGTGCCTGGCAGGCTGCTGAAAAATGCATGTGCCGCATCTTCGGACGGGGCGGCACCGCCTGCTGCGTTGGGCGCTTTGCCGTTATCACTTGGATTGCGGCTGCACCACCCGCCTTGCAGTCCGTGCCGCCGCGCTCCGAATCTGCTTCCACAGCCCTTTTTCAGCAACCTGCTAGCTGATCACCGGCAGCTTGAACTCCTCGCGGTAGTCTTCGTCCACCAGCTTGTCCGCCTCCCTGGCAAATTCGCCGGCAAACCTCCCGGTCGCCGGATCGAACTGCACCCATGGGCCGACGGTCGGGTTTGCCACTGACCAGTCGATCTTGTTGGCGGCGAGGTTGGCCTCGAAGTCGTGGAGGGTTTCCAGCGCGGCCTTGTCGGACGCCAAGCGCTCGCGCACTTCCTCCGGTTTCATCTTTGTGCCGATGCGCCACGAGATGTTCGCCAGATGCGCGAGGCAGGACGAGAGGTGTCCGTTGAGAATGGAAAGGTTGTCGCTCCGTGGTTTCCCGTCGCGGATGGACTGAAGCCAGTTCTCCCGGTGAGCGCCGCCGTCGCGGAGGCTGAACTTCCGGATCGTTCCACCTTGGTGGTCGTAGGCCTTGGATTCCGCCACGATGCCGCCTTCGCAGTGGATGACATTGCCGATACGCGGACAGGCGAATCCGCCTATGCGGTAAACCGGCTCGACCTTCCAGTCCATGTCCTTCATCGGCAGGCCGCGGTTGTCGAAGAGCAGCGGCGCACTGCCCTCGCCGTAGTCGAAGAGGGCGAGCTGGTTGTTCGGCGTCTGGCCGTCGTCGTCGTAGCCCCAGCGCGCGCCGAGGCTCATCACGCGCTGCGGGAATTTCATCTGCCCGAGCGCCCAGCGTGCGACATCTAGCTGATGCGGCCCTTGGTTGCCGATGTCGCCGTTGCCGTACGGCCATTGCCAGTGCCAGTCGTAATGCAGCTTCGTGCGCATCAGCGGCGCCTTCGGCCGCGGGCCGCACCAGAGATCATAGTTGACGAATTTCGGGACGCGCGTAGGCCCGTCCACCTTGCCGATGGACTCGCGCGCCTTGAAATTCAGCCCGCGCGAGAGCGTGACCTTGCCGAGATGTCCCTCGCCGAGCCACGCCATCACCTCCGCCCAGCCTTCATCCGACCGGCGCTGCAGTCCGTGCTGCACGATGAGCTTTGGCCGCCGCGCCGCTGCTTCCACCAGGAGGCGGCTCTCGGCAAGGTTGTGCGACACGGGCTTCTCGACATAGACATGTTTTCCGTTCGCCATCGCCGTCAGCGCGATGAGTACGTGCAGGTGGTTCGGCGTGGCGATGATCACGCCGTCGATCTCCTTGTCCTCGCAGCATTTGCGGAAGTCGGAGTAGGTGCGCGCGACGAGGCCTTTTTTCTTCAGGAGCGCCACGCCTTCGTCGATCACGCGTGCATCTACGTCACACAAGGCCGTCACGCGCACGCCATCGAGCTTCAGCAGTTCCTGCAGGTGATGGCCGCCCTGCCCGTGAAAACCGATGACGCCGACGCGGACGTCGCCGTTCGCGCCCTTCGGTTTGAAGCAGCCGACGGGCAGGCCGTTCATGGCCGTGATCGCGGCGGCACGCCGGAGAAACTGGCGGCGGGTGGATGCAGGAGGCTGAGAATTCGGCACGAGAGAATCTGGTTTCAAACAGGACTCAACATGGAGGTTGCGATTTGGCGAGCGCTTTTGTGGCGCCGCGTCCGCGCACGTCAAAATATGGCCCCGGGCACTGTGCGGCTGCGCGAGGGAATGGGTGCGGTTCGGGATCGGGCACTTCTTGCCCACACCCATGAGTGACGCGACCCGAACAGCGGCCTGGCCGGGTCAGACGCCGCCAAACCTCCGCTGCCGCCGGCCGTACTCGTGCACGGCATCCCGCAGCTCGGCCTTGCGGAAGTCAGGCCAGAGTTTCTCCGTGACGTAGAATTCGGTGTAGCTGATCTGCCAGAGCAGGAAGTTCGAGATGCGCAGCTCGCCGGAAGTGCGGATGAGCAGGTCGGGGTCGGGATAGTAGCGGGTGTAGAGATGCTTGGCGAAGATGTCGTTGTCGATCATCGCCTTGTCGAGGTGGCCCTTCTCGACGCTGTCCAGCAGACTCTTCACGCCGTCGATGATCTCCTCCCGCGCGCCATAGCTCAGGGCGAGGATCAGCGTGAGGCCGGTGTTTTGCGAGGTCGTCGCGATCGAGCGGTGAAGCTGGTCCTGGCAGGACGGCGGCAGATCATGCAGCCGGCCTATGGCCTGGAGCCGCACGTTCTGCTCCATCATCTCTGGCGTCTTGGTCTTCAGAAAGCGCTCCAGCAGGCTCATGAGGGCCGTCACCTCGCGCTTCGGGCGTTTCCAGTTTTCGGACGAGAAGGCGTAGAGCGTGAGGAACTCCACGCCGAGCTGCGAGCACTCCTCCACCACCGCGCGCACGGAGTCCGCGCCCACGCGGTGTCCTTCCGTGCGCGGCAGCCCGCGCTCCTTCGCCCAGCGTCCGTTCCCATCCATGATGATGGCGATGTGGCGCGGGATGATCTTGGGTTCTTCGTCAGTGCGGCTCATGCGGACAGGGGCCGCGAATGTACCCCAGGCACCACGCTAGTCCAGTCAGTCGATGTCGATGTCGCCATCCGCTTCCCCGGCCTTGCGTCCGCGGAGCTTGGCCTCGATGAATGCATCGAGGTCGCCGTCCATCACCCCCTGCACGGCGCTGGTCTTCTCGCCTGTGCGGTGGTCTTTGACCATCTGGTAGGGCTGGAAGACATAAGAGCGGATCTGGCTGCCCCAGGCGATGTCGCCCTTCTCGCCGTACTGCCGCTCGATCTCCGCCTTCTTCTTGTCTTCCTCGATCTGGAAGAGGCGCGCCTTGAGCATGGAGATGGCCTTCGCACGGTTCTTGGGTTGTGAGCGCTCCGCCTGGCAGGCGACGATGATGCCGCTCGGCACATGAGTGATGCGCACGGCGGTCTCCACCTTGTTCACGTTCTGGCCGCCCTTGCCGCCGGAACGGTAGGTGTCCACCTTCAGGTCCTCATCGCGGATGACGATGTTGATGTCCTCGTCGGAGTCCGGCGTGACGTCGATGCTGGCGAAGGACGTGTGCCGCTTCTTCGCGGCATCGAAAGGAGAGATGCGCACGAGCCGGTGCACACCGCGCTCAGCCTGGAGGAAGCCGTAGGCATTCTCGCCGACGACCTCGAGCGTGGCTGAGCGCAGGCCCACTTCATCGCCGGGCTGGTAGTCGATGATCTCGGTCTTGTAGCCCTTGCGCTCGCACCAGCGCTGGTACATGCGCATGAGCATGTCGGCCCAGTCGCATGCCTCGGTGCCACCCGCGCCGGAGTGGATGGTGATGAAGGCGCTGCCGCGATCGAGCGGGCCGGCCAGAAGCTGGTCGAGTTCAAAGAGCGCCATGTCCTTCTCCAGCGACGCGTATTCGCCCTCCACCTCGCGCCACATCGCGGTGCCGCCGTCTTCCTTTGCCAGCTCGACGAGCACGGGGAAGTCCTCGACGCGTTGCGTGAGCTGCTTCAGCGGAGTGATGATGCGCTCGATGGCCTTGGCCCGGGCACCCGCCTTGCGGGCCGCAGCTTGATCGTTCCAAAAATCAGGCCTGCTCTGCCGGTCTTCGAGTTCGGCGAGTTCGCCGGCCAGTTTCGGGAGGTCAAAGAAACCTCCTGAGCGCGGCGAGACGCTCTTTGAGGCCGTCGATGTCGAAAGCGCTCAGGTCGGTGAGTACGGCCTTGTTCGGTTTTTCCATAAGGGCGCGCAGAGTAGGGGCGCCGTCCGGGAATGCAAGTGGAGAGGCGTGGCGGGATGAGATTGAAAATCTCGACGCAGGCCGGCGGCCGCTCGGCCTGGACAGACGCGCCTCACTTCCCCTTCGCCTTCGTCTGACCCTTGGGAGCGGCAGGAGCCGCTGACTTTATTTCCTCGGGCTTGGATGTGGTCGCCGGACTTTGTGCGCTGGCAGATGCAGCGGCGGCAGGCTGGGTGGCACCGGTCGCCGTAGCCGATGGCGATGCTGCGGCCGCGGCCGTTGTGTCGGCCGCGGGTGGTGTCTCGGGTTCGGGTTTCTTGAAAGGATCCGCCCACTCGTGCAAGGCGTAGCCGCTGCCGATGCCGCCGATCTGCTCGATGAATTCCGCGCACTTCGCCCGCCACTTCACGAGATCGGGCGGGCCGAAGGGCTTGTCGGCGGTGCCGGGGAAGATGAGATAGGTGACCTTCAGCTCATCCTCGCCGCGGCGGTAGGGAGTGGCCTTCTCGTTGACGGCCTTGGCGATGAACAGCGATGCCTCTCCCATCTTCATGGTGGGACCGTAGTCGCCGCAGATGGCCGGGTAGATTTTCTTGTCGTGGATCACCACCGCGTAATCGCCGATCTGCGGCGCGAACTTGTTCGAGCCGATGTACGGTTTGAAGATCAGCGAGTTCACGATGAAGGGATCCTTGTCGGCGATGAGGCTGCTGCGCGCCTTCATGTCCTTGATCTCAAGCTGGAGCTGGTCGATCACGCTTTTCAATTCGCGGCTGCGTGCCGTCGAGATGTCTTTGCGCGCCTTCTCCTCCTTCGCCTTCGCGAGGCGGCCTTCCCAGCGCGGGAGCAGCGGGTTCGGCGTCTTGGTCTGTTTCGGCCACGCGTAGCTGGTGAAGGGCTGGTAGTAGTCGGAGAGGGAGATGTAGTCGTCGAGCTTGTCGGCGCGGTCGCCATCGGAGCCGTCGGCCACCACGTCCATCTCGCTCTGGATGAGCAGGGCTTTGCGTTGGGAGGAAGGGTGCGTGAGTTCGAGGATGGTCTCGCAGTCGAAGAAATTGTGCCGGTCGAGGATCTTCGTGAGCCGCGTGATGTCGCGCTTCACCACGCTGGTCTTGTTGTCATAGAGCTTGTGGTAGAAAGGCGAGACTTTCGACGAGGCGAGCAGCGCCTCCAGCCCCGGCAGGATGGCTGGGAGATTGGAGTTGATGCGGCGCAGTTCCTGCAGGCTTTGGTTTGCCTTCGGCACACGCACGCTGACTTGGAACTGCACCTTGTACGCCTCGGGATCGAGCACTTCGAGGCTGGCAAACGTGCCCTGCTCGGTGAGCAGGTCGGTCTTGACGGTGATGCCATTGAAGAGCGTGGCGATGTCCACTTCCTTGCGCGCGATGAACTGCTCCGGCAGCGGCGGTGGCGGCGCGGGCACTTCTTTCACCACTTCCTTGATCACTTCCTTCACCACGGGGACTTCCTTCGTGACGACATGGTCTTTGGTCACGATCCGTTCCGTGGTCGCGCGCGCACCGGAGACGATGTCCTTCAGCCCGCGCTGAATCTTCCCCGCGTACGGAGTGAACGGCAGGATCACCAGCGTGGCGATGATCAGCAACAGCAACAGGCGGCTGAAGACGGCGACAGGTCCGGGCTTGTACTTGGGCTCCCAGGCCTGCGGGTCCTGCGGCTCCGGAGTCGGTGCTGAGGGAGGCGTTTCCTGGTTCATACGGATCGGCTGCGGAGTCAATGAATCGGCGAGCTGTCGTAGATGACCACGCGCTCCCAGAAGGTTTTGCATGTGTCCACGAAGTGTTTGTGCTTCGGGCAGTCCGCCTGGTAGTAGTCGTGATCCTCGATGCTCTTGAAGTGGAGGGTGAGCGAGTAGCTGAAGGAGTGGTCCGTCACGGGCCGGTGTGCGGTGGGCGCCGGTTTGCCGACGAAACCGTGCGCCAGATAGTCGATTTCCAGCAGGTGCGTCAGTTCGGTCTCGAAGGTTAGTTTTTGTTCAGCGGTGAGGTCGGGCTTCAGCCAGAAGAAGACGGCGTGGATCATGATGGGATTGAGGATGGATGAGGGGGGCGAACGAAGGAAGCCATGGGCGGGGCAGGGCAGCCACCGTCAGGAAGGGATGTTGGTGAACTGCCCGTCCACCAGCCGCCATGCGGCGCGTGCGTTGGCATTTTGCAGAGGTTCGGGCAGGCAATCATCCGGGAAGCCCTGATAGCACACAGGCCGTACGAAGCGGTAGATGCTGGCCGTGCCGATGCTCGTGAAGAAGGCGTGCGATGCCGCCGGATACGGGCCGCCGTGGTGCATCGACGGACATGGCTCGATGCCGGTGCCGAAGCCGTTGAAGATGATGCGCCCCACCTTTCGCTCGAGGATGCGCACAAGCGGCGCAAACTCGCGCAAATCCTCCGGCGTGCCGTGGATGGCCGCCGTGAGCTGGCCTTCGAGTCCGCGGGCAAAGGCCAGCAGTTCATCGCGCGTGGCACACTCGGTGATGATCGAGCACGGGCCGAAGACTTCGCGGTGCAGCGACGGATTGGTCTCGAAGGTTTTGAGGTCGGTGGTGAAGATCTGGCATGCCGCCTGTGTGGCCGAGGAAGCCGGCGCCGTCCCGGATTTCCCGGCGAGCTTGAGGCCCGGGATTTTTCCCCACGCGCCGACGCCCGCATCGAACGCATCGCAGATGCCGCGGTGCAGCATCGTGGCGGGCGCGACCTTTGCCGCGAGGTCCGCCGCGCTGTTGACGAAGCTGCGCAACTCATCGCTCTTTATTCCCAGCACGAGCGCGGGGTTCGTGCAGAACTGGCCCACGCCCATGTTCACCGACTGGATGTACGCCTCCGCCATCTTCACGGAGCGTTCCTTGAGCGCACGCGGCAGCACAAAGACGGGATTCACCGATCCCATCTCGCCGTAAAACGGGATCGGCTCCGCACGAGCCGCCGCCACGTCCATCAGGGCGCGGCCGCCGCGCAGGGAGCCGGTGAAGCCCACGGCACGCGTGAGCGGTTGCTTCACCAGCGCAATGCCGATGTCATTGCTCCTGCCATGCAAGACCGAGAACGCGCCCGCGGGCAGGCCGCTCTTTTGCAAAGCCGCATAGACAGCCGTCGTCAGCATCTCGCAGGTGCCCGGGTGCGCCGGGTGCCCTTTCACCACGACGGGGCAGCCTGCGGCGAGGGCGCACACCGTGTCGGTGCCCACGACGCCGATGGCGAAGGGAAAATTGCTCGCGCCAAAAATCACGACGGGTCCCAGCGGCTGCAGCATCTGGCGTACGTCGGGCTTGGGCAGAGGCTGGCGCTCGGGCATGGCCCGGTCGATGCGCAGATTCGCCCACGATCCGTCCCGGATCAGCGCCGCAAACATCTTGCACTGCCCCACGGCGCGACCGCGTTCCGCCGTGAGCCGCGCCATCGGCAGGGCCGTCTCCGCGTGCGCGCGCTCGAGGAGCGCATCGCCGAGCGCGACGATCTCGTCGGCGAGTGTTTCGAGAAACTTCGCCCGCGTCTCGACTGGCGCGAGGCGGAGCCCGTCAAAGGCCGCGTCCGCCGCATTGAGCGCCTCGTCCACCAGCGCCGTGCCCTCGCCGAAGCCCGGCTCGACGGCCTCGCTCGTGGCGGGGTTCGTGGCCCTGAAAAGTTCTCCCGTCGGCGGGACGGCTCTGCCTGCGATGAAGTGATGGCCGGTGATGGTCATGGCGTGTTCGGTGCGGATGGACTGGAGCGCGAGAGTAGAGAGCAGCCCTGCCGGAATCAACGTGCCATTCGCTCCCTGAAAAATATTTCACTTATCCGGTAACACGTCCGGGCGGCCGGTTCTCTCCCCTGTGAACCCGCCGGATCGGCCCTGCTGAGGAAGGCGAATCCCGACAACTCAACCCAACTCACAAACACAGAAAGAAACGACAGCCATGAAAACGAAACTCACCACCCAATTGCTGACCCTTGCGGTCATGTTCACCGTTGACACCACCACGCGCGCCGACCTCGTGCAGGGAGGTGCCGTGCAGCCCATCGACGCGGCCATCCTCCAGCTCATGACAGACGGCTACGTCGGCCTGCCTGCCTCGAACGCCCGCCTCGATGGCGGGGCCGATGACGACCAGATCGTCGGCGGCGACGGCGCGGACTTCGTCAGAGGCGACATCGCGGGATTCTCGTTCGGAGCCAGCAATCCGACCAGCTTCAGCACCGGGCCGGTCAATTCGTCGAACGTCGCGGCACCCGGCCAAGGCATCGCATCGATGACCTCGGATGGCGGCGGCTGGACGCTGGCGATCGCCGGCGGCCTCGGCAATGACACGCTTGTTCATCCGTCCGGTGGTGAAGCCAATCTTAACAACGAGGTCGCGCGCATTTCAGCCATGCCGCCGACGAACCAGGGGCTGGCCTTCGGCGCGCTGAACATCTGCGGCGGCAATGGCAATGACTCCGTCTTCGGAGGAGCGGGCGCATGCGGCCTGAACAACGAGGTCGCGCGCATTTCAGCCATGCCGCCGACGAACCAGGGGCTGGCCTCCGGCGCGCTGAACATCTGCGGCGGCAACGGCAATGACTCCGTCTTCGGAGGAGCGGGCGCATGCGGCCTGAACAACGAGGTCGCCCGCTTCGCCGGAGCGGCGGATTTGAGGGGAGAATTGAACGCCGAATTCGCCCAGGCGCGTATCACCGGCGATGGCGGACCGGACAGCATCGTCGCTGGCCCGGGTGCCGGTGGCGCGCCGGGCATCACCGGTGATGCCGGCGATGACCTGCACACGGACAGCATGATCCTCCAGATGATGACCACCGGCAGCCTGCACGGCGATGATGACTCCGACACCCTCTGGGGCACCACGAGCTATGGCTTCGTCTTCGGCACGACGACACGCTGATGGTTGCTTTCTAATCCCGAGCCAACCAGCAACCCGGCACTCGGAAGGAGTGCCGGGTTTCTCCTTCTCCTTTGAGACGCCCGCCAGCTCATCACTTCATCATCCATCACTCTTCCGAGCCATGAACTCATCATCCTGCTTGATCCTCGAACCGCTTTGCGATCAAACTCGCACCGTGCCCGACAAACCAACAGCCCCCGGGTCGGACGCGCAGTCCGGCCTCTTCCCCGCCACGCCGTGGTCGCAGCTCATGCGGCTGCGCGTCGATGACGAGTCCGCCCGCCAGGCGCTCGCGCGGGTGTGCGAGCTGTACTGGTATCCCGTCTATGCCTACATCCGCAGCCGCGGGCACTCGCCGCATGATGCGGAGGATCTGGCGCAGGGGTTTTTCATGGGGATCATCCGGCGGGAGGATTTGTCCTCGGTGGACCAGCGTGACGGCAAGCTGCGGAACTTCCTGCTCGCATCGATC
Organism: Verrucomicrobiaceae bacterium; assembly: GCA_019694165.1. GTDB lineage: Bacteria > Verrucomicrobiota > Verrucomicrobiia > Verrucomicrobiales > Verrucomicrobiaceae > JAIBCL01. Next base: position 6,288 of record JAIBCL010000025.1, on the reverse strand, counting down.
AAGAACTACCTCGCCAATTCATTCCGGGACAGCCAGCGTCTGAAGCGCGGCGGCGGGCGCGAGTTCATCTCGCTCGATGTCGAGTGGGCCGAAGGCCGGCTGCAAAACGATCTGAGTCAGGCCGCCGCCGATCCTGAGCGCGAGTTCGAGCAGCGCTGGGCCGTCACGTTGCTGGAGCATGTGCTCAGAGAACTGGAGTCCGAGTACGAGAAGGCAGGCAGACGGAATGTCTTCGCCTGCCTCGGCGCCTTTCTCTCCTTCAGCGTCGAACCGCCCTCGTACGAGCACGCCGCCCGTGCCCTGGGCATCACCGAGCAGAATGCGCGCGTCGCCGTGCACCGCATGCGCAAGCGCTACCGTGATCTGCTGCAAAAGCACATCGAGGCGACGGTCGATTCGCCGGATGAAGCGGACGCCGAACTGGACCACTTGCTCCGCGTTTTCTCCACCGACGGCTGAAGCTCCGCGCCGGACGCGGACCCGCGGCACCCGGAGACGAGCTTCATGCGGCGAATCTCAAACGAATCATGCCAGCGCTCGACCTTTGTTGCCCGGAGTGCAAGATGTGGTCGCGATCTAGATCCAGCCGCATTCCGCATCATGAACACACGCTCCATCTCCTGCTCCATAGTCCTGCTCTTCACCATCATCGCGTGTCGGTCCACGCCCCAGCCCGCGCCGTCAGCGGCACCGGTCGGTGCCGCCACGGTCGAATCCTCCGGCTGGTATGTGGCGAGCCAGGACCCGCTCACGTTTTGCCCGAAGGGCTACAAACTCCCCGGTGTGAAGTACGGCATCCTCGACGGCGAGTATGTCTATCTCGCCGACCGCAAATCGCGCTTCTTCATCCCGACGGGCAAGGACGCGCAGCGCTGCCGGAAGCAGGCGCTCGTGGCGCGCGAGGCGTCACTGCGCGACAAGAACTGGTTCTCGCGTTCGGTCGCTTCGAAAATCGCAGCGGTCGGCGCTTCGATCAGTTCCGCCGCCTCGCGCTCGGCTCATTGGGTGGGGCAGTTGGGGCGTTGACCCGGCCGGGAGTACCTGGCAAAAACGCCGATGCGCTTTGAGAAAGGTGGGCACGCCGCCTTCGTTCAAGCCCCCATGCGCCACCTCACTCTGCTCCTTTCATTCATCCCGTGTCTTCCATGCATTCCGTGGTTCCTCATCACCACGAGCGCTGCAGCCGCACCGAAGCCCAACATCGTCTTCATCCTCGCCGATGATCTCGGCTACACGGATGTCGCGTGCTTCGGCAGCAAGTACTACGAGACGCCGAACATCGACCGGCTCGCCACTCAGGGGATGAAGCTCACGCGCTATCACCACTGCCAGAACTGCCAGCCCACACGCGCCGCCCTCATGAGCGGACAATACTCGCCGCGCACTGGCGTCTATACCGTCGGCGGCATCGACCGCTTCAACTGGCAGCAGCGCCCGCTCCGACCCGTCGATAACGTCCAGCAGCTTCCGCTCGAGAAGATCACCATCGCGCAATCGCTGAAGTCTGCCGGCTACGCCACCGGCATGTTTGGCAAATGGCACCTCGGCGAGAAGGACGACTATCATCCCGGCAAGCGCGGCTTTGACGAAGCCATCGTCAGCATGGGGAAACACTTCGACTTCGCCACCAATCCGAAGACGCCATACCCCGAGGGCACCTACCTCGCCGACTTCCTCACCGACAAGGCCGTCGATTTCATCACGCGACACAAGGACGCGCCCTTCTTTCTCTACCTCCCGCACTTCGGCGTCCACTCGCCGCATCAGGCGAAGGCGGATTTGATCGGGCACTTCAAGCCGAAGCCCGCCGTCGGCGGTCACAACAACCCCACCTACGCCGCCATGATCGCCAGCGTGGATGAAAGCGTGGGCCGCGTGATGAAGACGCTCGATGACCTGAAGCTCGCCGACAACACCGTGCTCATCTTCACCAGCGACAATGGCGGCGTCGGCGGCTACGCGCGCGAAGGCCTCACGGGCAAAGGCGAGGAAGGCGGCATCACGGACAACTGGCCGCTGCGCTCCGGCAAAGGCAGCCTCTACGAAGGCGGCACGCGCGTGCCCTTCATCATCCGCTGGCCCGGCGTGGTGAAGCCCGGCACCGCCTGCGACGTGCCCGGCATTCACGTCGATATGTATCCCACCTTCCTCGACATCACCGGCTCCCCTGCCCCTGCGAACTACCCGCTCGATGGCGAGAGCCTCGTCCCCCTCTTCAAGAATGGCGACGCCGCCACGCTGAAGCGCACCGCCATCTACCAGCACTTCCCCGGCTATCTCGGCTTTGGGAAAGACACCTGGCGCACCACACCCGTCGGCACCATCGAGGTCGGCGACTGGAAGCTCATGGAGTTCTTCGAAGACGGCCGCCTCGAACTCTACAATCTCAAAACCGACCTCAGCGAGCAGCACAACCTCGCCACCGAAAACCCAGCGAAGGCCAAGGAACTCCACGACCAAATGCTCGCCTGGCGCACCAGTGTCGGCGCGAAGATGCCGGAGAAGAACACACCCACCGCTGCTTCCGAAGCCCCCAAGAACAAAGGCAAAGGAAAGGGCCAGGGAAAAGGCAAGGGTAAGAAGAAAGCCGCCGAAGAAGCGACGAACGCAAAGTAGTCCAGGCACTCCGTGACTGGTGCCTGCCAGAACCCACCAGCGCGAACACAAAGTTGCTCTTCATCAAAGGTCAGACACTTTAATCGCATGACTCTGACCTTGCCGGACATGCCAATGAAGGAGGAGGACATCCGCCTCGAACTCGCTTGCGCGCTTTACTCATCGCGAAAACTTGCGCGAGGCCTTGCCGCGAATCTCGCCGGCCTGGACACCGACGATTTCGAGCGCGAGTTGCAACGGCGCGGCATCAGCAATGGTTGCCAGCCGCATGATCTTGCAGATGAAGTGGATGCGCTGAACCAGTTGCTAGGCCGGTGATCGTCGTAGCGGACACCTCCGTCTTGCTGAATCTGGCATTCCTCGGGCGGGACGATCTCCTTGTCTCGCTGTTTGGCGCAGTGTGGATTCCTGAAGCCGTCGAACGCGAATTCATTCGCCTGTCAGCGAGCAGCGGTCGTTTCGGCGGATTGAAAATGCCATTCTGCTGTCAGACCAAGCGGATCTCCACCGTCCCCTCATCGCTCGCCACCGATCCGCGCCTCGACATTGGCGAGGCCGAAGCCATTGCGCTGGCCATCGAAACAAAAGCATCTGCGATCCTTCTGGATGAAAGCAATGGTCGAGAGGCCGCCCGCGCCTTGGGTTTCACCATCTTCGGCACCTTGGGCTTGCTCATAACGGCAAAGCAGCGCGGCCTCCTGCCTGAGATCTCGTCATCGCTTCGCCGCCTGATTGTGGACGGCCAGTTCCGTATCAGCGCATCCCTCCTGCGGGAGGCTTTGACGATTGCGGGTGAGCTTCAGTAAAGTCTGCCTGTGTCTCACACGCCTGCCTCGGCGTTGACATAGGCATGTGACGCCCACACCCGTCGGCACCATCGAAGTCGGCGACTGGAAACTCATGGAGTTCTTCGAAGACGGCCGCCTCGAACTCTACAATCTCAAAACCGACCTCAGCGAGCAGCACAACCTCGCCACCGAAAACCCCACCAAAGCCAAGGAACTCCACGACCAGATGCTCGCCTGGCGCACCTCCATCGGCGCCAAGATGCCCGAGAAAAACACGCCGGCGGCTGCTTCGGAAACGCCGAAGAAGAAGGGCAAAGGCAAGGGCAAGGGCAAGGGCAAGGGCAAGGGCAAGGGCAAGGGCAAGGGCAAGGGCAAGGGCAAGGGCAAGAAGGCGGTACAGTAGCCATCACGCTCCGCGTGATGAGCCTTGCGCGGTGTTGAACCAACGATCCGCGAAGCCCCCAAAGCACCTCCCCTGCGAAGCCAATCAATCTCCGCAAAACAGGAAGCGCACCCAAGTCGGAAGCTGACCCGCGCATCGCACCCACAATGCTCGTCTCGCGGAGCGAGACGGCTACTTTGCTTCGCCGCCCAGCACCCGCTCCCGCCACCGCCGCACGCTCATCACATCGAAGCGCTCGCCGTCGAAGATGATCTGCTTCACCGGCTTCTTCCCGTTCTCGCTCTCGCGCTTCAGCCAGTCGCGCACTTCCATCCAGCGGACTTCGCCATCGGAGTTGCGGATGACGAGCAGCACCGGGAACGGAGACGCCATCCAATAGCGGGCATGGCGTTCATCTTTGATGGTGAATACCTCCGTGCCGTCCTTCTTCCGTTTCCGCGTATAGGAGTCGCCAGACTTCAACTGCAGGAAGATGAAGCGGTGGGTAGCCTCGTGCGCGTCGTCCTTGAACTCGATCTCCATGTCGATGCCATGGTCGCTCACGTTCTTCTCGCGGCTGATCTGTGCAGCGAGAGCCACTGTCGAGATGACTTCGCCAACCAGCGCCCGTTCCTTGCTCTCGTTGTCGAGTTCGACATTGGCCTCCTCCTGCATGTCGCGCACCCGTTGCTGAATCTCCGGGCTGGCGAAGCACTGCTCCATCTCATCCCAGAGCGGCACCCGCTGCTCGCAGCCCACGCAGATGATGGTGGGCGTCTCATTCTTCTTCTTGCGGAGCCTGCGTACGGTCAACAAATCCCTGCTTAATGGAATTTAACCGGAAAGGGAATCCTGCCAAAACCCACAGAGGCTCGGACGATGGCACAAGAGCAGGAGGATTTGCGCGGGCACAGCTTTCCAGCCAGGCGACCATGCTCTGGTTGACGCGATGAGCGGTGGTCGCGGGCGTCGAAGCCGTCTCACCGAGATTGACACGCCAGAGCCTCAGCGTCTCCTCAATGATCGCACGCGATAGAGGAAGTCTCTCCCGCGTAATTGAAACAAACAGACGTAGTCCGAGCCAAAGTTGCAGTTGGTGGTCTTCGACGTTCGCCGCACTTAGTCGGTGGGGAAGGACGCTTACCGGCAGCTGCGACGCAGGCCCAAGCGAAATTCCAGCGAGGCTGCGCTGGCTGACGGCCCACCCGCAAAGCCCGGCGCATCCAAGGAATTGAATGATCTGCGACTGCTCCTCTGGCGATGCCCGCTCGAATACGGCCAATTCCTTGTTCAAGCGACCGCCCAATCCTTTGTGGTGAAATTGGCGGCAGCGTTCTACGGACTGGTGAAGCGCAAGTTGCCTGAGCCCGGAAGCCAATGGGCCGCTACCGGTGGCCACGTAGGCAATTTGCAACCACTTGTCCGTGCGAACAGCTTTGAGGAAAGGTTCAACGAGTGCGGCCGCTGAGTCAGGGATATTAGCAAGAAGCCAGCAAACCTGCGCATAACCGCCGCTTTGACTCGGGAAATCGCGCCAATTCGCGCGCCGAAGCAACAAAGCCACCAGGTCAGCAGTGAGGTCATCGCGTTTCGCATTCTCGCACCGCCTTGCAAGCCATATTGCCCCGACTAGGCCCTTTGAAACCGGGGTTGAACTCCAGTGTCCCGGTCTGATTTCACGGAGGGCGACTTCGAATAGTGAAATCGGAGCATGATGAGCGAAGCCAACGAGAGCGTTTGTTGTCGCGGTTTTTCCGTTTTGTGACAAACGGTCAGCGTGACTGGCCAGCGCGTCGGTCAGCGCCAGCCAGACCTGCGGCATCGGCGTCTGCGCGTATTGCAGAAAGCTCGCCAAGTGCTCCAGCGGCGTGGCGAGGGCGGCGTTGACGAGCGTCTGCCGGTTCTTCTCGTCGGCCAGCGCGTCGGACAGCGCCAGCCAGACCTGCGGCATCGGCGTCTGCGTGTATTGCAGAAAGCTCGCCAAGTGGCCGAGAGGCGTGGCGAGGGCGGCGTTGACGAGCGTCTGCCGGTTCTTCTCGTCGGCCAACGCGTCGGACAGCGCCAGCCAGACCTTCGGCATCGGCGTCTGCGCGCATTGCAGAAAACTCGCCAAGTGGCCCAACGACGTGGCGAGGGCGGTGTCAACGAGCACCTGCCGGTGCTTCTCGTCGGACAACGCGTCGGTCAGCGCCAGCCAGACCTTCGGCATCGGCGTCTGAGCGTATTGCAGAAAGCTTGCCAAGTGTTCCAGGGGCGTGGTGAGGGCGGCGGCAACGAGCCTCTGCCGGTGCTTCTCCTCGGCCAGCGCGTCGGACAGCGCCTGCCAGACCTTCGACATTAGCGTCTGCGCGCTTTGCAGAAAACTCGCCAAGTCGCCCAGCGGCGTGGCGAGGGCGGCGTCAACGAGCGTCTGCCGGTGCTTCTCGTCGGCCAACGCGTCGGACAGCGCCTGCCAGACCTTCGGCAACGGCGTCTGAGCGTATTGCAGAAAGCTCGCCAAGT
>JAIBCL010000053.1 GCA_019694165.1 Verrucomicrobiaceae bacterium | reverse complement strand
GTTGTGTGTGTTTTGTTGAAGGCTTGCGTCCACCACGACGACCGAAGGCGGACTGGGATGAAAAGTGAGGAATCCCGCGTGGCAGATCTTTTCGTCTGCTGAGCTTCACACGCAGCAGACCTGTCACCTCCGCGTGCGCCTTGAACTGCCCTGGTTCCTTTGTTTTCATCAACGCTCCACCATGAAAACGACCCGATGCAGCGGCAATGGCGGCATCACCCCGACGGCAGTCGGGCACCATCTGACGTCACCTCAGCCATCGGCTGAACACCTCTGCACAGATCGCTGAGCCAGGAGCGCAGGCAGGGAACAACGACGGGCGATGAGCACAGGGCACATCAATCCCAGGACGAACCGCCTCACTCGTCGAGCGCGCCGAGCCAAACCTCGCTCGTAGCCGGCGCGTCAAACTCGAATCCGCCCTGATGCCGGAACTGCAGCCTTTCCCCGCCCCGCCCGAAAATCTGGTGCACGCCCTCGGGATTCATGCGCGCGTCAAACTCCTCGTTGCCGATGAATTCCATGTGCCAGCGGCCGGCGATCTTCCGGAGCACCGTGGTCAGCACGCGCGAAGCCGCGCCGTGCTCCGGGTCATCGTCATGCAGAGCCACCAGCGCCGCGGGTCCGCCGCCGTTCTCCATGAAGCAGCGCTCGATCCAGCCCGCGACTTGGGGCGGCAGTCCCTCCTCACTGTCCGCCGCGATGATGAGCACGTCAGCGTCCGCCGCCTCATGGATCGCAGCCGCTCGCACATCGAGCCGCTCCAGCGAGGCGAAACTCCACGACCGGTGTGCCACGCGCATAAACGGACCCAGGCTCCGGCCCAGCCACTCGAGCGCCTCGTTCACCCGGATGCCACCGATCAATCCATCGTAAATGGCCACGACGTTCAAGGCGCTCATGACAGGCCATTCCCCGCTCACATCGAGCGCAGGACCAGACGGTGAAGGCAGGATGACATTCATGGAGCACGAGGCTACCCGTTCATCCCAAACCGACAATCGGCGGCCGCTCGCGGTCACCCTCAGCCATTGGCTGAGCCCGTCTCAGCCTTGGCATCTGAAGCGCGGCGGCGAAGACGCCGCTTTCACTTCGAACGGCCTGCGGCTTCGATGGCAATTGAGTGCGGACCCGCCGCGCAAAACATTCGGGCTGTCCACGGGCGTGCAGTGGATGAACGGATGCCAGCGGTCGTCGGAGAGGAAGAAGAAGGTGTCGGATCATGAAGGCGTGAAAACTTGAACAATCCTTGGTTCTGCCGCGCTCAATGGACCGCGTGGTTTGACACCGTGCGATGGAAGGTGAAGATGCGCGCATGAATTCACCACGCTCGACTTCAACCGCGCGAACGATGTCGCGACGCCGCTTTTGCCAGGCGGCAGGGGCGGGCTTGCTTGGATTTCCCAGCATCGTGCGTGCGGGTTTGTCGGGGAAGACGCCCAAGGTCGCTGTTGTCGGCGCGGACGGGATGGACCCGACGCTGTTGCATGAATATGCAGCGAAGGGGCTGATGCCGAACTGCAAAAAGTTGATCGAGGCCGGTGGCTTCAAGAAATTGCGCACGACGATGCCGCCGCAGAGTCCGGTGGCGTGGGCGACTTTCGTGTCGGGCATGGATCCGGGCGGGCACGGCATTTACGATTTCATCACGCGCGATCCGGCCACGCTTTCGCCGGAACTCGGCACCGCGAGCACCACGCCGCCGAAGAACTCGGTCGATATCGGCAAGTGGACCATTCCGCTGTCGTCTTCAAAGCTCGAATTGATCCGCCGCGGTCCTGCGCTCTGGGATGTGCTGCAAGAGGCTGGCGTGCCATCGTGGGCTCTGCGCGCGCCGGTGAATTATCCACCGGACGCGACGAAGGCCAAATCGCTCTGCGGCCTCACCGCGCCGGACATTCACGGCAGCTACGGCATCTTTTCGTTTTACACGACTGATCCGAAACAAAGCACCCGCGACGTGAGCGGTGGTCACATCGAGCGCGTGCGACTTCAGCGCGGGCTGGCGTATTGCACGCTGCGCGGGCCGGACAATTCATTTAATCGCGAGAGCCCGCTGACCGAGATTCCGTTCACCATCGAGCGCGATCAGGATCATCCACTGGTGCGCATCCGCATTCAGGACAATGACGTGCTGCTGAAGCAGGGCGAGTGGAGCGGCTTCATGCCGGTGAAGTTCCAGCTCGTGAAGTACTTCGCCGAGGTGTCCGCCATCTGCCGCTTCTACGTGAAGCAGATCCGCCCGCAGCTCGAGGTGTATTGCAGCCCGGTGAACATCGATCCGGCTGCGCCCGCGTTTCCGGTTTCGACGCCGAGCGATTACTCAAAGGATCTCGTCGATCTCGTCGGCCGCTTTTACACGCAAGGCATGGCCGAGGAGACGTCGGCGCTGACGCAGGGCGTGCTGAGCGACGCGGAATTCCGCCAGCACGCGATGGATGTGCTCGAAACGGACATCCGCATCTTCCGCTCGCAGCTCAACGACTTCAAAGAAGGCTTCTTCTATTCCTACTTCTCGTCGCTGGACATGAACTCGCACATGTACTGGCGCACGATCGACACGAAGCATCCGCTCTACACGCCGGAGCTGGCAAAAGAGCACGGCGATCATCTGCCGTCGCTCTATCAAAAGGTGGACGCTTACGTCGGCGACCTCGTCGAGCACATGGGTGCCGACGGGCAGATTTACATCGCGTCCGACCACGCGTTCACGTCTTTCCGCCGCCAGTTTAATTTGAATGCGTGGCTGCTCGATAACGGCTATGCGCGTCTGAAGAACCGCATGGATCGCGATGCCGCGCCGAACTTCGTGAACACGGACTGGAGCGGCACAAGCGTGTATGGCCTCGGCATCAACAGCATCTACTTCAATGTCGCCGGCCGCGAGCCGAACGGCATCGTGAAGAAGGGCGACGACTACGATCGCCTGCGCAAAGAAGTCGCCGCCCGCCTCAGCGAAGTGCGCGATCCGAAGACCGGCGAGCGCCCGATCCTCCGCGTGGTGGAGCCGGAAAAAGTCTTCCGCACCACCGATGGCAATCCGCATCACAAGCCGGATCTCATCGTCTGCTACGCGGACAATTATCGCGCCTCATGGGACACCATCCTCGGCGGCTACCCGACCGAGCACGTGTGCGACAATCTCGACCCCTGGAGCGGCGACCATTGCATGGACCCCGACTTCCTCAGCGGCGTGCTGCTGACCAACGCGCCCATCCGCGCCGAAAACCCCGGCCTCGACGAACTCGCGCCGACAATCATCAATCACTTCGGCGTGAAAGTGCCCGAGTTGATGAAGGGGCGGAACCTGGCAGGTTAGCCATTCGCAGTGACGGCGGTCGCTCTGAATGCCTACGGCCCGGTCACCCGTAGGCGCACGAAGCGTTGTCCGTTCAAGCCCGCCGGGATCGTGGCCTTGATCTGCTGCGTGGTGGCATTGGCGGAGAGGATGCTCTCGGTGACGCCCGCGGCGTGCCAGTCGCTCCCGGCCAGGGTGTCGCTCCATTCGACAAGGAACGCCACCCCGGTTCCCAGCGCTGCGACGGCGCGCTCATAGGTGAACTCAAGGCTCCCGCCGTTCTTGATCGTGTGCACCGCGATGAGGCTCGGCGACGTGGGATTCAACCCCGTGGCGAACTCGAGCAGATTACGCAGGCCATCGCCATCCGGATCGAGCGCGGGCGCGGCACCAGGGTTGTTCTGGCCGAAGTATTGCACCTGCCAGTCGTCACCGATGCCATCGCCGGCGTAGGTGCCGAAGTTGTCGGGGATGGTGTCGAGCACGGCGAGACCCATGGTGCCGGTTTGTCCGGCATAGATGCCTTGCACGACGGCGGCGGTGTTTTGGAAAACGGCGGATGCAGCCGCGACACCGTCTGCCTGAATGCTGAGCGGGCCGCTCAAGATGCTCCAAGTGATGCTCGCCGGGGGCACTGCGATCAGGGTAAGATCATCGAGCAATTGCACGGCGCCGAGCTGCTGTGAGGCCGCTTCGTTCATGGTCGCGGACGAGGCCGCGAGTTGAAGGGCGGTCACCTCGTAAAGCTGTCCCATGAATCCGTGCCGCGAGACGACGTTTGGAGACGGCGCTTGCGCGGTTCCCCCAACAGGCTCTGTGGTCCCGTGGTTCGCATACAGGGCGCTTTGGGAGCGCGCCTGCCCCGCGCTGATGGTTTGGGCCGGGATTGAATAAGCTGCGCTTGAGGCCGGGTCAGCGTGTGCGCGCGGTCCGTCGAGACTCAGCGTGGTCAGCAGCGCGGCAGCCTGAAGCAGTGACTTGGTTTTCATGGCGGATGATTTCCTCCGGTTGATTGGTTACCAGGTGAACAGGACATAGCCATCGCCGCCATTCCTTGCGTTTGGATTGGAGAAATCAATCCCGCCGTGTCCTCCGCCATTGCATTGCGCAGGCGGCATCGCCAGACCTTGAGCCGCGCCGCCGACGTTGAAGAACCCAGAGGCAAACGCAATCGCCTGGCCGCCAGCCTGCGTCCGACTAATCGCTGCGGAGGGATCGGGGGTGCCACCCGCGCCTCCAGCACCCGGGGCGGTTCCCACCGCTGGCGCGCCGCCTTTTCCACCGCCGGAAGTCACAGCGCCAGCGACGGCAGACGGGCCGCCATCCGTTCCTGACGCATCCATACCGCCGCCAGTTCCGCCAACGCCGACCGCCACATTGAAAACCTGCCCCGGAGTGACGTTGATGAATTTGCGCGAGTAGGCACCAGCACCGCCGCCACCGCCGCCAACGCCATTATCACTCGAAATGCCGCCGCCACCACCGCCGGCGCCCCATGCTTCCACCATGAGGCGCGTGACGCCCGCCGGCACGATGAACACCCCTCCCGGTGTCAGGAACTCCTGATGCCCGCGTGGCAGGCCGCTGCCTCCGGGGGTGAAGGCCAGCTTCGCCTCGGTGATGGAGCCGTCGGGGATCTTCTCCGCCGTGACCGCTGAGTTTGCGATCTTGGCGGTCGTGACCGCCGCATCGGCGAGCTCATTGGTGCTCACGGCGTTGTCGGCGAGCTTGGCATTCGTCACCGCATCATCCGCGAGCTTCGGGGCGGTCACGGTGGCGTCGGCCAGTTTGGGCGTGGTGACGCTGCCATCGCCGAGCTTCGCCGTAGTCACGCTGGAGTCTGCCAACTTGACGGTGGTGACACTGCCATCGGCGAGCTTGATCGTGGTGATAGCGCCATCTACCACGGTGTTGGCGATCCCGGCTGTGGTGGCGCTGTTCGCCGTCGTTGCGGTGTTCGCTGTCGTTGCCGTCAGGGCATTGCCATTGAGCGCAGCCGTGATGAGGCCGGCTGAGAAATTGCCGCCGGCATCACGCAGCACGAGTGTGTTGGCGGCACTGAAGCTTGTTCCGGTGGTGGCTGAGTTGGCCACTTTGCCGGCGGTCGTGATGGCCGCCAGCTTGGTGTCGGCGATGGCGGCTGCCGCTGCGATGTCGGCGTTCACGATGGTGCCATCGGTGATCTTGGTGCTGGTGACGGCATCATCGGCGATCTTGAGCGTGCCGACCGCGCCGTCGGCCAGCTTGGGGCCCGTCACGCTGCCGTCGGCGAGCTTCGTGGTGGCGACGGCGGCATCGGCAATCTTGAGCGTGCCGACCGCACCATCGGCCAGCTTCGGGCCGGTCACGCTGCCGTCGGCCAGCTTCGTGGTGGTGACGGCATCAGCGCCGATCTTGCTGGCGACCACCGCCGCATCCGCCAGCTTGGGGGTGGTGACGCTGCCGTCGGCCAGCTTGGTGGTGGTGACTGCCGCGTCGGCGATCTTGGCATTGGTGACCGCGTTGTTGGACACCGTCGCGGCCGTGGTGGCGGTCGTGGCAGTCGTGGCGCTGGCGGCCGTGAACGCATACCCCACAGCCGCGATGCGCTGGTCCGGCGTGAGGAGCTGAAAACCATTCACACCATCGTTGAACCATACGCGCAAACGCACGTCGGCATTGGCGAAGACAGCCGCAGGCACGGCCGTCATGTTCGCCAGCGCGGCATCACCCAACAGCACGGAGTAGAGGCCCCGCGTGACGGCAAGCGTGACGGCGGCCGCAGGCTCGGTGCCCGCGTTGCTGGTGCCATCGTTGCTCCAGTAGGTCACCGTGCCGTTGGTGTTCACCAGCGCGAACTTGAACTGGCCGCTGCCGTCGAAGTTCACGTTGTTGACTGTGATGCGGCCTTGGTAGCCGAGCAGGCCGGGCACTTGGGCTGGGGCGGCGGAATGAAAAAGGAGCATGGCAACGCAGGCTGCCAGCAGGATTTTGTAGATGCGTGGGTTCATGGTGTGTTTCGTTTGGGTGAGTGATTGGTTGGTGTCGCACGGCTCACGGCGGCCCGGTCACACGGAGGCGTACGAAGCGCTGGGTACCCGTGCCCGCTGGGATCGTAGCAAGCACCTGCTGGACGGCACCGTTGTCGGAGAGGATCGTTTGCGTCACGCCGGCGGTGTGCCAGTCGAGCGGTCCCATCGTATCGGTCCACTCCACGATGAAGACGGCACCTGCCGCCGTGGCCGTCGCGTTGCGGACATAGAGGAACTCCAGGCCGCCACCTGTTGTTGTGGCCGCGGCGTTGAGAGCATTGAAAGAAGCGGGACTGCCGCCGATTCCGTTGGTGACTGCGGGAAGGGTGCTCGGTCGCGTCGGATCGAGCATGAGCGCCCATTCCAGAAGGTTGGAGTGTCCGTCATGATCCGGGTCGGCATTGTCGGCGGCGTTGCCGGTGTTGCTGGTGGTGCCGAAGAAGTAAGGCCTGAAAGCTGCACCCGGACTGCTCATGTACGCCGAGCGCGGCGGTGCCTCCGGAGGTAGCGCGCTGACGGTGAAGGTTTGCGTCACTTCCGCCACATTGTTGCCGGCGTCGTAGATGCGGCCCTTGATCGTATGCGCGCCCGGGTCGTCGGGGGTGAGCAAGATCCGCCCGAGGCTGGCCCCTTTGGCGGAGACGATCTTGCCATCAATCTCGATTTCATAGGACAAGGGGGCGCTTACGTCAGTCCAATTGCGCAAGACCACGTTCAGCTCGGAATTGGGCTTCAAGGGTGATGCCTCGTTGATGCTCATCGTGCCGCCCACCGGCGCGTCGTGCTCAAACAACTGCACCTCGCTCCAGACCCCCACATTGCCCGCCACATAGCCCATCGATGGGTTCAGCGGATCGGAAGCCAGATTGCCCGGCGCCGTGGCGGTGTAGTGGTAGGTGCCCTGCAGCCACACAGGAGTCAGCCAGGGCATGCCATTGGCCTGCGTGACCGCGGTGAAGGAAAGGGGACCGGTTACCTGAAGGGTGGCCCCCTCCACAGGCTTGTGATTGAATCCGTTGGTGACCAGAGGAACGAACTGCGTGGAGTAGTAAAAGGTGACCGGGATCGTCACGGGCTCCTCGCCAAATGCGCCGGGGAGCACTTTGATCTCACTCACGTAGGTGCCACATGGCGAGCCGGACGGCAGATTGATCGAAAGCTCGAAGACCGTGCTGCCATAGGCTTGCAGCTTCACGGTCGCGACCTGTGCGGCGGGCGGGCTGCCCACGCTGAATTCCCGTATCGTCAGCCAGTCGCTCTGCGACTCCAAAGTGAACACAATTGGACCGGTGTCTTCATCGTTGGTCACTTTCAAGAAGGCATCCAGAGTGGGGAAAAACGCGGCCTTATTCCAGTACGGATAGCCTTCTGCGTCGATCTGCAAGCCGCTGCCAAATGGCTCGAGGGTGATATTGGGGATGTCTTGCGGCATCCAGTATTCATCCGGCATCCCAGACATGATAAAGTCGAGCCGCTGCTGGGAATCCAGCGTGATGTAATTGTGGCTCAGATCAGGCCATAGCGCGATCACCCCGAGGGGCACGCGGTCTGACAATCGATTGTAGGCCAGATCGATGGATGGCGCGTACAGATCACCCAAAGAGGCAGGGATGGCTCCGGTCAGCAAGTTGCTGCTCAGGTCGAGGGACATAAGGGCCGTGAGGTTGCCGAGGGAGGCGGGAATCGAACCGGTCAGTTGGTTGCCTGCCAGCGACAGGTACTGCAAACTCCCGAGGTCGCCAAGTGAGGCGGGGATCGGGCCGGTGAGCTGGTTGTCTGCGAGCGAGAGGACCTCCAACATCCCGAGGCCGCCGAGCGACGAAGGGATCAGGCCCGTAAGCTGGTTGGACTCGAGGCTGAGATTCAGCAGTTCCGAAAGAGTGCCAAACGAACCGGGGATCAAACCCGTCAGTTGATTGCCTCCGAGAAAGAGATGGGTCAATGTGGCGAGGTTCCCAAGCGAAGACGGGATCGAGCCGGACAGTTGGTTGAGGCTAAGGTCGAGACTGATGAGCGCCGAGAGATTTCCCACCGAACCCGGGATCGTGCTGGTGAGCTGATTGTTGCGGAGGTCGAGTGATGTCAGCGAGGAGAGATTGCCAATCGAACGGATTAAAGAGCAAATCGGAGCGCACAGATGCGCTCCAAACGCCAGAAAACCAATGGTTTGATGGCTGCGACTCGCTGGAAGTTGACACCTCCCCCGGCAGTATGCAGGACAAAATTATGACAAAACCGGGAGGCACCCGGAAACGGGGTCGGCCTTTCCTCAAGATCAAGCATGGCAGTGCGGTGGTGCCCATTTACAAGGGTCGCGTCCGCAAGTGGGACTGCTACACCGTGGCTTTCCACATGAATGGCAGGCGGGTGCGGCGCAACTTTGGCAGCCTGGAGAAGGCCAGAGCGGAGGCACAATTAGTGGCCCGCAAAATTCAGGAGGGCAAGGCGGAGGCCAACGACCTGACTCCTGCGCAACGCGATAACAACCTCGCAGCCGAACGTCTGGTGGCTCCCTTCAACCTGCCTCTGGTTGCCGCCGTTGAGGAATACGCCCGTTGCCGCCAGATGCTCGGCGACGTGCCGCTGATGGCCGCCATTCAGGAGTTTGTGCGCCGGAACCGGGGCGTGCAACTCGGGGTGAAAGTGACTGATCTCATCGAGGAGTTCCTGGCCACCAAGGCGCAGGACAAGCTCAGCCGCTGTTATCAGTTCCAACTGGCTGGCAGCGTGAGGCGTTTTGCAGCGGCGTTTCCCGGAGAACTGCTCGCTATCAAGTCTGCCGAGGTGGACCGCTGGTTGCGCAGCCTGAATCACCCGCCGGTGACGCGCAATTCGCTCCACCGCTGTCTCAAGGTGTTTTTCTCCTTCGCCAAGTCGCGGGGCTACCTGCCCCAGTCGGAGGCAACCGCGTTGGAAATGGTGCCGATGGCCAAGCAAGGAGATACGAAGACGGAAATCTTCCAACCGGCGGAAATGGGCAAGCTGCTTGAAGCCGCGTCGGTTCATGAGTTGCCATTGCTGCTGATTGGTGGCTTTGCAGGGCTGCGGGTGGCCGAGATCAAGCGGCTCGAATGGAAGGCTGTGGATCTGGAGCGCAAAATCATCACCTTGCGAGCGGACCAAGCCAAGACGGCCTCGCGGCGTATTGTGCCAATCAGCGACAATCTGGCCGCGTGGCTCAGACCGCTGCCACAGGAAGGAAGAGTGGTGCCCAAGCGTGCTCCGGATCTCACCAAGCTGGCGGAGAAGCTGGCAATGAAATGGCCGAGGAACGTCTTGAGGCACTCCTACATCAGCTACCGGTTGGCCATTGTGAAGGACGCGGCCAGCGTGGCTTTGGAGGCCGGGAACTCACCGGACATCATTTTCAAGCACTACCGAGAATTGGTGACTGAACAGGATGCACAGAAATGGTTCTCGATCTCTCCTCCCGAGGGCTGGACGCCTTCGGCAAGCGACAAGCTCAAATGTTCGCCACGGCCCTCAAGGCGGCGGCACCTCATCAAATCCATCTTGGGCTGAGTTCGTTGCGCAACGAAGATCGCGGAACAAACAAGACCACAATCAGACTGCCGTGATCAAGCCGTGCGCTTCGAGAGTAGCCTTCATCGCGTTGAACTTCGCGCCCAGATCATTGAGAGCGGTCATCAGCGCGTTGTAATCGACATAGTCGCTCCCGCTCATGGAATGGCTTTCGCTGGCACTTGCCACGCCGGTCTGCTGCGCGCCAAGCACCTTGACGCCGTTCACATATAGATTGCCGCCGGCAATGCCCACGCCCGAATCCTGAATGAGCTTGCCGCTGGTGCCGCTGAAGGTCGCGATGTTGCCGTCCGTGGATGAACCAGGTCCATTCACGTCACCGGAACCTGGGGGTCCAGGCGGACCTTGCGCACCGTCGATGCCTTGCGGTCCTTGAGGCCCCGGTGGTCCCTCTGGACCTCCTGGATCGCCTGCCGGGCCTTGTGGTCCGATCGGGCCATCGGCTCCTTGAGGTCCGGGCGGACCTTGGGGGCCTTCGATGCCTTGCGGCCCTTCAGGACCCTGCGGCCCACCGGGATCTCCAGGCGGACCCTCGGGACCGATGGGGCCGGTTTCCCCGGTCCTCGCGAGCAATCCCCAGTTTCCGCTGCCCTCGTACGGCGCGTTGTTGTAGTTGTCGTTCGAGAGCGAAATCCACGAGCTGCCATTATAAAAAGTTGCGTCGTCTTCGGCGTAGGTTGTGGATGGCTGCCATTCACCGAGCCAGTTGATGCCCGGACCCGGTGGGCCATCCATGCCGGGTGCTCCAGTTGGGCCTTTGAGTGCAAACGGGCCGTAGCTTCCATTCTGGGTCACGACGGTCAGGTTTCCGCCGCCATCATCATTGATGCTCGTGATCGGGGTGGCGTTGGTGCCGTCGATGCCATTCGTCCCGTTCGTGCCATTGGCACCGGGAGCACCATCGCTGCCGTTTGCGCCATCCACGCCTTTGGCGGCAATCAGCGTCCAGTCGGCCCCTTCGGTCGGAGTGATGTTGGAGTTGCTGCGAAGCGCCAGCCATGAACTGCCTGCGTGTGACACCGCATCGTGCTGGTCGTAGGCGCTTCCGTTCCATGCGCCTTTCCAGGTGATCAGCGGAAGACCGTCGGCACCGGGAGGACCCACGGGACCATCAGCGCCGGCAGGACCGATGGCACCAGGCTGTCCCTCCGGGCCAATCAGCGACTCAAGCCACGCACTTGCATCTCCAATGAATCCATTCTGCACGGCGACTTCGTAGGCCGATGCGCCGTCCTCGCCTGGAGAACCACCGCCGACAACGCCGAGCGTTCTGTCGCTGTCGTTGTGCGTGAACCCGCCCGATTGTGGCGCGCGGTCTTTGAGCCACTCCCAGCTTGCGCTCGCGATGGGATCAGGCGCTTCATCGCCGTCGCGTGAGTAGGCGTTGAAGATGAGCACGTCGAAGGGCAAGGACTTGCTGGGGTCGGTTTCGCCAGGAAGCGTCCATTCGATCTGAGCGGCAAAGAAATCGGTGTCCTTGCCTTCGAGCCTGGCGCGCAGAGCCTGGCTGTCGAGTAGCGCATCAAACTTGTAGGTGCGTGCAGGGCCTTCGCCCAACACGGTCCACGCGGTGTCGAGCACGAGCGCGGGCGAGCCATGCGAGAGTTTGGTTTTGAGGACGAGCCTGCCGAGAGCGTCATCGGCGAGGGCCGTTGGCACGGCATCGCGGAAGAACGATACGACGAGCGAGAGCTGCGTCCCGAGAATGCCCGCGATGCGCGGGATGATGGTGCCGGTGGTGCTGTTGCGAACAGCTCCCGTGTTGAGATCAATGAAGGCGCGGTTTGAAGAAGGTGTCATGAACCTGCTGCCGATGTCAAAGCAGCACGGGCACGCGCGATGGACTCAATCACCACCTTGCGCGCGAGATAACGCGAAAAGAGAAAGCCCATGAGTGGGCGGCTCTTCGCCTCGCCTTCAAGCCAGTCGAGAATGGTTTCGATGTTCACCTCGCACCAATCGGGACCGTGGCGGTCCATCTCGCGGGCGTGCTCATTGCATTTGCACTTCTCGCCGCGTGGATGGATGCCGATGCTGCCGAGCATCTTTCTCAGTTCCGTGCCAGCGCCTCCACCGTTGTTGCTTCCAACAGGAGCAACCTTGGCATTGCTGTTGCCCGCGAGTCGTGCAGCGTGCCTTGCATGATGCTTGCGCCAGAGTTCGTCGCCGATCATGGAGGCTCGTATCCGCAGGTTGGTGAGTCGGGCGTTTCCACGTTGTGCGTCGTGCAGTCACCGTCAGCGATCTGCTGCACCAGCGTCGTGCCCTCGCAATACCAGTTCATCTCGGTGCCCGCGTCCTCACAGCAGCACTGGCACGTCGCGTCCCAATGCTGGCCGGGCTCGCACATCGGCGGGTCGTAGCAGACGCAGTTCACGGGATCGAGCACCTGATTGCCCTCGCACACCAGCTCGATCTGGCCGCCTGGATTGTTGGGATCGGGAACCGGGCAGTTGAGATGCTCGCAATCGCACTCGGGAATGGATGCCATCTGCGAATCGCTGCATGTGCCGCTGCCGAGCAGTTCATTGCACGTCACCGAGAAGGTGAAGACGCCGCCGGGCGCAATCGGGTTTGGCATTCCGCCCGTGAAATCGTGCGAGTCGCCATCCTCGAGGTTGCCCGTCCAAACGACTTCGCCGCCATCCGTGCCATTGCGGCGAATGGTGGTGGACCACGCGTTGTTGTTGTTCGGAGCGGAGAGACTCACGGTGCCGATCCAGGCGTAGTCGCCCTGCGGCGCATGCTGTGGACACACTCCCTGGTCACAATCAACGGTGGCGTCGTTCGTGCGTGTGATCGTCATCGTGACGGACGGCCCACCTCCGCCACCGTCGTCAACACACTTGCATTGCTGGCTGTCCCAATGTCTGCCGGCTGCGCAGTTCTGCTCTTCGCATGGCTGATTTGGCGGGGTTCCGCCACCTCCGCCACCACCACCGCCGCCACCACCCCCGCCAGAACCTCCGGGGCCGCCGCCTTGACCAGACGATGCTCCGCTCGAACCTGCTGCACCGCCGTTGCTTGAACTGCCGCCGCTTGATCCACTGGTACCACCAGAACTGCCGCCACTGCCGCTGCCTTGTGTCGCTGCAATTGTCGCCGCCACCGTGACAGGCGATGCGCCGCCGTTGCCGTTGGTTGGATCTGGCAGCGGCGTGGTGGGCGTCGTTTCGCCAAAACTGACCGGTGTGTAGCAGTCGCACTCGCTCTCACTTGGAATGCCAGCGAGCCAGTCGGCGGGAGGTAGTTCGCACGCAGCCAGTCCCTTCGCAGCGTTTGGATCGGTGATGTTCACCGCAGGCGTTCCGCTCTGGGTTACCGATGTTGGAAAACCCACCACGCCCTGGAGGATGATCTGGTCGCCGCACACGCAATCACTGCCCTGCGTGCAGCCAACTTTGAGCGTGGTCCAGTCGGTGGCCAGCAGATCCTCGCCCATCACATCGCCACGAATGGTGGTGACTCCGCTGATGTGCGTGCCGCGCACGATGCGTGATCCGGGGGCGGTGACGTAGTAGTAGATGCCGTTGCTGAAGATGAGCCACGCGAGTTCATGGCCGCCCTGGCTGCCGTCCCAGATGGCGCGGCGGATCGCATAACCGCCCTCCTCGCAATACAAGCGGGCCAGCGGGAAGTGCATCAGGCTCGGGGCTTTGCTCTCGGTGGCCATGTCTCAAATGGAAAGGTCGCGTTGCAGTTCGCAGACGAACGTGCGGCTCGTGAGCGGCAAAAGCGTGGCATTGCCGGTGCCTGGAGGCGCTTCGAGAAACTTGATTTCGATCTCCGCCCAGATGAATCCGCCCGATGAATAGGCCCTGTCCCAGTTGCTCATCATGCTCTTGATCTCGGCCTTGTCGAAATTGAGCAGCACGCTGTGGCGGGTGTTGTCGCCCGCTCCCACCTTCGCGAACTGGCCGGTGCAGAGGTTGAAGGCTTTCGCTTCGTCGTCTTCCTTCAGCCACACATTGATCTCGGCCACGTTCTTGTCCTGCAAGATGCCGGATTTGAACATGCCGAGGGAGATGGTTTTCTTGTCGCGGTATTTGGCGAAGAGCGGCGCACCGCCGTTGGTGATGTGCGGGTTCCAGACGACGAGATTGTCGAGGTCCATGTTGATCTCCATCGTGCCCGTTGCGGCATAGGGAACCGGAAGAATGCCAAAGGCGACCGTCACGGGCGTGGAAGTTCCGTCCCCATTCGAGGCGGTGATTCTCACTTCACGCACGCCGGCGGCGGTTGGTGTGCCGCTGATCTTGCCGGTGGTGGCGTTGATCGTTAAACCATCGGGCAGCGCATCGACGACAGCCCAGCCTGTGGCAGCGGCGCTGGTGCTCATCAGCGCGAGGTTGAACTGATAAGGCGTACCGACGCGGCAGACCGGCGCGGAGCTTTGCGGATTGATGACGGGAGCGGCCATGGCGGTTGTTTACTTGATGGTGAGCTTTCCGAGATTGGCTTCGGGAGCAGTCGAGTTGCTGCGCGTCAGGCCCATGAGGAGGGCGAGACCGCGCGGATCGGACACTCCGTCCTCGGTGTCGAATCGCTCCAGCCACGCGCCGAGATAAAAATCGGCGGCGGTGATGGACGCCGCTGAGGCGGTGGCAAGCCCGTAGAGAATTTCTTCCACGGTGAACGTGCTCTCGGCAGTGCGCTTGATGCGGCAGCCGAACGTGTGGACGATGGGCGAGATCACCAGGTCGATGCGCTGCTCCAGAATGGGCGTCGAGTTCCAGGTGATGCCCTTGAGGTTCGCGCCCGTGGTGGCGGGCGAGGATTCGCTGGTGGCTGTGCCCCAGCGCAATACAAGCGACCACTGCGCCTTGGTGAGCTGGCTGCGGTAGCGCAGATCGCTGGTGCGCGGATGCGCCACCTTCACGTTCACCAGTGCGGCTTCGATGCCGGCGAACAGTTCGAGCGTCTGCTTGATGCGAAACTGCTTCGATTTCACCGGCAGCACGAACAGCTCGCGCTCGAAGTCAGCCGGATAGAACGTGCTCTTCGGCGCGGTGAAAATGGTTTGAACGCCGCTTGGATTGGCGAGGAAATTGATCGCAGTGCCGCCCGGTGTGGCCGCGAGCTTGAACGTGTCCGCTGTTTTGTCGCGAACGTAGTAATGCGTGTCGGGCAGCGCAGGAGTGGGCAGAACGCCGGTGGTTGCGAGCATGACGGCATCGCCATCGCTGAATGGATGAGCCGCCCCCGTGCATACATCGGTGTTGATGTCGATGGTCACGGTCACTGATGCGCCCGGCGAATCGTAGCGCTTCACCGGATACCAGGAGCGACCGTCGCACGCTGCGTATTCCCCTGGGCGGATGGCGACGAGCTTGCGGCCGTAGCCGCCGTCGAGTTCCACGTCGTTCGCACCCGCGTTGCGAAACACCCGCCCTTTGTATGAATCCGCCGCAGCCGGGATTGTCCCTGGCAGCGTTTCGACCGCCACGTCATGCACGGCTGGCAGCAAACCACCGTTGCTCGGAAGAGCTGAGGTTGGAATGTCCGCGAGGCTCTTGATCTCGGTGCTGCTGGTGAGATCGGGCTGCAATGCAGGACAGGCTTCGACGAAGGAGGGCAGCGCGATGTCGAGAGAAGGTGCGGAGCTCACGTTTGCCGACGAGGCGATGGACCCGCTTGGTGCGAGGGTCTGAAGTTCGGCGAGCGCGCTCTCGGCTGCGGAGAGACGCTCCTCCAGTCCGTCGATCTCCGCGATGGTGTGGGTGTGCGGCTCAAAGTTCGCATCGTGGGAGGCCGTGCTGATCTGACCGATGAGCGATGCGGCAGCGGGAGCGCCGCCGGGAAAAATGAGCGTGATCGCGTTGTTCGACACGATGCGCACCTGGTAGTCGGTGCCGTGCGTGAGAAACAACCCGTCAACAGCGGCCTGCTGAAGTTGGACGAGCAGATAGCGCGTGTTGAGGTTGTGATTGATCTCGATCTCGTCGGACGCGCCATCACCCAGCGAGGTGATCAGGTAATGGCGCTGGCCTGTGGCGACTTGTGACGGAGAGAATTGAAGATAGGACTCGCGGGAAAGCGGCTGGTTCCAGTTGAGCGCGGCAGCGGCGCTGAATGCCGATTGATTGACCGGCACTAGGAAGACCAGATCGGCGCGAAACTTGATCGTGCGGATCGTGAGTTCGTCCTGCTCATCCTCAAGACCCAGCGTGAGTTCCAACGGGAGCTTGATCTCGCCGAGGCTGTCGGGTCTGCGCGCGCGAATGGCCATTTCGGCGGTGGCCGTGGAGATGGTGAACGTGGGATCGGCGGGAGCTTCATCGACCACCTGCACGCCGAGTTGCGCCTGATTGCTGCCCGCCCATGCATCTCCGGTGAACTCAATCAAGACGGCGTCCTGGCCGGGATACACGCGGAACTCTTCACCGGCATCGGCATCAGCGAGCGGTGCCAGCGCCGAGAGGATTTCCTCGGCGGTGGTGGGCAGGACGATCGGATCGCTTTTCTTGAAGCCGAAGGTGAGGCGGAAGGAAAAGTTTTCGGGATTCTCCGGCGGGACGAAGAGACGTTGGATTTCGTTGATCTTGACGCCGCTGTTCTCGCTCCCGGTCTGGATCGTGGTGATCGAGGGGATCTCTGGAACAATGGAATTGAAGCTGGTGGTTTCAGCGACCGGTGCCTGCGTGAGTCTGAACTCATAGCTGTGGCCTTCGTCGTAGCTGAACTCGCGGATGGTGACGAACGACACGGGCCAGAGTTCATTGTCGGCCACGCTGAACATGACCTGCGCACCGTTGGCAGCGCGAACCAGAAAGGAGCCGTCACGGGCCGTGCAGGTGAAGGGCTGCATCGCAGCAAGTGCTCCGTCGCTCAGCGCGTTGAGCGCGGCTGCGAACTGATCAGCGGTGGCGTTGTGGGCGATCTTCGCCGTTGTGTTCACGCCCGCGTTTTCAGGGGCAGCGCCGAGCTTGATCTGGAACGAGCCGTCCAGTGGGCGCGCGTCCTTCTCACCAATGCTGGCCTTGAGCGTGCTGATCGTGCGACGAGCCGCGATGACCTGGCCGTCGAGAGACTGCACCAGCCGGAGTTTCAGCACCAGGTCTTCCCCGGCAACGAGCCGTGGCCATGAGATGGAACTACCGGTCTGGGTCTCGGCAAGCGTCTTCTTCGATAGGTTCGCGTAGAGCAGCGGCTGCACACCGCCGGTCGCGTGTCAAAGCGCATTGCTGTCGGCGTCCCTACCCGCCACTCACCCCGGATGGATTGGCAGGCACGCCAAAGAACGCCGGATCAAACGCCACTACCACAAACGGGAACTCCGGTTCCAACTCCGGCACCGCCGCCTGTTCTTCCTGTTGCTGCGCCTCCAGTCGCGCAGCCTTGTCCAGTCCATAGCCATCGCTGCTCATGTGCTCCAGAACCTCCCTTCCAGTGTGTTGCGCCCCAGGAACTCGGCGATGGCGGCATTCTGATCGTTGATGGTGGCGAGGATCTGGTTGGCGATGCTGTCGAGCAATCCCATCGCAAGCCCGGTGTTGAACACGATGTTCTCATGCTTGAGGGCTGGCTCGAGCACGTTGCTCGCGTGGTTCAGGTTCCAGAACACGTGGTGCTTCACATACGACGTCCATGTCTCATCCGGCTCGCTGCCATAAGCCGCGCCCTCCGGCGACACCATGTACAGGGTGGCCAGGTGAAGTGCGTCGAACGTTTGGTCTGTCCAATCACCCTTCAATCGGTCCTGCATGTCAGCGGAGGAGGACGGCTCATATTTCCGGGTCGCGCGGATGTAGGCGCGCTCGCGCATGTTGGGCGGGATCTGATAGATGACGTTGAACTGCATGAACGTGCCGTCGATTCCCACGCCCTGCGTCCACTGCGTGGTGGTTGCGAAGCGATCCTGGTAGAGCACGAGATCACAGGAACGGAGAAGACGCTTCTCCGCTGCCGCATCAACCTCTCCCGACACTTGCTCCACGATGCCGAGGTCGTCGATCTGTGAGCTGATGTTGGGCGGTTCACCCACGCCGAGCGCGGTGAAGAATTCAGGCACAGGTTCAAAGCTCATCGTGAGCGTGCCATCCGGTGTCACGGATGTGTTCTGTGGATCGGCATCCGCTCCAATCGCCCGCCATGCGCCGAGAGGCAGCGTCGGCTCTTCAGTAAGCCAGACATCGACGTGATCATCTTCCTCCAAGCCGAGTTCAGTGTGACGCAAGCGTGTGGCTTCCGGTGATTCGCTGAGCGCAATGCTCACTGTGGCGTCGAGTCCGTTGACGAACCCTGGTTCGATGGTGGCCGCCCAGCGCTTATGTTCCGCATCCCAGGAGGGCGTCACCTGCCACGGGTGCCGCCACGCGCCCGACTGGAGCAGCGTGCCGCCCATCACCTGGTTGCGACGCAACTCATCGACGAGCCGGTTCCATTCGCTGGCGGTGATCGTGTTCATTCCGGCCAGAACAAGTGACGTGAGGGCTGGCTGTCAGTCGCGGCGATGAACCGGTGCTGCTGGTTGAAGTGCGTGACCTGATGCGTGCGGCGGATGCTCGACTTGTCTGTGTTCCAGATCAGCATGGCGAGCGGATGGCGTCCGGTGCCGCGACCATCATCGGGACTGCCGCCCTCGCTGGTGCGTGGATCAAGTTCCCGAACGTGCGTGATGATGATGGCGTCCTTGTCTTCGATGTTGATCTGGCCGCCCTCCAAATCCACGCGCACATCCACGCAGATCCACGAGCGCAGATCGCTGTTGGGGCCGCCCGTGATCTTGAGCATCGGCACGGTGCTGGCATCGAGAGCCACGCCGTTGATGGTGGGCACGAGTTTGTTGATCGTACCGAGCGTGATCGCCGCCTCCTTGTCGCTCACCTGCGCGCGAAACGGATGATCCCACGACAGGGTGTTTTGGTCCGCGATAACAAAGGTGCCGTTGGGTGTACGCGTGAGCCGGATGCCGCGACCGGCAAACAATCGGAATTGCTTCGTCCACTCCAACAGCCGGTTCCAGGCCGGCAGGATCGGATCGCCTCTGCGAACGTATAGATCGCGCACGTTCATGGTCTTCAGCGCTGGATGAGTCCGTAGATCGCGTCCGGCCATTTTTCACCGGGCTTGCTCAGCGTCCATTCCTCGGAGATTTCAAAGACGTTGCCGCGCTTCACCGCCTTGGGCGGCATGACGAGCCAGTTGCGACCGGCCGGTGTGGGAAAGCTCTCCGGCAGGCGGTCCACCGTGGTGCCAACGCGGTCCAGCAGATCACCCGGGATCGTGCGCCGCAGGTAGGTGTGACGGAACACGGCGTTGAGCACGAGATACGTGGTCATGCCGAAGAGCGGGTTCTTGTCGCCCGACGTGCTCTTGCTTCCACTCAACCCGCTGCCGCTCGATTTGGATGAGGTGAGCTTCTCGGGAAAGAGGATGCGACCGTCGCGCTCGTAGCCGCCATACGTGCTCTTGATCTTGTCGATGTTGGGATGCGATTCGATGGGCTCCTCGCGGAACATGGAATCGAACTCATAGCTTTCCGAATCACCGCTCTCGCCGCTGCCTTCGATGCCCTCAAAGGTGACGGTGGCCTGGAACGATCCGTCCTCGAGCTGCGTCACCGCGCGGCGCGTCTCGGGCAGGCCAAAGGGGAACACGCGGCCCACGCTGAGGGTTTCATCAAGGGTGGCGCAGTTGAAGGGCAGCGCCATGGAGATCAGCCCGCGTTCATCGCGGCTGCCGCTCAAGCCTAGCATTTGAAAAGAGGCACTCATCCAAACCGGGCCGTCGTGTCGACTGGCATCGCGGCTGCTGTCACGCGATTCGGCGCTGCGGTGGCTGGTTTGTCGCGGATCTGCTCAAGCGTGCGCTTGATCTGTTGAAGCTCACCCGTCTGCTTCTTGGATTCATCCAGGATGAGTTCATTGGCCGAGCGGCCCATGATGAGGTTGACTGCTCCGGCGAGGCTGCCCGACGTGCGATACTGCGGCACATCGGGCAGAGGCTTGCTTTTCTTGGCGTCCCTCTCCGCCTTTGCGGCGGCATCGGCAGCAGCACTCGCCCCGCTCTCGCGCATCTTCGCCGAGAGCTGGTCCAGCTCGTGATGCATGCGCTGTGCCTCCTTCAGCCGCTCCAACGTAGCGCCTTCGCCACGAAAGTTGCCAGCCGTGTGCTGTTCATCTGCCAGTTTCTTGAGTCCTTCGAGCGTAGGCTGGATGCTCTTGCCGGAACTGATCTGCGCATCAATGAAGACTTCCCTGAGCTTGTCCTGTAGCGCCTGGAACTTTTGCTCGTCGGGCAGCACATCGAGTTCGCCCTGGCTGATGTCGGCGCGCATCCGGGCGTTGTTGCGGCGCTGCTCGGCGATTTTGTCCTCAGCCTTCTGCCGCTCCTTCGCTGCTGCAGCCGCCGCCTTTTCCGCCTCGGCCTGTTTGAGCGCCTCGGCGGCTTTCTTCCTGCCGCGCTCCTTGGCCGCGCGTTCGATGTCGGCGTCCAGACCTTCGTTGCCCATGTCGGTGAGGATGTTGCCAAAGGCTTCGCCCTTGAGCAGACGGCCCGCGACCTTTGCCAGACCGATGTTCGCAACAATCACCTCGGCGGCGAACGCCTTGGCGTTCATCACGAGCAAGTCGAACTCGTCGTTCATCGCGGCGAGACGTTGCACGGAGTCGTCCGACACCACGTTCACGGATGCGAAGAGCTTTTCGATTTCCTCGCGGCTGGCCGAGAGCAGCGGGATCAATTCCGCCCCTCCCCTGCCCAGCAGCGCCTGGAGATCGGCCAGACCGGTGCCTTCAGTGCGCGCCTTCTGAAACGCTTCCGACAATGCGAGGATCTTCTGATCCAGCGGCATGGCGGCGAGCTTGTCGGCGGTGAGACCGTAGCGTTCGAGAGCTTCCCTCGCTTTCGAGTTCTCCACGTCACCGAGATTGCGCTCCAGCTTGATGAACGCATTGGCCAGCCCTTCCACGGAAGTGCCCGAGAGTTCCGCCGCACCACCCACGCGCTGGAGTGTTTCGGTGCTTTCGTTCAGACGCAGCGCGGTGTCGGCGAGATCGTCGAAGTCCGACATGATGCCTTTCACACCGGCGGCAAGCGCCGTGATGCCGCCCACGGTGGCAAGGCCCGCAACCTGGCTGCCAAGTTCGCCGAAGATCGAACTGCCAAGGCCCCTGCCTTCCTTTTCGGCTGCTCCCTTGAACCCGCGCAACTGCGTCTGCGCCTGGCGCAACGCCTGCTGGAACTTGGATACTTCGAGTTGAAGCTCGGCGGTGATCGCGGCCATGGCGTGTTAGGATTTGAACCCGGCCTGGCGGGCGGTGCCGGCCAGAAATTTGGTTAACTGGCGGCGCAGCTTTTGCGTCTGCAAATTGACGGCCCACTGCACAAGGCTGCTCATGTCGCGGAACCCGCTGGCGTATTTCACGCGGTTGGTGGCGCGCACGGCAATACGCCGGTCATTGACCTCAATCACCACGGCACCCGGGCCGCGATTGTTCCAGATCCACGCGGGAGGTTTCAGCCCGAGCTTCGATGCCGCTTGATTCCAGCCGGAGGCGAGGAAGCCAACCTTCGCTTGCTGCTTCTTCAGGTAAGCGCGCAACGCGGCGGCTGACACGAGAATGCGTGGAGTCACCTCCTGCTTCACGCGTCCTTGTACGCGGTGGCGGTTGATGAGGGATTCCACGTTCGTCTCTTCTGCCCGCTTGGGCGAGACGACCTCCACGACCTTGAATGCGTCGGCTTTCAGGCTGTTGATGCCGCGCGCCCGTGCTTTGGCGTTGCTCACGTTCTTGCCACCAGGCGGAGTGACGTCGATGAGGCTCTTCATCAAACCTCGCGCCTGCTGGCGCAGCACAACCTCCGCATCGCGCTTGGAATGCTGCATGAAGCGGTTGAGCGCGGCATTGAAGGCGGTTGTGTTGATGCGCAGTTCGCGGTTCATTCGTCATCCTCGTCCGGCGTCAACGCGGCGGCCCACTGCTCCAGCTTGTTGATCTGCGCCTGCACGGGCGGTCCCGGTTTCACGGTCCAGGCGAGCGAGGCTCGCAGGGCGCAGTGATAATACTGAAGGGCACGCGCCAAAGGCAATTGCCAGAGGAGGAAGGATTCACTCCAGCTTGTCTCGCGCGCGAGCGTGAACACCAGTGACGCGGTGAATCCCGGCTCGAGAATGTCACCGGGCGCTTCGTCATCGCTGGAGCGGCCGGGCTTGGGCAGCACTTCGACGAGTGCCGCATCCACCAACTGGGACACGCGGCGGATTTCAGCGATCACCTCGGGCACGATCAGTTCAGAGGAGGATTCGGCGAAGGCTCCGAACGGCGTGTCCCAGGAACCATCGCGAACCGCTCCGAGCACTTCGGTGAGCGGAGCTGAGTGCATCCACACGAAGAGCATGACCTGCCGCTGCCGCTCGGTTTCCGAAATCAGCCCAGCCTGCTCATGATGCAGCACCAATGAGAGTCCAAGCCTCCGGCACAGATTGAGCGTGCCAAGGCTCACGGGTCGCAGCTTCAAGCCGAACAACTCGCCCGGGCCTTCGGCAATCGCCGCTTCAAGCAACTGCATCCGTGCGTCCTGTGGGTTCATCCGAGTTCGCTCAGGATGCGGGCTTTCGTTTCAGGGGCCGCATCCTGCGGGATGAGGGCGAAACGGCGTCCGCGTCGGACCAGGAGCAGCGGCTTCATGGCACGCAGTTCGTTGCGCAACGAACTGAGCTTGTCGCTGAACGCGCGCAGGTAGGCGATGGGATGATCGGGATTGGCTCCGCACCACTCCAGGCTTTCAAAGCGGCGGCGAAACTCGGCGAACTCAATCGTCTCCTCCTTGAAGGCAGGACGAAATGTGACGGTGATGCCGCCGTCGAGGCTCCAGGTCGCCGTGCGCTGTGGAGCGCCATCGACTTCCTCCAGCGTATCGAGCAGCGGTTTCTCTCCGGCAAACGCAAACCCGCTGGCCAGCCCGGCTGCCACCATCGGCGTGGTGCTGCTTTTGAGCGGAGCTTCGTGATCGCGCACGAACTGGACTTTCTGGCCTTCCTTCATGGCTTACGAGGCGTTGGGCCAGTTCTGGCCGCCGCATTCCCAACTGTTCCAGTCATCGTTCTTCTGCGATTCCTTGACCGAGGTGATGATGGTAACGCCGCCGCTGATTCCGGCGATGGCCAGGCCGCCATCGGTGCCGGCGGCAACGCCTGCTGGCAGGTCGCCACGGCCCTTCAGGCTGAACTCGTTTGATGGATCAAAAGCCTTCGCGTCGGCGAAGCGTCCGTCCTTGTCGAGGAGCGGTTTGGTTTCCACCTTGCGGGTCACTTCCACGCTTTCGGCGAGCGTAAGTTCCACGGATTGAATGCCAATGGCGTCGAGGTTAACAGGCATGATCAGGCGAGGTTGGAGAAGGCGGTGCCGGTGATTTCAAAATCCGGGAAGTCGTCGTTGGACTCGGCCTGCTTGGCGGAGGTGACGCGCAGCGTGCCAGCGGTAAAACTTCCCGCCGCCACCGAGGCGAGAGCGGCGTCACCCTTGCCCTTGATCGTCACCGTTTTGGTGACCAGCGGCTTTGGCACGGCCTTCACCGTGACACCGAG
>JAIBCL010000064.1 GCA_019694165.1 Verrucomicrobiaceae bacterium | reverse complement strand
CGATGCGCAGCCGCTGCTCGGCCTCTGAGCGCCTGGAGAAGCTGCGCCAGACGGGCGGGCGTCCGGAGTGCGAGGCGGCGGTGACGAAGTCGCTGGCGTGGCTCAAGACCAAGCAGAACGAGGACGGTTCCTGGGGCCGTGCGAACAAGGCCGCGATGACAGGCATGGCCTTGCTCTGCTACCTGGGCCGCTGTGAGACGCCGGACTCGCCATTCTACGGCGACAATGTGATGAAGGGCATCTTGTATCTCATCGAGCTGTCGAAGAAGAATCCGCACGGCATCTTTTCGGAGGGCTGGGAAGGCGGCAAGGGCAACGCCGGCGCCTACGAACACGGCATCGCCACCTATGCGCTGGGGGAGATGTACACGCTGGCGCGTCTGGGGAGCAAGTCGCTGCCGGGCATGCGCGAGGCCTTTGAGAAAGGCGTGAAGGTCATCATCGAAAATCAATCTCCCATCGGCGCGTGGGGCTACGGCGGGACGGACATCGTTTACAATCCGAAAACGGGGAACGATCTCTCCGTCGTCGGCTGGCAGTATCAGGCGCTGAAGGCCGCCAAGAACACCGGCTTGAAGATCGACGGCCTGCACAAGTGCATCGACAAAACGCTCGACTACCTGCTGACCAAGCAGACGAAGGACGGCGGCTTTGGCAATGCGAGCCGCGATCAGGGCTACAATCAGTGGAGCCTCAGCGGCTGCGCCATCCTCGGCCTCCAGACGCTGGGCAAGGGAGTGAAGAAGAAGGAGATCGGCAAGGGCGTCAAATTCCTGCGCGAGTTCCTCACCGCGGAGCCGCTGGACTGGAACAAGAACTGCAATCTCTACTGCTGGTACTACTACACGCAGGCGTTCTTCCAGCAGGGTGGCGACGACTGGAAGTTCTACAACGAGATGTTCCTGCCGCAGATTCTGTCCGCGCAGAATCCCGACGGCTCCTTCAAGCCCGGCCGCGCCAACATGCCGGCTGGCAATGCCTCCGACGAAATCCTGCGACAGGCGTTCTGCACTCTGCAGCTCGAAGTGTACTACCGCTACCTCAAGGTCGCCGATCGCGAGGAGGATTCGGTCTTCGACAAGTAGCAGTCGCTCACACGCCCGGGCGTGCGACGGCGGGGTGAAGCGAGTGCAGCGCACCGGGCCAAGTCAGCCTGTGCAAGGCGACCGCTTAAAAGGCGATGCTGTCTCCGGGTGATCCGGCGAAGCTGCCGGCTTCCCATTCGAGTTCCGACGCCAGATCGTGTCGCGACTCATCAGCCTGGAGGGTGAAGCGCTCGCCGCAGCGCATGACCCTGAAGTCCTGGCCGAGTCGCTGGCAGGCGCTGACAAACTCGTCAGGCGGCTCGGTATTGAACTCGAACATCTCGAAGTGATGCGGGATGGCCACCCGCGCGTTCACCGCTTTTGCCAGCGCCGCGGCCTCGGTGCCGTTGAGGTTGCCGGCCACGCGGCGCTCGGGTTTGTTGCCATTGATGGGCACGAAAGCGATGTCGCAACCGCCGTGCTCGCGCATGCTGCGCACGATGTCGTCGTGCCAGAGCGTGTCGCCGCTGTGGTAGAGCCGGAAGCGTCCGATGCGCAGGTCGATGCCCATGAAACGCGTCTGCCCGATGTCGTCGCGCTCGACCTCGTTATGCGCGGCAATGACGCCTCGCGCCTCCCACATGCCCGCGAAAATGCTGTCCCCATCGCTCAGGCCGCAGGCGTGTTCGGGAAGGCTGCCGCCGAGGCGCTCAGCGGCGGATTTCCTGTTTGCCGTGGTGTAGATGAAACTCGCCCGCGGGTTGGCTGCGAGCAGCGGCAGCAGTGTCTCGGGATCGAAGTGATCCGTGTGCATGTGGCTGGAGGTGATGGCGGTGATGCCGGTCAGCAGCGCGGGGGAGATGCAACGCTCCGTCATGCGCACATGCGGCTTGTCGGTGGCGGCGTACTTCGTCGTCAGCGAATCGGACAGGTAGGGATCGAAAAGCACGCGCATGCCGTCGTGCTTGACCAGAAAGCCGCTCTGCCCCAGCCACCAGACGTGGAGTTCGCGTCCGTTGTCAGGGGCGGCTTCGATGTCGGCGAGCAGCGCCGCGTCTTTTTGGGCCGGGATGATCATGGCGGAAGCTGGCGGCAGGCGGCGGAGCGTCCAGCGCAAATCCTTCGATTGCATCGTGGCCGCCGTGCGCGAAGAATCGCCGCCGGGTTCATCGCATAAGTTCCATGTCCAGCCTTCCCTTTCTCCGACTCTGGTGCGTGTGCCTCTCGGCGCTCGTGATGACTTCGCATCCGCTGCGTGCGGTGACTCTCACCGGGCCTCCCGAGGTGGCCGCCACGCGCGATTCCGCCACCGTGCGCTGGAGGACGGATGTGGAGTGCGGCAGCCGCCTGAACTACGGCACCGCGCCGGACGCGCTCAAGCAGCGCGCCGACGGCAAAGTCAGCGCGGATCACACCGTGACCATCGGCAGCCTGGAGCCGGGCACCAAGTATTACTTTGCGGCCGGCAGCTCGCGGCAATGGCTTGCCACCGGATCCTTCACCACCGGCACGACGGACGTGACGAGCCTGCCCGATGCCAAAGCCGCGCCGCAGCCCGGCGGGTCGCCGGCGCAGTCCGTGCCTGCGAAGCAGGGGCTGCTGCCGAAGATTCTGTCGAAGTTCGGTGGAGGCGGCAACGGTGCCGCCAAGCCCGCCGCGCCGGTGCCATTGAAGGCGCCGCCCTCGCGCCTGACGTGGGGAAATCCGGCTTCGCTCCTGGATCACTACGAGCGCCATGGCGCTGACTTCCGCGCGAAGAGCGCCGACGACTATGCGGCGCAGGCGTGGTTCTTCCGTGAACAGGGACGTGCGGCGGGCTGGCCGATGAAGATGGACACCGATGGCACGGTGCGCATATGGGACGGGCGGACCGGTTCGTTCGCCGCTTACAATAGTGACGGAACGACGAAGACCTTCTTCAAGCCTGGCAGCGCCGGATATTGGGAACGCCAGCCTGGCCGCCAGATCAAGCCCGCACAATTGCCTTTCAAGTGACATGAAAACCTCCGGCCACACCTGTCCCGTCTGCGCCTATCCAAACCTCCGCGAGCCTGCGCGGAGTGCTTCCGGCGGCGGCTCGTATGAGATTTGCCCTTCGTGTGGTTTTCAGTTTGGCGTGGATGACGACGACAAAGGGATCGCCTTCGAGGAGGCGCGGACTGCCTGGCTGGCCGGCGGCGCGCGGTGGTCGGGCAAAGGCGTGCCCATGCCCAAGGGCTGGAACGGACGGAAGCAATTGCAGGCTGCGGAAGGGGAGGGGACCGGGCAAGTGACGAGGCCGGCGTCTGCACGGAGTCGCTCGCGCCGCACCCGCTCTTGAGCGTGGGGGGAGCACGCGGTCCCGATCGCCTGGACGCTCGCGAACCCGGGCAACACGATGAAGATTCCCGGCCGCGCCATCGCCGTGTCGGTCTTCACGGACGATGCCACGGTCCTGACGCTTGACTCGGTCGTCACAGAGGTGGGCGTCGCCCACGAACTGGACCAACGTCAAAAGGCAATTTGCGCTTCGCTTGCTGTTTCAAGAGACGTATTCTCTGCCAAACATCCGCTCTCATGTCCCAAGACATCATCCCCACCTCCGCATTCATCGATGGCCAGCCCTGCGTCTTCAAGCCGGGCGAAACCGTCCTGAATGTCATCGACCGCCACAACGGCCGCGGTCATGTGCCGACGCTCTGTGATGCACCTCAACTCGCTCCGTATGGCGCTTGTCGTGTGTGCTCGGTGGAAGTCGCCATGCAAGCCGATGGTCCGCGTCGAGTCGTTGCCTCGTGCCACACGCCGATCAGCGCGGGGATGCACATCTTCACGGAGTCGTCGAAGGTGCGTCGTCTGCGAAAGAACATCGTCGAACTCGTGCTCACGGATCACCCGCTCGACTGCTTGACCTGCGAAGTCAGCGGCAACTGCGAACTCCAGACCGTCGCAGCGAAGGTGGGTATTCGAGGCGTGCGCTATCCGGCGGGCGCGAACCATCTCGATCGCCCGAAGGATCACTCGCATCCTTACATGACCAGCGAGTTGTCGAAGTGCATCAACTGCTCGCGCTGCGTGCGGGCTTGCGATGAGATTCAGGGGCAGTTCGTGCTCTCGATGCATGGTCGCGGCTTCAATGCGAAGATCATCAAGGGACTCGATCAGTCGTTTGCGGATTCGTCGTGCGTGTCGTGCGGTGCTTGTGCGCAGGCCTGCCCGACCTCGGCGATCAGCGACAAGTTCTTCTCCAAGTCCATCGAGGCGACGAAGAGGACACGCACCGTCTGCACGTATTGCGGCGTGGGTTGCAATCTAACCGTCGCGACCAAGGGCAATGAAGTGCTCAGCATTCAGGCACCCGTTGATGCCGAGGTGAACCACGCGCACACCTGCTTGAAGGGACGCTTCGCGTTCAAGTTCTACAATCACAAGGATCGTCTGCGCAAGCCGCTCATTCGTCAGGCGGACGGCGGGTTCAAGGAAGCGACCTGGGACGAGGCGTATGATCACATCGTCACCAACTTGAAGCGCATCATCGCGGACAACGGACCGCAGGCCGTCGCGGGCATCTCGTCGGCGCGCTGCACGAATGAGGAGAACTACCTCATGCAGAAGTTCATCCGCCACGTCATCGGCACGAACAACATCGACTGCTGCGCGCGCGTCTGCCATTCGCCCACCGCGTGGGGCATGCAGAA
>JAIBCL010000024.1 GCA_019694165.1 Verrucomicrobiaceae bacterium | reverse complement strand
TCTCGCCGGTGACGAGGCCCATGAGCTGCTTGCCGTCCTTGGTGTCGATCTCATACGCGCACCAGCGGGCTTCGAACATGCGGTTGGGATCGAGGATGTCGGAGAGCAGGCCTTCGACGGGCTTCACCTTGATGTCGGCGAGCGGCGGGCCCACGTCCTGACCGATGTCGCCGATCTTATGGCAGGCCACGCAGATGGTCTGGAACACCGCCTTGCCCTTCGCGGCATCGCCGAGCTTCTTCGTGGAATCCATGTAGCTCGCGATCACGGCAGCGCGGTCGGCGCTGGGCTGGCCGAAGAGCTTCTTCGCCAACTCGGCGAGTTCGCCTTTGCCGCGTTGCATGCCCCAGCGCTTCTCCACATCGATGAGCGCCTTCGGCAATTCGCCGCGATCCATGCGCTTCAGCAGTTCAAGCGGCGAGCCCGCCGCGAGCACGGTGACGAGCTGGCCTTTCAACGACGGGCTTGTGTGCGGCAGGATTTCATAGATGAAGGGCTCCGTCTGCTTGATCGAGAACTTGCGCAGCAAGGCGAGCGCGGCGGCGGTGAGTTCGGCGGGCTGCGTGGTGGTGAGGAGGTTCTTCACCGTGGGAGCAACGGCGTCCCATTTGCGCTGACCGAGCAAAGGCAGCACGGCGAGCTTTTGGTCGAGCGTGGACTTCGAGTCAGCGAGCACGGCGTCGATGCCGGATTGCAGCGCGGCGATTTCCTTCGCGGCATCGTCGTGACCTTTCGGCAGCTTGCCGAGACCTTGCAGCAGCGCAGGTTTCCACCAGAGGAGTTTGCCGGGTTCTTTTTGCAGCAGGGAAAGCAAAGCCTTCACGTCGTCGGGTTCGCCATCGGCCATCGCGGCGCTCACCATCATGCGGATGGTCGCGACCTTCGTTTCGGAGAATAAACCGAAGA
The DNA here is from genome assembly GCA_019694165.1 of Verrucomicrobiaceae bacterium. GTDB lineage: Bacteria > Verrucomicrobiota > Verrucomicrobiia > Verrucomicrobiales > Verrucomicrobiaceae > JAIBCL01. The sequence goes on along the minus strand of JAIBCL010000024.1, from coordinate 91,224 downwards.
AGCCATCGCCTGCGGAACTGAGGATGGTGCCGAGTTTCTTCACGCCCGATGAAGCGACCATTTTCGCCATCCACGCATCTTCGGGATGCTTGCTGAGAAGGTCCGCGAGTTCGCGTGCGTCGGTGATCTGCTGGGCTTTGAGGAAAGCTGCACGGTCGGGATGCTCGGCAGGTGCGTCGCCCCAACCGACCACGGGAACGTCGTGGTATTTGCCCGGTGTCTTGGTGACCAGCTTCGTCGTTCCCTTCGGCACGATGCGCCAGATGCGGCCCTGATTCTCGCCTTCGCGCATGTCGTGCGTCTTCACGAACTCCTCGGGGAAGAAGCGCGCGTGATCAATCCAGTGGCGATACATATCGACAATGTAGAGCGCGCCGTCGGGGCCGGTGGTGACATTGACGGGGCGGCACCATTCGTCGCCGCTGCGGAAGAAATCGGTATTCTTGCCCACGCGCGTGGCTTTGAGCGAAGCGCCGTTCGGCTCGATCTTGTAGCGCGTGACGAGCTGACCGGTGGGATCGCAGACGAAGACGTTGTTCTTCAACTCGGGCATGAGATCGCCGCGATACACGCCGAGACCGCAGGCGGCTGTGTTCGTGCCCGCGTGAGCGTCGGCGGTGGTGTGCGTGATCTTCACCGGATACACGCGCGTCTCGGCTCCAGCGGGCGCGATGTCTTCATGCACCTGCGTGATGCCGGCGTGCGGATTGCGCAGCATCGCCTCGTAAGGCATGACGGTGAACATGAGCGGGTTGCGGTTCGAGCAGTAGAAGTGATGCCCCCAATCATCGAACGCGCCGCCATACTGGCCGACACCGCCGGTGGGCGTGATCTTCCCAGTGCGCGGGTCCCATTTGAAATTGCTGCGGGGGATTTCGACCACGTCCTTCGGATTCGTGACCGGATAGATCTCCTTCGCATCAAGGCCGTTGTTGAAATGCACGCAGCCATCAAGTCCCCAACGCGGCGCGCTCACCTGAAGCTGCGCGTGGCGGGGATTGAAGCCTTTGATCAGCGACTCATTCACGTCGGCCTTGCCATCGCCGTCGCTGTCTTTGAGGAACAACACCTGCGAGCGCGTGGTGGCGATGAGGCCGCCGTTATACGGGAGCAAGCCCTGCACATGGTCGATGTGATCCGCGAAGACAACGGTGCGGTCCATCTTGCCATCGCCATCGTCGTCGATGAGCTGCTGGATGCGCGACATCGGCGGTTCATTGGGATTCTTCGGGAACGGATAGTCGCGAATCTCGGCGACATACATGCGGCCCTTCGCGTCCCAGGTGATTTCCGCTGGATCAAGGATGAGCGGCTCGCTGGCGACGAGCTGCACTTCATACGGACCATCGATCTGGATGAGCTTCTGCGATGCCTCAGCGGTCATCGGTTTGTCCTGACCCGCGCGCACATCGATGTCGCTGCCGCCGCTGGCCTGGATGGGATTCCACTTCTCCGCAAACTGACCGAGCGGCCACAACTCGTAGCGACGCACGATCATCTCCGCGCCTTCGGTTTGCAGCAGCACGCGACCTTGGCTTGGCTTGCACTCGAAGGCTTCGTTCACCTTCGCACCGTTGAGGAAGTAGGTGAGATGATCGCCGTCCGCGATGCACTCCAGACGGTTCCACTCGCCGGGCGGGCTCTCCTTGTCCTCGCGACCGCGGAAGCCCTTGGTGTCGGTCCAATCCACATCGCGATGCTGCCAGTTGATGCGGCCTTTCGTGACGAGCTGCTTCGGTGCACCTGGGGTCCAGATCATTTCCTTGTCACGATCCCGGCTGAACTCCGCCACGACACTCGTCGTCAGCTCCTTGCCGTCCGGCAGCTTTGGCGACAGCACCAAAATGTCGCCGACACCGCCCTCGATGATCTGCGCCTCGATGCTCGCCATCCAGGTGCCGCCGTAGGCTCCGTGCGGTCCGTAAGCGTGCAGCAGAATGCCATTGTCGCGCGCGGCGTGTTCGCGCTTGCCCCAGGTCTTGGTGCCCCACTTGAACTCGATCACGAGGTGGTAATCGCGGTAGTCCTTCTTCGTGGCGACGTAACCGTAGCCGCGGCCGCTGATGTGCAGTTCATCCCCCTCGAGTTTCCAGATGTCCTTCGGGTCATCGTGGAAATCCATCGCCTGGTTGACGTTGTATTCCACATCGCCGGACTTGATGACATCGAAGAGATTGATCTTCGTTTTCACCGCTTCAGCGGCGGGGGAAAGGACGGAAACGACGCAAAGGGCAGAGAGAAGTGTGATCGTGCGCATGGCTGGACAGAGGATACAAGGCGCGGCCTCTGCCTCTTTCAGTGAGAGTGCCGGTAACGTGGTCGCCGGACTTTCCGCGACATGGTGTGGCGGCATTCGCAAGTGTTCTGGTGAATGCTCCACGACTCGTCCGGTCTATCTCCGAATCGACGGGTCGGCACGCCGGCACCTTCCGCTACGGGACGGTGGTGACCTTCAGCCGCATGAAGAGCCGCGTGTTCGTGCTGACGGGCACGCTGAAGGTGTGCGTGCCGCCTGAGCCGGTGTCGGTGATCGGAGACCAGCTCGTGAGATTCGTGGAGTATTCCGCGCCGTAGATGATGCCGGTGGTGGCTGGCGGCTCCGCAAAGCTGATCGTCATCTGGTCACCAGCACCGAGATTGCCGGATGCTTTTGGATCGAGCGCGCCGGAGTCTTCTGAGTCGCCCAGCAGGCTGGTTATGCTGTTTCCAAACGAGATCGAGGGCAGCCCTGATCCATCGCTTTTCTTCGGATCGAGATTGAAGGCAAATTCGGCGAGGTTCGGTATGCCGTCGCTGTCCGCATCGGCATCATCGGCGGCGTCTCCCGTGTTTTCGGAAGTGCTGAAGTGGGTCACGCGCCAGTCGCTGATGTGGCGCATGACGGTTACGGTGAAGATGCGCGTGGTGCTGCCGCCAGGATCACCATCGCTCACTGTGACGCTGACGGGATAGTAGCCCGCGCTGGTGAAGGTGTGATTGAGCGTCAGACTTTTGGTGGTCTGTTCGACAGGCACCGTCTGATCGCCTGCACCGAAATTGACCGTCGCCGTCCAGACGTCAGGTCCGGGATCCGTGAAGGTGATGATGTGCTGGAAGCCGATGGCTTCGGCTGGGCGGATGGAGATGTCTGCACCGGCGACAAATGTGGGAGCGACATTGCGCACGACCAGCGGGAAGCTGGTTACGACGGGCGGGTTCACGCCGTCGGAGGCGTTGATGAAGACGGTGCCGCTTTGATCGGGGCCATCCTGGGTCGCCAGCGACCACTCCCAAGTGCTGGCAGTCTGATTGACGGTGATGCTGCCAATGGGGATGAGGCCGGCGGAATCTTTCGTCGCGGTAAGAGTGACGGTGTCAGCGAAGTCTGGGTCGATGAATGTGCCGGCATTTGTCGCAGGCTGCCCTTCATCCACCGTGACGGTGGAATGCACGAGCGAAACGGAGGGCGGTGTGTTTTGCAGATCGTTGAAAAGCATGACCTCGACCTGCGGATAGGCTTTGATGAAAGCCACCTTGCCCGAGCCTCCGGCGGCAAAGCTGCTCTCGGTAAACGAAGTTTCTCCATCGCCACGGTGGTCCCACACGCGTGATCCGCTGTTGGCTGAATACTTTTGCAGGCCCCAGAAAAAGATCGGGCTGTAGCTCCAGCCATTGTAGCCGGCGACGCGACCGACGTAAGTGTTCAGAGAGATCACGGGATTGCCGAATGAATCGAGCTTCAGATGGTTTGAGAAATCGCCGGTGAAGTACTGGTATGCCGGGTAATAGGTGCCGGTCCCGTCCGGACTTTGATAATGGCTCAACCATGCCATCTGACCGCCCGCCGAACTGAATTTGGCGAGAAACACACGCGCGCCCTGCGGGATGCGCCACTGGCTGCCGAGGACGAATACGTTGCCCTGCGCGTCGATGGCGACGCCCGTGGCGTACTCGTAATTGCTGCCGTAGGGCACCGAGTCCGGCAGTTCGTCGAATGTCGAAGTCCAGTCGATCGTGCCCGCCGCGCTCAAACGGGTCACGGTCGCGCCTTGATAAGTGTGCGTGACGAAGGCCACCTGGCCGGAGGCATTCACGGCGTGCATGTGCGCGTTGTCCAACTGACCGTCCGTCCAAACGGGCAGCCCGGTGTTCGCGGCATATTTTTTGTTCAGGAAGAAGTTCCCGCTGCCATCGACGCCGTGGAGCTGGAAGAGATCGGGACTGATGTTGCGCATGTCCTGCTGCCACACAGTGTCACCGCCCGGAGAGTACTTCGTCGTGACCAAGAAAGTCCGCACGAGGTGGTTGTCGATGTGATAATCGCTTGCCGATGAGGCCAGGAGAACGTTCCCAGCCGCATCGACGTCGATCGCACCCTGGACATAAGGCGTGTATGGCACCTGGGCGGAAAAGTAGGTGTCGTGATCGATGCTGCGATCCCAGGCAAACTGGCCGGTGGCGCTGGCGAGCTTCGTGGTAAAAGTGCGTGCGCGCTTGAGCGACGCGCCTGCATCCACTTCCGCGCCGGTTGAGATGAGCACGTCGCCGTTTGGATCCACTCTCATACCGGCGAGTCCCTCGTCCAGATTGGTGCCGCCGTGCTGGGTGGTCGTGGTATGCCGCCAGAGGGTGGCACCTGATGCAGCGGAGAGCTTGGTTACCTGCGGATCGAGATTGGATGAATTGGTAACTCCCGCCACGATCACATTGCCGCCAGGGTCCAGCGCGACCATTTCCGACCACGTTTCGTCCGGCACCGGCACCCGCCACAGGCGCGCGGGCACGGGAGACTCGCGCACGGCGGCCACCTGGAGGTCAAACGGGCGCTCATCCCGGTCATTGCTCTGCACATGAAGCGTGGCGACGTGCAGGCCAGGCGGCCAGCCCTCAGCGTAGAAGGTAACGGAAAACGTAGTGGATCCTCCGGTTCCAATCGATGTGTCCACAGGCGGGTTGATGATGAACCCGTTCGCATCCGCACCCTCCGCAGTCACTGCCAGGCCGGTCAGCGGACCAGGACCGATGTTGCCGATGGTGAACGACTTGGTTTGAGAAAAGATGGCATCTGGCGCCGCACTGCCGAGAGACACGGCGGACTCGCCATCGACAAGCGAGTTCCCATCAGCGTCCTCAACCGTGATCTCCGGCGACGGCGCATCACCCGTGATGATGAGCGAGTAGTCCTGCGGCTCATTGTTTTGCAAGGCACCGGTGTAAACCGCCACCTTGTATTCTCCTGCGGCTGGCAGGCTTAGGTAAACCTGCTCCACGTTGTCCACGTTGTTCACTCCTGTGGTGGCAGACTGAGAGAGAGATGCCTGCGTGCGGGCGGCAACGAAGGGCATCACATACGGACGGTAGATGGTGGTGCCATCGGGCCCGATGACTTCGAGTTCGAGATTGTTCACGAGATCTGGATTTGCATCTTCGCCCAAGGGGTCATTGGCCGAGGGAGGATCGGTCCAGCAAAGCGTCACGCGCAGCGGATTCGAGCCGTTGAGGGTGATCGGGATTTCCTGACGGCTGTTGCTCGTCGCGAGGCCCTTCGTCATCGCCACGCTGTTCATCAACTGACGGTGCGAGTTCATCACGTCCGCCGCCGCGCGCGTGTTCATCAGGCCCCAGCCGTATTTATAATCAGGCCCTGGCGGCCCGCGGTCGTCCGCCGTGTGTATGATCAGCCCCTTGAGCATGCTGGCGCTCATCGCCTCGCCGAACATTCTGACGTGCAGGTTTTGCAGCAGCAGCGCCGAGCCGCAGGCGTTTGGAGTGGCCATGCTCGTGCCGTCGGAAAGGGCGGAGGCATCATCCGCTTCATGACTGGCGGAGAGCACACGGTAGCCGTCTGCCACGATGTCCGGCTTGATGCGGCCGTCATCGGCGGGTCCCCAACTGCTGAAATCCGTCATCACCGATTCATTGATCACGCGGTTGCCATTCAGCACCGCGCGATCCGTCACTGCCGGCGTGACCGCGCCCACGGTCATCACGTTTTTGCCCAAAGCTTTACCATGGGGAATGGTGTCGTAGCCACCCTTGTAAACACCGTCGGCCACAGGATCGCGACCAGGTGTATAGATTTTGGGCGGATTCGTGGCATTAAATTGGTACCAGACTGCTCCGGCTGCCGGGGGACCATCTGTCCGCTCATTACCTGCGGCAAAAAAAGGCAGGTAGTAGGGGCAGTTCGCCACTACTCCATCGACGGCGGCGGAATCACTGTCATAGCGCCCGAAATTCTGATCTATGTCACTTGGGGTGCCAAAGATCAGGTAGCCGAGCCAGATGGAATTCAGTGCTCTATCAACCGTCCATCCGCTGTCGTAGCCATACGAGTGGTTGGATACATTGAGTCGATGAACCGTCCAACTGCCACGGTCCGTGGCATTGACTGCACCGGCGAGCACCATCTCGCCCAGGTCACCTGTCGAATCGTAGGCGTCGATGAACGCTCCAGACGCCATGCCCCTCAGTCTGCCGAGCACTCCATCGACCACGGTGCCGCCCGTCCCGGCCAGCGTGGCCGCCACATGCGTGGCGTGACGGTCCATGAGTGCAAGCGATGCATCCTGCTGGGTGATCTTCGACGATCCTGAATTGCCGCCGAGGTAGTCGAACTCCACGTGCGAATAGCGCGGTGTTCCCCCTGCCTCCCACATCCCGATCACCATCGGGATCCCGGACTCCATGTCGCCGCCATCCACCGGATAGCCAGGATAAACCAGCCGCACCTGATGCGCCGCTGTGGTGACGGCGGCATTCACGTTGGTGGTCTGGTGATAAAGCGGACGCCCATTTTCATCGAAGTCCTGTAATTCAAATCGTCCTCCGCCCGGCTTGTCGCCCGAGGTCGGCAACCCGAGCTTCACCGCCTTTTCCCACGCGGCCTTCTTGCGCAACTCGGCGCTCGTTTTCAAAGTGCGGCCCACCGCCTCGCGCGTGGCCGGGTCGGTCATGTTAAGTTTTTGACTCAGGATCTGCGCTGCCGTCACTGATGCCGGCTGGTTCCTCATCTGCTCGACCGTTGGCAGCACGAGTGGGCGTGCCACAAGGGCAGCACCGGCCATCTGCACGGTAGTTTGCCTCGCAGTGGCGGCCCTGCGGAACTGCGCAGAAATTGGCGAGACAGCGCCACCCGGCCGCAGCGCAGGCACGGCGGGTGACATGGGCGAGTTCTTCGCGGCAGGCACGGGAGCTGCCGCTGCGGGTGGCGTCGTTGCACCGCGGGCACCGCCAGACATGAGCAAAGATGTCTGCGATGCCGCTCCACTGGGCGGTGCCACCACCGCCACATTGGCCGACGATGGAATCGCAGGAGTCGCCACCGGCCGCTCTGCCTTGTCAACTGCTGCCGTGCCGCCAGATTGCGGCGGCCCATCGAGTGAAGACAAAATCGGCGCCGAATCCTCCGGGTGAACTTGTTTTGATGCCTTTCGCTGCTCCTGACTCAGGACAAGCAAAGCGGCACAAAGCAGCACACCGCAGACGATCAAGAAGTTGCGTCGTGCCGTTTGGTCTGTGTGAGGGGCGTTCATGGTGTCTCCTTGGTTTGGAGCACCTGCGGCTGGCCTTGTGCGCCCGTCGTCCGGTTCTCCGCGCCAATGTTCGCAAGTCCGCCGGTTTCGTTTCGCTGCTGCGCTGGAATATTCTCCAGTGCGTCACTGACAGATTGGAGCCAACACTCACATCCGGCGTCGGCGGATCATCAGTCCGATCAGTCCGCAGCCGAGCAGCACAAGGCGCGACGGCTCCGGCGTGGCCGCTGGCGCGAACGGCGTGCGATCCACCGCAAAATTGTCGAACAGGATGCTGCCCGACTGACTGGTGTTCAGATAGTTGTCCAAGATCACCACGCGGTTGAGGGAACTGGAACCGGGAAGGATTCGCCACATCTGATTGTTGATGGATGTCACGTTGCCGAATTCGTCCGTGATGGAGCCGCTGAGTTGCTTGAGGGAGAGATCGAGCGAGAGCTGCACCTGGTACCATGTGTTCGTGGTCAGCGCCATGATCGTGGTCGTGGTGCCGCCGGCGTTCTCGACGACGAAGTTGCCGCCGTTGTCCATGCGGAAGAAAGTCTGCGATGTGACCGAGTCGTCGATCTGCACGCCCCATTGATTGCCGGTGAGCGAGTTCATCCGGAAGTCCCACGCGGCATACAGGATGCCACCGGTCTGCGTGGCGAAGGATTGGATCAAATCTGGGGTGACGGCAGTGGAGCTGCCGTCGGTCAGCAGCACGGAGACAGAGCCGCTGCCGTAGATGTTGTTGAACGGGCTGGCCGTCGCGCTCTGCACCGTGGCCGGGCCGTCGCCTTGAGAGTAGGTCCAGTTGTTCGGCAGTCCGCCGGTCATGTTTTCAAAACTACCGTTCACCAACAGGGCGGCTGCGGGAGCTGCGACAGGGAGCAGGACGGCGAGGAGAGAGAGAAGAGCGAAGGGTTTCATGATGTGAGAATGGGTGGCGGCGCGACGGCGCAAGACGCCGTCAGGTGGCTATTCGCAGGTTTGGCAATGTCGTTTCGACTGCTCGCGACGATTTTTTCGTCGGTGCGATGTCGGGAGCAACCAAACACCAGCGCCGCGTGGTCGTAGGCCGGGGGTGGCGTCAGGCAGCCCGGCTGCGTGCGGTGTCGGCAGCGATCACTCGTCTTCGCCCGCCACCCGCAGCCGGGCGGTGCTGCGAAGGTCTCCGTTGGTGGAACAACACTTTCCACGCCGCACACACCCGGCCTACAGCCTGCGGGCTTCCCATGCTCGCTCTTGCCAAAACCGCCAGAGCGCGGAAGGCTCCAGCGGGATGCCCGAAGAGGAATCGAGCCGAGAAATCGACCAGGAGGCGATTAAGCAGCGCGACACGTTGCTCGGCGCCGCTTTTCCGACCACGCATTGGAGTCTCGTCTTCCGCGCACAGAAAGATGGTGCCGAGGCAGCCGCCGCGATGGACGAGCTGTGCCGCCGCTACTGGTATCCGCTCTACGCCTACCTCCGCTGCCGCGGCTACGAGCGGGCGGATGCGCAGGACCTCACACAGGGCTTCTTTTTGAAGGCCATTCATCGAGGACTCATCGAGAGCGCGGACGCTGAGAAAGGCCGGCTGCGCACCTACCTGCTCACCGCGCTAAACCGCCACATCGCCGACGAACTGCGGCGCGAGAACGCCGTGAAACGCGGTGGACGTGCCATCGTGCTGCCGCTGGAATGCCGCAGCGCCGAGGAACAGTACGCGAACGAGCCGGTGGATCGGAATGACCCTGAGCGCCTCTTCCTCGCCGCATGGGCGAGGTCGGTACTGGAGCGGGCGCGGCAGAAAACACGCGACTACTACGAGCAGACTGGGCGGCTCGACATGTTTGACTCGCTCCAGACCACTCTGTCTGGCGACGAGAACGCGCTGCCCTACCGCGAGCTGGCCGTTCAAATGAAGGCGAGCGAGACGGCGCTCCGGCTCCAGGTCTTCCGAGTGCGCCAACGCTTTGCGAAAATCTTGCGCGGAGAAGTCGCGCAGACCGTGCAGACGCCCGAGGAGCTGGAGGAAGAGCTGACCTGGCTTTCAAAGGTGCTGCGCGGCGAGTAATCACGCCGTTCGCAAACTCGCGCATTTCGTTTCAATCGGCGGACGAACTTTTTTGTCCGCCGTCGCTGAGAAAACAATAGCCAATGAGTACCGCCGTGCGCTAGCTTCGCTGCATCCCCGCCGTGACTCCCGACTCTCCATCGCCCGACGATCATACGGCCTTCACTCCGCCGCCCTCCCGCGCCATGTCGTCCGGCTCGGGCTGGACGCCGCCGACGGTGGAGCATCTGCAAGCGCTGCTGCCGCAATACGAGATCATTTCCATGCTCGGTCACGGCGGGATGGGCGCGGTTTACAAGGGGAAGCAGAAGTCGCTCGATCGTCTCGTCGCAATCAAGATTCTGCCGCCGGGACTCGACGACGATGACGTGAAGTTCACCGAACGCTTCAAGAACGAGGCGCGCACGATGGCGAAGATGATGCACCCGGGCATCGTCGCTGTGTTCGACTTTGGAGAGATCGATGGCAGGGCGCTTGGCGAAGGCAGGGCGCTTGGCGAAGGTAGGGCGCTTGGCGAAGGTAGGGCGCTTGCTCCTGCAAGCGCCGCCGGGATGCCCCAATCCTCCGATTCACCGCCGGATCATCCGGACGCTTCGCGGCCTGTCGCGGCGGCTGGAGGACCAGCCGCCCTACCAGGGAGCGCCGTGCCTTTGCTCTACTTCGTGATGGAGTACGTCGATGGCACCGACGTGGCGAAGATGATCCATAGCAGCGTGAAACTTCCTCCCGATCACGCCTTGGCCATCACCGCGCACGTGTGCGACGCGCTCGCTTATGCGCATGCGAACGGCGTGATCCACCGCGACATCAAGCCGGCCAATATCCTCATCAACATGCAGGGTCAGGTGAAGGTGGCCGACTTCGGGCTCGCGAAGATGGATGATCCATCGCAGCGCGGCCTCACCATGACCGGCATGACCATGGGCACACCGGACTTCGTCGCGCCCGAAGCACTCGTCATGGGCGTGAATGTTGATGGCCGTGCCGACCTCTATGCGATCGGCGTGATGCTTTACCAAATGCTCACCGGCGAGATCCCGCGCGGACTTTTCCAGATGCCAGGCGAGCTGACGAATGGCGAGATCGATCCGCGCTTCGACGCCATCATCGCCAAGGCGATGCAGACGAATCGCGAAGCACGCTACCAAACCGCGAGCGCCATCCGCAAAGACCTCGATGTCATTCTCACCACGCCGCGCATCAAGCAGGATGCCTCGCAAGCCATCGCCGCCGTGCCGCAGGGCGCGGTGAAAAATGTTCCGGGCCAGCGCAGCATCGCACAGAAGCCGGGAGCGGCTCGCGCGCCGAAAAAAGAAGCCGGACCTGCGGCACAGCCATCAGCCAAATCAAAGACCGGTCCCCTCATCGGCATCGCCGCCACAATGGTGATCGCGGGCGCACTGGTCATCATGTTCAGTGGCAAAAAGAACGCTACAACCCCTCCACAAGCTCAGGGGGCGGTCGCGTCTGTCGGCGGGAAAGCGGCGGCGAAGACGGATCCGATCAGGGTGATCGAACCTTCAAATTCGAAATCCGCATCGACTGCCATCATCGGCAAAACCATCGACCTCATTCCGCTCGTCGATTTGAAAAAGGACGTGCTCGTCGGCCCGTGGTCGCTCAAAGACGGCGAGCTGTGTGCGGACCGCACGCCGAAGGACTCGGACGAAGTGTATGGCGCGGCCTTTTGCACGCTGCCCTACACACCGCCGGAGGAATTCGATGTCGATGCCGAGTTCACCAGCCATGAGTCCTCGCAGGCGTCCATCGTCCTGCCTCTGATCAGCGCAAAGACTCAGATGGAGTGCTCATTCTTTTACGGCAATAACACAGATCGCTGGCATTCGCTCGAGCGGCTGGATGACCTGCCGCCCTACGACCCCGGGAAGCGCAAAGGCGAGGCCGCCTTCAAGGTGACCAAGCCGGATTTCACCGGCAGACACAAAGCTCACGTCGAGGTGCGGCGCTCGTCCATCAAGATGATTGTCGATGACGTCACAGTCGTTGATTGGACCGGCGATCAGAAGCGGCTGGCTCTGAGTACGGACTACACGACATTGAGGCGGCTCAACCGCATCGCTGTCGGACGCAACGGCCGCCCCATGACGTTTCATCGTCTGTCGGTGCGCGAGGTGAGCGGAGCTGGCGCCCTGCTCGATAGTGCACGCGCCGTCGTTGATCCATGGAACGACGGCCTGGCAGAGTGGTGGCAGCAAATGCCTGCGAGTGACGCTGCCGCATTGCTCACCAAGGAAGCCGGCGGTTCACGGGTGAATGCCAGCCCCGTGCGCAAGGCAATTTTCCCCGCAGCCGACACCAAGCGCATCGTCCTCACCGTCAAGGCCACCGTGCGCGAGATCAGCGACTTCTGCGCACTCTACGTCCGCCATCAAAGCCCCGACAACTATCAGGCCGTACTGCAAAAGGATGGCACGACCAAGATTGTGCTCACCAAAGCGGACGGACGCGAACTGGCACGCAGCGCTCCGATTCCCGGCTTCGATGCGGGCAAGAGTCACGTCTTCGAGTTCAAAGCCGATGCGGGCATGTTCATCGTCCGCGTCGATGGCAAGGAAACCTGCCGCGCACCCGATGACAAGATCAGCAAGAAGGGCACCTTCTACTTCACCGGCGACAGCGGGACGCTGATCGAGAAGCTGGAGTATCGGTAGCCGCCTCGTGAGCATGGGACGACCATGCCGCATCCGTCCACGCCATGTCGGGCGATGGGCCGTGCCGCCGGCGTCAGCCCGTGAGTTTTGCAGCCTTCTTCCGGGCCTTGTCGAGTTCGGCCTTCAGGCGCGCGGCATCTTCATAGCGCTCGTCGCGCACGGCGGCGGCCAGTTCATCGCGCAGGAGCGTCAGCTTGTCGCTGGTCTGGGTCTCGGCTGCGAGGCGCTGCGGCACCTTGCCCACATGGCGCGTGCCTTTGTGCATGGCCTTGAGCAGGTTGTCCAGGCCGTCACGGAAGGTCACGTAGCACTCGGGGCAGCCCATGCGGCCGATCTTCTTGAGTTGCGCATGGGTGAAGCCACACGAAGGGCAGGAAACATCATCGGCGACGGTGCCGGACAGTTGCTTGCTTGCGGCAGCTTGAGCCGGACCGAGGAAGGCTTCGGCCAGACCGAAGCCAGTCTCATCGGTCACGCCTTTCGATTTGGAGCAACCTTCGCACAGGTTCACCGTGGTCATCTGACCGTTGATGATCTGGGTCAGAAACACCGTGGCCTCTTTTTCGCAAACATCGCATTTGATGGGCATATCCGCTGGTTCTTGCTCTTGTTACGTCCGACAGCGCGAATGGCGACGATGTTAAGAATGGGGCGGTGGGCGTCGATTGCGCGCGGCGGAGCGTGAACTGCGCCGCCCGCGCACGGCGGCGATCAATAGGGAACGGGCGTGCCTTCGGAATTGGCGAGCTTCTTGAAGGCGGCGATGAGCCTCGTGGTCATCGCGCCGGGTTTGCCGGAGCCGATGGGGCGGCGGTCGTACTCCACCGCCGGGATCACCTCTGCCGCAGTGCCTGTGAGGAAGCACTCGCGAGCCGTGTAGATGTCAAAGCGCGTGAGCACTTCTTCCCGGCAGACCTGCCCTTCCCTGGCGATCAGCTCCATCACCGCACGGCGGGTGATGCCGTCCAGCGCACCGGAGGAGATGGGCGGCGTGCAGATGACGCCGTCGTCCTTGAGGATGAAAACATTGTCGCCCGTGCACTCGGCCACATAGCCCTGCTCGTTGAGCATGATGCCCTCGTCACAACCGGCGTTCAGGCACTCGATCTTTGCCATGATGTTGTTCAGGTAGTTCAGCGATTTCACCTGCGGACTGAGAGCCGCCGGCGCGGGGCGCCGCGTGGCGCAGGTGATGAGTTTGAGCCCGTGCTCATAGGCCTCCGCCGGGTAGAGCTTGATGCTGCTGGCGATGATGATGACCCCGGCCTTCGGGCACTGATAGGGATTCAGCCCGAGCGAGCCGACGCCGCGCGTGATCACGAGGCGGATGTAGCCGTCGCGCAGCTTGTTGGCGGCCACGGTTTCGAGCGTGGCCTTTTCCATCTCCTCGAGGCTCGTGGGAATGGTGAGGCAGATGGCACGCGCGCAGGCGAAGAGACGCTTCAAATGCTCCGTCAGCCGGAAGACGCGCCCGTTGTAGATGCGGATGCCCTCGAACACGCCGTCCCCGTAGAGCAGGCCGTGGTCGAAAACGCTGATTTTCGCCTCGCTTTCAGGGACGAGTTTTCCGTCGAGATGGATGAGCAGTTCGGGGGCGGACATGGGGCGCAACAGATGCGCCGGACGGTTTGCTTTGCAAGCCGGGTGTTCGCACCCGCGCCCTGTCTCCGTTATCGTCGAGTGCCCACGCGGACGGATGCAGGGAGGTAGTCGCCGCGGATGGCTGCCATGCTTCGGATGAACTTCCGGTCTGTCTCCGTGAATTCACCCACACCCGCCATCCATGCCTCGGCACCGGCGGCGTCTTTCTTGAGCCAGCGCACGGCGATGTTCTTCATCGCGCCCACGCGCACCTTTTCATCGGGGATGGTCCTGGCCCACTCGAGCGCGCCGTCCACATCCGTGCGCGCGAGCGTGGCCGCGTAGCCCGCCACGGCCAGATCGCGGTCGGATGAATCGGGCTGGAGCTTGAGCCAGGCCGTGGCCGCCGCGAGGTCGGACTTCGCCCATTCTTCACCGAGCTTGTTCACCTGCCGGTCGCGCTCGACGGAATCAGACATCCCGTTCAACGTCGCCAGCGCCTGATTGAACTGGCCCTTGGTCAATTGCGAGAAGATCACATTGCTGAGGATGCGCTCCTTGCCTTTGCCCTCAGGCACCTTTGAGAGCAGGTCGCCCAGCTCCTTCGGCGCGAGCGTGTCGGTCAGGCTGATGAAATTGTAGGCCACGTTTTCCATCAGCTTGTCATCGCCGGAGCCGGCAAGAAATGTCATCGCCTCCGACGGCGACTGCCGGAACCAGTCACGCCACGCGCTCTGCACCGACTTGTCGCGCACTTCCACATCCTCAAGCGTGCGCGCGTACCCGATGGCTGCTCCAGGGTCGTTTCTGGCCCAGGCGCCGATGCACGCGGCGACGGCCTCGCGTTTCTGGTTCGGATCGGCGACGGCCAGCGCCCACTTCAACGCCGCCTCGCGATCGGAGACCATCCATGTGCTCATCAGCGCGGAAAGAGCGGTCGTGCGTGAGAGCGGGTCCTTGATCTGGAAAGCCGTGCCCGCGGCGCGCAGAGGATCCTTTTCCGCGAGGGACGAGATGCCGCTCGAAAATACGTAGGAGTCCACCGGCTGATCGGGGTGTGCATTGCTGTAAGCCAGCGCGGCGGCGGCATCCTGCCTGCTCCACTGGGTAAACACGGCGTTCATCACCGCCGAGCGGCGTGCGCCCATGCCGAGGCTCAGGGCGAGGTCGATGCCCGCCTGCGGATTGGTCTTCGCGACCTCCGCGGCAATCACTCCAAGGCAGTAACCGCGGCTCTTGTCGAGCGGATCGGCCAGCGCAGCTTTCCATGCAGCAGTCGGATTCTGTGCAGCCCAGGCGCGATACAGTTGCGCACGCAACGCGTCACGGTCGCTGCTCTTCGGCATCGCCGTCACCAGGGCCAGCGCGGCCTGGAGATCGGAGGCGGAGAGTTTCGAAAGTGCTTTTTGCGCGGACTTCACGTCGAAGTCCAGCAGCAGCTCTTTCATGCGGTCACCGAGCGACATCGCCGCGGTTCCGCCGACAGGTGGGATCGTTGCAGCGCCGCCATTTGCAGCCGCGGTCTTTGCCTGGACCGCACTGCTCGCTGGAGAATCTGCCGGCCGATGCTCTTTCTCCAGCTTCGCTGCATGATCCGCAGAGTTGTCGCTAGCACGCGCCGCTGCGTCCTTCATCGACCTCAGGCCATAGCCCGCCACTCCACCCACCAGCAGGCACATCACCGGCAACACGATGTTTTTCATGATGCCGCGATTGTAGGAGACCGCACTTCTTCCGGTCAAGACTCCTTCCTGCTCAATTCCAAGGAGGTGCCAGAAGCCGGTCGGAACGAGCGGTCCGCCCAGGCGCCGAAGCTGGCGAACGTGCCCGAGCGCGCGTCACTTCCCTGCTTCGCGCGTGCCGGTGCCTTCACGTTTGGTGAGGGCATCACCAAGTTCCGCACGGATCTTCTCGGCGCAGGCTTCGAGCCTGCCCTGCATCTCAGAATTCTTGCCCGCGAGGTTCCGCGATTCGGCGATGTCGGTGTACAGATCGTAGAGTTCCGCCTTCTCGATCTTCATGTTTTCATACTTGGCAGGGATGCCGCCGGTGCCGCCCGGACGGCCGTTGAGGGTGCGGTAGGTGTGCGGGAGCTGGAGCTTCCACTTGCCGTCTCCGCTGCTGACGGCCTGCAGGGCATTCGTTTCGTAGTAGAAGGCGTAAAACTCGTGTGGATTGGGCACCTCCGGACCGCCGGTGATGACGGGCCAGACATCGAGGCCGTCGATCTTGTGATCCGGCAGCCTGCCGCCGACGAGCCGTGCGATGGTGGGCAGGATGTCGATGGTCATGAGCATCATGTCGCTGGTGGTGCCGGCTGGGATCTGCCCGGGCCAGCGCATGAGGCAGGAGACGCGCGTGCCGCCCTCCCAGTTCGTGCCCTTGCCCTCGCGCAACGGGCCGGCGGAGCCTGCGTGGTCGCCGTAGCTGAGCCAGGGGCCGTTGTCGGAGGTGAAGATGACGAGCGTGTTTTGCTCCACGCCCTGTTTCTTCAACGCATCGAGCACCTGACCGACGGACCAGTCCACCTCCATCATCACATCACCGAAGAGGCCCTTGCCAGACTTGCCTTTGAACTTGTCGCTCACATGCAGCGGCACATGCACCATGCTGTGGGCGAGGTAGAGGAAGAAGGGTCCGCCCTTGCTCTTCTCGATGAACTTCACCGCGTGCGCGGTGTAGTCGGTGGTGAGCCGCTCCTGGTCGGCATGCGAGACGTCGGGATTGATCACCTCATTGCCTTCGATGAGCGGGAGCTTTGGGAAGCCTCCCTTGCCATCCTTCGGCCGCTCCGGGTGGTAGGGCCACATGTCGTTCGAGTACGGCAGGCCGTAATACTCGTCAAAGCCGTGCTGCAAAGGCAGGAACTGCCGCAGGCTGCCGAGGTGCCACTTTCCGATGGCGCAGGTCGCGTAGTTCTTCTGCTTCACGAGCTGGGCCAGCGTCATCTCCTTTTCGCTGATGCCATGCTTTGCATTCGGCGCCAGCGCGCCGTGGATGCCGAGGCGGTTCGGATAGCAGCCGGTCATCAGGGCGCAGCGCGAAGCGGAGCACACGGGCTGGGCGACGTGGAAGTTCGTGAACCTCCTCCCCTCGGCGGCGAGCCGGTCGATGTTCGGCGTCTGGTAGCCCTGCGCGCCGAAGCAGCCGACATCGGCGTAGCCCATGTCGTCCATGTTGATGATCACGATGTTCGGCGTGTCCGCGGCGAAAATGGCGGCGGCTGCGCTGGCGAACAGAAAGGAGGTGATGACGGCTGCGGCTTTCATGGTTTGGTGGTCAGAGTGGAACTGCTGGATGAGAGCACCGGACCGCAGCGATGCAACACGCCGGGTGACACATCTGCAGCAGGGCTTGCGCATGAATTGCATCTGAGTGAATTCCCACGGATTCAGCACGACCACGGATTGAACTTCTTCTGAACCCATCTGTGGAATCCTGAATTGGGGCCAATCATGAATGGCACTGAGTTAAGGCCCATTTGAGATGAAAATCAGAGGCATTTCTCGTTCTAAAACACGCATAACTCAGT
Organism: Verrucomicrobiaceae bacterium; assembly: GCA_019694165.1. Taxonomy (GTDB): domain Bacteria; phylum Verrucomicrobiota; class Verrucomicrobiia; order Verrucomicrobiales; family Verrucomicrobiaceae; genus JAIBCL01. Next base: position 73,884 of record JAIBCL010000024.1, on the reverse strand, counting down.
GCCATTCGGGCCAATCATAGATTTGAGGCTTTCGCTTTCAGTTCATGCGCAAGCCCTGCATCTGCACCGAATCGCGGCACTGCGCGAACCACGATCACCCGCAAAGAAAACGGGACGGGCATCACGCCCGTCCCGTTTCACAAAACTTGCCCCCTTCCCGGCGGAGGCCTCTCACTCCTCGGTGACAGGATCTGCTGCCGGGGCGGCAGCCTCAGCCTCAGTTGCCTCCGGCGCGGCGGCGGCCTCTGGTGCTGGCACCTCGACGACCTCCACAGCCGCGACGGTTTCGGTGATCTCCACGGCTTCCTCCTTCTTCGGTGCCTTCACCTTCTTTGCCGCGGGCTTCTTGACGGCGGACTTCTTGGCGGCGGTCTTCGACGCGTCACTGCGGCGGCTGGATTTGCGCACGGCTCCGGACCTGGCCAGCGCCTTCTTCCGGGCGATGTAGTTTTTGCGGCGGCGGCGTTTGATGACTTTGTTGTGTTGCTTGCCCATGATTGACGGTTTCCTGAAAAGTGGGCGCTAGAGTCCCACCATCCCGAAGGGAATCAAGGTGAAAAAAGAAAGGCCGTCGCCCATGGTTTTTCACGGTGCCGGCGCCTGCGCATCACACCGCGGACCGGCTGTGCGCCGCGACGGTCTTCCCAGGCGCGCCGCTCACGGCTTCTGCGACGCAAACTTTCCGTCTGACAGTGTGCGCAGGAATGCGACGAGGCAGCGCTTGTCGTCCGCGCTCAAATGCAGGCCGCCGTCGGGATGCTTGGCGAGATTCGGATCGAGCGTGTCCGTGCGCTTCACGCCCTCGCTGTAATGGTCGATCACTTCTTCGAGCGTGGCGAAGCGTCCGTCATGCATGTAAGGCGCGGTGAGCGCCACATTGCGCAGGCTCGGCGTGGCAAAGGCACCGCGGTCGATGGCCGCCTTCGTCACCTTCGCGCGGCCGAGGTCGGCTTCGTCGATGGCGAGGCCGTTGTTGCGGAACTGATGGTCCGTGAAGAGTGCGCCGCCGTGGCAGTGAAAGCAGTCCGCGCCCATGCTGCCGAGGCGCGGCTCGCGCTCCGTCATGAAAAGCAGGAAGCCGCGTTCCTCGTCCGCCGTCAGCTTCTCCACTCCGCGCTGGGAGCGGTCAAACTTGGAGTCGAAGGAGGTGAGAGTGAGCACGAAGTTCTCCAGCGCCAGGCCGATCTTCTCCGAGGTGATCTCCGGCGAGCCAAACGCGCGCTCGAAGGCTCCGGCGTAGTCTTTGGAGGCGCGCAGCTTCGCCACCACACCGTCGGGCGTCTCGCCCATCTCACGCGGGTCCTGGATGGGCATGAGGGTCTGCGCGCGCAGGCTGGGAGCGCGGCCGTCCCAGAAGAACTCGCGTTTCCACGCCATGTTGAAGATCGCCATGCCATTGCGGTTCCCTGACTGCGCGCGGATGCCGATGCTGAAGCGGCGCGGATCGCTCAACGCCGCGGCGGTGACGTGGCAGGACGAACAGGAGACCGTGCCATCGAGCGAAAGCGCATTGTCGTGAAACAGCTTGTCGCCCAGTGCCACGCGTTCTTCGAGCAGGGGATTGTCCGGCGGGAGATCCGGCATCGGGAAATAGGCCGCCATCTCGAAGCGGTATGGCGTCAATTTTGCCGGCATGTAGAGCGGCTTTGGTCTTGGCTTCACCGCCTCGATGACGGTTGGCGCGATCACGTCGGCACGGATGCTCCATGCCTTCGACAGGTTGTCCCTCATCGCCACGGCCAGCGGATCACCATCCTTCGAGTGCGTGGTCGTGCCGTCTTTCTCGAACGAAATCTTCTTCGCGCCGCTGAAGATCGCCGCCACGTCTAGAATCAGGAGTTCCTCGGCGTCCTTGCGCAAGTCGATGCGCTTTTCGATGGTCACCTCGGTGAGAAAAGGATCGCGTGCCAGATGGAGCGCAAAGCCTTTTGGCTGGTCATTGCCGCGGCGCCACATTCCTTCCAGCGCCATGAAGATGTAGCCGCCCTGCCAGCTCCAGTGCAGGCCGTTGAGATTCGGATTGAGCGGATGGTCTGGCGCGCGCTGCGCCGGATCGGACGCATTCGCGGTCTTGTCCAGTCCGACGCGGAAGCGCAATGCCTGATATTGATCGGGGATGATCCCTTCAAAGCGCGTCGTGACGCGATGCGTGGCCGCATTCATCCACGCCGTGGAGTCCGCCACCTCGAACCACGAGCCATCCGCGCGGCGCAGCGCCAAGCCGCTGATGAGATAGCTCAAACGCGTGACCGAGAAGGTCTCGCCCGCCCCGTTCGCATAGCGCAGCGAGTCGAGCATCAGCGGCGCATCTCCCACGCGATGCTGCACGGCGATCCGCAAGATGGAAGCCTCCCCGGACAGTGGCATGGCGGCCATCACCGCCAGCAACGCAGTGACGACGTGGGATTTCAAGACCCGGGCAGGCTGGAAGAGAAAAGACATGGGACCGGCCCCATCCTGAACGCTGCCGCCGCCCCGCGCAATACTCCTGCGCGACTATCGTACCGAACCCGGGCGGCAGCGCCCCCGCTCCGCTTGCGAAAGGAGATCGCGATGCTTCTGGCATCGTTGTGCGTGATTCTTGCCAGCGGGCTTTTCTTTTTCGGCCGGCACGCAAAACAGCGGACCATTGGCCGGCTTCAAAAGGCCGGTGAAAACACGCCGGCGCACGATGAGCAAATCGCCTGCCAGACTCCGCCGTGCGGCCGCGTTCCTGTCCGGCGCATGATCCGCCTCCGCTTCATTGCCCTCGTGCTCGCCATCTTCACGCCCGCCCGTGGAGAAGACGCACCTGCCGCCGCCACCCCGCCGCCGCTCACGGAATACATGGGCCGCGTGATCGCGCAGACGATGCACTGGTCCGCGGCCGGCTGGCTCATCCGGCACAAACGCGACCGTGAGGAGGCCTCCGTGAAAATGCGCGAGCAGCTCCAGCTCAGGCCCGGCATGGACGTGTGCGACATGGGGGCGGGCAACGGATACCACGCCATGCCGATGGCTCAGTCAGTGGCGCCCGGCGGGAGGGTCTTCGCCGTCGATGTGCAGCCCGAGATGATCGATCTGCTCAAGGGCCGGCTCGCCGGACAGCACATCGACAACATCGTGCCCGTCGTGGGCCTCTATCACGACCCGAAGCTGCCGGAGAAATCGTGCGACCTCATCCTGCTCGTGGACGTGTACCACGAGTTCTCCCACCCCGTGCACATGCTGGCCGCGATGAAAAAGGCGCTGAAACCCGGCGGCGCGCTCGTGCTCGTCGAGTTCCGCAGCGAGGACGACTCGGTGCCCATCAAGCCCGAGCACAAGATGAGCAAGGCCCAGATCAACAAGGAACTGGCCGCCAATGGCTACAAGCTCGCAAAAGAATTCGACGGACTGCCCTGGCAGCACATGATGTGGTTCCAGGTCGCCGACGTGCCGGCCGCGCCCGCTTCCTCAACTACGAACCCAACCCGATGAAATCCATCCTGCTCACGCTTGCTCTTCTCTCCACGTTCTCCATTGCCCGCGCCGACGGCGAATGGACGCCTCTTTTCGACGGCAAGACGCTCTCCGGCTGGAGCACACCCGACGGCAAGACGCCCGAAGGCTGGGCCGTCGAAGAAGGCGGCGTGCTGCATTTCACCGGCAAAGGACCGCTTCTGCTCAGCGACAAAGAGTTTTCCAGCTTCGAACTCGAGTGGGAATGGAAGCTCGCCGAGAAAGGGAACAACGGCGTGAAGTACTGGGTCACCAAAGTCGGCGGCAAAGAGTGGCTGGGCATCGAGTACCAGATGATCGACGATTTCGGCCACGCCGACGGCCTGAAAGGCGGCAGCCACAACACGGCGAGCATCTACGACATCTTCGACTCCGCCAAAGACAAGGACCTGAAACCCATCGGCGAATGGAACAAGAGCCGCGTCGTGGTGAAGGATGGCAAGATCGAGCACTGGCTCAACGGCAAGCTCGCCAGCAGCGCCGACACGAAGACCGACGAGTGGAAGGAGCACATCGCAAAGAGCAAGTTCAAGAACAAGGAAGGCTTCGCTCCCGGCCACGGCAAGATTATGCTGACCGCGCACGGGGATCCGGCCTGGTTCAGGAACATCCGCGTTCATTCTCTGTGATGCGCATCGGCATCATCGGTCTCGGCTTCATGGGAGCCACGCACGTCAAGGCGTGGCTGCAGGTGCCTGATGCGAAGATCGGCGCGCTGTGCAATCCGAGCGGCAGGAATCTCGACGGCGACTTCTCAGAGGTGGCGGGCAATGTCGGCGATGCTGCGCTCAAGCTCGACATGAACGGAGTGGCGGCGTATCGCGACTTCGCTGCGATGGTCGCGGACCCGAACATCGATGCCATCGACATCTGCACGCCGACCCACACACATGTCGATCTCGCTCTCGCAGCGCTGGCCGCCGGCAAGCATGTCATCTGCGAAAAGCCGATGGCGCGCACATCAGCGGAGGCACGGCGGATGGTCGCGGCGGCCAGGGAGAAGGGGCGCATCCTCATGCCGGCCATGTGCCTGCGGTTCTGGCCCGAGTGGGCGTGGCTCAAGGAGGCCGTGACGAGCGGGCGCTTTGGCCCGGTTTTGTCCGCGCGCTTCACGCGTATCGCCGAGCCGCCGGCGTGGGGACAGGCCACGTTCTTCGACGGTGCGAAGTCCGGCGGCGGCCTGCTCGACTTGCACATCCACGACACCGACTTCGTGAATTTCCTCTTTGGCCGGCCGCTCGCCGTGCAGTCGCACGGCTACTCGCGGGTGAGCGGTTGCATCGACCACGTCATCACACGCTACGAGGTGGCGTGTGGCGCGCTCGTCCATGCGGAGGGCGCGTGGACCATGGCGAAAAGCTTCGGCTTCCGCATGAGCTACACGGTGAACTTTGAAAAGGCCACCGCCGACTATGATCTCGCGCGGGGCGCCGAGGCGCTGCGCGTCAGTGCCGAAGGTGAAACGAAGACCATCACCTGCGAGGGCCCCGACGGCTACGTCCGCCAGCTCACGCATTTCGCGCACGCCATCCGCTCGGGCACGGCAACCACTGTCGTCACCGCTGAAGACGGCGCGCTGGCCGTCGAAATTTGCGAAGCCGAAGCAGAGGCGGCCGCGGCCTGACGGATTCCGGCCGCATCACTGACCGGGATGCCCGCTGCCCTCCTCGGCAAAGTCCACCTCGCGCACGCGCTTGCGGTCGCGCTCGCTTTCGACGGCGACACGCAGCTTCTCCCTCACCTCGAAGGCACCGGGGATGCCGTAAATGAACACGTCGGGCATCGTCGCATCGGACGAGATGATCATTACATTCCCCAGGCCGAAGACGCGCAGAAGAAACGGCTGCTCCAGCGTGCTGTCCTTCACCCGGTAAAGTTCGAGTTCGTCGAGCGTCTTGCTGAAGATGCCGCTCGTCTTGCGCAGCCGCTGCGTCGTGAGTTCGTAAGTGGTGGTGCGTGTGACCAGATAGCGCCACAAGACTCCGATGAGAGGCAGCACCAGCGCCGCGAACAGGAGCGGGAGCGCCAGCAAGATGCCGGCAACGAAGACACCGCCGGCGACGACGATCCAGATGAGGTAGGTCCAGAAATATACAAGCTGCGAAGTGCAGCCCTTCCAAAGCGAGGTCTCTTCAGGCATGACGGAGGGGGGTGTTTGGTTTGAGTGTATCACATTTCACAGGTTCGCAAGCTGCGGCACTGTGGAGGCAGCGACAGGCAGGTCCGTCTCAGCCACCTTCATCCAGGTGCATCGACGAAACATGCTTCCGCACGCAGCGCGCGCTCCAGCAGACGCATGTAGTCTCTGCTCGGGATTTCGCGGCCGCCAAACATCGCGAGGTGCGGCGTGGTCCACTGGGTGTCGTGCAGAATGAATCCCCGCTCCTTCAGGCGGCGCTGCAGGCTCACCAACGCCACTTTCGATGCCTGTGTCTCGCGGCTGAACATGCTCTCGCCAAAAAACGCGCCGCCAATCGCCACGCCATACACGCCGCCCACGAGCCTGCCTTCGCGCCAGACTTCGGCGGAGTGCGCGTAGCCCAGCGCGTGCAGGCGCTGGTAGCTGTCGAGGATCACGTCATTGATCCATGTCTCGGCGCGGTCCGCACAGCCGCGCATGACGCCGGCAAAGTCCGTGTCCCACCGCACCTCGAACGGATGGCTCTTCAGGTAGCGCTCGAAGCGCTCGGGCACATGGAAGCCCGCCACGGGAAGAATACCACGCCAGTCCGGCCGGTACCAGCCGATGCGACCGTCCTCCATGCCCATCGGAAACATGCCCTGGCAGTAGGCATTCAAGATCACGGCTGGATCGAGGTCGGACATGAATCGCGGCAATGCGTGTGCTTCCTTACCACAGGTGATTCCGCTTTCCACCGCCGCCATGACGGATAATGATGCACGCCAATCCGCCGCCATGCGCAAGGCCATCTATCCAGGAAGCTTCGACCCCATCACAAACGGCCACCTCGACGTGCTGCAGCGCACCGTGGGCATCTTTGACGAGGTGGTCGTCGGCGTGGCGCGGGACAACTCCAAGGCCAGCCTCTTCTCGCTCGACGAACGCACGGAACTCATCCGCGAGGCGACCAAAAAGATCCGCCATGTGCAGGTCAAGCCCTTCGAAGGCCTGCTCGTGGACTTCGCGAGGAAAGAGAAAGCCGTCGCGCTCGTGCGCGGCCTCCGCGCGGTGAGCGACTTTGAATTCGAGTTCCAGCTCGCGCTCATGAACCGCAAGCTCGAGCCGAACCTCGAGACCGTCTTCCTCATGCCGAGGGAGGAACTCACCTACATCAGTTCGCGCCTGGTCAAGGAAATCGCCCGGCTCGGCGGCGATGTCAGCCTTTTCGTGCCGCCAAACGTGGCGCGCGCCCTGAGCGTGAAACTGGCGGGTGCGACGGCCTGACGCGCCTCCGTGAGGCACGGAGTCATCCTGCGCCCGACAAACCCGGGCTTTTGGCCCGCATGTTGCTTGCCGGGATGGCGGCCTTGCTGCTTATGTAAGCACGGAGGCCGAGCACGATGCCCAACCAAGGACTCTACCAGACTCAAACTCAGAAGCTCATCATCGGGCCGCAGATGCAGCAGAGCCTGCAAATCCTGCAGGCACCAGCGCTCGAACTCAGGCAGATCATCCAGCAGGAAATCAACGTCAACCCGGTGCTTGAGGTCGAGACGCCGGAGGTCTCGCTGGAGGAAACGCAGCCGGAGGACCCGGAGGACATCGATCTCGATGCCATCTCGCAGATGGACGAGGAATGGCGCGAATACTGGGCGCAAAGCCGAGTGGCGACGGGCCGGCGCACTGACGAAGACGACCGGTGGAAATACCTGATGGACTCCATCGTGGCACCCACCACGCTGCAGGAGCATCTCGTGATGCAGTTGCGCACCGCTGACATCGAGGACCCGAAAATCATCGGGCATGTGGAGTTTCTCATCGGCAGCCTGGACGACAACGGCTTCCTGAACGCGCCCCTGGAGACGCTCTCCCTCGACCACGCCATCCCGCTGGAGGAACTGGAGCAGGCTGTGCGCATTCTCCAGCGCTTCGACCCCGTCGGCATCGGCACGCGCGACTTGCGCGAGTGCCTGCTGGTCCAGATGGAGCGCCTCGGCAAGAAGGGCAGCCTGGCCTATCAGATTGTGGACGGCCATTTCGATGATCTGGCCAACAGGCGCTTTCCCATCCTCGCAAGGAGGCTCGGCGTCACCCAGGAAAATGTGTCGCGCGCCGCTGACTTCGTCAGCACGCTCGATCCCAAGCCCGCGCGCCGCTTTGCCCCGTCCCAGAACAGTTACATCACCCCCGACATCATCGTCGAAAAACAAGGCGGCGAGTGGCTGCCGGTGATGAACAGCGACGACCTGCCGCGCCTGCGCCTGAGCAATGCCTACAAGGACCTGCTCGCGCAGCCCGGGAGCAGCGGCGAGGTGCGCGACTACATCCGGGACAAGCTGCGCAGCGGCAAATTCCTCATCCGTTCCATCCATCAGCGGCAGCAGACCATCCACAAGATCGCCTTCGAGATTCTCAGGCATCAGCGCGAGTTCTTGGAGAAGGGCACATCCCATCTGCGCCCGCTGAACATGGCGCAGGTGGCGGCGGAGGTGGGCGTGCATGAGACCACCGTCAGCCGCGCCATCGCCGGCAAGTACATGGCCACGCCGCACGGCGTTTTTGAACTGCGCTTCTTCTTCTCCCACGGCGTGAAGACCGAGAGCGGCGAGGACCTCAGCAACACCAGCGTGAAGAACGCCATCGCCGAGCTGGTCAAGACCGAGCCGAAGCACAAGCCGCTCAGCGACGACAAGCTCACCAAGCTCCTGGACCAGCAGGGCATCAAGGTCGCGCGCCGCACCGTGGCGAAATACCGCGAGGCCATGAACATCCTGCCCAGCCACTTGCGGAAATCGTATTCATAGGCATAGCACCGCCATGCCTTCCGAAGACTCCATCCGCACCGCCCTTGCCACCGTCCGCTATCCCGGCTTCAACCGGGACATTGTCTCCTTCGGCCTCGTCAAAGGCATTCACATCGACGGCGCAAACGTGACCGTGGACATCAGCATCGCCACGCGCGACCCGAACGTTCCCCGCCAGATTCATGAGGCCGCGACCACCGCTCTCAATGCCTTGCCCGGCATCGGGCAGACCCGGCTGAACATCGAAATCAAAAACCCGCCCAATGCACAAACGGGTGCCGACAATCTGCCCCGCTCGTCGATCCCCGGTGTGAAGCGCGTGATCGCCATCGCCTCAGGCAAGGGCGGCGTCGGCAAAAGCACCGTGGCGTCGAATCTCGCCGTCGCCCTTTCTCGCTCCGGTGCCAGGACCGGCCTCTGCGACTGCGATCTCTACGGCCCGAGCATCGCGCACATGTTTGGCACCCACGAGCGTCCGTATCAGAATGAGCAGCAGCAGATCGTCCCCATCGAGAAACACGGACTGCAGCTCATGTCGATGGGCTTTATGCTTGACGACACATCGCCAGTCATCGTCCGCGGCCCGATGGCAACCAAGTACACCCAGCAGTTCCTCCGCCAAGTCGCATGGGACGGGCTCGACTACCTCGTGCTCGATCTGCCGCCCGGCACCGGCGACATCCAGCTCACGATCATGCAAACGGTCGCGCTCGACGGTGCGGTCGTCGTTACCACGCCGCAGGAAGTCGCGCTCATCGATGCACGCAAGGCCGTCTCGATGTTTGAGAAACTCAACGTGCCCATTCTCGGCATCATCGAGAACATGAGCTACTTCATCTGCCCGAACGACGGCAACGTGTATCACATCTTCGGCAAAGGCGGCGGCGAGCGCGAGTCGAAGCGCCTCAATGTCCCGCTCCTTGGCCAGATCCCCATCGAGATGTCCGTCCGCGAATCCGGCGACGAAGGCCATCCCGTCTCTCTCGACGATCCAAAGACGCACCCGGCCAGCGCCGCGTTCCACGATGTCGCGAAGAAGCTCATCGCTGCGGTCCCCACGTCTTAGCGCGCGGTTGCCGCGACTCCTCATTACCGTCAGCAACCAACGGTCTTGATCATCACCAGCTCCAGCAATGATCGCATCAAGCACGCACGCCGTGTGCGGGAGGGGCGTGAACGCGATCTCATTTTCGTCGAAGGCGAGCGGCTGACGGCGGAGTGCACCAGCTCAACCCTCGAACTGCACGCCTGTTTTTATGCGAGCGATGCGACCGACTCGATGCGCGAATTGGTCGCGCGGATGAAATGCGAAGCGTTCGAAGTGTCCGAGCCGGTGCTGGAGTCTCTGAGCGACACGCAGAACCCGCAGGGCATCATCGTCATCGCCCGGCGACCTGAGCCGATGCTTGATCAGGTTTTTGCAAGCGAATCGCCGCTCGTCGTGGGGCTCGACCGCGTTCAGGATCCCGGAAACTTCGGAACGCTCGTCCGCACAGCAGAGGCGGCGGGCGCGAGCGGGCTGCTCTCATTTGCCGGCTCGGTGGATGCGTATGCGCCGAAAACGCTGCGCAGCTCGATGGGTTCGGCATTTCGTCTGCCAATCGTGACCGACGTCTCAGGCCTCGGCGCGATCGCGGCCTGTCGTGCAAAGGGCATCCGGAGCGTCATCGCTACCGGCGAAGCGACGATGGAGCACTACGACTGCGACTGGCGGCAGCCGACGCTGCTCATCCTCGGCAACGAAGCACGAGGCGCGAGCGCCGAACTGATGAAGTCGTGCGATGCGCGTGTGCGCATTCCTCTGCATGAGCCGGTCGAATCATTGAACGTGGCGGCGGCGGGCGCGGCGATCTTGTTTGAGGCCGTGCGGCAGAGGAAAGTGACGCTGTGACTTCGATTCGTTATCCAGCCGACCTGCCGATCACGGCGCGTCGCGAAGAAATCATCGCTGCCATTCGCTCGAGTCAGGTCGTGGTGCTCGCGGGCGAGACAGGCTCGGGCAAAACGACGCAGCTTCCGAAGATGTGCCTCGAAGCGCTGCCGGATGTGCGTGGCAAAATCGGCTGCACACAGCCGCGTCGCGTCGCGGCGATGAGTGTGTCGCAGCGCGTCGCCGAAGAACTCAATGTGCAGTGGGGCCGTGAAGTCGGATGCAAGATGCGCTTCAATGACGACACGAGCCGCGAGACGCGCGTGAAGTTCATGACCGACGGCATTTTGCTGGCGGAGATTCAGAGCGATCCGCTGCTGCGCGACTACTCGGCGATCATTCTCGACGAAGCCCACGAGCGCTCGCTGAACATCGATTTCCTCCTCGGCTACCTCAAAGGTTTGCTGCCGCGTCGGCCCGATCTGAAGCTGCTCGTCACGTCGGCGACGATCGACACGGAGGCCTTCTCGAAGCACTTCGGCGGCGCGCCGATCATCGAGGTGTCCGGGCGATTGTATCCAGTCGATATTCGCTACGAGCCGGTTTCTGGCGGTGATGATGCGGATTTCATTGAAGCTGCAGCCGCCGCTGCCGAAGACGCACTTGGCGAGACGAACGACGGCGACGTACTCGTGTTCATGCCCACCGAGCGCGACATCCGCGAGACGCGAGATTTGCTCGAAGGCCGTCTGCGCGCGGGCACAGAGGTGCTGGGCCTCTTCGGTCGCATGCCCGCCGCCGAGCAGCGCCGCGTCTTCGAGCCAGGTCGCAAACGTCGCGTGATCGTCGCCACAAATGTCGCCGAAACCTCGATCACCATCCCGCGCATCCGCTACGTCATCGACACCGGCCTCGCGCGCATCAGTCACTACAATCCGCGCAATCGCACGAAGCGGCTCCCGGTCGAAGAGATCTCGCAAAGCAGCGCCAATCAACGAGCCGGCCGCGCAGGCCGCGTGCAGGACGGCATCTGCGTGCGGCTTTACTCGCAGGATGATTTCGAGAAGCGCGACCGCTTCACCACGCCTGAGATTCAGCGCGCAAATCTCGCCGAAGTCATCCTGCGCATGAAGGCGTTCCGGCTCGGCGAGATCGAGACGTTCCCCTTCATCAATCCACCGGTAAGCGCCGCAATCCACGCCGGCTACAAGCTGCTGCACGAACTCGGCGCGCTCGACGACACGCATCAGATGACACAGCTCGGTCGCGATCTCGCCAAGTTGCCGCTCGATCCCACGCTCGGCCGCATGTTGCTTCAGGCGCAGAAGGAAAACGTGCTGCCCGAGATGCTCGTCATCGCCGCCGGATTGAGCGTGCCCGATCCCCGCGAACGTCCCGAGGAAAAGCGCGAGATGGCCGCCGCTGCGCACAAGGCGTTCTGGTGCCCCGACTCGGATTTCCTTTCACTGCTCCGCATCTGGCAGGCCACACCGGAGCCTGACGGCGGAAAGGTGGGGCGGCTGGTCCCCCAGCCGCCGCGTGAGGCCGGAAACCGTGCGAGCGTGAAAAATGAAATCGAAGCCACAAGCACTGCGGCGGCGCTTGCGGGAGCAAGCGCCCCACCAGCGCGAAGCGGCAGCCGCAATGCTCTGCGCCGCTTTTGCAAAACGAACTTCCTCAGCTTCACGCGCATGACGGAGTGGCGGGATATTTGGCGGCAGCTTCGGGAGACATTTGGAGTTCGGTCGGAATTGTCAGACGCGTCCGACCTGTCTGACCGGCTTCACAAATGCATCCTCGCCGGCCAGCTCGGCCACATCGCGCAGCGCGAAGACAAAAACCTCTACAAAGCCGCCGGCAATCGCCAGGTGACTGTCTTCCCCGGTTCGAATCTATACGAACGACGCGAGAAGCAAGGCAAGCCGGGCCAGACGACCACAAAGCAGCCGCCGTGGATCGTCGCGGGCGAGATCGTGCAGACCTCGCAGCTCTTCGCTCGCACCATCGCGAAAATCGATCCCGCGTGGGCCGCCGAACTCGGCGCGCATCTTTGCGACTACAAATACAGCGAGCCGCATTACAGCGCGAAGGCTGGTCGGGTGCTCGTCACTGAGCGCACGCTGCTGCACGGGCTCGAGGTGCTCCGAAAGCCCATCGACTTCGGCAAAGTGGATCCGGCAGCCGCCACGCAGATTTTTATCCGCGGAGCTTTGATCGATGGCGAGAGCGTGTTGCCGCATCGCTTTCATCAGCACAATCAAAAGCTGCGCGAGAAGATCGAGACCACGCTCACGCGCGTGCGCAGCCATCGCGTGTATGACATCGCCGAGGCGCTGTTCGCGTTTTACGACGAGCGGATCAAAGACGTGTCGTCGATTCACGACCTCAACCGCCTCATCAAAGAGCGCACCGCCGAGAAGCCCAACTTCCTCTGCGCCACCGAGGCCGATCTCACCGGCGGCGGCGAGGAACTCGCGCCCGATCTCGCGCTATTCCCTGACAAGGTGACCTTCGGCCAGTCGGTGCTGCCCGTGAGCTACGCCTACACGCCCGGGCAGGAGAACGACGGTGTGACGGTGCAGGTGCCGCTGCCCGTCGCCGAGCATCTCACCACCGGACAAATCCAGTGGATGGTGCCCGGCCTCCGCGATGAACTCAGCCAGGTCCTTCTGCGCGCATTGCCGAAGACGATCCGCCGCCAGCTCATGCCGATCGATCCAAAGGCGCGCGAAATCGCGACGCAGTTCAATCCCGGTCGCGCCGACTTCCTCGATGCGCTCGCCGACTTCATCACGAAAAAGTATCGCGTGCATGTCCGCGCCACCGACTGGCCCGCGCAAAGTTTGCCCGCGCATTTGCAGCCACGCGTCGAGGTGATCGATCAGAAAAAGCAGACCATCGCCTCAGGCCGCGATCTCCAGGCGATTCAGGCCAGCGTGCAAAAGCAGGACAAGCCATCCGGAGCTTTCGATAAGATCGCGCGCAGCTTCGAGCGCTTCGCGTTGTCGAGCTGGTCGTTCGGCGATTTGTCGGAGACCGTCTTCATCGAGGAAATCGGCGGCGCACCTGTCTTCGGCTATCCCGGACTTGCGCTGAATGCCGAAGGCAGCATCGATCTCCACCTTTTCCGCAAAGCCAGCGAAGTCACCACATCGACGCCCGCCGCCGTGCGCAAGCTCGCCGAGTCCGTCCTCGGCAAAGACATCGCGTGGCTTCAAAAGGAACTGCGCAGCCTCGAGCCAGCGCCCGCCAAAAGCCCTCAACCCGCCAGCTTGCAGGACGCGTTTTCCAAACTCACGGCGACACCAAGCCCGACTCGGCCATCGTCCGCGCAAGATCACATCCTCGCGCACGCTCTGCGATTGAATCCGCTGCTGCCGCTGACCGAGAAACGCTTCCGCGAGTTGTGCGAGAAGGTCCGCAAAGAACTGCCCGCTCTCACGCATAGAGTTCGCGCGCTGCTCGGCCAGATCAATGAGATGCGAGCAAAGATTCTCGCCTATCCAAAAAAGTATCCCGGCCTCGATGCCGATCTCGCACGCCTTCTGCCGCCCGACCTGCTCGCGAAGACACCGCACGAGCAACTGCAGCATCTCCCTCGCTATTTGAAGGCCATCCTCATCCGCGCCGAACGCGCAGCGAACAATCCCGCCAAAGACGCCGACAAAGCCGTCCTCATCGCCGACTTCGATCACTGGGAATCCCACGTCCCCAACTCCCAGCACGAAACCTTCCGCTGGATGCTAGAAGAATACCGCGTCTCCGTCTTCGCCCAAGAACTCGGCACGGCGCAACCGGTGAGCCAGAAGCGGCTGGATGCAATGTGGGTCTGATCAGCGGCCTGACGGCATGCTTTGCCCGCCGGCGTCGCATTCGACCGTTGAATCCGGGACGCCGCCACGCTAGAGGGAAAACGTAACCGCCTCTTCATGCGCACCGTTTTCCGAGTCCTGTCCTACCTGAAGCGCTACCCGTTCATGGCCGCCATGCAGCTTGGCTGCGCCATCACCGGGACGCTCATGGTCGTGGTGTTTCCGGCGGTGACGCGGGAGGTGTTCGATGTCGTGGTGCCGCAGGGCCAGTGGGAGCGTGTCACGCCGCTGCTGCTCGCGGCGCTGGGCGCGTATTTCGCGCAGCATCTTTTCAATTCCCTGCGCATCCAGCTCAACAACACCTTCGAGCAAAAGGTCATCTTCGACCTGCGCAGCGACATCTACTCGCGTCTCCAGACGCTGCCGCTCCGCTGGTTCGACAACCGGCCGACGGGCGACATCATGACGACGGTGTCCGAGGACATCCCGTCCGTGGAGCGCGTGCTCATCGACGGCATCGAGCAGGGACTCGTGGCTGTTCTGCAAATCGTGGTGGTCGGCGTGTTCATGTTCAGGGCAGACGCGAAGCTGGCGATGGTCGCGCTCATTCCCGTGCCGTTTCTCGCCGCCGGAGCGCTGAGCTACACGCTCTCGTCAAAGGAGCGCCACCGCAAAGTGCGCAAGGCGAGCAGCGCGATGAACTCGCTGCTGCACGACAACGTGGCGGGCATGAGGCAGATCAAGGCGTATGCCATCGAGCAGCAGGAGCACGCGCGCTTCAACGCGGTGAGCGATGCATTGCGCAAGGCCACGCTCCATGTGATGCGCGTGTGGTCGGTCTATCGGCCGGGCATGAATTTCCTCACGAGCGTCGGCCTCGTGCTGGTGCTCTGGGTCGGCACGCGCGATCTCATGTCGGCGGCTGCGGTCGGCAAAGCGGGCATCGGCAAGCTCTCGGCGTTTCTTTTGCTCCTGAAGTTCTTCTACGATCCGATCGAGAGCCTGCATCAGCTCAACCAGATCTTCCAGGCCGGCCGCGCGGCGGGCGAGCGCGTATTTGAAATCCTCGATGCCGAACCGGAGGCTGACACCACGGGCGGCCGCACGCTGACTGCGATCAAAGGCCATGTGCGCTACGAGAACGTGGGCTTCTCCTACTCCGCCGCCACGCCGACGGTGAAGCACATCGACCTCGAAGCGCTTCCCGGCGAAACCATTGCGCTTGTCGGCCCCACCGGCGCGGGCAAGTCCACGCTCATCAACCTGCTCACGCGCTTTTACGAGTACGACGAAGGCGTGATCACCATCGACGGCGTGGCCGTGCACGAACTGAACAAGACCGCCCTGCGCCAAAACATCGGCTACGTCACGCAGGAGAGCTTCCTCTTCAACGGCAGCGTGCGGGACAATCTGCTCATCGGCCGCCGTGCTGCGACGGACGCAGAAATCTGGGACGCGCTCGCGAGTGCGAACGCGGATGCTTTTGTGCGCCGGCTGCCGCAGCAGCTCGATACGCACGTGGGCGAGCGCGGCGTGAAGCTCAGCGTGGGCGAGAAGCAGCGCGTCTCCATCGCCCGCGCGCTGCTGCGCAATCCGCCGATCCTCTTGCTCGACGAAGCGACGGCGAGCGTGGACACGGAGACCGAGCACCAGATTCAGCAGGCGCTCGACCGCCTCATGCAGCACCGCACCAGCTTCGTGATCGCGCACCGTCTCTCCACCGTGCGGCACGCGGACCGCATTTACGTTCTGGAGCATGGCGAGATCGTCGAGAGCGGCACGCATGAGGATCTCGTGCTCCGCGACGGGCTGTATGCCGCTCTTTGCCGCACATCGCTCATCGCGATGGAGGATGCGGCAGGGACGGATTGAGCAGCCGGTTCACCGCCGCGGAAAGGGGCGCGCCGCTCAGCCGAGCACGAGGCACTTCACGGACTTGGGAATCATCGCGCTGCGCAGGGCGTCACGGCGGACTTTTTCCAAAAACTCCCGCAGGATTTGGGGAGACTCGACGAGCTGGGTGGCGGTGCGATCCCTGCTGTAGGGCCACGTCGAGTTTTGCAGCAGGTAGTCGAGATCGGCGAGGATTTCCTCGACATCATGCTCGGTGAAGCCGGCCAGCAGAAAGGCGTGTGGATCGGAGAGTGGCATCGTCGTCGTGGGAACGAAGTAACAACGCACGGCGGGTGCGTCAATGCATGTGGGAAATCAATGAGCGTGCTCGAGCCGGCGCACGGCTACTCCACCTTCGTCTCCAGCACCTCGCCACCGGAGGGGAGGCAGACACCGTCACGCACCTTTTCGAACGAGCGGCCCTGGATCGAGGCATGCATGATGAGGCGCTGCTTGCGCTTCTTGAGCACCTTGAGCACGGAGGCCATCATTTCCTCGTCCACCTTGTCCTGGAAGTCGGAGAACCAGTAGATCACATCAGCTTCCATCACCTCCTTGCAGGTGAGGGCGTAGGAGCTGTAGATGATGCCGTTGAAATCGACGAACCAGGTGTGCGGGCGCTTCACCATCTGCTGGTAGATGGCTTCCTGCGGCATGGGCTTGGACGGCTCGTATTGCAGCAGCTTGCGGTCGGCGGGCGGAGTGTTGAGCGGGGTGCGGCCCTGCCAGAGCTGCCAGAAGCGGTCGAAGGCCGGCCCCTGCGCCTTGTACACCGTGTCGTCGATCTCCTTCTTGTTCTTCGGCGTGCTCAGTCCGCAGCCGAAGTAGAGCACCAGCGGGCTGTCGCGTCCCACCTTGTCCAGCTCCTTTGCGACGATGGGCAGGTAGCGGGTCATCGAGCGCGAGACATCCATCACGACGGCGATCTTTTTCGCCTTCAGGTCGCGGCCGAACATCATCACCGGCTTGAAAGCGATGCCGCGCATCCCGCCGCTGCCGACGCCCGAGCCGAAACCGCCGCCCGCGCCCCCGACGCCGAAACCGCCGCTGCCCATCTTCCCGCCGTTGAGCATGGCTGAAACGTCAGGCACGTCGAGCAGGTCAGGCGGCACATCTGGCAGCGTGAGCGCGGCAGTGAGGCTGGTGCTCACCACTTTCTTCATCGGCGGCATCTTGTTCACCTTCGTCCGCTTTTTCTGCTGGATCTGATGCGCCACTTCGCTCGATGCCTCCGCCCCCTGCCGCGTGCCGCCGCCGGGCAGGAAATCCACCTGCCTGTCGGTCACCACCTGGGTGAAGACAATGATGCCGGCCAGCACGATCAGCCCGGCGTGAATCGCGAGGCTCAGAGCCAGCGAGCCGGCGCCGATCTTCCGCCACGCGAGGATGAAACGGTTCGGCCTGCGACCGAAGGCATCCGTATCCTCCCCGCCGGCCGCAGCCACGACATGCGCGCTCGTCTCCCCGGCGACGGGGTCGGACGGCGCTTCTGCACTGGACTGAGTGGATCCGTCATTCATGACCGGGGCCGATGCTCCCCAATCCACGCAGTCGAGTAAAGCGAAAAAAATTTTGCCGGCGGACCATCGTCCTGGGCGGCCCGGCAAGCGTGGCAGAGGCAGTCAGCGCACGGCTTCCACACGACTGTCCGTCCGCTTCGCCGGCTTCGCAGGCGGCTTGTGATGGCCGTGGATGATCTCGGGATGCCCGCCCGTCTCAGCCGCGCTCGCAGCTTCGCGCGAGGCCTTGAGCGCGGCGATCTTCCGCCGCAGCGCCGGCCAGTACTTCTTGTCCACGATGAAACCTACGCACTTGTCGGTGCCGCATCGGCAGGGGTGGTCCGGCCAGTGCTCAAGATCGAAGCCGTAGTTGTACGTCAGTTCCTCACCGCGCCCGATCTTGCGCCGCGAGTAGATCCAGACGTGGCCGCGCTCGATGAATGCCTCGCAGTTCGGATCGCACGAGTGGTTGATGAGGCGCGCGAGGTTGTGCTTCACGCTGCCGTCGATGTCGTGCTTCTTGGTGATGTCGAAGATGTACACGGCCGCCTCGCCGGTCTTCTGGGAGCGTTCGAGCCGGGCGTTCGCACGGCGCGCGGACTCGGCCTTCGTGATGCGCTCACCCACGTACTCGATGATGCGCGTGTCCTTGGGAATGTCGCGCCGGGCAAACATGCCGCGCGAGTGGATCGACGATGTGCGGACGACGTACCACGGTTTCTCTGTTGCTGCTGCCATGCCTTCTGCCTCGTTGGGGATTTTTGAAAGGCCGGATGAAGCGCCGGTTGGCTCCCAAGTCAACCCGCGTCGCCGTTCTTCATCTCCGAGCAGCCCGCCTTGAACGAGAAACCACCGCCGGCCCAGCCGTGGCGCAGCCCGCGGAGCGCACCCGATTCACCGGCGGGAATTGAGTCCTCGACGGAGGCCGCGGGCACTTTGAGCGCCTTGTTGCCGCCGGGTTGGAACAAGGGTGTGCCGCCCATGTCAATGCGCATCGAGTTGCCCCAGCCTCTCCCACGCCGCCTCCAGCCAGAAGAACTGCGAGTAGTAGAGCTTCGCAAAGTCGTAGTGGCCGATGACTTTCTCCACCGCGGCGGCGCGTGATTTCAAAATCGCGGCGTCAGGCGCCAGCGTCACCACCCACGCGGCGGCGGCCGGCTCGCGCACGAACGCCGTCTCCTTGCCGCGGCGCGGCGCGATCTTGAGGATGCTGCTCAACTGCACATGCGCGAGATCCTGCGCCTCCTGCTCCGTCCGCTGCGGCTTCCAGTCCGCGTTCATCACGCGCCAGTTCATCTCGAAGCGGCTCTTGTCGGCATTGTCGAACTGCTCTGCCATCGGCAGGCTTTTGAATGCGAGGTCCGCGCTGGCCTGCAGTCCGCGCGCGAAGGCCGCGCGGACTGCCGCGTCCGTCTCCATCTCCCACAGCGCACGCAGCGCGCCCACGCATGTGCACGACGTCCAGGAGTGATAGCGCGCGTACTCGAAGACCATGCCGTGCTCGCAGACCTCGAGCCGCGAGCGGTTTTCCGGCCCGCCACGCTCGGCGAGGGCGGCACGGTAACGCTGGTCCCACTTCGCATCGCCCGTGATCTGATGCAGCGCCTTGCAGGTGAAGAGCAGCCGCGGCACGCTGTCGAAATTGAAGCCGCCGAAGCCGCCGCGCCTGCCGAAGGGCTGCTCGGCCGGCATCTGCCACTTGTCGGCGACGATGATCTCCGCCGTGGCGATCAGATGCCCGGCCACGCGCTGCTTCCCGGCATCGGTGGCGAGTCCCGACTCCCAGAAACGCCACAGACCGAGGAACCACGGCAGCGTCTGGTCGTTCGACCCCATTGGGTAGTGCGACCTGCCGTCCGTGCTCACCCCGCGGCCCACGAAACCCTTCACGTCGCTGATCGAATTCAGCAGCAGCAAGCCCTCCATGAGCCTGCGTGCCTTCGCGGCATCGTCCGCCGATTTTGTGCGCCGCCACCGCAGCAGGGCGGCATCCATGTAGAGGCCGTTGAACATCGCGCCGTTCTCGATGGGCGACCACCAGCCCAGCGCGTTGGGTTTTCCCTCGCGGCACTCCTCCGGAGTCGGCAGGCTCACCGAGCCGTCGAGATCGCAGAAGTCGATCATGATCCCGTGCCGGTCGATGAAGCGGCGCCACAGTTCCCGAT
The DNA here is from genome assembly GCA_019694165.1 of Verrucomicrobiaceae bacterium. Classification (GTDB taxonomy): domain Bacteria; phylum Verrucomicrobiota; class Verrucomicrobiia; order Verrucomicrobiales; family Verrucomicrobiaceae; genus JAIBCL01. The sequence goes on along the minus strand of JAIBCL010000024.1, from coordinate 54,239 downwards.
GCGCGGCCTCGGCAGCCGCGGCCGTGGCTCCGGGTGCCGCCGTGCCACCCCGCGCACAAGGAGAACATGTAGTGGCGAGTGCAGCGGCGAGGAATGAGCGGCGTTTCATGGCGAAGCGATGGCACCCACTCTGAATTGTCCGTCCGCCGATGCAACCGGTGCGTGCCGCGCGGCGAACTGCGGGCCGAAGACGATTTGCGCCTGAATTCCGCCTACAGCCAGATGTCGCGATCACAATTCCGCGCGTGGCGGCACGCGCTCGTCGTGCGCCGGCGCGGGATGCCACGGCACAGCGCGCCCATGCCGCGCAGCAGCGCGATCCCGCCGCACACGCCGGCGGCCAGCTTCAACGGCAGCGTGGCATCATGCAGGAAATCCGCGAGGATGATGCCGCCGATGATGATGACATGCACCAGCAGCATGAGGACGAAAATGCGCGTGACCGACGTCGCCGCAGTCACGCCGCGCCAGTCGCGCCCACGCCTCCGCCGCGGCGCCATCCGCCGCGCGACGGCTCCGGGGCTCATGGAGGCCGGACTGGCGGACGGGCGCCGACGCGGAGGCGACACGCGCTCGTGCCGGCGCCGTTTCAGCAGCAAGTCATACTCCGCCTGCAACTTCGCCTGAATCTGATCCATGAGTTCGAGATGGCTGGACTTGCGGACCTGGGCGGCAGGCGGGTTCATCGTTCAAAGCCTCCAGTAGCGGTCGCCGCTGCCTGCCGGATCGTCCGCGCCGCCGACCCAGGCGCTCCAGTGAAGCAGCATCTTGTCGAGCGTGGGATCGCGATGGAGCACCTGCACGGTGCGCTGCAGCTCGCGAATGCGCCGGAGCTGCGACTCCTCGCGCGTGGGGCCTTGCATCCGCGCATCGAGCAGCAGCGAGCGCACCTCGGCCACGGGCGTGAGGGCGGTGCGCTGGAATTCGATGGCACCGGCCAGCAGTTGGCGCCCGTCGAGGCCGCCGCGACGTTTCGCCAGATACATGAGCGTGGCGCCGTTCAAGTCGGCCATGTGATCGAGCTGCCGCCGCGCCACGTCTTCCAGCAGTTCCATCGCGCGGCCCGGCCTGCCGAGCAGGCGCTGCGTCTCCCCCATCTCGGCGCGCGCACGCAGGTGGTGGCGGCCGTTTTCGAGATGACAGCAGGCGAGCGCCTCCGTCAGGCACGCCTCGGCGCTGCTCGCGCGGCCGAGCCGGTTCAGGCAAGCGGCGAGGTCCGTGAGCAAGACGGGGTCGCGGTTCGTCTCTGATCCGAAGCTCAATTCATCGGCCTCGGCGATCCAGTGCTTCAGCTCGTCCGACACCGGCAGCAGTTCCATGAGCCGCATCACGTACAAGCGGTGCCCCACCACATGCTGCGTGCGCGCGCCGGCATTTGCCTCGAGCAGCGCGAGGGATTCGACGGCCGAATTCAAGCCGAGCTGTGCCGCCGCGCCGGCGTGGTACTCGAGGCAGCGGCGCACCTCGCTCTCGTCCAGCGTGCCGAACATCCCGAGGACGCGCTGGAGAATCTCGTACGCCTCGGCGAACTCTCCGCGGTCGTGCAGCCCGCACGCCGAATTCAGCAGCTCGCGGCCCCGCGGCCGCAGCGGGCGCAGGCGCGGCACTGAGAACGGAAAATCATCCAGGATGCCCGGTGGCGACTCGGACCTGCGCCACTCGGCGTTGCGCCCCCACGGATCATGGAGATCGAGCAGCATGTTGTTCGCCTCGTCCTCGATCCACGTCCACGATGCGTAGCCCGCCGTGCCCGCCTCGTACAGCTTTTTGATCCACTCGCCGCGGAAGCGCGCGCGCGTCTCCTGCGGCGCCTCCTGTTTCGCCCGCTCGATGTCCTCCGCGCCCACGCCCGGCACGTCGCCGTCCATGATCCCGGAGGCGCGCAATTGATCGAAGATGCCCGTGCCCGCCTGGCCGTAACGCATGTCGATCTCCATGAGCGCGTCCGGGCACGCGGTCCAGGAGCCGTTGTGGTGCGTGTCGGCGTGGCGGGAGAGGAGCACATGCTTCGCCGCCCAGTCGAGGCGGTCGCTCACGCTCCAGGGCGCCTCGGCCGCGATCAAATCGAGAGTGTGCCGCCAGATGCCGCAGAAGTCCGCGGCCCACGGCGGCATGAAGGGCGCGCCGAGATGCTGCTCCGCGCAGGCGAGGTAGTGGCGCTGGATTTCCACGGCGGTCATGCGCCCCCGCCCTTCCACCGCGACCTTCGCACCGCAGAATGGATCCGTGGCAAAGGTGCGCACCGCCCGCATCGGCGTGCTCAGCGTGATGCGCGGCATCACACCCGCATTGATCAGCCGCACCACGAGCATGGTGCCGCCCACGTCCAGGTAGCGCGCGAGCGGCGAGCACAAGTTCTCGTGGCAGAGAAAATGCGCGCGCACCAGGCCGCCGGGACAGTGGTTTTCCTTGTCCCCGCCGATGAGGCCGCGGTCCCGCTCCGTCTGCGCGCCGCTGTCCACGCAGGTGAAGGTGGCCACGCGCGGCGCGAGGCAGAAGGCGATCTCCGGCGCGCCGGGCAGGAAGCCGCCGCTGCCGGCGTACACCACCTTGCTCACCAGATGCGCGGCGATGTCCGCCCGCATCTCGCGCACAGGCTGCGTGGAGAGCACGCTCAGGTGCGAGGCCCATGAGACCTGGGCGAGGTAGTCCGCCGAGTGACGGTAGAGGTGGGCGCGCCTCACGCCACCACCCGCGAAAACGGATGCTTCCACCAACTCCTGAACGATGCGGTTCCCGGCCTCGCTTTGCGCCGCCAGTTCCGCCGGCGACGAGCACTCCGGCGTGGCGATCTCCAGATGGGCGCCGCCATTGCTCGCGTCCTCGTACAAGTTGAGCGAATTGCCCAGATAAATCCCGCGCCGGCCATGAAGATGCGGATGCCGGCGCCGCGCGCTGTCGATGAGCGCGTCGTGCTCGACACGCGAGTCTATGCGCTGCCCGGATGAATCAAAGGCGATGGTGGCCAGCTCATGCTCGAGCCCGGCGACGGTGGGAAGAGTGAGGAGCGGGTTCATGGGGAACGGATTCGATGTTCAGGAGCCGGGATTCAGGGCCATGCCGTGCGCCGGCGTCCGTGGCACGACCGGGACGATCGTGCCACGTCCGGCGGTCGTGAGTTTACTGCCCGCCGCGCTGCGTATTGGCCTTCAGGTACTTCGCGGGATCGGAGGAGATCACCTGTGCGACGATGCCGGCGCTGGCGGCGGCTAGTTTGTCCGCCTTCTCGCGCGCGGCAGCAGCGGCGGCACCGCCGGTGCCGGCGTCGGCGGGATCCTCGTTCGTGCCTGCGTGACCGTGATGAGTGTGCATTTTCGTTTCCATGATGTCGATGTGTTGTGGGTTTGGATTTGGGTTTGGGATTCGATTCGGACTTGTTGTTGTGCGGATTGAGTCTTCGAGCGGTGTCTTCACGAGACGAGCGCCCCGGGCGTCTCCGCCGGGCGGGACGGGGAGAGATTCATGGCGGCGATCACGTCCTCCTGACTCGTCGCGCGATCGAGCGCGGAGCCGGGTTCGATCTTGTTGAGCGGATCGAAGGAGAGCAGCACACGCCGGCGGCGGTCCTCGATGTCGGCCTCGAAGACCAGCTCACCCCAGTCCACGCGGCGGATGTCCGCCGGATCGACGAGGCGCAGGAGCTTTGAACGGATCGCGGCGCGCGTGTCGGCAGGCGGATGAGTCATGAAGTGCGCGACGCGTCCGGGATCGACCAGCGTCTCCATCGCGCCCGCGGCTTCGAGCTGCCAGATGATGCCCTCCTCCTCGTCGAGCGAGCCGTAGAGCTGGTCGATGACCTTCAGCGGCGGCGCATCCCACTCCAGACCGTGCGCCTTCTTCGTCTGCCGGATGATGGCCAGCTTCGCGAATGCATCGAGCTTCGAGGAGAGCGCGGCGTAGTCGCGGCGCATGAGCAGATCGGCCGTGTTCACCGCCATCTCAAACATGCGCTGCGACTCCGGCACGATGCCTTCCAGCTCCGGCAGGAAGCGGCCCACGCTGTCGAGAAACATCGCCAGCCACTCCGCCGAAGTGACGGAGCGGTGATCTGCCAGCAGCCGCGCCTTGTGACGCAGACCGAGATCGTGCGACCACGAGATCACCGCCGCGAGCGGCGCGGCCAGCGTGATGTCAACGGGCGCCACGCGCGCCTCCTCCATCGCGGCGGCCACCTGCAGCAGCCACACCTTGAGCTGCGCCGCGCGGTTGAAGACGTGATCGTAAAAGATGCAGTGCAGGCGCGCCAGATCGCAGTCGTCGCAGTGGGACTCGTCGCGCGTGTTCCAGACCACGCGATTCGGCGCCTGCGTGTCCTCGCCGATGATGCGCGTGGAGGAAAAGAAGTCCGCCCGCTGCGACCACTGGTAGGAGACCGGCGCGCGTTCATTCTCGCTGCCCACCTTCCCCTGCCCGAGCACCGTCGTGGCCGCGCAGAACGACGCGAAGAAGCGCGAGACGGTGCCGCCGGAGGTCATGCGGCGGAAGGCATCCCGCTGCACCAGCAGATTGAGGTGGGTGCCGAAGGAGTTGCCATGGCCGTCGGTGTTGTTCAGCCGCACGCGGATGCGCTCGTCACCGGCGGGCGCGAGCCTGGCGTTCGCCTTCTTCATCGCCTCGCGCGCGATCATGCACATCGCGCGCATGGCCGCCTCATGGTCGCTGCAGGAGCGCACCTCGGGCATCGCCAGCTCGAGGTGGTCGAGGTCGATGTAGATCGAGCCGCCATTGCCCGGCAGGAAGACGCGCCCGCGGTCGGTGTCGATCTCGAGCAGCTTCTTCGCCTTCGGATACATGCTGCTCCAGCAGGAGCGGTTGATCCAAGGCACGCCTTCGATCTCCGCGAGCAGCAGCTTCGCCGCGCGCGCGGCATCGCCGCTGCCGGTGGGATCGTTCTCGATGAAGTTCGCCACTTCGTAGTCACCACCGCAGATTTTCGGGACCATTTTCGGTTTTGATTTGAGGGCCGGGGGCACGGGAGGAGGCAGCGCGTGGGTCGTGTTCATGACTCGGCGGTGGTGTCGGGTTGATTGAGGTAAAAGCCGGCGCGCTTTGCCGCCGGGCGGATCGGCTCCACGGACACGACGTGCGTGTCCTGCGGCAGGTCCGGCAGGTAGGAGCCGGCATTGCCCTTCGTGAGCGTGGTGCGCATGCGCTCGATGGCGTCCTCCACCGCCGCCTCCATGTCGCGCACAGTCACGCCGGGCCGGCCCTTCGTCAGGTCGTGCTCGAAGGCCAGTTCGCACGCATTGCGGCACACCTGCGAGATGAGCCTGCCGGACACCAGCTCCCGCGCCGTGACGACCCGCTGCGCACCGGACGAAAACTTGATCAGCGCCACCTTCGCATCGCCATTCGGCGCATAGATGCGGGACACCGCAAGGTCGATGATCTCCCGCCGTGTCTCCGGCGCGGCGGCACCATTCGGAGAGACGGGCACGCCCGGCGGCAGATGCACGTCGAAAATGGCGCGAGCGCCGCTCGCCGTGGGGCGGCCGACGTGAAGCTCGATGGACGAGAGCCGCTCGAGCAGCGCGGCATCGATGAGGTCCTTGCGGTTCGTCGAGGAGACGATCACGACGTTTGAGCGCTCGCGGAACCCGTCAAGCTCTGCAAGTACGGCCGCCACTGTCTTGTCATCAGCGTGTCCGATGCCGGAGCCGCGATGGCGGCTGATGCTCTCGACCTCGTCGAGATAACAGATGACCAGCGCGCCATCTTCGTCAGCCAGCCGGTTGAGCGTTTCAAACTCACGCCGTACGTTCTCCTCCGACTGACCGAACCACGGGCTGTTCCACGCGCCGGGCTTCACGACGGCGAAGCGGCACTTCAGGCCGTACTCCTTCGACAGCTCGTTGGCCGCGACTTTCACCATGAGCGTCTTCCCGGTGCCTGCGGGGCCGATGAGCAGGATGCTGTTACGTCCCTTGAGCTGGTATTTTTCCGCCTTCTGCCGGTCCATGAGCGCGGCGCTGAGCGCGAGTTTCAGGCGGCGGTACGTCTCGTCCTGGCCCGCAAGCTGATGGCGATGCACCAGGGGCAGATCGCTCACCAGGCTGCTCGTCTCCTTCGGCTGCGCGATGCACTCGAAGGCGAAGTGCGCCTCAAGATTCACGCGCACCAGATCGCCGGCTTTCGCATCCTTCGCTCCGTCGAGGCACTGCATCACGATCTGTTCCTCGCGGGACTTCACGAGAATGCGTCCGTCATCGAGACGGCGCTGGACGGTGGCGATGATGCCGCCCGGCTGCGCGGGACGCTCGCCGAGCGCGACGATGGCATCGTCACGGTTCAGCAGGACTTCATCACCCGGGACGAGAGATTCCATGGCGACATCGGGATGCAAACCCACGACCAGCTCGCGATTCCGGCACAGCACCTTCGCGCGGCGCTGGTCCGGCGCGCCGGCGCACGGACGGATGAACACCGCGGTCTGCAACGGCTCGCTGGTCAGTTCAAGGATCGTCTTGTGTTGCTCGCGATTGATCTTCTCCATCTCCGTGAGCGAGCGGCGCGCGAGGCGGAGATTTTCGATGACGTACGTGTCCAGGGCCTTCGACGCGCCCGACGATTGCGAGGCGCGAAAGGTTTGGACCATGTCTGCGGCCTGGGCGCAGTCGACGGATGGTTCGTGGATGATCTGGCAGATTTCCCGGAGTTCACCGGCGGCATTGGAGTTGGATGGGCGGGGCATGGGGGCAGGGGCGGGGTTGAGGGATTCAGGATGCGGGATGCGTGCTCACGCGGTGGCGAGTTCGCGGGGTTTCGCTTTCGCGCGCGGCGGCGCGGCTGGAGCGAGGGCGAGGACGCGGAAGGGAATCTGCCGGACGGAACCGGCGTGCCATCCCCACGCCGTGTGCGTGGTGCCGGCATCGGCGACATTGACGAGCAGCGCGACCTGCCACGCCTTCGGATACACCGTGCGGTGCAGCAGCAAATCGTCGGCCGACAGGTACGACTGCTGCAAATGACAGGCGAGGCGCTTTTCCAGCGGGCACGACTCGTTGCAAAACCACTTCGACGGATGCGAGTGCCACCAGGCGATCATCGACTCGCCACGGTTGCGGATGTTCATCGCTGCGCGTGCCGCGAGCCAGGTGTCATCGCTGAAATTCAGCGAGGTCACGCTCGCATTCGTGTGCGCGGCGGGAATCTGCGCGGTCACTTCGAGAAATATCACCGGCTCCACCGGATCGCGATGCACATGGCCGATGAGCAGCCCGCCGGTCTCCACGTTGCCGGCAGCCTCGGCGATCCCGCGCGTTTCATCGAGTATGGACTGCGGGATGAAGACGCGCAGCGCCTCGGCGGACTCCAGCGTCTCGTCATCCGTGGTGCTGCGCGCCACGAGCGGCGCGATCTCGCGCTCGGCGACCGGGGACTCCACCTCCTCGTCCTCGATGACGAAGATGCCCTTCCTGGCGGGCGCGGGCGCCTCCGTGCGCGCGTAGGCGAGCGTTTTGAAAGTGTAGGCATCCCCTTTCTTGAGCTTCTCCTGTGCGACGAGCTGCGCCTCGATCTTGCGCACCTCGCCCTTGAAGTACTTCACCGGAATCGCCACAGACGGCGAGCCGGGCGCGGACACGGCGAGGCTCGAAACATACGGAGCGCCCTGCTCAGACCAGCGCGGATCGATGACGATGTCATCGGCGCGCAACGGCTTGTCATCACCGTGCCGCATGATTTCAAAACGCAAGGCCTCCTCGACCGGCAGCCAGTCGGGTGAAATGGGAAACTGTCCGAGCGCCTGCGCTTCGGGGCCGGAGATTTCGAGCGTGAATTGGAACGGGCATTTCATGGTGGGCAGGCGTGGGGGGAGGGGGGGTTATTGGTTATGGGTTATGGGGGTAGGTTTGGGGTATTAGTGCTCAGTGCTTGGTTCTTAGTGTTCAGTTTTCAGGCGCCGAAACCGCGGCGGCGCGTGGGAGGACACGCCGCCGCGGCGCCTGCGGGCTAGCCCGCGTCGATGTTGGGAGCGAGCACGAGCGCATCCTTGTCCCTGATGTCCGACAGGGGCTGGCTGCGGTGCAGCCGCGCCCCGCCGTCCATCTCGGACCGCAAGGTGTAGGTGAGCGTGCGGCCGGCGCTATCGACCGTGGGGCTCTGCATTTTCGGCAGCAGGGAGTCGATGAGATCGCCCACCGTGGCGTCCTCGCTGTCGGGCAGATCCAGGGAGACGCGGCGCCCGCCAGTGACATCACTGACGTTCACGGATCTCCGTGGCTGTTGTTGGAGCATGACCATGTTGTGTTTGCTTTCTGGGTTTGGGGTTGAACCGGCGCGCCGCTCTCACGGCTGCCGGATGGCCAGGTATTCCCCGGCCAAATCTGTGTCCGAAAAGGCATCGAAGACCTCGGCGCACGCGGCGGCGGCAAATGCCAGGGCCGCGAGCGCATGGCCCCACTCCTCCACCTCGGGCATGAAGCGGAAGCCGGCCTCGAGTTCCGCCAGCGCAGGTTCGCCGGCGCCGCGACCGCGAAGCAGTGGACGCACGAGGCGCACCTCGCGCGCAAGCGTGAGCAGCAGCAGCTCGCGCGCATGGGCTGCGCGGCCCTCGCCGAGATCACCCAGCTCCACCACACCGCGCACGGCGTAGTCGCTGACGTCGATCCGGATGTGGCGGCCCGATGTCAAAGGCACCGCCACGGCACCGCCCGCGCGCGTCTCGGCCTTCCAGCCGGCACTCTCGCAGAGGTGCACCCATGAGTCCGCATCCCGCGGCAGCGGCACCGTCTCACCCACGGGATGCGTCGCGGCGGGCGCGCCCTCCACATGCGCCCGGCACGACGCGAAGAAAAGACTCTCGCCCGCCAGGCACTCGGCGCGCAATTCAACACCGCGGGAAGCCGACAGCGCGTACTTCACGCGCGGCGGCATCGTCGAATTGGCGACGAGCATCCCTCTCCATTCCGCCGGATGATCGTGCAGCGGCGCGCGCACGATCTTCCACCCATCGGCATCGGAGACGATCGCCTCGCGGTCCGTGTCGCGCTGCAATTGCTGCATGGCCGCCGCCACACGATCAGTCAGCACCGCGCTCATGGCTGCACCTCCATGTTGTCGATTTTCGGCGAGCGCACCGGACGGCGCAGAGGGCGCGGATCGACCGGCAGGCGGTCTTGATTCCCACGTGCCCACTCGATGGCGAGGTGGTTCAGGCCATGGATCGTGTTCCGCTTTTGGAAGGTGACGATCTCATAAATCTGATGCGCCAGATCGGTCAGAGTGGTGCCCGGCGACAGATCGCCCACGCAGATGAACGGCGCGCGCACATTTGGATGCCAGAGATCGGGCGGGTCCATCAACGTCACGACCTCGCCCGCGTCGATGCGCCGCAGATAGTCCGGAGGAAACGCGATGCCGACGGTGACGTGATCCCCTGCGCGCAAGTCCGCGGCGCTGGCACCGCGGAGGCAGCCGCATTTGAAGTGCAGCAGGTAGCGCTCCGGCGGAAACGGCGGCAGCGGCATGATGTCGATGATGTCACTCTGCTCCGCGAGCTGGCGCGCGGAAGCGAACTGGGCTTCGAGAAAGCCGCGGAGGATCGGGTCAGGTTTCATGAGAGGAGCAGGCTGCGGGTGGTGAGGTCGGGGCGGATGAAGGAGACGATCTCGCGCGGGCGGATGCCAAGGCGGCTGAGCTGCAGGTCGAGCTGCACGGCGCTCACCTCGGCGCGCGAGATGGCATCGCGCTGATGGAAGCCTGAAGGCACCAGCCGGCCCGAGCCGCACGCGGTGCAGAAGGTCGTCTCCACCAGTCCCCTGCCCCGCACGGCGAGCGCGGGCTGCACGGCACGGCACGAGCCGCACACCAGTGATGTGAGCCAGCGCCCTCCCTCCACGCGGAGCGCCGCATCGCCCGCGCCGAAGCGGCTCCACAAATCGCCGAGCGTCACATCGCGGACGTTCACGCCCGCCGCCTCGGCGGCGAGCGTGCGATGATCGAAGCGGCACTTCGCATCACGCCGCAGCACGGCCACCCAATGCGTGTGCGCGGCCGCGCTGACGATGATCTCCTTGCTCGCCGCCGCCGGGCCATCGCGGAGATCCGTTTCAAACTCCAGCGCCGCGAGCGATGCCGCCAGACAACCGAGCGCCGCCGGCGCGCCGGTCGAGGGCGCAGCCAGGCTGCCGCACGGATGATTCACATCGAGCGCGGCATAGTCGGCCGGGCCCCAGCCACACTCGTGGCACGGCGCATCGTCGCCGGGCCGGTACACGGTCACCCGCGCAAGGCGCCCGTCGGCGGACACGCCGGTGTCGATCCACAATTTCACACCGGAGCGCCAGACGCGCTCGTTCGCGGCCACACGTGCGGCTTTGGAGTCGAGGCATGTGAAGACGACGTCGCTCGACGCGAACACACCGAGCGGCACGGCTTCAAGGCGCGAGGGGAACGTCCCGACCTTCAATTTTGGATGTGCGCCGCGCAGTCTTCGCGCCTGAGCCACGGCCTTGTTCCGGCCCACGTCGTCGCGGTCGATGAGCTGCGAGGCGAGATTCCCCGGATCATAGGTGTCGTGATCCACGAGCACGATCTCGGCGCGCGCGTCACCGTCCCCGCGCAGCAGAGGAGCCACGAGTCGCACGAGAGCCGCGCCGATGTTGCCCAGGCCGATGATGAGCGCCCGCTTCATGACCAGCCCTCCAGGTCCGGGGTCCACTGGTAGCCGCCGCCGAGCGCGGTGGAGAATCCGCACAGCGAGCACTTCTCGTCATAGGTCCAGCAATCGTACTCACCGTTCTGATGAAACCACGCCCCGCAGCCCGGGCAGCACACGGCGGGCCCGCCGGCCGGGGCCGCCTGCTTGCAGCGCGCGCAGTGCACCGTGTGGCCCATGTCCGGCAAAGGCTCGATGGCGGCAAGCTTCTCGGTGGAGAAGAAGAATCGCTCCCCCTCGATGAGAATCTCGTCGCGATGATGGACGGCGCGCGAGCCGAGGAACACAGACTCGCCGTTCACACGCACGTTCGCGCCGGCGGGACTCAGCAGATACCAGCTCGCGCCGCCGAGCCGCGCGGCATCGCCGCCCGGCCTGCGGATGAGGACGTCCCGAGGCAGGGTGAAAATTTCGCCGCGCAACGGCCGGATCATTTTCCAGGCGGTCGGCGTAACTGAAGTGTCGGGTGTGAAGATGTGAGGCATGACCGGATTTCGATTTTCCAAATTCAAACACGTCCCCCCGCGAATCCCGCGATTGAAGGGTCTCGATCACCATTTTTCGCAAACTGCATCCGCGTGAGCGTGCGGACCCGCGGCGTGCTTGACCGCCCGCGCCGCCGGCACCAACCTCGGCGCATGTTGAAACCGCTCGCGCTCCTGCTCGCACTCACGTCGTTGTCACCTGCCGCCGACTGGCCGCAATTCCTCGGCCCCACGCGCAATGGACTGGCCGCCGAGAGCGAGGCGGCGCTGCCGGACAAACCCGATGCAGAGCCGAAGACGCTTTGGCAAAAAAAAATCGGCTCCGGATTCGCCGGGCCCACCGTGGCAGATGGCAAGGTCGTCATCTTCCACCGCAGTGGTGATGAAGTGCTCGTCGAAGCGCTCGACGCAAGCGATGGCACGCAGCGATGGAAATTCTCGGCGCCGACCGATTACCGCGACAGCTTTGGATTCGACAACGGTCCGCGTGCCACGCCGGCCGTCGCAGGCGGGCTCGTATTCGCGCACGGCGCTGACGGCATGTTGTACGCGCTCGATTTCAAGACGGGCAAGCTGCTGTGGAGCTACGACTCGCGCGCGGACGCCGGCTCGCCGCAGGGATTTTTCGGCCGCGCGTGTGCGCCGCTCGTGGTCGGCGGCAAGGTCATCATCACGCCTGGCGGCAAACGCGGCGGCAAGCCGGCGGGTGTCGTCGCACTCGATGCGAAGTCCGGCGAGGTCGTGTGGCAGAGCGTGGAGGACGAGGCCGGTTACTCGTCACCCGTCGCCTATGGTGATCCAAAAACGCCGCGTCTGCTGTGCTGGATGCGCAACGATCTGTGGTCGTTGGAAGCCGCCACCGGCGCGGTGCGGCATCACACGCGGCTGCGCTCCGATATGGATGCTTCGGTGAATGCCGCCACGCCCATCGCCATCGGCGAAGGCGACTACTTTCTGTCCGCCGAGTACGGTGTGGGCGGCAGCGTTTGGACACTGGAGCCGGAGGACGCCCCCTTCGAGGGCGCTCCGCTCGCGCGCGGCCTCTTCGAGAGCCACTACAGCACGCCGGTCTTCGCCGACCATCATCTTTACGGCTTCACGGGACGCCAGGAGCGCGGCCAGACGCTGCGCTGCATCGACCTCAACGATGGCAAACTCAAGTGGGACTCCCCGCGCGTGCCCGGCGGCACACTGCTCATGGTGCATGACAAGCTCCTGTGTGTGACGGAGGAGGGCGAACTCTGGATCGCAAAGGCGTCGCCGGGAAAATTCGAGCAGATCGCCACCGCCCAGATCCTGCGGGCCGGTCACCGTTCGTATCCTGCGTATTCAAACGGCGTGCTCTTTGTGCGCGACGGCGAGAAGCTGGTGGCCGTAAGACTGGGAAGGTAGAGGAGAGTTTGGGATGCGGGAAATGGAGACGCGCAAATGAAGAATGAACAACTGGTTTCGAGCGGGATCGTTTGTTCACGTCTGTTTGAACGGGACGGTGGTTCACTGGACGAGTTCGCGTAGAAGGAAGAGAACGATCTGAGCCATCAACCATCCCGCCGATGACCACCGCCCGTGCCACACTGCTGCTCGCCCGCGCTCAATACTGGGCGCTGCTGCACCGGGGGCGCATCGGCATGAGGGAGAACCGGCTGTTGAGTGTTACCATTGCCGCCTTTCTCGGCGTGTATGCGGTGGCGTCGTATCTGCTGGTGGCGCGCGGGATCGAGTTCGTGCACAAGCTGCCGCTGCTCGGCCCGCTGCTGACCGAGCGGCTGGTGTTTCTGCTGTTCTTTTTCTTCTTCGTGATGCTGGTGATCTCGAACGCCACCATCACCGGCATGGGCCTGTTCCGTAAACGCGAGACGGGCTGGCAGGTGGCGCTGCCGATCCCGGCGCGCAGCCTTGTGCTGTGGAAGACGATCGAGGGAATGCTCCTCGCGAGCTGGGGGCTGGTGGTCCTAAGCGCGCCCATCCTCGCCGCGCTCGGCCGGATGTTCGACGCAGGAATGTGGTTCTACCTGGCGAACATGCCGGCGCTGCTCTGCCTCGTGACGATCTCGGCGAATCTGAGCACCTGGCTGCTGCTGGCCGTCGTGCGCTGGGCGCGACGCTGGTGGTGGTGGCCGGCGGGCATCCTCGCGACGGCGGTTTTCGTGCCGGTGGTGTATCAGGTGTGGTTCACCTCCGAGCTGATGCTCACACCCGGGGACATCGCTGGAAATGTGAACCAGATTCTCAAGCACACGCAAATCTGCACGCATCCGCTGCTGCCGAGTTCGTGGGTGTCCGAGGCGATCCTTGCCTCGGGCCGGCCGATGGCACAGCGGGCCTTGTTCTTCAATCTCGTGCTGCTCAGCCACGCGCTCGTATCCCTGCTGGTTACGGGCTGGCTGGCGGCGCGCTGGTTTTATCCTTCGTGGAACCGCATGATGGCGGCGGGGGGCTTCAAGCGGGTGAACGATGCCGCCGCGGCATGGTTCCGCCAGTCGCCGGTGGCAGAGGCTGCGCCGCGCTTCATGCGGCTGCTCGGCTTCGACCGCGCGTCGTGCGCGATGTTGTCAAAGGACATCCGCACCTTTCTCCGCGAACCTGCGCAGTGGGGGCAAAGCGCGCTCATTTTCGGGCTGCTCTTTTTCTACACCTCGAACCTGCGCCGGCTCGGCTACGATCTGGGGGATCCCCTCTGGAGCGTGGTGCTCAGCTACCTTAACCTGATGGTTTGCTGCCTCTCGATCTCGACTCTGACCACGCGCTTCATTTTTCCGCAGTTCAGCCTCGAAGGCCAGCGGCTGTGGATTCTCGGCCTCTCGCCGGTGCCCATGGAACGGATGCTCGTGCTGAAGCTGCGGCTGAACGGCTCGGTGATGGCGCTGCTGACCACGACGCTCATCCTCGTCTCCAGCATCACCATCTCGCTGCCCTGGCACCGGATACTTTTCTTTGTCACCGCGATGACGATCCTCAGCTACGGCCTCACGGCGCTGGCGCTCGCGCTCGGCACGCTGCTGCCGAACTTCCGCGAGCAGAATCCCGCCAAGATCGTGTCCGGCTTCGGCGGCACGTTGTGTTTGATATCGAGCTTTCTCTACATTCTCACCGGCATCGGCGTGCTCATCGTGCCGGCGCTTGCCGAGCTGCGCCCCGAGGTAATCGGGCTGCCGGCCAGACCGGTGAATGTGGGGCGCTGGGAATGTACCGCGCTCAGCGGACTGGCGCTGGTGTCGATGGTTTTTGGAGCGTTGCCGTATGGAATTGCAAAAAGAAACACGAAAAAGCTGGTGTATTTAACAAACCTGTAATATAAAGGTCGTGAAAATTCAAAAATACTCTCGCGACCGCCATGCCCAGAAGATCAGCCACGCTCCCCGCTCCGTCTTCTACTCACGAAGAAGATGTGTTTGTGTTTGACCAAGCCGACGAGTTTCTCGACGGACGTGCCCCAGGATCGCTCGACAACGTCGATGCGAAGGTGAAGGAAGCCCAGGAGCGCCTCGCCAGCCTCCGTCATGAGGCCGAGGAGATCGAGCGTCAGAAGCAGCACCTCGAAGTGCTCCGATTGAAGCAGGAACGCTTCGTCTCCGGCAAACGCGACCTCACGGACAAGCTCACGCGTTCCGTCTCCACGCTCGACCGCGAACTCTACGATGCGCAAAAGCTCGTCGAGGAACTGTCCATCACGAAGGAATCCTTCACCCGGCATCTCGACGTGCTGCGCAGCCTCCAGCCCGAAAAGTGGAATCGCGAACAGGTCGATGCCGAGCTGGACCATGCGCTGGCCGCCGTGGAAGACGCTGGCAACGACTACGCGAAAGGCACCCGCCGGGTGGCGGCCGCCCGTCCAGGGGACAGCGCGCCGATCATCATCGACGACGCCCGCGGCACCGCCGCCTCAAGCTTTGTCGAAGACGACACTGGCGCGTGGTTCCGCCGCGGACTTGCCTTCACGCTGCCGCTCATCGGCACCATCCTCGTGGCCCTCGTGCTCGCGAAGCTGATGTTCTGACCGGCCCGCCCGCCATTCGTCATCTTCGTCACACCATCCCCCTCAACCCCCGGCCCCTTCCCGCATATGGCTGCCAACAAGCGCATGCCCTCACGCCGCCCAAACAACGGGCGCGACCTCGCCCGCGAATCCACCCGTGACCGCAAGGCACGGCTTGCCGATCGAAAGAAGGACATTCACGAGGAAATCCACCGCCTCGAATGCCTCATCACCGCCGCTCCACGCGTGGCGAAACAGCGGCACCTCGCGCGCATCGACATGATCCCGCCGTACGACACCGACATGCCGCTCCCCCGCAACCGACACGTCGGCGAGCTGCCGCTGCAGCAGCAGATCGCGATCAAGCGCCGGCGCCTCCTGCTGATGGGTGAACTCGGGTTGTTCGGCATTGGCATCGTTGGCATCGCCGGCTGGCTGAACCAGTTCCTGCACTTCTTCCACTGATCCTCCCCCCAACAAAAGCCCCTCCTCCCGAACAACGCTCACGGTGCCTTCCAGCGCCGTGAGCGTTGTCATTTGCAGCGGCGGCCCGTACCGGACTCGACGCTTGCTACGACCGCCGTTGACAAAACTGCCGCCGCTCCTCCATTAGCCACCCATGTCCGCCCACGCCATCGACATCCAGAAAGCCGCCTCACTCGCGCGGCTCAAGCTCACCCCCGATGAAGCCGCGCTCTACGAATCGCAGCTCGGCAAGATCCTCGACTACATGGACGTGCTCGCCCGCTACGACCTCGGCTCTGTCGAACCCACCGCGCACGCGATGCCGGTGCACAATGTCATGCGCCGTGACGAGTCGCGCCCGTCATTCACCCAGGATCAGGCCCTCGCCAACGCCCCGAAGTCCAGCCACCACCAGTTTCAGATCCCCAAAGTCGTCGAGTGACGCGCCTCACGGTCGAGCACCCGGCCTTCGGTCCCGCTCGATTTGAAATCTGAAATTTGAATTCTGAAACCTTCCCCTCGTGTCCCTCGCCAACGAAACCCTCGCCTCCCTCCGCCGCCGCCTCGCCGCGCGCGAAATCTCTCCCGCCGACATCATCCGCGATCTCGCCGCCGCCATCGAGGCAAAGAACCCGTCCGTAGGGGCCTATCTCTCGTGGGACGTCGATGCCGCGGTCACCGAAGCGGAGCAGACGGACACTTCCCTGCCCCTCGGCGGCGTCCCCATCGCCATCAAAGACAACATCAACGTCACCGGCCAGCCCTGTACGTGTGGCTCGAAAATCCTCGCCGAGAACTACCGCTCGCCCTATGACGCCACGTCCATCAGGCAACTCCGCGCCGGTGGGGCCTTGCCATTCGGCCGCCTGAACATGGATGAGTTCGCCATGGGATCGAGCACGGAAAACTCGGCGCTCGGCGTCACCCGCAATCCTTGGGACCTCGACCGCATCCCCGGTGGCTCCAGCGGCGGCAGCGCGTCGTCCGTCGCATCCGCCACCGCGATCGCGGCGCTCGGCTCGGACACCGGCGGCTCGATCCGCCAGCCGGCAGCGCTTTGCGGCGTCGTCGGTGTGAAGCCCACGTATGGCCGCGTGTCGCGCTTCGGCCTCGTCGCCTTCGCGTCGTCTCTCGACCAGATCGGCACGCTCACCAAGACCGTGGAGGACTCCGCGCTCGTGCTCAATCATCTCTGCGGTCACGATCCGCTCGACTCCACCTCGTTAAACGAGCCCGTGCCGGATTTTGCCGCCGCGCTGGGCCGTGACATCAAGGGGTTGCGGATCGGCCTGCCGAAGGAGTATTTCATCTCCGGCATCCACCCCGCCGTCGCCGATGCCGTCCGAGCCGCCATCAAGACGCTCGAATCCCTGGGCGCGCGCGTCGAGGAGATCAGCCTGCCGCACACCGATGCCGGCGTCTCCACCTATTACATCCTCGCGCCCGCCGAGGCGTCCGCAAATCTGGCGCGCTTCGACGGCGTGCGCTACGGCCACCGCACGGCGAACGCCACCGACATCCTCGATCACTACTTCAGCAGCCGCGCCGAAGGGTTTGGTCCCGAGGTGAAGCGCCGCATCCTGCTGGGCACCTACGTGCTCAGCTCCGGCTACTATGACGCCTACTACCTCAAGGCCCAGCGCGCACGCACCCTGATCCGCCGCGATTTTGAAGAGGCGTTTCAAAAAGTGGATGTCATCGTCTCCCCCACCGCACCATCGCCGGCGCACAAGATGGGCGAGCTGAAAAACAATCCGCTCCAGGCATACCTCGAAGATGTTTTCACCATTCCCGCCAACCTCGCCGGGCTCCCTGCCATGAGCGTGCCCAGCGGCTTCGCCGAAGAAGGCGGCAAGAAGCTGCCGGTCGGCATCCAGATCATCGGCAAGGCGCTTGACGAAGTGACCATGCTGCGCGTCGCCCACGCGTTCGAACAAGCCAGCGGCCTGAGTCACCTCGCCCCGTAGCGGGCAAGCGCTTCCGGCCCGGCAACACGGTCCCGCACATCATCTGAATCGCCAACATGCCGCTCCGAATCCGCACCCTGCTCTCTCTGCTGGCCGCCTTCGCCTCATTGCTCGTGGGTTCCTGCGGAGAAAAGTCCGCCCCCGGCATCCGCGGCGGAACGGCTGCTGCGGCGTCACCCCCGCCCGTGCCGAAGCTCGTCATCGGCATGGAGGCTGAGTATCCGCCGTTCGAGTTCGTCGATGACAAGGGCCAGATCACCGGCGTGAGCGTGGAAATCGGGCGCGAGATCGCGACCACGCTGGGCCGCGAGCCCGAGTTTCGGAACATCAAGTTCGACGGCCTGATCACAGCCCTGAAGACCGGCAGCATCGACCTCATCATCTCGTCGATGACGGCCACCGACGAGAGACGGCAGTCCATCGACTTCTCCGATCCCTACGTGAAGAACGGCCTGGCCGTGCTCGTATCGAAAAACTCCCGCGTGCAAAAGGCCGACGACCTGAAAACGGCCGGCAGCCGTATCGTCGTGCGGCTCGGCACCACCGGCGAGACATGGGCGCGCAAGGAACTGCCGCAGGCGAAGCTGGTGAGTCTCGACAGCGATCCGGCGTGCGTGCTCGAAGTGATCAACGGCAGCGTGGACGCGTGGATTTACGATCAAATCTCGATCATGAACCATCACGCACGTCATCCCGATGCCACCCGCGCACTGCTCGCGCCCCTGCGCGAAGAGGTCTGGGCCGTGGGTCTCACCCAAGGCCAGCCCGAACTGAAGGCGAAGATCAACCAGACGCTCGCCCGCTTCCGGGCCGAAGGCGGATTCACTCGCCTCGCCGACAAGTATCTCGGGAAGGAACGCGACGCAATGAAGGCCCAGGGCCTGCCATTCGTGTTTGAACTCGGGAAGTGAGCGGGGCCGGCTCGTGCATTGCATCACACCCGCGGCACGGCTACCGTCCGCCCGCGATGCAGATCGATGTCATCACCTTGTTTCCCGAGATCGTCTCGGCGCCCATGCGCACGAGCATGATGGGCCGCGCGCAGGACAAGAAGCTGCTCGATCTGCGCGTGCATGATCTGCGTGAATTCGGTCTCGGGCGGCACCTTCAGGTCGATGACACTCCCTGCGGCGGCGGCCAGGGCATGGTGCTCCGCCCCGAGCCGGTGTTCGCGGCGATGGAAAAAGTCCACGCGCCGGACAGCCGCGTGCTGCTCATGACTCCGCAGGGACGCCGCTTCGACCAGCCGTGCGCGCGTCGCCTCGGCGGTGAAAGCCATCTCATCATCCTCTGCGGTCACTACGAGGGTGTGGATCACCGCGTCATCGAACACTGGGTCGATGAAGAAATCTCCATCGGCGACTATGTGCTCACCAATGGCGCCATCGCGGCCGTCGTCGTGATGGACGCCATCGTGCGGCTCATCCCCGGCGTGCTCGGCGATGAGAACAGCGCCATCGACGAATCCTTCGGCCCCTCCGGCATCCTCGAAGCACCGCAGTACACGAAGCCCGCTGAATTCCGCGGCATGAGAGTGCCCGACATTTTGCTCGGCGGCCACCACGGCAGGATCAACGCGTGGAAGCACGAGCGAGCGCTCGAGCGCACGCGGCAGAACCGGCCCGACTTGCTGGCCGGCCCTGGCTCACCGAAACCATGAACACCACCACCACTGATTGGCAAACCTGGGCCGCACTCGCGGTCGTCGTCATCACCGCGCTTGTCTTCGCGGTCCGGTCCGCTCAAAAGAAGTCAGGCGGCTGCGGCTCGTGTGGCTGCGGGCGCTCCCATGACGACACGGCAAAACCAAACGCCAAAGAGCACCGGCGCTGAATCACGCTGCCGCATCCCGGCCCGCCGGCGGGTTGTGATGCGGCACCGTCTCCGTCCAGCCAGGAAGCTGCCTTTTCTTTCTGTGTCACTTCCTCGATCGGTGACAGTAATCTTCAGCGACCACGCACCTCAATGATGCTCGACGAGACAGACCTGATCCGCAAAGCCCAGCAGGGTGATCTCGAGGCATTTGCCCGGCTCGTGGCGCTGCATCAGAAGGCGGTGCGCGCCTGCGTGGCAGTGCGGGCGGGCACGCCGCATGATGCGGACGACATCGCCCAGGAAGTCTTTCTGGTCGCGCACCGGAAGCTGCGCGAGCTGGATGCCGGCCAGCCGCTCGGCCCATGGTTGCGCACGGTGGCGATCTACCTGCTGCGCAACCATCAGCGCAAGATTCAGCGCAGCCCGGTGAGCGCGGTGGCGCAAATCGCGGACCTGGCAGACCAGGCATTGATCGAGGAACCGCGTGATGATCTCGATGAAGCCCGCATGGCGGCCATGCACATTTGCCTCGGCAAGCTCGAGTCCGGCGCGCGTGATCTCGTGCGGCTGCGCTACGAGGAAGACCTGCCGCTGGCGGAGATAGGCGCGCGGCTCAATCGGAAGCACTCGGCGCTGACGATGGCGCTGCACCGGCTGAGGCAGAGCCTGCGTGATTGCGTGGAGCAACAACTCAGCGAGGCGGCGGCGACGGCATGAGCGACGCGACGACATTGCTGGCGAAATATTTCGCGGAGGAACTGACGCCCGACGAAGCGTCCAGGCTGCTCTCGCTCTGCCGGACGGATGAAACGGTGCGAAACGAACTGACGCAGATGACGCGCACGGAGCGCGCGCTCGCATGGCTGCATCAGGCGGGTGACGAGCCGGGTTTCGAGAGCGAGGTGATGATGCGCATCGAGCCGGATACGGTGGAGTCCGCCGCCTTCGTGGCGGGCGTGCTCGCAAACGTGCAAACGGAACAGACCGCGCTCACGGCGGGCAAGGCGGGCGTGACGTGGTTCTGGCAGCGCGTGACAGCGGCCGCGGCGGCCATCGCACTCGTCGCAGGTGCGGGCCTGTATTTCCGATCGGTGGGCCTGCGCAATGATGCGAGGCAGATCGAGACTGCCGCGGCGGCGGCGAGCGAGCCACATGTGGCGGTGGTCACGAGTTTGTCGGAAGCGGATCACACGGCGGGCGGGCCGCTGATCGTGGGCCGCGCGCTGCCGGCGGGCGAATACCGGCTTGCGGGCGGGCGCATGGGCCTGAGCTTCGCGGGCGGCGCGCAGTTGGTGGTGGAAGGGCCGGCGCAGTTGTCGCTGCTGTCGCCGTCACGCGCACGTTTGAACGGCGGCAAGGCTGCGGCGCATGTGCCGGAGGGCGCGCGTGGCTTCACGGTGGAGACGCCGGGTGTTGAGGTGGTGGATCTGGGCACGGAGTTCGGAGTGTCGGTGGGTCCCTCGGGCGTTTCGGACGTGCATGTGTTCAAAGGCGAGGTGGAGGCACGCGTGGCGGGTGATGAGTCGCGCCCGGAGTCGTTCGTCGCGCTGAACACATCGGAGGGCCGTCGCTTTGCCAGCGATGGCGTGGCCGAGACGACGCGGCCAGATCCATTGAGCTTCCCGCCGCCGCCGGCACCGGCACCCGACGAGCCGCGCACGACGGGGGCGATTCATTTTCTGCGCCAGCCGCCGGTAAGCGTGGAGACGGGCCGGCTGGAGAGCAATGAATTCATCCTGCTTTTCAAAGAGCGCGAAGCGGCCGACCTGACGAAGGAGACGCTCGTCTCGTTCGCACGTCCGGGCCGTTATGCGAACACGCGGAGACTCAGCGCCAAGATCGGCCCCACGCGCCAGGTGACGAGCTACCTGCTGCATTACGATCCGCTCACGCGTCCGGCGGACCGCTCGCAGCTCCGCCGTGAAGGCAGCGTGACCTTCGGCACGCCCATCGTCGGCGTGATCAACAAGCAGTCCGGTCTCAACTACACCGACGACGTGCTCGGCCACCCGGGTGCGATCTACGATCAGAGTTCACGCCGCGGCGTGGAGCGGAACAAGCGCACCGACGCGAGCGGCGACGTGATTGTCATGAGCCGCGACCGCCGCACACTGCATTTCAACCTCGCGGTGGCCGGCGACCTCGACCAGATCCGCATCCTCGTCCGCTCCACTTCGGGCGGACAGGGCGCAAAATCGGTGTCAGAATTGCCAGTCCACACAGTTAAGGAGTAGCCCAACAGCCCGCCATGAAGAGAACCACCCTGCTCACCCTCGCCATTTGCACCCTGGCCGCCGCCTTGCCCGCGCAGCAACAGTCCTCCGGCAATACGCGCACCTGGCACGACAACAAGGGCCGCGAACTCGTGGCCACCTTCCGCGGCATCAAGGACGACAACATTTTCCTTCAGACTACCGACGGCAACGTGCACCGGATCGCGCTCGCCAACCTCAGCGCCGCCGACCAGGCCGCCGCCAGGACGCTCAAGATCGAGGGCCTCGGCATTCCGATGGACCCCGGCGTCGCGCAGGCGGCCGCGGCCATCGACAAGCTGGTGCTCGCCCGCCTGCAAAAGGCCGACCAGCATCCGAACGCGCTGGCGAGCGACGAGCAATTCATCCGCCGTGTGTATCTCGACCTAGCCGGCCGCATTCCCGCCCGCGAAGAGACGGTCGAGTTCCTCACCGACAAGAGCGACACCAAGCGCGCCCGCGTGATCGACAAGCTGGTGAACAGCGAGGGCTTCACCTCGCGCATGTTCAATTACTTCGGCGACATGCTGCGCATCGCGGATGACGCGAACAAGATCAAGTACTTCACCTACGAAGAGTGGCTCAAGAAACAGATCGCCGAGAACCGCCCGTGGAATGTAATCGTGCGCGAGATGCTCAGCGCCGACGGCAACATGCTGCAAAACGGCGCCACCGGCTACCTGCTGCGAGACAAGGGCATGAGGCTCGACAATCTAAGCCTCACGCTCACCACCTTCCTCGGCGCGAACGTGGCGTGCGCGCAGTGCCACGATCATCCCTTCGCCGAGTGGACGCAGAAGCAGTTCTACCAAATGGCCGCCTTCATGGGCGCGACGGAGACCGAGATGCCGGGCGGGCGCAGGATGCTGTCGGGACTCGACCGCCAGACGGCCAAGCAGGCCCGGAACATCATGCGCGTGAACACGGCCATGGTGACCGACAAGCCCGACAACGACATGACGCTGCCCAAGGATTACAAGTATGAAGACGGCAAGCCCAACGAGCCGGTGAAACCCAAACTGGTGAGCTGGGGCAAGGAGGACGCCCGCACGAAGGCCTACCGTGACGCCACCGACGCCCTGCGCAGCCACAAGAATCACGAAGCCGATGACCGCGACGTTTTCGCGAAGTGGGTGACCAGCCCCGACAATCCGCGCTTTGCCATGACCATCGCGAACCGTCTGTGGAAGGTGGTCTTCGGCGTCGGCGTGAAGGAACCTGTCACCGATCTGGACAACCCCGACACCGCCAGCAATCCCGAACTGCTCCGCCACCTCGCCGCTGAAATGGTGCGCGTGAATTTCGACATCCGTGCCTTCATGCGCCTTCTGTGCAACACGGAGACCTACCAACGCGAGGCCGTCACGCGCGAGATCGCCATGGGCGAGCCCTACTACTTCCCCGGCCCCATTCTCCGCCGCATGACCGCCGAGCAGGCGTGGGACTCCTGCGTCACACTCGCCATCGGCGACAAGGTGGACGCCTTCAAGCTCCAGCGCGGCGATGCCTACGCGAAGGTCATGGACCTCAAGCTCACCACCTCGTCGCCCTCCGAGGTAGCCGAGCGCGTGCAGACCGTGCTCAGCGAGCGCAGCCAGCTCCGCGGACTCTTTGCCAAGGGCGCGAACGCCAAGCCCGGCAAGCGCCCCGCGCGCATGAGGCAGATGCAGGACACCGAGGACAACGGCGAGGCCGACTTCTCCAAGCCCGCCGTCATGAGCGGGCTCATGCTCGCGCGCGCCTCCGAGCTGCCGCAGCCCGAGCGCGGGGAGCATTTCCTCCGCATGTTCGGCCAGTCGGACCGCCAGATCGCGGACAGCAACTCGGACGAGGGCAGCATCCCGCAGGTGATGATGCTGATGAACGGCGATGCGCAGCAGGTGCTGCAAAACCCGAAGTCAAAGGTGCTCTCGACCGCGCTGGCCGAGCAGACGCCCGATGCGCAAATCCAGGATCTCTACATCAGCTTCCTGAGCCGGAATCCGAAGCCCGAAGAACTCGCCGATGCGAGGTCCGCGCTCGCCGGCGGCCTCTCGCCCGCCGACCTCACATGGGTGTTGTTCAATTCCCGTGAGTTCATCTTTGTTCAGTAATCCCAACGCGCCCGACCATGAAATCCGATCTTCTTTCCTGCGACCCGTTCACCCGCCGCGCCTTTGCCGAACACGTCGCGAAGACGGCGCTCGGCGTGACCATCGTGCCGCACATCCTGCGCGGAGCGGCGGCGGCCCCGGCGGTGGACAACACGAAGCTGCCCGGCTTTGGCAGCGCAAAGCGGGTGATCTGGATGCAGATGGAAGGCGGCATGTCCCACATCGACACGCTCGACCCGAAGAAAGGCGAGACCGGCGGCCCGAAAGACCCGATCAAGACCAAGGCCGGCTTCGACCTGGGCGGCTTCATGCCCAGGCTGGCCGCCGAGCAGGCTGACAAGATCGCCATCATCCGCTCGATGACTTCGAAGACCGGCGTGCACGCGTCCGCGCAGTACCTGATGCGCACCGCATACGAGCAGCGCGGCACCATCCAGCATCCCACGCTCGGTGCATGGGCGCAGCAATTGCTCGGTCCCAGCCACAAGACGCTGCCCTCTTCCGTCTGCATCAACCGCAATCCCGGCCACGGCAACGGCTTCTTCCCCGCCGCCTTCAGCCCGCTGCCGGTCGGCAATCCGGAGACCGGCCTCCAGTTCGCCCAGTTCCGCACCACGCCCGATGTCATCGACAAGCGCATGGCCCTCCTCGACAAGGTGGACGCCGGTTTCCGCGGCAAATTCCACGACACCAACCTCAAGTCCTACACCGAGTTTTACGACAACACGCTGCAACTGCTCAAAGGCGAGGAGTTGAAAGCCTTCGACCTCGCCGCCGAGCCGGCAGACCTGCGCGAGAAATACGGCAAGAGCGACCTCGGCCAGGGCTGCCTCCTCGCGCGCCGTCTCATCGAGCACGGCATCCGCTTCATCGAGGTGGCCTCCGGCGGCTGGGACATGCACACCGACCTCGACGACCGCATGGCCGACAAGGGCACGGCGCTCGACACCGCTCTGGCCGCCTTGATCGGCGACCTCAGCTCGCGAGGTCTGCTCGAGTCCACGCTCATCGTCCTGTGCTCGGAATTCGGCCGCACCCCCGAAGTCACCGGCGACGGCGGCCGCAATCACTACCCGAAGGTCTTCAGCGTCATGCTCGCCGGTGCGGGTGCGAAGCGGGGCTACATCTACGGTGCCAGCGACGCCCGTGGCGCGAACGTGGCCGACAAGCAGTCCACCATCCAGGACTTCCACAGCACCATCGGCCACCTCATGGGCATGAATGTCGATCAAGTCGTCATGTCACCCTCGAACCGGCCCTTCACCGTCGGCGACAAGGGCAGCGTGCTCACCGACTTGCTCGCGTGATGCTTTGGCTAAGCCAGTCCCCGAAGCATCGAGAGCGCCCGGCACTTTTTCTGACGAAGGACGCTTTGCGAACGAAGCCCTGATCACTTCCCCTCCATGAAAGCCACCCACCTCGTCACCCTCATCGCCCTCGGTCTCTCCCTCAACGCCGTCCCAGCCGGAGCCAAACCGAAAGGCAAGCGTCCGCCGCCTGCGCCGGAGAAGAAGGAGACGGTCGATGTCAGCGCCATCAAGCCTTTCGACAAGGATCACAACTGGGAGATCGACACCAAGGAGTTCGAAGCCTTGCAAGCCGCCTTCAAAGCCAATCCAACTGGCGGGCTCAAGGAATTCGACAAAGGCGGCGACGGCGTCCTCGACCCCACCGTGGACCGCGCCGCCATCAACGTGAAACTCGCCTCTGCCAAACGAACCGACGCCGGCAACAGCGGGCCACGCCGGAAGAAGAAGTAGCAGTCGGGCTGCGCGACGGCAGATGCCGGAGCTGCGAGACGCCAGCGTGGGATGCGTGCATCGGCACCGCTCGTGATTCCATCTCGTCGTCGCGGCTCTCAGTCCACGATCGGCCGCACGGCGGCGGTGCCGAAGGCGCCGAACAAGTCGGCGATTTTCACCGGCTGCACGCCTGCGCTCATGAGGGCGCGGACGCGGGCTGCGCCGGGTTTGTCACCGGAGGCTTCGCGTGAGTCGAGCAGCGGCTGGAGCTTCGCGGCCAGTTCCGCGGCGGCACGCGTGGCGGCTTCATTGCGCGTGGTTTCAATGAGCAGCACCTGCTGCCGGTAGATCCCGCGCATGCTCCGCAGCGCGGCCGGCAGCGATGGATCATCCGCCGCCGGATCGATGAACATGCCGCCGGCGATGCGTGCCGCCTCGTCAAGCATGGCTTTCTGCTCAAGGGGCGCGGCGTTGGCGGCGTTGCGCTTCAAGGCAGCGGCATACTTGCCGTTGAGTTCCGCGATCTGCGCCGCCATTTGCTCCACCGTGGCGATCTTCGCCTCCGCCTCCACCGCCGACTTCAAGCGCGCGAGTTCGGGGTCGGCGGCTTCGAGATTGGCGAGCTGCCGCCGGGCGAAGGCGGTCCGGCTCTCCGCCGTGCCGATGGTGTCGAATGACGGCAGCCTCCAGACATGCAGGGCGAACCCCTCGGGTTCTTTGTTGACGACGGGGTTGTCACAAACTCCACCGGTCACCGCCCAGCGTTCATCGCGGCTCACCGCGATCGTGCGAAACGCGTAATAGGAACTGCTGAACGAAGATGCCTCGCGGCCAGACTCGCAGTCAAACATGACCATCGTCTTGTCGAGACCGCCTGCCAGCAGGAGACGCCCGCCATCGACGAATTTCAGCGCCGACACCGTGGAGCGCAGCCCTGTCAGCTTGCGGATCAACCGGCCTGTGGCGGAGTCGATCAGATCAATGGTGCTGTCGGCCACTGCTATCGTCCGCCCGTCGGGCGATGCCGCGACGGCAAACACGGCACGCGTTACTGAGGGCAGCGTGCCGGAACTCGCCGTCGAATCCCACCGCCCAAACACCGCCTCTCCGGCTACCCATCGGTTGTTCTCAGGATCGCAGCCGACCGAGACGAAGCGCCCGTCCGGCAGCGTCGCCACGCCCTTGATCGTCGCCTTCCAGCCGGTCATCGACTCATGCCCAGGTCCGCGCGACGGCGTCCAGCGCAATAGACGCTGCTCGGCTCGCCATGTGGACACCAGCACCGAGCTGCCGTCAGGCGAAAAAGACTGGGCATAAACCGTTGAGGATGGCAGAGGTGCCGACAGTACTCCCTTGCCTGTGGCCAGATCCCACACCATGGCCTTCGAAGCACCCGCGCCGGCGAGCTGGCGGAATTGCGGGTCAGCGATCACGTAGGTGACGAACGCCCCGCCCATGTCGTAAACCGCGAGTTCCTTTCCTTCGACCAGATCCCAAATGCGGATCGTTCCGTCCACGCTGCTGGAGATGACCCGGCGCTGGTCCGGCATGATGATCACGTTGCGGATCATGCCGGTATGGCCCGTGAGAGTTTTCACTTCGCCGGCAGGTCCGTCAGGGACTGCATACGACGGCTCCAGCGGATGCAAGAACGCGGCCGGCAAAGGCACCAAGGCCGTGGGCGTGACAAGGAGCCTGCTCGAGGACGGACTCGGGCTGGCGGAAGGCGCAGACGGCGGCGCGCCTCCGGCTGCCGGAGCAGAGGGCGAAGGCACGGTACTTGCCGCCGGACTGCCCTGCTTCCCCACGGTGAGCCAATACCACGCCGCTCCGCCGACCAGCAGCAAACAGGCCACCACCCATCCCAGGCTGCTGATGCTGGAATTCGCGGGCACATGCCGCACCACCTGCCGCGGCAGCATCGGCTGCGATGCGCGGACGGCCGGCGGCGCGGCCCCCCGCTGCGCCTGCCTGCGCGCGGCATCGAGAGCGGCCTTCACTTCTCGCGCGGACTGGTAGCGCCGCGCGGGCTCGACCATGAGGCACTTCGACATGACGCCGACAAATGCATCCGGCAGTTTTGCGCCGCCATGCCTTGCGGCCTGACGCGGGGTCTCGCCTGAGAGCATCTCATGGATCACAATGCCGAGCGAGTAGATGTCCGCCCGGTGATCCACCTGCGCGCCGACGACCAGGCGCTCCGGTGATGCGTAGTCGGGCGTGCCCATGCCGTCATCGGCGGCCGTGGTGTCGGTCAGATCTTTGGCGAGGCCAAAGTCAGCCACCTTCACCTGCAGATCGTGCGTGATGAGAATGTTCGCCGGCTTGATGTCACGGTGCGCCACACCGTGATCGTGCGCGTATTGCAGTGCATCGCAGAGCTGGCCGATGATGCCGTGCGCGAGGGCCGCATCCACGCCGCCCGCGTGGATGAGGCGGTGGAGATCCGTCCCCTCGATGTACTCCATCACGAGAAACAAATGCCCGGCCGAGGTCTGCCCGAAATCAAACACGGCGACGATGTGCGGATGCACCAGCTTCGCCATCGCGCGCGCTTCGGTGATGAACTGCGCCGCCTCCGCGGCCTGGTCTTCGTAAAGCGGAGCCATGACCTTGATGGCCACCGGCCGGTCCAGCGAGATTTGCCTCGCGAGGTACACCGCGCCCATGCCGCCAACGCCGATGAGAGAGTGAAACGCATACTGCGGCAGCAGCACGCCCAGCTCCTCCAGCGACGGTGCCGCAAACGCCCCCTGCCCTCCGCCGGCATCGCCGTGGTGCGGGTGGGTGTCATCATTCGTCACGGGATCGTCAGGCATGGGAGGGCGGCGTGTGAATTGCCGCCGAAGGTAAGAGGACTCTCGTCATTCACCAGCCGAAAAACCAGGGAAGGTCCACCTTCCACCGGCCCGGCTTCACCTTCCCGCCCGCAGATCGAAACATGCCAGCCTCTCCTTCTGACGCACGATGAGGCGGCCGTCCGAGAGCGCGGGCGAGGTGCAGCCCATGCCCTCCACCTTTGCGCGCGCGAGCTGCTGGTAGCCGGCGACCCCGGCCTTGATGATGGCGACGTGGCTGCCGTTGTTTTCATACACGACGATCTTGCCGTCGGCGAGCAGCGGACTGGTGATGGTGCTGTTCGCGTCCGTCTTCCATTTCTCCTCGCCGGTCTCGAGGTTCACGCATTGATGCTTCCCTCCGCAGGTGAGATAGACATGGCCTTCGTAAATGATGGGCGAGCCGGTGTAGCGCAGCGTCGTCCAGAAATGCGACCACACGGCCTTCGGCGGCGCACCGGCCTGATGCTTGTAGGCGCGCAGGCCCACGTCCTTCGTGCCGCTGTACACCACGAGCCAGTCACCGGATGCTACGGGCGTGGACTGCCCGCCGCCTTCCACGCTCCATAAAACTTTGCCGCTCTGCGGATCGAGCCCGCTGAGGTTCGCGCTCGCATTCACCACGAGCACGGGCGTGCCGCCCGATGGCGTCCAGATCATCGGGCTGGCCGTGTCACCGCGCACATCTTTCTGCTCCCACACCAGCTTCCCGTCCGCCGCTGAAAAACAAGCCGCGCGACCAGCGGCGACGTACACTTTTCCATCCGCCACAAGCGGCGACGATCCCGGACCCGGTGCCGGCAGCGCCACCTTCCAGATCAGCTTGCCGTCCTTCTGATCCAGGCAGTACATGTGCTCGCTGCACATCGCGTACACGCGGCCATCCACCACGGCGGACGTGCTCGAGGACTTGCGGCCCGTCGCCTTGCCTTCGCTCTCGAACTTCCACACGCGCTTGCCCGTGTTCAGGTCCAGGCACATCACCACGTCCTTGGCCACCTTGATCGTGTTCGGCACGATCTCGATCATCTTGTCTTTGATCTCCGGCGGGAATCCCTCGTCAGCCAGCCACTTTTTGAATGCATCGGCATTGGCAAACGGCTTGTCCTGCTGCTTCGAGATTTTGTCCAGCCACTCCAGCCCGAAGGCCGTGCGGCCCGCCTTGAAGCGCGACGCCACCCATGTGCCCAGGGACACATCCTCCTTCGGCGTCAGATTCTTCTTCCGCCACTCGGCGATCCATTCGTCGAGCTTCTCCCCGCGCAATCGCGGATTCAGCGCCAGCCGGTCGTCCTCCATCTTCTTTTGCAGCTCCGGCTGCACGCCGCGGTAGTTCAGCGCCTGCATCGTTTCCGTGTCGATCACCCGCTGCTCAGAAGGCACGCGATCGTGCCACACCACGGAGATGAACACCTGCCCGCCCGCAACGACCGGACTGCCGTGGCCGCCCATGTGATCGCTCGGAATGAACTCGCTCTCCCACATCTTCTTCAATCCCTCCGCCGGGAATGCATCCGTGATCGGCGTCGTGTCTGTGGACACGCCGTCACGCCCCGGACCACGCCACTGCGGCCAGTCGGCGGACACGAAGGAAGAAGCGGCAAAAACCAATCCAAGCCCGAAAGAAAAACAACGCGCAGTCATGACAAAGAGCGCAGTGAACGCCGATGCGCGCGGGAGACTTGCTTCCAACTTCATTCGACCGCCATTCCGGTTCCCCGCAGCCGGCGCGTGCGGCGAGTTGCGGCGGACTCGGAATCGCACACTGTTTGACCACGCTGTTTGTCCCCCCGCATTCCGGCTCGTCAGTTCATCGTCATCAACCTCATACCAACCAGCAACGCCATGAACATCCGCCTGAAATCATCCATCGTGCCGTGCTTCTGTGCGGCCCTCATCGCCACCGCCGGCCATGCGCAGGGGCCGAGGGAAATCGTGCTCAAGACAATCAAATCCGTCATGCCCGGCGGCGCAGCCGGCAAGGGCGGCACGCTCACGCTCACCGGCGAGGGCGGCATGGACAAGTCCCGTCAGGCCGTGTGGGCCTATGAGGGCGGCGGTGGTGACAAAGGCACCGCGATCTTGTTTCCCGGCTCCCGCGTCATCGCCGCCACCTTCGGCTCCGGCGCGGCGGCCATCGCGATCTACAAGCGCGACACCGAGGGCAGGAACATCGAGGCTGTGTGGGGCCTGTGTGGCGATCCTTCCGCCAAGGTCGCACCTTACAAACTCACGCGCGGCAAGGATGCCAGCGAGTATGTGATCGAGAACGGCGGCGGGAAGCTGCTTCTCGAAATGGGTGAGGGGCGCACGGCCAAAGCGACGTGGGAACTGCCCTCGGGCACCTATCACGGCCTGGCGGTGGCCGATGGAGACTACCTCGCCGCCGTGTCCATCGTCGAGGGCGCGAAGGCCGGCATCGTCATCATCACGGCCGACAACGATAAGGGCATCGCACGCGACCGCTGGACGATGTCCGGCGCAAACGGCGCGGGCGAAGAGGAACTGACGCTCGTCTCCATCGATGGCAAGGCGGTGCCCGCCGCGCCCGCCGCCGGCAGCAGCGGAATGGAAGACGTGGTGCGTGGACTCGCCGCCGCGCTGCGCGGGAACAAGGCCGCGCTGCTGAAGCTCAAACCCGCGGACGCGCAGATCGCCGCGATCACCGCCACGGCCGATGACGCGAAGGCGCTGGCAGCCTACGCCGAAAAGGTCTTCGCGAACATCCCCGAGAGCGGCGTCGATGGAAAGCCGGGCCAGACGAAAATCCTCGTCACCACGCCCGACAATCTGCCCGGCGGCTACGCGAAGCACGCCGCGCATCTCAAGCAGGGCATCCAGATTTACGGCTTCGAGTTTGTGGAGCCGGGCAAGACGGCGGGCATGGCCTTCGATGGCCTCGTCCTTGTCGATGGCGCGTGGATCATGATCCCGAAGATGTGGCGGGCTTTTGAATGAAGGCGGCGGCATGTGAGGCATCGAAGCCCGCAGGCAGCACCGAAGCACCGGGTGATGGTGATCTCCGCTGGACGCGCGGAGGTTTCACGCTCTCGTCCCTGCGTCATTCCTTCACCCGCACTCCACGCCATGAAACTCCGTGTCCCGCCCATGAAACTCCTGCTTTCCCTCGCGCTCGCCCTCGCCGCCGTGTCATCAGCGCCCGCACAGCAAGGCGGGAGCTTCACCTCGCCCGTCGGTCTCCAGCTTTACAGCCTGCGCAGCCAGTTCGCCCTCCGCGGCGTGCCGTGGACGCTTGACCGCGTGAAGGAGTTCGGCATCACGGAGGTGGAGCTGGCCGGCACCTACAATCTCAGCGCCGCGCAGTTCAGGAAGGAACTCGATGCGCGCGGCCTCAAGGCGGTAAGCAGCCACTTCCCTTACTCCCGCTACAAGGTGGATCTCGACGCCGTCGTCACCGAGGCGAAGGCGCTGGGACTCCAATACGCCGGCTGCGCATGGATCGACCACGTCGGCGACTTCGACGAAACCGAAGCGCGCGATGCGGTGAAGGTCTTCAACCGCGCCGGCGAGGCGCTGGCGAAGGCGGGCATCACTTTCTTTTACCACTGCCACGGCTACGAATTTCAGCCGCATGGCGACGGCACGCTGTTCGATCTCCTGATGAAGGAGACGCGGCCCGGGCATGTGTCCTACCAGATGGACATCCTCTGGGTGGTCTTCCCCGGGCAGGACCCCGCGAAGCTCATGGAAAAGTATCCTGACCGCTGGAAGCTCATGCACCTCAAGGACCTCAAGAAGGGCGTGGCAACCGGAGCGCTCACAGGCCACACGGACGTGAAAAACGACGTCGCGCTCGGCACCGGCCAGATGAACTGGCCCTCCATCTTCAGCGCCGCGCAGAAAATCGGCATCAAGCACTACTTCATCGAGGACGAGTCGCCCACGTCCATGGAACAGATCCCGAACAGCATCGCCTTCCTCAAGAATTTGAAATGGTAGCGGCGGCGGCGCACCGCAGTCTGCAGGGTCGAGGCCGGCCCGCGCAGATTTACCGGCGCGGCCGGCACCCAACGCACCAACTCTGATCCGATGTCCACAACCGACCAGCCGCTCATCGCCCGCGACGTCCACCGCCACTACCGGCTCTCCGGCAAGGATCTGCACGTGCTGCGCGGCGTGAATCTCGTGGTGGAGCCGGGACAGCGCGTGTTCTTGTGCGGTGCATCAGGTGCCGGCAAGACGACCCTGCTCTACGTGCTGGGCGGCCTTGAGCGGCCTGACGCGGGCGACGTGCAGGTTTTGGGCCGGTCGCTCTACCACATCGCTCCGAAAAAGCGCGCAGAGGCGCGCAACCGCACGATGGGCTTCGTCTTCCAGCACTACTTCCTCCTGCCGGAACTCACGGCGCTGGAGAACGTGCTGCTGCCCTCGATGATCGGCGGCACGCGGGCGGAGAAACGCGCGCGGGAGCTGCTCGAGCGCGTGGGCCTCGGCGGCCGGCTCGATCACCTGCCGACGGAACTCTCCGGCGGCGAGCAGCAGCGCGTGGCCATCGCACGCGCGATCATCAACGATCCCGCCATCATTTTTGCCGACGAACCGACGGGCAATCTCGACGCCGCCACCGGCACGGGCGTGATCGACATGCTCATGTCCGTGGTGAGTGAAGACAGGAAGACGCTCATCGTGGTCACGCACGACCAGGAGCTGGCACGGCGCGGCGACCGGAAGCTCGTCATCCAGGATGGCGCGCTGGTGGAAGAAGCGGGCTGAGGATCATCCGACGCTACGGCTGCTGCGCCGCGGTGATGACGTCACCGCGGATTTCGACAACGGAGCAGTTCGGCAGGCGGCGCTCGGGGCCGGGGTCGGCGACGAGGAGATCGCGGGCGTCGGCGGAGAACCACGCGGCGAGCACGGCGCCGGCGCATGGCAGGCGGGCGAGCCGGCGGTCTTCGAGCGAATCACCAGCGATGCGCCAGAGCACGAGGGAGCGGTCCTTGCCGCCGCTGGCGAGCAAGGTTCCGGACCCGCCCCAGAGCAGCGTCCACACTTCATCGGCATGGGCCTGGAAGACATGCGCGATCTGCCCGTTGGCGGTGTTCCAGATTTTCACGTGAAACTGGCCGCCCGTGGCGAGCAACGTGCCGTCCGGCGAGAAGGCGCAGGATTTGATGCGTCCGTTGTGCGCGCTTTTTTTGCGCCAGACGCAGGCCCGATGCTTGAGATCCCAGATCACGATCTGCGTGTCATTCCCGCCCGAAGCCAGCAAGGGCGCGGCAGTGGAGAATGACAGGCAGCGCACTTTTTTCTCCCGCCAGGCATCGTCATCACCATCGTCTTTGACCGCGTGGGCGAGCACCAGCGGATCAGCATCCTCAGCGCTGCGGAAGATGCGGACGATGCCGTCGGCATCGCCGATGGCAAAGGCAAACTCCACGTCCTTTTGCTGCGGATGAAACTCGACGGCGGTGACGGGCGCTGTGCCGCGGATGGTGAGCCGGCGCTTCTCCCGGTATTCCTCGTCACAGAACCACATCACACACTCGCCGCTGGCCAGGCCGACGAGCAGCGCGCGCCCGTCCGGGGAAAAGCGCAGCGCCTGCACGGAGGTGCCCAGGTTGAACGGCGAGAACTCCAGCGCGTTCTTCGACTCCCGATTCCACAGGCGCACCCAGCCGTCATGACTGCCGGTGGCAAAGAAGAGGCCGTCCGGCGAGTAGCACGCCGCGTGGTACACATTGCCGTGGAAATTCCCCAGGTCCGCCACCTTCGCTATCTCGGGGTCGAGGAGCGACTTGACCGTCCAGCTCTGGGCCACGCGATCGACACCCGAAGTGGCTATGCGCTTTTGATCCGGCGACACGGCGATGGACAGTACGCCATCAACCAACGAACGCACGGCGAGCGGAGCGGAGCGCTCGCGGTAGGTGACGTCGAATCTTGAGTGCACACGTCCGTCGGCGCTGACGCCAGCTTGCTTGAACACTTCGCTGGTGGTGCCGGCGGATGCCAGCGCACGCCAGGCCCAGACGGCAAGCGTGCGGTCGTGGCTGCCGGTCGCGATCATCCAGTCGTCACGGGAGGTCGCCTGGCCTTCGGGCGCGCCCGGATGCGGACGCGCGAGCCACTCGATGGCCCAGATGGCATTCTGATGAGCGGGATGAATGGCTCCCTGCATCGTCTGGAAGTCCCAAAGTTCGAGAAAACCGCGCTCGTATCCGCCGCCGACGGCCAGGATGCTGCCGTCGCGCGAGAAGCCAAGTCCGTCAGGCCGCCGGTTCTGTTTCGGGACGACG
The DNA here is from genome assembly GCA_019694165.1 of Verrucomicrobiaceae bacterium. Lineage (GTDB taxonomy): Bacteria > Verrucomicrobiota > Verrucomicrobiia > Verrucomicrobiales > Verrucomicrobiaceae > JAIBCL01. The sequence continues at coordinate 19,690 of JAIBCL010000024.1, read as the reverse complement.
AATCGGAGCGTGCCGCCGATGCCGAGGGACTCGTCGATCATCACCACCGGTCCGCGCCGGCTGGCGGCCGGTGTTCTTGCGTGTGAGGCTGGTCTTGCCGACAACAGCCGCGCGCGGTCCTTCTGATATTCAGCCAGATCGATGTCCCACACCAGGATGCTCCAGTCCGGCTGCCCCACGGCGATGCGTCTGCCGTCAGGCGACCAGGTGATGGCACAGAAGAGATTTGGCACCGAGCCGGGCGGCGGCTCGACGCCTGAGATGGCGCCGCCGCCGTTCTTCGCACCGGGTGGATCACAGCGCAGCTCGCCCAAGGAGTGGCCGGGCAGGTCGGCATCGTAAATGCGGACAGAACCGTCTTCGAAGGAAACGGCGAACAATGGCAGCGTACACCCGGACGGCGCGGCGATGGCGTGCATGAGCATGGAGCCGGGTCCGAAATGGCACTGCGGAAGCTGGGTCTCATCGTCGATGTCGTAGCGGATGAAACACAACCGCGCGGCGAGTGCCACGATGTTGTAGCGCGCGCCGGGCACGAAGACCACGCCGCGCGGCGGCATGCCGCGCGGCTGGTGAGCATCCTGAACACGATAGCCGTCGAAGGCCAGGAGGTCGATGTCGCGGAGCAGCGGCCCCTTGTTGCTGCTGTGCTTCCAAAGCCGGAGCACGGCGTCGGCGCCCAAGGTGGCCGTCAGCCACTGCTCGTCATCCGAACGCGTGCGCGAGAAGGCGATGGACGGCACATGGCAGGGATGCGGCATGGGATCGCCAGGCTCGCGCAGGAAGGTGCTGTCGCGCAGGGACTTGAGCCACACGCCGCCGGCCTCGGCGTGCGCGAGTTCGCTTTTGACATGATCGAAAAAGCCGTCGCACTCTTTGTTCAAGCTGTCACGCAGGGCTGCGGGCGCCTGATTGTGCATCTCCTGGAAGACGTGCACCCAGACCTTGGCGTCGCCGCCGGTGAGCGGTGTGAGCACGTTGCGGATGACGTTGAGGATGTCCTGCCAGTCGAATTTTCCCGTCTCCGGCGGCCGCTCGCTCATGGCGCGGGCGAGGTTCTTGCGCAGGTAGCGGAAACCCATCGGGTGGCTGAGCTTGGCCTTCAGGTAGGCGGCGTTGCAGAAGGCGCGCTCGAGGTCCGCCCAACGTCCGGCCTTGCGCAAATGCACGAGCAGGTGGCTCACGGCATACTCCCGCGCCGCGCTGCCGTCGGGGAAATGATGCCATCTGAGCGTCACGTCCCCCCACAGGCTGTGCCACCAGCAGGCGGTGTCGCCGGCGGCCGCCACCTCCGGGCGCTCCTTGAACTTGGCGGCGGACAGGGAGAGATTCGCAGATGTCTTCCGGCCATCTGCGCAGCAACGGATGAAGCGCGGCACGTAGTCGTGTATCCAGCGCACGCGGCGGTCGTCGGAGACCAGCGCGCCGTCCTCAAAAAGCATGGACAAGGCGCTCACGGCGTCGCGCGCGGCGGCCTCGCGCCGCCCGGCCTCACGCTCCGCGGCTTCGCGTTGTTCGGCGGACATGGCGGCGGCCTCGGCCTCCGTCGGCCTCATCAACTGGCGGAACAACGACCACGACAAAGGCTCGCGCTCGACGGCCAGCAGTCCCACGCCTTCGAGCAGCCGCGCGCCGGCGGCGATGATGGCCTCCCGCGTCTTTACCGCAGCCCGCGCTGCGGCGGCACGGAGGAAGAGCCGGTCGAGCAGTTCGTCGAGGTCCTTCACGTCACCGACGCCTTCCGTGTTGTAGAGGCGCGCGAAGAGGAAGCTTCCGGAGGCCGCATTCGCCGCCTTTGCCGCCTGGGTCGGTGACATCTGATGCTGCGGCCGCTTGAGATATGCGATGATGTCCTTCTTCACCTGCTCGGCGGGAGCGCAGCCGCCACACGCATCGCTGCTCTCCGTATTCCAGAGCTTGAGATGCGACCGTTCATCGAGGCCCAGATTTTGCAAACGCGGCGCTTTGTCGAGCGCATCCCAGCGCGAGGTGGCGAGGATGCGCACGGACTTCCATTCCCGGTCGCGCGCATTGATCGCGGTGATGAGTTCCGGCAGGGCGCCGGCCTGGCCTGAGTCCCATGCGCCCGGCCCATAGGCCTGATCCAGGCCGTCAAATATCAAGGTCTCAAACCGCTTCGTTTTTTCGTAAGCCTGAAGCAGCAGCTCGACGAGCTGCCACGCCACCGTGTAGCCGCCGGCCATCATGGCGGCGGAGTCTCCCGGTGGCTTCAGCACCAGCCTGTGCTTCCGGCACAACTGGAAACACATGCTGCGCAGGAACACTTCCGGCGACTGCGAAAGATCGCCCGCCGGCGCGCCGGCCTCGATGAAGTGCGCCACGGGCCGCTCGGCCAGCTTCGAGCGCAGCAGCATCTTCACGAAGCTCGTCTTGCCCGCGCCCACGGTGCCTTCGATGAGCGTGACCTTCGAGCCTTCACGCGTGAGGGACTGCTCCACCCATCGCTCCATCCATGTGCGCTGGAGCCAGTCGTTCGGGATGCGGTCCAGCCGCTCCCACCAGGGAAATGGAAACTCGAGGTCCTGCTCCACCACGATCGTGTCCAGCGCCTGCGCGATGTCATCGGCCAGGATCACCCGCATCTCGTGGCGCCAGCGTTCATCCGTTTTCTCCGGATCATTCACATCGCCGGCCGCGGGATGCCGGTCTTTTCCGCGCGGGTCCGGGATGGCGAAAACATTTGGCGCGTGCAGCGTGCGGTGCTTGCCCCACTCCGCTTCGACGACGTCCCTGGCGTGTTTCTCGACCACCACCAGCCTCACCTTCGAGTGCTCCATCAGCGTCCTGATTTTCTCCACGATGTGGTCCGCGTGATCGGCGCCCACGCCGCAGATGAAAGTGCACTCGCGGTCCAGCCGCGCCAGGGCATCCGCCAGCGACGCCGGCATGCACGCGCGCAGGATGCCGAACACCAGCGCCATGCCGAGCGAGCCGCCCTCGAGAAGCGAGACATCCCTGCCCTCCGGCAGCGTGAGCCGCCAGCGCACGCTGACGCCGCCGTTCCACGCCCCATAGTCGCCGGCGATGCGCTCGGCATCCTTCAGCGCGGCTGCAAAGGCGGAGTCCATCGGCACCAGCCCCATCTCAGCGCCAGGCACCAGGCCCCCTGTGCCGCCCATGAAACGCTCGAAGTGCAATTGCGCGCAGTGCCCCCTGCCCTCGTCGTCGATGAGCACCACGGTCATCTGCTGCTCAAAGGTCACGCGACAGCCGGCGATCCAGTCCGCCATGTCCTTCACCTCCCGCTCCGCCACGCCCGCCTTTGCAGCCAGCACGGCGCAGTCCACGGGCTTCTTCTCCGGGCGTGCCGCCGCCAGCGCGAGGGCGCACTCGCGCATGAGCCGTGCGCGGGCACACCAAGGCGCGCAGCGCACGAGCACCTCGTAGCGTAGCGCCACCAGCGCAAGGAATCCCTCCAGCGACTCCTCGCTGCCGGGCTCCACCACGCCATCCATCACGGCGCGGCAGTAGCGCAGCCAGAGACCATCCACGGGGTTCACCAGCCGGGCAAAGACCGCGTGCTGCGTCACCTCGTCCGCCGCCTGATTCACCGCGCAGTCCAGCGCCGCCAGATCCGGCGGCGCGGCGCTCACGGTGTAGGCCGCCATCCGATGCGGCGCCACGAACCGGCCCGTCCGCCAGGAGCCGCTCACCGCCTTCTGTTCTTTGATGAGTTGCATCGGGAACGCCTTTCGGAATGCATCGCGCTCCGCATGAACCTTCCGGCTCAGCGCCGGATGGCGCACCAGCAAGTGCTCCACGCGCGTCGAGTCCTCCGCATCGAGATTCCCCGCGATGAAGTCGTCCACCTCCTCGCGCGTCAGCTCCTCCAGGCGCGCATCCTCGTGCGCGATGTCACACAGACGGGCGAAGGCCCCCTGCTCTACTTGGTCTTCAGTGTCAGACTGCGGCATAAAATCAATCAGGTGACGGGTTGCTGCTCCGATCCTCCGTCGCTCGCGTCCACGATCTTCTTGATCGGGCAGACCACGCACACGGCTTTGAGAAAGTCGATCTTCACGGCGTCGACGTCCTCGTTCAACGACTGAGCGATCTCCTCGAACTCCAATCCGTCGTCGTACGAATCCTTCAGCAGCTTCTTCTGCGCCTCGCTCAGGCTCGGGTCCAGCCACGGCTTGTTGTGCCTCTTCGGGTTCATCGTGCGCTCGCGCAGTTCGTATACCGCTGTGAGCTTCGCCAGCACGGTGCGTGCGGCGGCGGACGGCAGCCTTCTGGCGCGGGCTTCGTTGATGCCCTGGGCCAGCACCCCGACGTCCGCCGCGGGCAGTGCCTTCCACGTCCATCGGCGCGCTGGATCGAATAGAGCCGCTATCTCCGCCAGATCGTTTGCCAAGTCCCAGCGGACGGCCTCCTCGAGTTCCTCACCCGTCAGCCGGCTGCCCGGACCGCGGAGGTGGACGAGTTCCTTCAATGGCGTGCCCTCGAACGCTTCACCATCGGGCGGCTCCACACCACCGATGCAGCCCGTGTACCGCCGGATCACCACCTGCCGCCGCCAGTCGTGCTTCAAAAACCACGCCGCCAATTCGATGTGGACGCGGCCATCCTTCGTCTGCGCGGCCAAATTGACGGAGATGAACAGCCCAAGCGTCACCTTGCACGCCGCCTTGTGCCGGCGTTGCATTCCGTCAAGCAACACGGGCTGGTGGTTCTCATCCGTCTGCTGCTCGCCCATGAGCGGCAGCACGGCGCGGAGCACCGCCGGCAGGTCCGCCTTCGCCTGCTTCTCGACAATGCTCAACGCGGATTCACGGTCGCAATCTGGCGCCGCGACCGCATCGTCTGCCAGCAGATCTACATACTCGGTCGTCTCGTCATGGCTGCCAGCCACCGGAGCATTCAGGGAGACGAACCTGTCCTCATGACGCTGCCGGTCGCGAAACTCGCCGAGCTTGTGCCAGCGCAGTCCGTTCTTGAATTTGCGGAGCGCTTTGTCATCGCCCTCGCGCAGATCGAACGCGTTGTGCGGGTTGCCACCCTTCTGCGTGGCCAGCTTGATGGCGTCGATGCCGGCCTCGATCACCTCCGCCCGGATCCGCGCCGCGTTCTCCGGCGACCGCTTTCCCTGGCGTTCCAGCGCACGGATGACCGCGACAAAGCGCAGGTCATAAATTCCGGCCAAAGCGTAGGGAATCGCGAAGACATTCGTCTCGTGTTCGCCCAGCCGCCGTCGGGCGCGCTCGACGTCGCCGTCACCGCCGGCAATTCCGAGCAGGCAGCTCTTGTTCTGCTGGTTCATGAAAAGGTTCTGCCGCCCCCGCACCTTGTCGGTGAGGGGCCACGGAGAGTAGGGGTCGTCGGTTTGGGGCATGGGGAGGCCTTTTTTGCCGCCCATGTTGCCTGAACTGGCCTCGAAAAATCGAGACATTTATTTTTGTCCGTCACGATATATTTCGCACCTCCGGCTCACAGGCGCCGCGCTTCATGGAGCAGCATCCGTCGGCGGGTCGGCGTCCGGCTTCTTCTGCTGCCACACGGCCGGCAGGTCCCGCAGAAAGCGGCGCGCCACGTTTGACGGAATGCGCAGGCGGTACTCCGTCTCCATGCCCACGCGACGCGTCTCCACCGCGCCGCGCAACGCGGTGCCGAGCTTGTCCCGAAAACGGTTCACGCGGCCCGCCACGTTCCCTGGCTTGATGCCCAGCGCGCGCGCCAGATCGCGCGCCGCCTTGAACGGCGCCAGGTCGTCACCAGTCTTGCCGGATGGTGACATGAGGGCCGTCATCACGGGCACGAGGCTCCCGGAGAGCTGCAACGGCCAGCCGTTGATGCGCACGCCCATCTTCTTGCCGCGCCCCTTGTGAAGCTCGATGGAGCCGATCGTGGCCGCCTCCAGCGGCACATGCGCGGCGACGGCGCGCTCGAGCAAGGGGAGTATCTCCTCGCGCCACACGACCATGAAGCCATCCATCGCCAGCACCAGTTCCTCGATCTTCTCGTGGCCGTCCTCCTCGTCGGCGGCGCGCAGGCAGCGCTCGAATCCCACCTCGAGGATGTTCTCCAGGGACTTGAACAGCTCGGGCACGCTGCTCCCGAGCAGCAGGTCCATGGCCACGCGCAACTGCCGCGCCGCGCGCAAGTCTTGGAGAAAACGCTGCGCCGTGCGGCGTACGGCTTCGCGCGATTCACTTCCAGTCTGATTGTCTCCGACGTTGTCATCCAGGGGTTGATAAATGCTCATGGCAGTTGGTGCGGTCGCTTCTCTGTTAAAGGCTTCCCATTTTCTTCCCGGTTTGCTTCCATCAGCGAGGGCGCTTGTGAGCCGCCCATGCGGAATGGCCGGAAAAACTTCCTCTCCGGCATCACGCCTCCAGCCGCCCGCAGGCGGGACGCGAGAAAAGCTCCCGCCCGCGGCACGCATGATCGTTTCGTCATCAGCCGGATTGCGGCTTGAAACCGGCGGACGCACGCGGAAGAATCCGCGTCATGAGCGATCTGCCCAAAATTCACGACAAAGCACCCGCAGCCCTCGAACTCGAAGCCGGCGACCACTGGTGGTGCGCCTGCGGCCTCTCGGGCCACCAGCCGATGTGCGACGGCTCGCACAAAGGCACCGGCTTCGGCCCGAAGAAATTCACGCTGACGGAGAAGAAGAAGGTGTGGCTGTGCAACTGCAAGCACTCCAAGAATCAGCCTTTCTGCGACGGCTCGCACAAGGCGCTCTGACGCAGGCAGCGCGGTGCCTTGGAGCACGCGGCGCGCAGAAACCGCCAGTCGCGGGAAGACGTGCGCCACAGAAACATGAACCGGAAATCTACAGCTCGGCCGCCGTGTCAGCCGCAGCGGTCCCGCGTGTGCCCGCGGAAATCGGGCCGTCCGTGAAATAGAATGGCATTTCGTTTCTCCTATCAGCCACCAGCCATGAACAAGCTTCTCACCGGCATCTTCCTCACCGTCGCCATGACGCTGGCAGCGTCGGCCCAGGTCATCGACATCGACGCCGCCGGATCAGGCGGTGCGAAGCCGGCCAAAGTCACCGCATCACTCGTCGCCGAAGTGAAGGCCGCCGCGCCGGGCCGGCCGTTTCGCATTGCCGTGAAGCTCGTTCACGCGCCGCACAATCACACCTACGGCAAGAAGCTGCCTGCCGACGGCACCGGAGTGACCACCACGCTCGCATGGGAGCTGCCCGACGGTTGGAAGGCCGAGGAACTGCCTTGGCCCGAGCCGCACGAGGTGCCATCCACCGGTGGTGAAAAGAGCCTCGGCTACGACGAGACGGTTTATCTTCCGGCGAAGATCACACCCGCAGGCGCGGCGGGGACCGCTGCGGAAATCGTCGTGAAGGTCCGAGGTCTCGTGTGCGATCCCGAGAGCTGCATGCCATTCAAGACTGAGGCCAAGACCAGCCTGCCGCTCGCCGCCGCCGCTGAAATCGCAGCGGCCAGCACAGAGGTGTTTCAGAAAGTGGATGCCGGCTCGAAAACCGCCGGCGACAGCTCGGAAAAAGATGCCACCGCCCAAGCGGCAAAACCAAAGCACACGGCGGATGAAGGCGTGCTCACGCTGGTGATCTTCGCCTTTCTTGGCGGACTGATCCTGAACGTGATGCCGTGTGTCTTTCCCGTTCTGGGAATCAAAGTCCTCGGCATCGTGAGGCAGTCGGGCGAGGACCGCACGCAGGTGGTGCGCCACGGATTCGTTTACACGGCGGGAGTGCTCGTGTGCTTCTGGATACTGGCCGGCCTGGTCATTGCACTCGGGAAAGGCTGGGGCTTCCAGCTTCAGAATGCGGGTTTCGTTTTCGGACTGACGTGCTTCTTCGTCGTGTTCGCCATGAACATGGCCGGCGTGTTCGAGATCGGTTCTTCGGCGGTGGGTGTGGGGGCTGAACTGCAGAGCCGGCAGGGACTGGGCGGATCATTTTTTTCCGGCCTCCTCGCTGTCGTGGTGGCCACGCCTTGCTCGGCGCCATTTCTCGCGCCGGCGCTGACCTATGCGCTGTCACTGCCCGCGGCGCTCGCGCTGCTGATGTTCACCGTGATCGGCCTGGGCCTCGCATCGCCGTTTCTGCTGCTGAGCTTCGCACCGGGACTGGTGTCAAAGCTGCCCCGGCCCGGCGTGTGGATGGAGAGCTTCAAGCAAGGCATGTCCTTCCTGCTCTTCGGCACCGCGGGCTACATGATCGCCATCCTCGCGAAGCTCATCTCGGCGGAGCGGCTGGTCTCGTCGCTGCTCGGCGTGACGATCATCGCCTTCTCCGCGTGGATGTACGGACGCTGGTGCCTGCCGCACAAGCCGGCCGCCACGCGGTTCCGCGCCATGGTGATCGTGATCCTCACGTTCGGACTCGGCATCTGGCACGGCTGGCCGCGGGCGGAGTTCGAATGGGAGAAGTGGTCGCCAGAACTCGTGAAAAAGCTTCGCGATGCCGGCGAGCCGGTGTACGTCGATTTCACCGCCATCTGGTGTGCGACGTGCCAGGTAAATCACAGGCTGTACGACAAAGAGGAGATTCAGAAGGCCTTCCTCTCGCGGAAGGTTCATCTGCTCAAGGCCGACTGGTCGAAGCCGGACGCCCAAATCCAGAAGGCGCTCGACGAACTCGGCGAGTCGGCCATTCCCGTGAATCTTCTGTATGTGCCCGGAAAAAAGGAGCCGATCGTACTGCCGAAGCTGCTGACCGTGGAGAACTTGACCGGAGCGCTGAACACCCTGCCGAAATAGCCCCATGCACGGCCCGCTTCGGCACTGCGCCAATGCCGCCCGCGCCTACGGACGCACGGAAGTCCCTCGTCTGGAACGATGCGGCGGCGCGCGAAAACCCGGATCGTGACTCAGGCTGCTGATGAGCCAAACGCGGGCAAGAACTGAGCAAGGTCGGGCGCGACAAGCGGCGAAAGAGGTTCTTGATTGAAGATGTTATGAATGCCTGTCGTTCCTATGAGCCACCATTGGATGCCCTCGACTCTCATCTTGGAAAGCATGTCCCATTCATCCTCCGGTGCATTGAGGCGCATGCCTCGCGCCCTGGGTTTGGGCGGTATGGTTTTACCTCTTGATTGCATTTTTGTTAGGAAATATTAAGTTTTCCAATCATGACCTCAAAACTCACACCATCCATGCTGCTCCATCTCCTCCGGACCGCAGTGATCGCTGCGGCCGCGTGTCTGCTTAGCCAGTGCTCCTCGCCTGGACCGGCCGAGGTGGTGGTGAGCGTCAAAGATCAAAAACTCGGCTACTACAGAGAGGGCAAGCTCACCAAGGAGTTCAAAATCTCAACGTCGAAGTTCGGGGTCGGTGACCAGCCTGGCAGTTGCCGCACGCCACTGGGCAAGGCCGAAATCATCGCGAAGATCGGCAGTGGCCTGCCGCCGGGTGCCGTGCTCAAGAGCCGGCATTGGAACGGCGAGGTGGTGAAGCCGAATGCGCCGGGGCGCGATCCCATCGTCTCGCGCATTCTGTGGCTGCGCGGGCTGGAGAGATCAAACCGCAATGCCTTTGACCGCTTCATCTACATCCATGGCACCACGGAAGAAAACCGGCTCGGGCAGCCGGCCAGCTACGGCTGCATCCGTATGGGAGCGCGCGATGTGGTGGAGCTGTTCGACAAGACCGGCATCGGCGCAAAGGTGGTGATCACGCAGGATCACTTGCCGGGAGCGTAAACACCATCCCAGCGTTTACATCCGTTCGGTCGTCTTGATGCCGAGCAGGCCCAGGCCAGTTTGCAGCACCCGGGACGTCGCATCGCACAGCACCAGGCGTGTGTTGCGCACGCTGCCTTCGGAGCGCAGCACGGGACACGCTTCATAAAATGCGTGGTAGGCATTCGCCAGTTCGTAAAGGTAGTTCGCCAGCAGGTTGGGGCGGAAATCGACGAGCACGTCGTGCACGGTCTCCGACAACTGCGCGAGCTTCATCGCAAGCGCGCGCTCGGCGGGATCGGTGATGGTGATGTCGTCCGTCAGCACGGCCTGGCCGTCGAGCTTGCGGAAGATCGAACGGGTGCGCACAAAGGCGTTGATGAGGTAGGGCGCGGTGTTGCCTTGCAGCGAGAGCATCTTGTCCCAACTGAACTTGTAGTCCGTCATCCGGTGCTGCGAGAGTTCCGCGTACTTCACCGCGCCGATGCCGATCACGTCGGCGATGGCGTCCTTCTCCCCATCGGAAAAACCTTCGCGCTCCGCCACCACGGCGCGCGCGCGCGCGATGGCCTCGTCGAGCACCTCAAGCAGGCCGACCGACTCGCCGGAGCGTGTCTTGAACATCTTGCCATCGGGACCCAGGATGCTGCCGAAGGCTATGTGCGACATGCGCGCGCGCTGGCCGCGCTTCCGCGATGCGGCGAAGATCTGCTGGAAGTGCAGAGACTGCGGCGCGCCGACCACGTACCAGACTTGGTCCGCCTGCCACTCGCGGATGCGGTGGTCGATGGTGGCCAGATCGGTGGTGGCATAAAGAAAGCCGCCGTCGCTCTTGCGGATGATGCACGGCTTGTCCGCCAGCTCGGGAATATCCTCGAAAAAGATGCAGATCGCGCCATCGCTCTCGCGGGCGACACCGGCTGCGAGCAGTTCGTCCACCAGCGGCGCGAGCCGGTCGTTGTAGAAACTCTCGCCGAGGAAATGATCGAAGCGGATGTCGAGCCGCGAGTAAATGCCGCGGAGCTGTGAGAGTGAAAGCTCCACGCACTTCCGCCAGATGCCGAGGTTTTCAACGTCGCCCTGCTGGAGCCGGACGAGTTCTTCACGGCAGGTGTTCATCACGGCGTCGTCATTCTTCGCCGCGGCATTGACGAGCTTGTAACACCGCACGAGTTCGTGGATGGGATCGCGCATGAGCGCTTCATGGTCGAGCATGGTCTTCCAGCCGTGGAGGATCATGCCGAACTGCGTGCCCCAGTCGCCGATGTGATTGTCCGTGATGACCTTGTGGCCGGCGAAGGCGGCCACGCGCGCGAGGCAGTCGCCAATGATGGTGCTGCGGATGTGGCCCACATGCATGGGCTTGGCGATGTTTGGCGCACTGAAGTCGATGACGATGGTCTGCGGCTGCTCCACGCGCATGACATCGAGATGCTCGTCCGCGCGGATGGCGGCGAGTTTTCCCGCCAGCGCCTCCTTGCCGACGGTGAAATTGAGGAAGCCGGGACCGTCGATGCCGACCTTCTCGCAGATGTCCGCGACATCGAGCTTGTCGGCCACGCTCTGGGCGAGCGCACGCGGATTGGTCTTGAGCTGCCGGGCCAGCATCATCGCGGCGTTTGACTGGTAATCACCGAAGCGCGTGTCGGCCGCGAGCGTGACGGCGACATCGAAATCAACAGGCACGTCGATTTGCGCGGCGGCAAACGCGGACCGAAGGCGTGAGGTGAGAAGCGAGCGGAACATGGGGCGCGGATCGTAGGCGATCCCGTCCCGGCCCGCAACATCCCGTCCGCACCGGGCAACAAGCCGGACCCTCGGCTACGGGCGGGAGTCGTAAATCACCACCACGTCGTTCGCCGGACCGGTGAGGGCGAAATCGTTGCCAAAGCCCGCCGTCTGAATTTCCCCGGGATCGACGCCGAGTTCGATGAGACGCTGGCGCACGGAATGAGCGCGCTTTTCGGACAGCACGCGCGCGTACTCGGGTGGCAGGTCCGGCTGGCAGTAGGCGGCCACGACGTAGTGCGACTTCGCGCCGCGGGGCCGCTCATCGACGAGCCTGCGCAACACTTCGACGTGCCGCGGGCCGGCGTTGATCTGGCCCTTGTCGAACTCGAGCGCCGGGCACACCGGCGTCATGCGGCTCTTGAGCGGCGACACGAAATCGGCGCGGCTGCCAAGCGCATACACCACCTGGTTTCCAGGTGAGACGGGCCACTGCACGGAAGCGCAAGAGCACAGGAGCAAGACGGGGGCGGCCCGCAGAGCGAGGCTCGGGCTTCGGCCGGTGGTTCGTCTCGTCTTACGCATCGCATTCAGCGCATCCAGCGCGGTTCGGAGATGGTGCCGAAGCTCTTCAGCAGCGGCCGCTGCTCCTGCGTCTTCAAGTCATGCACATGGAGCGCTCCGCCCTGGACGTAGGCGATGAAGCGCCCGTTCGGGCTCCATGTCGGATGCTGCGCGCCGCCGCGGTGGAGCACATGCGATTCACCCGACGGATAGTCCTTCACCACCACGCAGAAACTGCCGCCCGATTTGGCCGTGAAGGCCACCTGCGTGCCGTCAGGCGACCACTCCGGATCGGTACAAAACGACTGGTGCGTGGGCCACGGCCGGGCGCGATCATCCTTCCTCAGGGTGGCGAGCCAGAGGGTGGGGCTCCGGCCATTGTCGCATGAAAACATGATGAGCGGCTCCTTGGGATGCCAGGCGGGGCTGCCCGGCACGCCGGTGGTCTCGCTCACGCACAGCGTGCTGCCACTGCCCACTTCCGTCACGAAAATCTCGGGCGTGCCCACGAAGCCCAGCGTCATCGCCACTCGCTGCCCGTCCGGCGAGATGGCCGCGCCGCTTCCGCCGCCGGGCGAGTCGGACAGCAGCCGCTCGTGTCCACCGCCCAGATCGAGCATCTGGATCATCGGAAATCCGCTCCGATACGTGGTGTACACGAGGAGGGAGGCATCATACGAGAGCGACGGCGACACCGCACCGTGCGGATCGTGCGTGACCTGCTGCACGTCGGTGCCATCCGCCCTGCAAAGGTAAATCTGCTTTTTTCCCGAAGCGTCGCTCACGAAGGCGATCTGACTCGTGGCCAGACCGGGTTGGCCGGTGATGGCGTAGATCACGTCATCGGCCAGCGCCTTCACGTTGTCTTCGAGCCCGGGCGCCGCGTAGGTGCGCTCGAAGATTTCCTTTCCTTTCTCTCCGGTGAGCCGCGCACTGATCCGGCCGCCCACCGAAGAACCGCCGAGAGAAAACACCGCCTTGTCATCGGCCGCAACGGGCAGCACCTCGCCGGCCCGGATCAATTCTTTGCGCAGGCCCGCCTCGGCGCTCGTTCCTGTCGCCCCGGTCAGTGCGGCCAGGCGCACGCGCGGCGCCTGCTTCACCGCGACGACGGGCTTCCGCCAGAACTTCCACGACCAACCGCCCGCATTCGCGTGTGACGCGCACGACAGAACGATGATGGTGAACAGTGCAGGCGGCGGAAATCTCATTTCACGGGCGGGCGAAATTGCATGTGGACCATGTGGCTGTCGCCAGAAAACTCGGCGGGCAACGCCAGCGGGAGGCGCTTCACCAGCCCGGCGGCTCGCAGCACGGACATGTCGAGCTGCGAGTGGCCGGAGGGCGACTCGAGCAGGTAGCTCTTCAAGCTGCCGTCGCGCATGACCACCACTTCCAACCGAACCGCCCGGCCGGCAGGCACGCCGGCCGGCGCGGCCCAGTTTTGCATGAATGCCTCGATGAGTGCGTCATTCACCGGTTTCATTCTGACGTCGTTCTCATCCGTCGTGGGGACGATCTGCACCGGCTGGCCGTCGGCGGGCGCGGCGTCAGTCGCAGTTGGCGGGGCGGACGGCGCGGGCACGATCGCCGCGCTCGTGATCTTCGACTTCGGCCCCGATGGCTGCGCAGTTGTGGAAGCGAGCGGTGCCGAAGGCGGAGTCTCGACCAGCGATGGCGGCACCGGCTGAAGCGATTCCGTTGCCGGCGTCGCAGTAGGTGTGGACGCGGAGGCAGCAAGCACCGGAGACTCGCGCACGTTCAGCGAAGGTGGCGCACTCGCTGTCGGCGGCACCGCCGCGACGAGCGCGATCATCACCACGACGAGCACGGGCATCAGCAAGGCGAGGGATTCCAGCAGCGGCCGCACGCTGATGCCGAGGGCGGGCGAGGACTCCTGGTGCTGCTTCATGTGTCGGCGGCGACCATTTCCCGCGCCACTCGCGGAGGCGGAGACGGCGATGACGGCATCGCCGCCGCAGGCTTGCCAAACGCCGGCATGTTCGGCGTCACGAGCGAGCCGATGCTCGGCAGCTCGTCAGCCGTCGGACGGTGATCGACGAAATACCGTTGGAGCACCGACGCGAACTCACTGGCGAAGTGCTCATGCCGCACCTGCAGCGCGCGGATGCGGGCGATGAGATAGCGGTGTGCGAACAAGCCCGGCAGCACCACGAGCAACCCGGCCACCGTCGGCAGCAGCGCGGCACAAAGGCCGGGGGCGAGGCTTTGCAGCGTCACCGGCTCGACCGCCCCGGATGCTGCGACGAGCACCTCCATCACGCCCCAAGCTGTGCCGAGCACGCCGAGGAAAGGCGCGGCGGTCAGTATCGCGGCCGCCGCCGGCAGGCGCGACTCCAGCCGCACTCTGGCCTCGACCGCGGCACGCTCCATGGCCTTCGCCACTGCGCCCATTTGGGTGGGCATGATCCGCCCGGCGCTGTGCAGGCGGCTGGCGAAGGTGGAGTCAGGCTCATCCGTGCCCAGAAGATGAAACGCCAGCTCACGGCCCGCCGCATGGTAGATGTGATACAGCGGCGCACGCGCGTGATGCTTCCGCATCTGGTAGATCGCCAGGGGATGCGGACTGTGGTTGTAGGCGGCGCGGAAGGCCCGGTCCTCCCGCTTCGCGCACGAGAGCATCCAGAGCTTCGAGAGCATCAGCGTCCAGCACACCGCCGAGAGCGCCACCAACACGCCGCAGACCACCAGCACCGGCGTGCTGGCGTGCGCGAAACCAAACATCAGTCCTGAGGCGAGGATCGGGCTGGCGGCGGCTGAACTCATGCGTGCGGCGGAAACGTGCGCGCGCATCCTAGCGGCTTTTGTTCGCTTGTCCTGATTAAAAATGGCAACCGCAGCCGCTCACGGCCCGACACTTCCGACTGCTTCCCACCCTTTCCTCTTCTCCGGCCTGCCCATCCGCGGCACCTTGGCAGGTTGCTGAAAAAGGGTCTGCGGACGCAGATTCGGAGCGCGGCGGCACGGACTGCAAGACGGGTGGTGCAGCCGCCATCCAGGTGATGACGGCAAAGCGCCCAACGCAGCAGGCTGTGCCGCCCCGCCCGAAGATGCGACACATGCATTTTTCAGCAGCCTGTCAGGCATCCCGGAGTCATCGCGCATTGCCAGAGCAGCTTGTCATGTTCATCATCCCCACATGCATCGCTGCCTCGCCGCATTCGCCATCGCCCTCGCAGCCAGCTCGTGCAGCACGGTGGTGCGCGAGCCGCGGTGGACGGCCAAAGTGCTCAAGCACACGCCCGGCGGCAAGCAGACCGTCAAGGTGAACCTCCCTCCGCCGAAGATGCAGAAATGGAATCCGCTCTGGTGGGCTGGCAACGTGGACTGCCCCGAGCCGCCACCCGACTACAAGCCCGCCGACCCCCGCCGCGCCCGCAAGTACCAGTGGCGCAATCCCTTCCACAACTTCGCCTTCTACGTCATCGGCATCGCCGACAAGAAGACCACCCGCACCGGCCTGTATCCCGACGATGTCTTCCGCCCCGGCGGCGGCATGAACTTCGCCGTCAGTCGCTGGCACTGCCTGTTCTTCCCCTTCGCCTCCTACCACGACCGCCACATCTCCACCTACATCGGCTGGCGGCAGCGCGGAAATTTCGGTGCCAAGCTCAACATCCGCTGGCAAGGCCGGCCGCCAGAAAACGCGAAGCACAAGGCCATTGCCAGCAGCAGCACAAGCATCGGCGAACAGACCGAATCACCCGGCCCCCACAAGCACGCAGCGGACTGAACACCGAAGACATGCGCCCGCAAAAAGCTCCCCCCAACGATCCAAGTACCCTCATCCAAACACCGAACACAGAGCACTCCCCCAGGCGCTCACGTCACCATCCCCTACCCCTTCAGCCCTTCCAGATCTGGCTGCATCACCGCCTTGCTCGCAATCAGTTCGTCCCAAGTCATCGGCGCTCCCTTCTCCGCCGCCATGCGGCCGAAAATGGCGATCAGATTGCTCAGCACGCTCGGCTCCACCGTCGGATTCGACTTGTCCGCCGCCGCGATGGACTTCTGAAACGTGCCTATGTTTGCGATGATGCCCTCTTTGTAGATGCCCGGCGACTTCCCGCCGCGATAAAAGTTCGCCGCACCGCCGCGGATCATCGTGTCACCCCCGTACTCCGTGTGCAGGCTGCCCTTCGAGCCAAACATCCGGTTCATGATGCCACCCGGCGCTCCGCCTGGCACATCGAACTGCCGGGAGCTGAACGTGATGCCGACGTTCCGCGGATACTCATACACGAGCGAGTACGTGTCGTTATTGTCGCCGACATCGACGCGCACTTTTCTCGCCGCCATGCCGCATACACGCAGCGGCGGCACATGCTGCATCGCCCAGTTCATCACATCCAGCGTGTGGATGTTCTGCTCCACGATGATGTCGCCGCTGAGCTTCTTGTCGAAGACCCAGTTCAGCAGCCGGCCTTCCGGCGTCCGCTCATCCGTCTTTGGTTTCAGGCGGCCCGCGTGATAAAGAGCCTCACCGTGGCCGATCTCGCCCAGCGCCCCGTCGTGCACGCGGCGCATCGCCTCCACGAAGAACTCATTCGTCCGCGTCTGGAAGTCGATCAGGAAAATCAGCCCCTTCGCCTTCGCCCGCGCCGCTGTTTCCTTCACGCTCATGCAGCCCGGCACATCCACGGCGACGGGCTTCGCCAGATAAACATTCAGCCCCGCATCCACCGCCGCCTTCGCCTGCATCGGATGGAAATACGGAGGGCTGATGATCGCCACCGCATCGATGCCCCCCTTTGCGATCATCTTCTCCGCGCACTGAAGCCCGGAGAACACCCGGTCATCGCCAAGCTGATGCTCCTTCGCCACATCCGCCGCGTGTTCGTGGAAATAGTCTGCCGCGCCCGCGATCTCGCAGTAGCCGTTCTCGCGAAACAGCTTCGCTATCATCGTGCCCCGCTGACCGCAGCCGATGAGTCCCACTTTCAATCTCGAGTTCGCCTCCGAGCCAAGAGCCGTCCGCGCGCTGATCGTCGAAACCGCCGCCATGCCCGCCTGCCCGATGAAATGCCGTCTTGTTTGAGAGTTCATGCCGCCCATAACGCCACGAAGCCCCGGCATCGGTCAACCAAGAACATGCCGATATTGTCATCGAATCGCCTGCCGCCGTCGCGGCCACCACCCGGCCGCTCCTCGCATGATTCTCCGCCGTCCCGGATCAGGCGACGGCGAGCGGGAGGCGTTGATGACACGACAGATAGCCTTCGAGCCGTTGCCTGCATCCGTTTTGTTCGGCCTTGTTCGGGTGTTAGGGTTTGCCTGGGTCTGGTTCATCAGGTGCTACAGCGTAGGGTATAGGTTTCGCGTCCTTTCCACGCTCCATAAACATGGAAGCTGTAGTCTCGGAGTCGAAACTTACCCAGGAGGTGCGCCCACCAATCTTCTGCACCTCAACAATCCCGTCGTCGTTCATAATCCACTTTCCGTGGGCTAATCCTTTGTCAGCGACACGGCGAGTCACGCTGCCATCGGCGCGGAAATAGAGGAAGGGACGCCGAACGTCGTTGAGGTCCATGGCTTGAGCCCACATCCTTCCCACGAATCGCCTCTCGATGGCTTTCCTGGCAGCCAAGCTGACGTGTTTACCATCCTTGCTGGGTGTTGGGCCATTGCTCTCTTCCGGCTTTGCGGTAGAGGAAAGAGCTTTGATCTCGGAATCAACTGCCAAAGCTCCTTGGAGATCGCCCTTCTTGGTGAGGTCGGTCTTCAACTTCTCAAGCTCGGTCAAATAGGTATTCGTGAGCGGGGCAGTGGTGCGCTCAACCGCTGATCTATAGGAGTCTCTTAACGAACGAAGGCGGTCAGGCTCCTGCGCCTGAACCGATGACAGCACTAAGGCTAAAAGTATGTTGAGCTTGGCGTGGTTCATGGAATGGACGCTGTTGATTGGCCGAACGACCTAGCGCAGGCCCCGCTGGGGCGGGGTGGCGGGTTGAACGAGGGTAAAGCGAGCACTTGGCGCGGCGGGTGCAAGCTCAAACGAAAGGGTGGACTGACGAACTACGGCAAAGCGTGGAGACGGCAATAACGCAGCCGCCGTGCCAAGTGCGGTCGGGCTACGAAAAGCCATGTCCGACACAGCAGCCCCAGCGGTTGCCTGCCGCTCATGGTTCGGCCTCGTTCGTAGATAGTGGGTGCCGGTCATGGCTTCTTGCGCTTCCAGTCCAGGGCACCTCCGAAGAATGCCTCAAAAGACATGTTGTCCTTAGCGAGATCGAACTCTCTAAAGTTTGTTCCGTCTTGGGAAAGCGCCAGCTTTCCCGTTTTTGTGATCTTCCAGTTGGTCATCGATCCCTTAGGGCCAGAGAAAGTAACTGTCCCGTCTGCATTCATGGTCATAGTAGCCTTCCAAGTATCGCAGTCCCAAGACGTTCCGCTCAGTTCCTTGGTCAATCGTAGTTGTTTGGAGTTCGTGGAATCGGAGCGAGTCGTCGTTGGAGCTGTTGTTGTGGAGCTGTCAGTTGAGGGCTGAAGTGCCCTGATCTCCGAATCAACAAAAAGCGCTGCATCCAAGTCTCCAGCCTTCGTGAACTTGGTCTTCATGGCAATCAATGCCTCAAGATACTTCTTCTCAATCGGCGCGACCGCCTTTGATCTAGCCTTGATGTAGGAGTCCTTTAGGCTGGTTAGCTCCTTGGGTGGGTCGGCTGCAATCGATCTGGTCAGGAGTGCGGCGAGTATCACTGTTGCTGTGCGTAGCATGTGGGTCATGGCGAGGGACGCTGTTAGTTGGCCGAACGTCCAAGCTCACCCACAGCGGGGGCGGGGGAAGACGTTGAAACGGGTGAAAGCTAGCAGGTGGCGCACATCCTGCTGGGGGCGGAGGGGGTTGGCAGCAGGATGTGTGACACCTGCGGTCGAGCTACGGGAAGTCATCGCCGACACAGCAGCCCCCGCTGTTGGGTGCAGCGCCTTGTTCGCCCTTGGTTCTAGCGGACGACTCTGCATGTGAAGTGAAGCTGAAGTCCCTCGAAAGTAATGACCTGCTCAGTGCCGGGTAAGCCGACTGCGTGAACCCGAAACTCCTCTGTGGTAAAGTGGGGCAATGGAACTTTGTTCTCTGTGAGTAGTATCCGTCCAGTCGAGTCAACAATGGGAGAAAACGCCTCTCCCGCTCCCCGACCAAAACCGCTATGACTCGTGCGAGTGAACTTGCCGGTAAGCTCAATGAAAGGGCCGCGAATGCGAGGTGTGATCTCAATCTGCGGGCCAAGCGCTCTCATCTCGAAAGCTGTAGGTGTGCTGGGGGTTACGGGAAAACTCTTGTCTCCTTTGGGCGGGGTGCTGGCAGCTAGATCGAACTTCGTGGGGTAAATGAACTCTCTCTCCACAACAGTCTTCGCTGGTTGGCCGACCATAGTGATCACTGAAGGCATGGCAGTGACCTTGTCATTCTCGTGAAGACTGATGCTGATCTCAATAGATCGGGCGGATAGCGTCGGTGATCTCTCAAGCTGCGACAGTCGGTCAACTGTGATAGCGTTCTTGGGTAGCTGTGAAACGCAGCTGACCAAAAAAATTGGAGCTGCCAAAAGACTCGCTAGGTGCTGCTTCATGTTGAATGAGGGTTGAGTTTTGTGCCGTGAAGGTGACGCTGTTGGTTGGGCGAACGTCTCGGATCAGGCGACGGCGAGCGGGAAGCGTCGATGACACGACAGATGCCATTCGAGCCGTTGCCTGCATCCGTTTTGTTCGCCCTCGTTCTCGGAATCAGACTCACTTCCGGCCCTCCT